>DHNT01000016.1 GCA_002410615.1 Acholeplasmataceae bacterium UBA5409
ATTAAGTGGTGGGTAGTTCACTACAGCTGCTTACACAACTCCGTGGTTAAGAGATATCGGCAGAAGTTGGATTAAAGCGGGAAACCATTTAGATGGTGAAGCTTACTATTACACGACAATACCGATTATTTATTCACCCTATTTTTATGAAAAAAATAAAACCTGGTTTGATAACCGAAAAAAAATATTGATACCTTTGTTTAGCAACAAACCATTCATTGATCAAATGGAGCGGTTGACTAATTCAAGCGAATCGTATAATGTATTAAATGAACTAGATAAAGTAGAAGCACACACTTTGATTGTTTCATCTGAAGAAGATTACTTGACCCCTTTAAGAGATCAAGAATTACTTTTTAAGAAGATTAAAAACAGTCATTGGGTAAAAATCCCGCATGCGGGTCATGCCAGTATGTATGAAAGGCCGCTTATCTTTGCGAGTTTATGTCTAGGTTTTATTAATGTAAAAGAGACTGCATTTAATATATAGGAGTGTAACAATGAAAAAGAAAACAATTAAAATAGGCAACGGTGAAACCTATGCTTATTTAGAGCAGGGGTCTGGAAATCAGGTATTATTATTAATTCACGGTAATTTTTCAGGTAGTTTATATTACAAACCACTTTTTGATAGATTGCCTAGAACCATTCGAGTTATTGCCCCTGATTTAAGAGGTTATGGTGATTCTAGTTACGAAAATAGATTTGATACATTGGCTACATTGGCAACCGATTTAAGACTTTTTTTAAAAGCCTTGAATATTGATAAAGTTGATGTGGTAGGTTGGAGTTTAGGGGGTGGAGTTGCGATGGAACTAGCGGCAAGACACAATGTTGTCAATAAACTCATTCTCATTAACTCAACCACCCATAAAGGCTATCCTATTTTTAAGAAAAATGCAGATCTTACGCCTCAAATAGGTGTTCCTTACAAATCTAAAGAAGAAATGGCAGAAGATCCAGTTCAAGTTAAACCTGTTTTAGACGTGTTGAAAACTGGAAATGCGGCACTGATGAGTTATATCTTTGAAAAGACCATTTATACATATGGTAAACCACAAGAAGAAGACAATGATGTTTACATCAAAGAAACACTAAAACAAAGATGTTTGATAGATGCTGATTGGGCACTGGCTAACCTAAATATGGGGAAAGAGCCTTCGATTTATCGAAAAGGTGAAGATTTAATGAAACTTATTAAACAACCTGTCTTATCATTTTGGGGAACCCTAGATATAACCGTACCTGAATACATGGTTTTAGAAAATAATGCCGCTTTAAAAGATGTTAAGTATATTAGATTTGAAAAGTGTGGTCACTCACCACTGATTGATAAACCAAATGAATTAACCAAAGAAATCCTTGATTTCATTGGCTGATAAATTATCAAATTTAAAACCATAAAATTCAATTATAGCCAAGACGAAACATTTAAAAACAATTATTTTGATTGTGGAAATTACGCTATAACAAGATAATGCCTTGTAATAAAGATGAATTAGTGTTATAATACTTTTAAGCGTATTATATGTTAAATTTAGAAGTAAGGAGTACTCGTTTCATGACAGGCAAAGTAAAATGGTTTGATGAGAAAAAAGGCTATGGCTTTATCTCTACTGATGATGGTAAAGATATTTTCGTACATTTCTCTGCAATCCAAGCTGAAGGGTTCAAAAATTTGAACGAAGGCGATTTAGTTGAGTTTGAAGTTAACGATGGCGATAGAGGCCCACAAGCTTCTCACGTTGTTAAATTATAAGCATTTCAACAATCAAAAGGACTTTAAACGGTCCTTTTTTTTGATTTGTTAAGTTTTCAAAACTTTTTTAAGTTTTATGCTTGCTTTAATTTCTATTTGGTGGTATCCTTAATTGGACTTAAAAGTATTAAGTTTAATAATAAGGTTAGGAGTACCCAATTCATGACAGGCAAAGTAAAATGGTTCGATGAAAAGAAAGGCTTTGGCTTTATCTCTACTACAGATGGTAAAGACATTTTCGTTCACTTTTCAGAAATTCAAGCTGAAGGCTTTAAGAATTTAGCTGAAGGCGATTTAGTTAAGTTTGAAGTTAAAGATGGCAATAGAGGCCCACAAGCCGCTAATGTTGTTAAAATATAATTAACTACTAAAGCAAAAGGACTTTTCGAAGTCCTTTTTTCAATATTCACACATTTTAACATATAAATGGGTTGTAGAATCGGTGTAAAATTGTTATAATATTTAAAAGAATAGGGAGACGATAATATGAATGTTGAATTACTAGAAGTAGAGAAAAAACACCTCTTATCTTTAAAAAAAGAGGTTGATCAAGCATTGTTTGTCAAAATTGACGACGATTTTAAAATCAAGTATGCGCATGAAGCGGTTCATATTGAGGGTGAAAACTCAATTACTTTAGCCGAGGCTTATACCTTACAAAAAGTTTCAACAGAAAAACGTATTTCTGAGCTTGAACAAAAAGAGTTACTCAATCACATTAAAGCTTATGATCATGTTAGAAATGAAGCTTTAAAAGGAACCATCGTCAGTGAAGATTTAATTAAAGACGTTCACCAACAAATATTAGAAGATATTATGCCAGGCGGATTGTATCGCCAAGTTAACATCGGGTTAAAAGGGCAACATCAACCACCTGATTATGTAAAAGTATATGATAGAATGAAAAAACTCATTAATGATCTTGAGTTTAGTTTCAAAGGTACCGCGATTGAAAAGGCTGCCTACATTCACTTAACTATTGGTAAGATTCATCCGTTTATCGATGGCAATGGTCGCTTAGGGAGATTGATGATGAACTATTACTTAATTCAAAATGATTACCTACCTATTTCCATTTCTGATAATGACAAAGAAGCTTATTTTGCTGCATTAGATCAATTCAAGATTCAAAAAAGCATGACCAAAATGGTTGATTTAATCGTTGAACTTTTATTAGAACGATATAATGAAGTAAACCAAAAATTACATTAAAAATATTACCAGCGAGAAATCGCTGGTTTTTTATCTTATTTGGATAGTATTTTATTTTGTTTTCGGTATAATAGAACTGTATGAAGAATGAAACTAGGAAGTATAAATTAGCTCATATCATTAGATATATTGGGGATGCCTTTTTTTATCCTTTTTTTGCTTTATACTTATCCACAATAGGGAAAACAAAAACTGAGATTGGTTTAATATTAATGATTTTGCCCTTAGTGGGGATTTTTATTAATCCCTTGTGGAGTTTGTTTTCTAAAAATATTAATTCAAATCGAATTTTCGTTATTATCTTAAGTATTATTGAAGCAGCAGCAATATTCTATTTAATTCAAGTTCAAGCATTACCATTTGTTGTTATAGGGACGCTAATCCTAGCGATTGTAGGACAACCTTATTACACCCTATTTGATGGATATACGACTATTTATAGCATGCAAAATAAGGTTAACTATTCCTCGATTAGATTATATGGTTCATTGGGGTTTGCGGTGGGGATTTTGATTAGTGGTTATGTCATTGAATATCAAGGTTATGAACTCGCTTTTATAATAGCCGCCTCTTTGTACATTTTAGTCTCTTTACTGACTAAATGGATTAAACCGATTAACTTATCGGATGATTTAACTTTGAATGAAAAACCACAACCCAAACAACTGGTGCATAATAAGAAATTTTTATTATTTGTTGGGTTTTATGCGATCAGTATGGCTGTGATATTTGGCTCTGATAGTTTTTTACCTTTATTCTTTGAAACAAAAGGGATTGGTCCAGATGGTTATGGGTGGATATCGTTTTTTACTGTGATCTTGGAGTTGATATTTTTACTTTTGTTGTCAAAATTTGGCAGTAAGATTAAATTAAAATGGATTATGATGTTAATTGCCTTACTTAATGCATTAAGGTATTTTATCTTTAGTTTAGATACACACATTTATCTTCTAATTGCCAGTAGTTTATTAAGGTCTCTCATTATTGGTGGGTTACTTTATGTTGCGGTAGCATACATGCAAAAAAATGTTTCTAAGAAGAATATTACTTTAGGGATGATGATTTATGGATCGATTAAATCTGCTTATCAAGCCCTCTTAACTTTGTGGGGTGGGTATCATATTGACCATAATGGATATTTTAGTTTTTATATAATTGTAACAATCTTAGCAGTTACCGCATTATTTTTCATCGATTATCGTGAAAAAGCAGATAATGTGGTATAATTGAGAATGGTGATAAATTATGATTATAGGCGATATAAACAAATTAAAAGTAGATAGAAAAACCGACATTGGCTATATGTTAAGTGATGGAAACGAACAGGTTTTTTTACATAATAATGAAACAAATCATGAAGAATTAAGGGACAACCAAATGGTGGATGCCTTTTTATACTATGACTTTAAAGGAAGACTAGCGGCAACTTTATCAAAACCAATTATTACGGTTAATAGGGCAGCTTTTTTAGAAGTAGTTGACGTCAAAAGATCTTTGGGTGTATTTGTAAACAACGGTGTCAGTAAAGACTTATTAGTTTCTAAAGATGATTTACCTACTGATTATTTAAGCTGGCCCACATTGGGTGATAAACTCTATTTGACCATTAAGGTAAAAGGACGTTTAGTCGGGAGAAGACCTTCAAAAAATGAAATTAATTTAGCACATACCAACACAGTAAATGAAAATGATAAGTTATCTGGGTTTGTCATTCAAATTATTAATGAAGGGATCAATGTTTTAACTGAAGACCTCCATTTAGTCTTTGTTCACCAAACTCAAATGCGTAAATCATACCGGTTAGGTGAAAAAGTAGATGTAAAAGTAATTCGCGTTTATGAACATACGATTAATGGTTCTTTAATTAAACAAAAAGAAAACATGATTGAAGGAGATGCTGGTATTATATTAGACTATCTTGAGGATCATGGAAAAATGACATTTAACAACGAGTCAAGTCCTGAGGCGATAATGGAAACATTTAAATTATCTAAAAAAGCTTTTAAACGAGCATTAGGACATTTATATAAAGAAAGATTAATCACCTTTGAAGGTGAATACACAATATTTATTGGAGGAAAAGATGAATAAATTAGTTCAAAGTATTACATCTCGAGACCAAGACTTCGCACAATGGTATACCGATGTCTGCCTTAAAGCAGAATTAATGGATTATACAGAGGCGAAAGGGTTTATTATTTATAGACCATATGGTTACTCAATTTGGGAAAACATTCAAAGTTATTTAGATAAAGAATTTAAAAGAACAGGACATCAAAATGTCTATATGCCTATGGCAATTCCGGAATCTTTATTTCAAAAAGAAAAAGACCACGTTGAAGGTTTTTCACCTGAGGTGGCTTATTTAACCCATGAAGGTGACGAATCAGAGGAAAAATTAATTATTAGACCAACCTCTGAAGTGTTGTTTTGTGAACACTATCGAAAAATTGTATCTTCATATCGAGATCTACCTAAAAAATACAATCAATGGTGTAGTGTAGTGAGATGGGAAAAAACGACTAGACCTTTTTTAAGAGGTAAAGAATTCTTATGGCAAGAAGGGCACACCATCCATGC
Source organism: Acholeplasmataceae bacterium UBA5409 (assembly GCA_002410615.1). Lineage (GTDB taxonomy): Bacteria > Bacillota_I > Bacilli_A > Acholeplasmatales > UBA5453 > UBA5409. Next base: position 5,552 of record DHNT01000016.1, read on the forward strand.
TACTGAAGCAGAGGCAAGAGAAGAAACCTTAGGTATGTTAGAAATTTATCGTAAATTAGGTGAAAACTTACTTGCAATTCCTTTTACAACCGGTCTTAAAACGGAAAAGGAAAAGTTTGCGGGGGCGATTGAAACCTATGCAATTGAAGCTTTAATGCATGATGGTAAAGCGCTACAAAGTGGAACCAGTCATTATTTCGGATCTGGTTTTGCGGAAGCTTTTAATATCACTTTCCAAGATAAAGATAACCAGTTAAAACATGTCTATCAAACATCTTGGGGTGTCTCTACAAGATTAATTGGCGCGGTCATTATGGTTCATGGTGACGATGAAGGATTAGTTTTACCCCCTTATGTTGCCCCAATTCAAGTCGTTATTATTCCAATTCAATCACAAAAAGAAGTGGTTAAAAATGCATCAGAAAAATTATATGAAGCATTAACTAGTCAAGGTTTCAGAGTCACTTTAGATGATTCAAATCGAACGCCAGGTTGGAAATTCAGTGAATATGAGATGAAAGGTGTTCCCTTAAGAATTGAAATTGGTCCAAGAGACATTGAAAATGGTGTTTTAACAGTATCAATAAGACATTCAAGAGAAAAACGTCAAATACCGATTAATCAAATCAGTCATGAAATACCTAAGTTATTAGCTGAAATTCATGAGGCAATGTACAATAAGGCTTTAAAACATGTCAAAGACAATACCTATGTCATTTCAGATTATCAAGATTTTGGGCCAACCATTGAAAAGGGTGGTTACATTAAGATGAGTGTTTGTGGTGAAGAAGCAGAATTAAAGGTTAAAGAAGATCATCAAGCAACCTCAAGAGTGATTGTTGATGAACCTTTATTATATGATGTGTGTCCTGTCACAGGTAAAAAGGCTACACAAACGATTCTATTTGCGAGGGCGTATTAATGTTTTTGGATATGACAGGCGCTTACGAAATATTGTTATATTTGTCGATTATGATGGCATTAGGGTTAACATTAGGTAAGATTGCCTCACATTTTGAACTCCCAGATATTATGGGTTATATATTGGCCGGAATATTGTTAAGTGGCTTTGGCATTGTCACACATAATACGGTTTTACAATTAGACTTTGTTACAAACATTTCATTAGGTTTTATTACGTTTTCTTTTGGGACCTTGTTATATTGGCCTAATATGAAAGTCCACTTAAAACAGATCTTAGTGGTCTTAGCGGTTGAAGTGTTGTTGATATTCGGTTTAACACTGGCATTATTTTCAATTTTTGGCCAGCCTTTATGGTTTAGTTTGATTATGGCCGCCATCAGTATCCCAACGGCGACGGCACCCATTATTGAAATTACCAAAAAACATCAAGCAAAGGGTCCTCTGACCAACTTAATTTGCGGGATTGCTGGGTGGGATAATTTAATTGCCGTTTTCATCTTTATGATGATTTTACCAATTGCGATAGCATTGAAAAACGATTCAACCTTAGTGTTTTCTAATTTTGTTCCCTTTCTACAAAAGTTTGGGATAGCGATTTTATTAGGTGTTTTATTAGGATTATTGTTTGGCTATCTACATAGATATGTGTTAGTTAAGTTTGCAAAAAATGACCGTCATGAACCTTATTTGGTGAGTAGTTTAGTGGTGATATTTTTTGGGACTTCAGCCTCTGTATTGTTAGAGGTGCCTTATTATATAACCTTACTAATTGCTGGATTTATTTTTACGAACATGTTAGATAAAAAAGCTTATGAGTACGAGACAAACACGTTAGATAAATTCATGCCACCTTTCTTAATTGCCTTTTTTGTGATAGCAGGCGCGGAACTCAACATTACGAACTTAGTTACTTATGGTGGATTAACCGTGCTTATGATTTTAGCTAATTTAACGGGTAAGTATGTTGGTGGTTGGTTAGGCGCATTAGCAGCCCCTAAAACCAGTGAAGCTCAAGATAAGTACTTAAAAACAAGTTTGTTTACGCATGGTGGGATTGAAATAGCTTTAGCCAGTATGGCTGTTGTCTATCTTGAAGATCCAAGAATTAAAGCGATTGTTTTAACAGTTGTCTTAGTATATGAATTCTTTGCCCCATTATTATTAACAAAGAGTTTGCATAATGCCAATGAATTTATGCTGGTTCATGTCAGTGAACACAAGAAAGATCTTATTAAAAATCCAACCTTAGAACAAGAAGACAAAATAGACGATGATTTACATCACTAATTTGATTGAAATAAAATATTAAATAAGGTACAATTAGATTAAGTTTTAAATGGGGAGTAGCTAAAGTTTCATATTCGTCAACACGGAGAAATCCCGGATATGAATGCCTAAAGGAAAGCAAGACCATATCCAATGTTTTTCGGTATGGTCTTTTATTATAGTTAAATTGGAGGATTTTATGCAAGAATATTTAAAAAGTGTAGATGATATTTTATCCGAACAAAATATTGATATCACTAAAGGTTTATCAGACGATGAAGTGCGTGAACGTCTAGAAAAATTCGGAGAAAATAAGTTAAAAGAAGGTAAGAAAAAAAGCATGATTAAGATGTTTTTAGAACAGCTTAATGATTGGCTTATTTATATCTTATTAGGGGCAACCGTATTAACCATTATTGTTGGAGAATATGCGGATGCGATTATTATCCTGGCCGTAATCTTAATTAATGCGATTATTGGGGTGGTACAAGAAGAAAAAGCCTCTAAAGCGGTTGAAGCTTTAAAGAAACTCTCAACACCCAAAGCATTAGTCAGAAGAAACGGGGCATTAGAGGAAATTGATTCTCATTTAATCGTTCCAGGAGACATTATTATTCTAGAATCTGGTAGATATGTACCCGCCGATTTAAGATTGATTTCATCCTCAAATTTACAAATAGAGGAATCCTCATTAACCGGTGAGTCGGTCCCAAGCGATAAGTTTGCCGATTACCAGTTTGTATCAGATAAGGTTCCACTAGGGGATCAAAAGAATATGGCATTTTCTTCCACATTAGTAACTTATGGGCGTGGTGAAGGGATTGTTGTGAAAACGGCAATGGAGACTGAAATTGGTAAAATAGCGACTATTTTAACCGAAGGAGAAAATGAACAAACTCCACTTCAAAGACGTCTTGGTGAACTTGGAAAAGTATTAGGCATTATTGCCTTATTGGTTTGTTTAATCATGTTTGGTGTGATGATCATCCAAGAAACGCCTTGGGAAGGTGGCATGACTTTAGAAACATTTAATGAGTTGTTAATTACTTCAATTTCATTAGCGGTCGCGGCAATACCGGAAGGTTTAGCAGCTATTGTTGCGATTGTGTTAGCAATCGGGACAACCAAGATGAGTAAACGTAACGCGATTGTTAAAAAGTTACCAGCAGTAGAAACACTAGGTTCAGTTAATATTATATGTAGTGATAAAACCGGCACGTTGACTCAAAATAAAATGTCAGTCTTAGAATATTATACGTATGAAAATAAAGTTTTAGTTAACGAGAAAAAGCCACTTAATGATGACCAAAAATTAATGGCAATTTCTTTTATCTTATCCAGTGATGCGACCAGTGAAAATGGCACTTCTACAGGAGATCCAACTGAAATAGCTTTAATTGAATTAGGCAATGAATTTGGATTACATAAAAATGACTTAAATAATGAACATATCCGCGTCGATGAACTTCCTTTTGATAGTGAACGTAAATTAATGAGCACATTAAATCAACACGATGGATTTTACCGTATCAATACAAAAGGCGCCCTAGATAATATCATAAAGATTTCTACAAAAGTTTTAATTAATGGTAAAGAAGAAGTACTTACAAATGAAATTAAAGAAACCTTCATAAAAGCGTCTGATGAAATGAGTTCTAGAGCTTTAAGAGTCTTAGGGGTTGCTTACCGAGATACAAAAAATAAGATTAAAGGTAAAGATATGGAACATGACCTCGTTTTAGTTGGATTTGTGGGAATGATTGATCCCCCTAGAGAAGAAGTTAAAGATTCCATTAAAGTAGCTAATAAAGCCGGGATTAAGGTTGTCATGATTACGGGTGACCATAAAAATACAGCTTTCGCGATTGCGAAAGAATTAAATATCGCTAAAGATATGAGTGAAGTAATGACTGGCGCCCAATTAGATGAATTAACGCCAGAAGAACTTACCGCTCAAATCGATCATTTAAGTGTGTTTGCGAGAGTATCACCAGAAAATAAAGTTACAATCGTTAATGCTTTAAGAGCCAAAGGTAATATTGTTTCAATGACAGGTGACGGTGTGAATGATGCACCATCATTAAAGAGTGCTGATATCGGCGTTGCGATGGGAATAACCGGAACAGACGTTGCTAAAGGCGCAGCCGATATGATTCTTACCGATGACAACTTTACGACCATTGTTCATGCGATTGAAGAAGGTCGGAACATTTATAATAATATTAAAAAAGCAGTTATCTTTTTATTATCCTGTAACTTAGGCGAAATTATCGCAATCTTCTTAGCGGTATTATTAGGTTGGCCTGCACCACTGATTGCGACACAAATATTATGGATTAACTTAGTTACAGATACTTTACCTGCGATTAGTTTAGGGATGGACCCAGGCGATCCGGATGTAATGAAAAATAAACCAAGACCAGCTAAAGAATCATTCTTTGCACACGGTGCAGGAATTAGAGCTATTGTTGGTGGTGTTCTAGTCGGTTTAATGACATTAACTGCGTTTGTGGTCGGCTTATTAGAACACAATGGATCCTCTTTAACACTAACGAATCTCCATACGGTTGTCAAAGGATCAGAAGCCTATATCTATGCTTCTACGATGGCTTTTGTGGTTCTGGCAATGAGTCAACTTTTCTATGCCTTCACGATGCGAAATTCTCATAAATCAATTATTCAAGTTGGCTTATTTAAGAATAAATGGTTGATTGGTTCATTAATTGTGGGAACCTTATTACAAATCGGTGTAATTGCAGTACCATTTTTACAGGATGCTTTTGGGGTTCAATGGTTAAGTTGGTATGATTGGGTTTATGTAATCGCATTCGCTTTAGTACCCGTATTAGCCAATGAAATTATTAAAGTTTTCATGCGATTGAAATCTAATAAAAATTAATTAATTAAAAGGAACTTTCAAACAAGTTCCTTTTTTTAATAAAGATGTATAAATCATGGTATACTTAAAACACAACCAACAGTTGAGTGAATATTCAACTTATAAGTTATAAAAACAACCAAAAAGGTCTTAATTCTTTTAAGTTTAATGGGTAAAATTTAAGTATACAAGGAGGCATAACAATGCAAGAAACATTTGGCGTAAGATTTCAAAGATTTAGAAAGGCAAAGAATTTAACTCAAGAAGATATTGCCAATAAATTTAATATCTCCCCACAAGCAGTGAGTAAATGGGAAAATGACATTTCATATCCAGATATTACCATATTATCGGACTTAAGCGAATTATTAGGGGTGAGCTTAGATGAATTACTAGGAAAAATAACCGAACCAACAGTTATCCAACAACGTACGGAACCAAAAGATTCTAAAGATATGATTTTAAGAATTGTGATTAATGATTCGGATGGATCTAAAGTGAAAGTTAACCTACCCTTAAGTTTAATCAAACTCGGACTTCATTCAAATTTCCAAGTTTCTTCAACTGGAAATAAAGAAATCTTAAAAGATATTGATTTTGATCAAATTATAAAAATGGCAGAATCAGGCTTGATAGGTAAACTGGTTGAAATTGAAGATGAAGACGGGACAACCGTTGATATATTTATTGACTAATGAGGATCACAATTAACAAATTTACATTTTTACTACCGAATCGTTTTATCGGATTTGTATTAAAAAAAGCAGTTATCAATGAAGATTTATTTGGAGATAAAACAGAAAAAGAAGTTCAAGACTTATTCAAATTAGTTCGAAAAGAACTAATTGAATTTAAAAAAAGAAATGGGAGAATTGTACTAGTTGATGTTAAAGATTTTGATGGATCCCGTGTTAAAATAGTCTTATAAAAAAAGTTGGATTTAGTCCAACTTTTCGCTTTTATTAGGCTTTATTTTTATCTTTTTTTCTGGAACTGGATCATATCTTGGTTTAAAGAGCGGATTGCAGGTTAAGACGCGTTTTGTGGTTAAGTAAGTCGCTTTAAAAAAGTTAAAACGCTTGTAACATTCTAAACCATAATGCGAGCAGGTTGGGGTGTGACGACACCTTGGTGGTCGGTTTGGAGAGATTTTTTTTTGATACCAAAGGATAAATTTTATCGGTATTTTATTCATTAGGTTCACCTTTAGTGTATTATATCACATTAATTGTTAAAAATAGGTGCGAAAGCCATGTTTCTGTGTTATAATTTAGTAAAGAATATGAAAACGATTTCTAAATATAGGAGGAATATATAACATGAGGGTTTATCAAACAAACCAAATTAGAAACATTGCATTGTTAGGTCACTTAGGCTCAGGTAAAACAACCATAGCTGAATCATTACTATTCGTAAGTGGTGGCTTAACATCTAAAGGGACAATTGAAAATAAAAATACTGTCTCTGACTACATGGATGAAGAAAAGATTAAACAAGGTAGTTTATCAACCAGTTTAATTCCGATTGAATGGGCTGATATGAAATTAAACTTCTTAGATGTTCCAGGAACGGAAGAATTAGACAACGAAATCAAACAAGTTTTAAATATTGTTAAAGGGGCTATTTTAGTTGTTGATGGAACTAAAGGGGTTGAAATTGGAACATTAAGATTATGGAAACAATTAACGGCTGCACACGTACCAACAGTAATCTTTGTTAATAAGATGGACAAAGAAAATATCAAATTTGATACCGTTATTGATGATATAAGAAACAAATTAGGAAAACAAGCAATACCTTTTTTATGGCCAATAGGAAAAGAAGCAGATTTTGAAGGTTTTGTTAATTGTGTTGAAATGAAGGCTTTTGTATTCGACGACAAAGGAACTAAAAAAGAAGTCGAAATTTGGGAAGAAAAAAGAGATAAGATTGACAGTGTTAGGGAAATGTTACTTGAATCTGTGGCAGAAACAAGTGAAGACTTGCTAGAAAAATACTTTGGTGGCGAAGAAATTTCTCAAGAAGAAATTAATCAAGGACTCCAACATGGTATTAAAAATGGTGAATTAATTCCTATTCTTCTAGGTAGCGCAACTAAAAATATCGGTATTAGTAATATGTTAGATATGTTAATTGAATTTTTACCAAAACCTGAAGATTTAAAACCTCTAAAAGGAATTAACCCTAAATCAGATGAAGCAGTTAAACGCCAAACCCTTTCTTCTGAACCATTTAGTGGATTTGTTTTTAAGACAATGATTGACCCATTTGTTGGCGCCATAAACTTAATTAAAGTTAATAGCGGTTCAATTAAAACAGGTCAAGAAATTTATATTGGTAATACAGGTAAAACAGAAAAAATTGGTGCGCTTTTCACAATGGTTGGTAAGAAACAAGTTCCGCTTGATGAAGTGGTTGCTGGTGATATTTGTGCAGTGTCTAAACTAGATGATATTCACACAAACTTTACAATAAGTGATCCTAAAAACCCAATTGTCTATCCGGATGTTAAAATTCTTAAACCAACTATTTACATTGCGATTACCCCTAAAAATAGACAAGATGAAGACAAAATTAGTAACGCATTAAATAGATTAAATATTGAAGATCCATCTTTTGAAACGATTAGAAATAAAGAAACAAACCAACTATTACTTGGTGGATTAGGAATGACTCATATTAATTATGTGATTGATAGAATGCGGAATGTCTTTAAAGTAGAAGTTACGCAAGAAGAATCTAAAGTCGTATACCGTGAAACGATTAAAAAACGGGTTGAAGCAGAAGGTAAACACAAGAAACAATCTGGTGGTGCGGGTCAATTTGGACACGTATGGATTCGTTTTGAACCATCCACCGAAATCTTTGAGTTTCACGAAGAAGTATTTGGCGGTGCCGTACCTAAGAACTACTTCCCTGCAGTTGAAAAAGGTTTATTAGAAACCTTCGAACATGGACCTTTAGCTGGATTTCCAGTTATAAATGTTAAATCAACCTTATATGACGGATCTTATCACCCAGTTGATTCTAACGAAATTTCCTTTAAATTAGCGGCAAGCTTAGCATTTAAGAAAGCAGTTGAAACTGCTGGACCAACCATTCTTGAACCAATCTTAAAGTTAACGATTACTGTTAATGAACAATATGTTGGTGATGTAATGGGTGATATGAATAAGAGACGTGGACGCGTTTTAGGGATGTTACAATCTCATGAAGGTCACGTTGTTGAAGCTGAAGCACCTGAAAGTGAAGTACTATCATATGCCATTGATTTGAAGGCAATGACACAAGGCAGTGGATCTTTCCAAAGAGAATTCTTAAGATATGAAGAAGTGCCTGCTCATTTAATTCCAGGTATTATCGAAAAGTATAAAGCATAATGATTAAGGCACAGAGTTTTTTAACTTGTGCCTTTTTTAGTAAAAAATTATCCCTATTTTGTAGATATAAAGGGGTGATCAAATGAAATGTTATTTATGTGGTAAAACCTTCTTTGAGAGAAGGTATATTCAAACACTTTTTAAAGTAAAGGTTGTGTTTCGGTGTAAAAGTTGTGAAAAAAAGTATCCCGCTTATGTAACTGAACAAGCCATTCCTAAGAATAGTGGTTTAATTTATATAACTTCATTATTTAAAGAAGAAAATAATTTTAATTTATTAGCTTATAACCAAGAGATTAAAAAATGGTTTTTAAAGACAATCAATTCAATGAATAAAGATGATACTATCATTTGGGTTGATGAAGTTAGTGATGTGTTAATACCTTATCTAGATTTAATAGATAATGATATTTACCTTTTATCAAAAACACTTAAATATTTCTCATAGAAAGGGGAGAATTATATGAGATATGAAATTATAGGTAAGAACGGTTATGTCCCAACCAAGCAAGTGGAAACCTATGTTAAGAAACGACTAGAAAAAGTTGTCAGTTTCTTCAATCCACAATGGGTGATTGGGGTGAGGGTGGTGCTCAAAGAATACAAGGACCATTCTAAAGTTGAAGTTACCATCCCATGTAAAGGTATAACCTTGAGAAGTGAAGTGAGCGATTCAGATATCTACCGGGCTATTGACAAGACAAATGATAAACTTGTCGCCCAAGTTAGAAAGTATAAAGATAAATTATCCAACCATTTAGCTAAAAAAGGCATCAAAGACATTTACTCTAAAGAATTTAGCGAAGCTACAGACCAAATTACTAAAGAACTCTTAGCTGGACAACTGGTTAAGAGTAAATCATTAGAACTAAGCCCTATGAGTGTGGATCAAGCTTTAATAGAAATGGAAATGATGGATCATGATTTCTTTATTTTCTTAAATGAAGCGACGAATAAAGTATCGGTAGTATATTTAAGAGAAGATGGCGATTACGCTGTCATTGAAACCTCACAATAAAAAAAGGAGCTCAGGCTCCTTTTCCTTTAGTAAATTAATTTTCTAATATTTGGGGACTTTGAGATTCTCTTAATTCTTCATAGAAAATGGCAGTTGATGTTTTTATATAAGGTAATAAGAAAAAAAGTCCAATTCCCAATGTTAATATAGATAGAATAAACCAACCGATGAAGCTTAAGTGTAAACGAAATAATCTCGATTTATGACCACGCATCATGTTGGTTGAGGAGACGAGAATTTCTGAAGCTGATAATTCCGGTCTGTCAAAAGCAATATGAGATGTCATCGCTAAAGAGTAACTTCTCACAATTCCTGGAATAACGAATAACAGACCCCATAAAAAGATTTTTAGCGTATAAAGAATTCCCATCACTAAACTTCTCCCAAAGTCATTAAATCCAGAAAATAGCAAACTAATATCATCAGATTTTCTAAGCCGAATCATTCGTAAAATGGTTGTTGATAAGCCAATCGCTAATGCGCCTGATAGGAGTAATGATGCAAATGTTGTTGCGCTTAAAATCAAATTTGAAATTAAACAAGCTAAAAATATTTGCCAATAATGTCCTTCTAAAGATTTTCTAGCGAGACGACGGGTTTCACTTGCGCTTCTAAAGTTCATAGTAACATACCTCACATTCGCTTTTTATAATACCATAAAATCAATAAAAAAAGACACCAAATCTGGCGTCTTTTAGAAATTTTACAAATTATTTACGGGATTAACTAAAGTTTTTTGCAACAACATCCCAGTTAATTACTTTATAAAAGTTTTCAACGTAATCTGGACGTCTGTTTTGATAGTTTAAATAATAAGCATGTTCCCAAACGTCTAACCCTAAAATAGGTGTCCCTAAATTAAGAGGGGTATCTTGATTTGGTGTAGAGGTTACAATTAACCCTTTTTCAGTTTTAACTAACCAAGCCCAACCAGAACCAAATCTTGTTTTAGCGGCAGTTGAAAATTGATCTTTAAAGTTATCAAATGATCCAAAAGCTTTGATAAGTGCGTCTAATAATTTACCTTGAGGTTTATTAGAACCGCCTGGTTTCATAACTTCCCAGAATAGAGAGTGGTTGTAATGTCCACCGCCATTGTTTCTAACAGCCGTTCTGATATCTTCAGGAACTCTCGTTAAATCGGTTAACATTTCAGTAAGCGTTAATGATAAATTTGGATGTTTGGCTAATGCAGTATTTAAACCCGTCACATAAGCATTGTGGTGTTTTGTGTAATGGATTTCCATTGTTTTTGCGTCAATGACAGGCTCTAAGGCGTCATAGGCATAAGGTAATTTTGGTAATTCGTAACTCATAATATTTCATATCCTCTCTTTGTAATTTATATCTTTATTATAACTAAGAAGAATCTTATTTACAATTGTTATGCTTAAACGTATTATTAATAATCCTTAATTATGGTATAATTTTATTAATTAAGTGAGGTTTTCATGATGATATTTATAAAATGGCTAAAATCAATTTTTTTTAAAACCAACGCAAGGACTATCTTTACTATTTACTTAATATTTGGTTTAGTAGCTAGTTTTATCTTATGGCTGCCGATCAGTTTGAAAGAAGGCGTCAAATTAAGTTATATTGATGCTTTATTTATTGCGATTTCACAAATTAGTTCAACTGGATTAACGCCTGTTTCTGTAACAGACACCTTCAATTTATTTGGTGGGATTGTGTCGATATTAATCTTACAAATAGGTGGGATTGGAATTGTCCTTTTGATTGCCGCTTATTGGGTAATCAGCGGAAAAAGAATTGGTTTAAGAGAACGCAACATTATTGCCGCTGAACAAAACCAGTTTACCGTGAAAGGAATCGTTAAATTAATTTGGAATGCTTTAACAGCGATTCTCATCCTACAATTTATATATATTGTTCTATTGAGTACCTATCTAGTCATTAAACAACCTTGGCAGATGCATTACGGTGAAGCACTTTTTCATAGCTTTTATCTAGCGGTTTCAGGATTTGGTAATGCTGGGTTTGAAATGTTTCCAGCTAATAATAGTTTTATTGTTTTTCAACAACAAAATATGTATTTTCCACAAATACTTACAGCCATATTAGTCTTTATTGGTGGTGTTGGTTTTTGGCCGTTAGCAGAACTTACTTTATTTGTTAAGGCAAAGTTTAAGAAACAACCCTATAAATTTTCATTCATTTCTAAATTGTTTGTTAAACTCCATTTTGGATTATTGATTATTTCAATCGTGGTATATTTCTTATTGGAATATCAAAACACCTTAGTCTATATGACACCTCAAGAAGCTGTTATGAATGTAATCTTTATGCCAACAATGATGAGAAGCTCAGGGTTTTATAATACCAATACGGGTGACTGGACAGAAGCAACTAAGATTTTTATATCCATCTTAATGTTTATTGGCGCAGCTCCTAACTCTTCGGGTGGTGGTATCCGTATTACGACTCTAGTTTTAGTGTTAGCCGCATTAAACTCTTATGGTAGACATAGAAAACAAGTTTTTATGGGTGGAAAAGCCATTAAACAAGAGGCAGTAAGACGGGCATTCTCCGTATTCTCAATGGGTGTTGTAATTGTGATGACCAGTATATTCTTTATTGTTTTAATTGAAAAAGTTTCATTTATTACAGTTTTCTTTGAAGTTATTTCAGCCTTTGGGACAGTTGGGTTATCGTTAGGTTTTACCAGCACCTTATCAACAGCCTCTAAACTAATTATAATGATAAATATGTTTATTGGTCGAATTGGAATTTTGACTTTCATTGAAATACTAGATAACAAAAAAGAAACCATCAATGTTGTTGCTTATGCAGAACGAGATATGATGGTTGGATAATTACACATTTATATAAATGGTCTTCTGATGGCTATAAGTTACATAATAGCCAGGATGGCCTTTTACTTTTTTAATAAACTTGATTTGAGTATAATCAACAGGGATATTAGATGAGTGTTTAAGAGGACTATTAAGGGCTGCAAGTTCAGCAGATTTTCTTATATTTTCTTGATTAACTTCTCCTTTTAATACCACATGAGCGCCTGGTGCATCTTTTACATGAAACCATAAGTCGTTAGGTTTAGCAATCCGATGTGTTATTTGTTCATTTTGAAGACTGGATTTACCAACATAAATAGTACCGTTTTTTGCTTCATAGGTTGTAAGAGTAGAAGGTTTTTTCTTTTTAACTTTTTCTTTTTTAATTAAGTTAAACTGTTCAAATTCGATTTCCAAATCATCTAAATCTTTTTTACCTAAATTATCGAAGTTTGCGATAATGTCTTCGAAGTATCTCAAGAAGTTATTAGTGATTTCAATTTGTTTTGTAAGGTGATCTAAAGATTTTTTTTGTTTGGTATATTTCGAATACAATTTTTGAACATTTTCATTAAGTGTCATGGAATAATCAAGTTCGTAACCTTTAAAACTACTATAATGACTTTTTAAATCAAAACCAGACGCATATATTTCATCAGCTAATACGCGATATTGATCATAATCTTGGTTAATTTGATAATCTTCAGAAAGTTTCTGTTTCTTGGATTCTAATTTTTTAACCTCTTTATTTGATATTTCTAGCAAATAGTTTTGAATAACTGGTTCTATCGCATAATAATAGTTTAACAACTCAGATAAAGTATTGAATTGTTTTTTATCCCCAGTCAATTTCAAATCAATCGCGTGAAATACGTTTCGATTAGAAATGTAGATGGTAGGGTTGGTTGGCTCTTGATCAATGTTTATTTTGTGATTGAATATATAATTTGAAAGATCTTTAGAAAAACCCATGTAATTTTTGAATAGGTCTTCAGGACTTAATAAATAGGCTAAATCATTGAAATTAAAATCTTTTTTGTCCTGTGGAAACACTTCGTATATTAGTTTTGGTAAAATGGATCTTTTAGTTTCGTTAAAATGCTTATTGTAACTATCGATAATAATATCATTTTCATCTAGTAAAATTAAATATGAAGATTTTCCCATTACTTCAAAGATTAAGCTTCTGTTTACAAAACCTAAGAAGGTATCTACAACCGTAAAACTAAATTTTAAGATTCTATCTTTTTTATATTGTGTAATATCATTAAGCTGAGCATTTAACAAATGCTTTTTTAAATGAATAACAAAATTTGAAGTTTCACTATCTACTAAATCATTGGTAAGTCTTAGGTTAGGGCTACTTAAGTTGAGGTCCAACAATAAGTAATAACTTTGACCCAATTGATAAAATTCGAACAAAAAAGAAGTCTTGGAAGGACTTTTGATTTTTCTTAATTTCGCGTTTACAATTTTAGGTTTTAATTCTAGAACCATTCTCTCTAAAAAATACCCATCTATTGGCATCTTATCACCAAAAGTAGTATAACATATTTTAGTATTAATAGAGAAAAATACGATGAAAAAGTTTCAAGTATTCCTTTACTATTTATCAATAGTGGGTTATAATGATAGGTAATATAAAAATATTTTCTTAAGGGGGCAGGTGATTAGGATGAAACTCAATGATAAAGGTTTACTAATTGTCCTTTCGGGTCCATCAGGTGTCGGAAAAAGCACAGTAAGAAAAGCGTTATTCAACAAAAAAGGGCACGATCTTGTCTATTCTATCTCCATGACAACCAGAACACCAAGAGCGGGTGAAGTGGATGGTGTGGATTACTATTTTGTTGATAAACCAACCTTTGAGAAGAGAATTAAAGAAGGCAAGTTTCTTGAATGGGCAGAGTTTGTTGGAAACTATTACGGAACCCCAAAAGACAAAGTTGAAGAACAACTTTCAAAAGGTCATGAAGTTGTCTTGGAAATTGAAGTTGCTGGGGCATTACAAGTGAGAAACCAAATGCCTGATGCTGTCTTTATCTTTATTGTTCCACCAGGAAAACAAGCATTATATGCTAGACTCAAAATCCGAGATACAGAACCAGATAGTATTATTCAAGAACGAATTGAAAAAGCCGATCGAGAATTCTTATTGGCACACAAGTATGACTACATCGTTGTGAACGATGATGTCAACAATGCTGCTGATCGGATTATGAACATTATTCGTGCAGAACACGCAAAAACAGAAAGAACCATTCATCAATATATGAAGATGTTAGGAGAGTAAAAATGGGAAAAAATCAACAAGGTATGAGATACCCATCAATTGATAGTCTATTGGATGTTGTTAATTCGAAATATAAATTAGCATACATTGCTGCTAAAAGAGCTAAAGTTATTCAATTTGAAGGCACTTCATTAGAAGAATATAAATGTGTTAAACCAGTTGGAATTGCATTAGAAGAAGTATTAGCAGGTAAAATTACAGTCGAATTTGAAGAAAAAGCAGAAGAATAACAACTGCTTTTTTTATTGTTTAACAATCTAATCAAGAAGTCCCCTTCCTCTATAGGTAGCGAGATGAATTGATTTTTTTGTTTTTTTATTTGGAATATTATATATAAAATATGGTATAATATAAATATAATAAACATTCGGCATAATTACGGAAAGAAGGCTATA
>DHNT01000005.1 GCA_002410615.1 Acholeplasmataceae bacterium UBA5409
GGGTACATCGGTTTGGATAGGAAACCCCCACTTCGATTAAGTGGTGGGTAGTTCACTGAAATATGATAAAATATAGATGGTGATAACTTGGAACTTATAAAAGAAAAACTTAAACTGCTTCCTGATCAACCAGGTAGTTATCAGTTTTATAATAAATTTGGTAAAATCATCTATGTCGGTAAAGCTAAAAACTTAAAGAGTAGAGTTAAAAGTTATTTTACAGGCGCTCATAACTCGAAAACGACAAAATTAGTCAGCGAGATTGCTGATTTTTCGACTTTAATTACGAAAACTGAACGAGAAGCTTTCATTTTAGAACTGAATTTAATTAAAGAAAATCTCCCCAAATACAATATTAAATTAACCGATGATTCAACCTATCCATTTATTGTTATTACCAATGGGATTGCCCCAAAGATAATGGTATCAAGAGAACCTAATAAAGGTGATGGGATCTATTTTGGACCTTATCCTAATGTGTATAGTGCTAAAGAAACTGTTAGATTATTAAATAAGATTTATCCCATTAGAAAATGTGAAAAATTACCTAAAAAGGCCTGTTTATATTATCATATGAATCAATGCTTAGCGCCTTGTATTGCTAAAGAACCAATTAATTGGGACTCAATATTAAATGAAGTTAAAGCATTTTTAAAAGGCGATACTAAAAAAGTGAAAGATAAGTTAAAAGAAGAAATGTATTTAGCTAGCGAAGAACTGAAATATGAGAAAGCGTTAGAATATAAAAACCTCATTGATCACATTGATCACACCACCGAAAAACAATTAATGAATCTCAATGATTTTAAGGATAGAGATTTTATTGCTTATGCGAGTGATGAAGAAGACGTAAGCTTACAGATATTGAAAATGAGAAGTGGCAAAATAGTTGATTCTAGTACCGATATTTTTCCTAAATATTTGGATGCTTCTGAACAAGTAATCACTTATTTGTATCAATATTATGATACTTACCCAATGCCAGATGAAGTTTTATTTCAAGATTCATTTTCAACTGAATCATTAGTAGAAGCATTTGGAAAGAAAGCGATTATTCCAAAAATAGGGGATAAGAAAAAACTAGTTGATCTGGCTTTTAAAAATGCGCTATATGATTTAGAAAATGAAAGATTACTTCATAAAAATGTCTCTGAAAAGATGAGTGAAGCGCAGGAAGCTTTTAAAGATTTATTAGGCCTAGATAATATATCTAGAATTGATATATTTGATAATGCCCATCTTTTTGGGGCAAACCCAATTAGTTGTATGGTTGTTTATAAAGACGGAAAACCAGCTAAAAACTATTACCGTAAGTACAAACTAAAAAACACTAAAAAAGCAGATGATTATGGTGCATTTAAAGAAGTTATCTATCGTAGATACCAAAAAGCCCTTTTTGAGAAACAAGCGTTACCGGATATGATTTTAGTTGATGGGGGTAAAGGTCAAGTTAGTAGCGCACTTAATATCATAGAATCCCTCGGTTTAACTATTCCAGTGGTAGGCTTAAAGAAAAATGATAAACACCAATTAGATGCTTTGGTGTATAATAATAATGATGTTCCTTTAGAAAAAGGCACTTATCTATATACTTTGTTAGGTAAAATGAGTGAAGAAGTACATCGATTTGCGATAACTTTCCACCGCCAACAACGTTCTAAAACTTTAATGAAAAGTAAACTAGATGATATTGATGGGGTTGGACCAGCTAGAAAAAGAAAACTACTAGAAAAGTTTATCACCATCGATAACATGATCCAAGGTTCAAGTGATGATTATAAAAGTATTGGCATTAATGAAACATTAAGAGATCGTATCATTAACCAATTAAAAGAAAGTTGAATGTATGAAACGCATAATTAGACAAATAGATGAAGAAAACAAAATTTTTGGTTGCTTAATTAGTGGCAATATGACTTATTTTTACTTAACTAAATCTCAAGCTAAGAAATACTTTGATTATTTGGATGTGGGTGTCTTTGTTGACTTTAAAGTCTTTGATCAAATTAAAGTGATTGACAAAAAGAAATGTTATAGAGTAAGTCACTTTAACTTAATTGAAAGAAAAACAAGTAGAACTACCTTATCACTTTTTGATTTAAATAAGTTAAGAAGTAATATGAAATTGGTTTTAGAGGGTTTTGATTATTATTTATTCCTAGATTTAGAAATGACGATGCCGCCTTATTCTAAAGATGAGTTCGAAGCTGAAATTATCCAAATAGGTTACATATTGACTAATGATAAAGGTGAAACCATCAGACAAAATCAATATTATATTAGCCCGACTAAATATCAAACAATATCTAAAAGAACCTTAAAATTCTTACAGGTAGAAAGAACTCAGTTTGATGATGTCCCTTCATATGATTATTTTTATAAAGATTTTAAAGATATGATTGATACCTATCATCCTAAAATTGTTGTTTGGGGAAAAAATGATCAACTCGCGTTAGATGTATCTTATCAAATCAACAAAGTTGAACCGCTTACGAACTCCAGTTCATTTATAAATTTACTTCAAGTCCATAAGAATTATTATAATTTAAGCGATGATGTTGGCTTGTTTAAAAGTTATCAGTTTTATTATGGTGGTTCTTATGATCAAGCCCATAATGCTTATACAGATGCGCTAGTGACAATGCATGTGTTTAAGGGGTTAATTAGCACTATGAAAGAACATGAAAAATAAAAAAGTTGCGAAATTACGCAACTTTTTATTTACTATGATACAGTTAAACATTCATAATGATTGAAACTAACATTGGTCTTCTTTGGGTTAAATCATAAATATAACTAGATAAGTCTGATTCAATAGATGATTTAAGTTTTTCAGTTGGGTAGTTCTTTGGTAGATGGTTAAAATAACTATCTTGAACCTTATTTTGGATCATGGTAATCATTTCTTCATTCCCTTTCATGTAGATAAACCCTCTTGAGACTATGGTTGGTGTGGTAATTAAACTACCGTCTTCTTTTGTTGATAGAACAACCGCTAAAACACCATCTTCAGAAAGTTCTTTACGTTCTTTAAGTAAGGTCGTTCCCGTAGAACCAATGCCTAAACCATCAATATAGACATCGCCCGCTTTGATTGTGCCTGCAAGTCTTATTGAGTCTTTAGTTAATGCCGCAACATCTCCATTATCCATAATGAGGATGTTTTCTTTTTTAACACCTAGATTAACGGCTAATTCTTTATGTTTCTTCAACATCCGATGTTCACCGTGCATCGGAATAAAGAATTTCGGCTTTGTTAAAGCTAGCATCAACATTAAGTCTTGTTGCGCACCGTGTCCTGAGGTATGGGTATCCGCTACGGGACCATTCACAATTACTTCAACGCCCTTTCGATAAAGTAGGTCAATAATTCGATTGACACCTTCTTGATTCCCAGGGATTGGACTGGAAGAAAAAATGACTGTGTCGTTGGGTTGAACTTTGATTTGTCTGTGTGTGTTAGAGGCAATTCTTGATAAAGCTGCCATTGGTTCACCTTGAGAACCAGTTGATAAAATAGTGACTTCATTGGCTGGATAGCTGTTGATTTCATCTGGGGTAACGATCGTATCTTTTGGCGCTTTAATATACCCTGTTTCCATCCCAATTTGCATGGCTTTTTCCATAGAACGTCCGATAACAGCAACTTTTCTATCATTAAGGTAAGAAGCGGTTACTATTTGTTGCATACGGTACATATTAGACGCAAATGTGGCAATAATGATTCGCCCTTTAAGATTAGAAAAGATATCTGTAATAGATTCTCCAATCACTCTTTCTGATGGCGTTGTTCCGGGCACTAAGGCATTGGTAGAGTCAGAAAGTAAGCATAATACACCTTCACTACCAATTTTTGATAATTTGTCAAATTCAGCTTGGGGACCAACAGGGGTGTAGTCAACTTTAAAATCACCGGTATGGAATATATGTCCATAGGGTGTCTTGAAATCTATTCCAAACATATCAGGAATAGAGTGGTTTAGTCTAATAAAACTAATTTCAGTTTTCCCAAATGTGAATATATGATGGGCTTTATAACTGACAATTTTAGGAACTTTTAGATTTTCGTGTTCAGTGAGTTTGTTGGCAATTAAATCTACAGCGATTCCGCTCGCGTAAATAACAGGTATTTTTACTTGTTTCAGTAAATAGGGAATACCGCCGATATGATCTTCATGGCCGTGGGTAATAAAAAGACCCACTATTCTTTCTTCATTTTTAACCAAATAATCATAATCAGGGATCACATAATCAATACCTAATAGCGTATTATCAGGAAACATAATTCCTGCATCTACGATAAAAATCTTATCTTCTATTTCATAAACATAAGTATTTTTTCCAACCTCGCCTAAACCACCTAATGCAAAAATCCCAATTTCATTGGTATTTAACAATGTGTTTCGGCTCAAAATAAATCCTCCTTATTATTTTTTGTTTGTATAAACATCTTCATTACCATTTTACACTAAAATCTTGTATAATCAAATTATGCGCAATTAATTTTACAAGAAAAGGTGAATTTATGAAGACAATGTTATTTTTTGATGTTGATGGAACTCTATTTGATAATAAAAATTTAAAAGTGTGGGAAAGCACCACTAAGGCAATTAAAGCACTAGCCCAAAATAAAGATTATATCTTGGGACTTGCCACAGGTAGAAGTTATAGTCAACTTAACGCCATCACTGAATTGCTTCCATATTTCAGCTATAAAGTGTTAATTAATGGGGCAACAGTTTACCATAACGAGGAATTCTTGTTTGGTAAAAGTATGAATAAAGAAGACACTGAACAAATATTCAAATACGCTCAAACTAGAGGCTTTGGGGTTGCTTATATCGGGGCCAAGGAATTTGCTATTTCTGATTTAACTGACGCTTCTACAGCAAGTCTTAGAGACTATGATTTAAGAATTCCTAAGATTGATCCATTCTATCATCATTATAATGATATTTATCAAATGTGGGTATTTTGCCCAAGAAAAGAATATCTAACATTTAAAGAAAAATTTAGTCATTTAACTGTTTATCCTTGGACAACAGATGGGGTAGACTTAACCAGTAAAGAAGTTAATAAAGGGGTCGCAATCTCAAATATTAGACAGTTAGAACAAGTGGATAAACTGATTTCTTTTGGGGATGGTGCCAATGACCTTGAGATGTTACAAGGTTCCGATATTAGTGTTTGTATGGGAAACAGTCAGTATGATTTCTTAAAAAAAGCAGCAACTTACGTTACTGCTCGTATTGATGAAGATGGTTTAAGTAAAGCAATTTATCATCTAGGCCTTCTTAAGTGAACGTTTAATGCCTTTGATAATCTCATCTTTTAAAATATCTGGGACATAAGGTGTGATGTCTTGGTTATAATAGACCAATTCTCTAATCGCACTACTGGATAAATACGTATATAGATAGGTTGGGAATAAGACAATGGTTTCAATTTTATTATCGATGTTCCGGTTAAAATGATAAAGTGCTATCTCTGATTCAAAGTCTTTGATGTTTCTAAGACCTCTTATGAGTGCAGTTGCCCCTTTTTCTTCAGCAAACTTAACCACTAAATCATCGGTCCACGCGACTTCAATATTATCAGCTTTAACAACTTTCTTAATCATATTAACGCGTTCTTCAATGGTGAATGTGGAATGTTTATCAATATTAACGGTGACGAGCACATATAACTTATCGACTAACTTAGCGGCTCTTTCCATAATATCGATGTGTCCATTACTTAGCGGATCAAAAGATCCTGCATAAACTGCTTTTCTCATGATGATTTCATAGCCTCGTTTCGTATTAATTATACCATAATCTCGTATCATTGTTAACAAAAAGTAATTTTCTGTGCTAAACTATATATGGAGTGATTTTATATGCAAATGTTAAGAAGAAGTATTGTTTTACAAATAGTTTTTTATACAGGGTTCTTTTTTTATGGTGTTGATTACATATTAAGATCCCTTATCACAAGAGATACCTTATTTACAGTATTAGAATTAGTCTTTTTGGGTGTGGTTATTGTGGGTGGTATTATTTGGTATTTTATCACTAAAAAAGACGATTTGGTCGTTGTCAACCAAAGAGATACACAACATATTAAAATTGTCCTATACGTGATTGCTGGTGCTTTAATATTAGGTATATTCTCATCTTTATTACCAAATTTGGAATCGTATTTAATAGTTATATCTGGATCAGTGATGAGCCTTGCTGCCATCTATGGATTATATATTTCGATAAAAGTATTTATCACAAATGACTAAACCACTGATTAGTGGTTTTTTTTATGCTAAGGTTTGGCATTTCTCGCAATAGCCGTATACTGTCAAATCATGAGATTCCACTTTGAAATGGTGTTTTTTTGTTTCAACTTCCAAAAAACTATCGACGTGACAATCAATTTCAATCATTTTATGACAATTTTTACAAACCAAATAATGTTTATGTTCATGGGACCTAATCTTATAGTAAGCGAGGTTACCCAAATTTGTTTTATCAACTAAACCGGCTACCTCAAAAGCCTCTAAAGAACGATAAATCGTTGATAAGTTCATGGAGCCTTGAGGCAATTTTAAATAAACCATTTCAGCTGACAATGGCTTAGTTGATTTTTTTAAATAATCTAGTAATAAAGTTCTTTGTTTCGTCATTTTTAACATTATTCAATTCTCCTTATCCATTTAAAT
Organism: Acholeplasmataceae bacterium UBA5409; assembly: GCA_002410615.1. GTDB lineage: Bacteria > Bacillota_I > Bacilli_A > Acholeplasmatales > UBA5453 > UBA5409. The sequence continues at coordinate 6,692 of DHNT01000005.1, forward strand.
AAATATAATACACCAAACGTAATTCCGTGTAAAACAATAATAGTAGAACCGGCTGGGAAACTTAAAAAATGTCCGATGATTATTCCAGCAATTGTCACAACGACATTAATAATAACACTATTAATCATCATATGTTTAAACGATTTCGCAATCAAACTACCTGATACAGCCGGAAAGATAATAAAGGCACTGATAAGTAGAGTTCCAATTGTTTGAACGCCTACGACGACCACCACCGCTGTTAAAGCAGCTAAGGCATAATCATAATAAACTTCTTTAATTTTACTAAATTTTGCATAAGTACTATCAAATGTGATTGTAAAAAGTTTCTGATAACTAAATAGGATAAAGATTAAGACAAGTATTGATATAATTCCTGAATATAAAACATCGCTCCATTTAGTTGAAAAGATTGACCCAACTAACATTGACTCAACACTCATATTAAAACCAGCGGATTTAGAAATTAAAATAAACCCAATTGCGAGTGCGAAACTTGAAACTAAACCAATTGCAGTATCACCATGCAATTTATTAGAACGCATTAATAATTTAATGAGTATCGATGCCAAAATCGCGATTGGGATTGCGACATATAAAGGGTTATTACTAAATAAAACCCCTATCACAACGCCGGTAAAACTAATATGGGCTAACCCATCTCCAATTAAGGACTGGTTTGAACTGACTAAATAGTTGGAAATCAGTGAAGTTGAAATAGCTAAGATTATTCCGATTAAAATAGCCCTAATCATAAAAGGATGCATTAGAAAATCAAACATGGTAATGTTCACCATCCTTTTCAGCATGATGCTGTTCATGGTAATTTTGAAACTGTTCAAAGCTCCCATTAAAACGGATGGTTTGATCAAGTTGAATGATTTTAGAACCTCTTCGTAAACCGTCTGATAAATCGTGCGTGACATGTACTATAGTCATCCCATTATTGTGAAGTGTTTCAATATAATTATAAAACTTATCTCTAAAACCTGGGTCAAGCGCACTGGTAGGTTCATCTAGAATTAAAACATCTGGTCGTGATAATAGTGCCCGAACAATAAAAACTCTTTGAGATTCTCCACCACTAAGTTGATTCATTTTATGGTATTTTAGTTCACTAATATTCATTAATTCTAAATAGGCATCAATTTCTGAATCTTTAACTTTGTTTAAGTTAGATAGTTTTAAAACTTCATAAACGGTGGCCGGAACGAATTTAGAATTATGAAGATGTTGGGGAATATAACCTAATTTATAATCACCAAACCTAACAATCCCTTCGGTTGGTTTTGTTAAACCAGTCATAACCTTTATTAAAGTAGTTTTACCAGATCCATTAGGCCCGATGATATTCAAATAATCGCCTTTGTTAACAGTAAAGGAGATATCTTTAATAATACAGGTATCATACTTTTTAACAGAAACATTATCAAAACTTAATATCATATTTATACCCCATAAGCTAGTTTTATATTAGCTAAATTCTCACGCCATAAATCGAGAAGGCTTGTCTTATTTTCAAATTGGTCTTTACTAATGTTATGCATCGAATAAAGCGGTTTTTTTATAATGTCATAAGACACATTTAATAAATCAGTTTCTATAGAATTAGCTGTTTCTAATCCTTCAAATGGGTCATAGAAGAAAACGGTTGATTTAGATTCTTTTATTTGATAAAACATCTGACCAATTTCTTGAGAAGTCGGATTAACCTCTGTGGTAAAAGAATCGGTTAAAGAAATAATATTTAAATTTGTTTCTTCATTGAATAAAGAAAAGACATTATGGCCTATATAGTACAAAGGAATTTTGGTTAAAGGTAAGGCTAAAAATTGAGATTTGATATCTTGAAGGCTATCTTTAAGTTCCGATGCATTGGTCGTAAAGAAAGTACTTTCATCAGGTTTTATTTCGATTAAGGCATCTAAGATAACATCTACCATTTTAATTTGATTTTCAAGCACAGTCCAGTAATGAAGATTTTCATCATGACCGTGACTTTCATGTTCATCATCTTGATTCTCTTCAGTTTCATCGTGATGTAAATCAAAAACATTTGCAACACTCAAATCAACAAAATTGCTATTTCCATGATCAAGGTTAGTTACCCAGGGGTCCATTTCATTAGAAGTGAATAAAAACACTTTTGAGGATTCAATTTGGATGATTTGTTTAGAAGTTGGGTCAAAACTATGTGCATCTGAACCAATCGGCGTAACAAGATTGTAAGTCAATTTATTTTCAGCAATACTTCTAACCATATCGTATTGAATGTAAAGCGTGGTTACAACATCATATTTTTCAGGTGTTGTACAAGCAGATAGTAAAACTAAAACGGCTAATATTGGCAATAGCAAGATTTTTTTCATAATATTCTCCTATGTAGACACGATTGATTATAGCATAAAAAAACTCACTTGCAAATAATTTGCATTTGCAAAATAGAATAAATTTATTTATTGAATGTTCATTAAATTAATGATATAATAAACTGTAATGTGAGTGGATGAAGATCCGCTCATTTTATTGAGGTGATAGATTATGAACTTAGAAAACATTAAAAAAATCATTGAACCAGCCTTAGCTACGGAAAAACTATCCTTATATTCTTTGAAGACAAAACAAGAATTTGGGATGAACATCTTAGAAGTGTTGGTTGATGGAGACAAATTAGATTCTGACACATTATCAACAGTTAATCAAAAAATTAATGATCTTATTGATAGTGAATTACCTGAAGATTACTACCTAGAAGTATCTTCACCTGGTGCAGAAAGAGATATTCGATCTTTAGAAGAAGCAAACCGTTTTATCGGTAAATATGTCTTCTTTAAAACAAACAATTTAGAACATGAAGGTATTTTAGAAAAGATTACTGGTGAAACATTGAGTATTAAAGTTAATTTAAAAGGTCGATTTAAGACATTTGAAATAAACTATAGTGATATAATTAAATTAAGATTAGCAATTAAATTTTAGGAGGAAATATGGTAAGCAAAGCATTTTTTGAAGCGTTAGACGCTTTAGTAGAAGAAAGAGATTTTTCATATGATCAAATAGTTGATGGCTTTATTAAAGGAATGCACGCTGCATTCAAGAAAACAAAAGGCCATTCTTCATGTCGCGTTGAAGTAAATAGAGAAAAGAACGAAATCCTTATTTTTGAACAACAACTAGTGGTTCCTGACGAAGGCTTTGACTTGGAAGCAGATCCAAAGTACAAACAAATTAAATTGTCAGAAGCAAGAAAAATTAGAAAAAGAATCAAAGTTGGAGAACTTTTAGAAGAAGCGATTAACCCTAAAGAATTTTCACAAGCAGCCGTTCAAAACTTAAAAAACGTTTTAAATCAAAACTTAAAGACGATTGAAAAAGACAAACTTTATGAATTCTTTAAACAAAAAGAAAAAGAAATGATTGTGGGACGCGTTATTGGAGAAGATGAAAATTATTATCGTCTTGAACTCGGTAGAGAGGTTACCACATTACTGCCAAAAAGAGAATGTCTACCAAACGATAAGTTTGTTGAAGGAGAATCTATCAAAGTCTTTATTTCTCAAGTTGAAATGAAATCTAAAGGACCGAAAGTTTTAGTGACACGTTTAGACAAGAGTTTTGTAACAAGATTATTTGAAGACTTAATCCCAGAAGTCAAAGATGGTATCGTTGAGATTATGGGGGTTGCCCGTGATGCCGGGGATAGAGCTAAAATAGGCGTTAAATCCAATGATTCTAACGTTGATGCGATTGGTTCATGTGTTGGCCCAGACGGGATTAGAATCAAAGAAATCGTTAGATCTTTATCAGGTGAAAAGGTTGATTTATTCTTATGGAGTGAAAACGAAAAAGATTTAATCGCTAATTCTTTACAACCTGCTGACGTCATTAACGTCATTAATATTGATCAAAGTCAAAAGACAGCACTTGCTATTGTTGAAGATGATAAATTATCTCTTGCGATTGGTAAAGGCGGACAAAACGTGAAACTTGCCGTTCAAGCAATTGGATGGAAGATTGATATTAAATCAGTAACGATGGCCAATAGTGAGGGTATCGATTATTAATAGGTGATAGTTATGAAAGTTAAAAAAATTCCAATGAGAACTTGTGTTGTCACAAAAGAACAAAGACCCAAACAAGATTTGGTTCGTGTTGTCGCAACAAAAGAAGGTAAAATCAGTGTTGATTTAACTGGAAAAGCCAATGGTAGAGGGGCTTATTTGATGCTTGATAAAAGTGTGATCGAAAAAGCCATAAAAACCAAGGTTTTGGATAAGAAACTTGAAGTAAATATCCCTAATGAAATTTATGAAGAATTATTAGAGCTTGTTAAAAATGCCAAATAGATTAGGACTTGCTAAAAAAGCATCTAAGCTAACCGTTGGGACAGACCAAGTTATTAAAGCAATTCAATCTGGTAAAGCAAAACTTGTATTTCTTGCCAGTGATGCAGCCTTTAATACCACGAAGAAAATCACCGATAAATGTCATTTTTATCAAGTTGAAGTATTAACGATGTTTGATTCTAATACTTTATCTAAAGCAATTGGAAAATCAAACATCAAATGTGTCGCAATCCTTGATGAAGGATTTAGGGACATGTTTAAAAAATAAATAAAAAGGAAGTGATTATATGAAGAAACGCTATGAAATAGAAAAAGACGTGGAATCAAAGAAATACAGCAAACAAGAAGTGAGACAAACTAATTTGCCAAAGAAAAAGTCAGTATCCGCTAAAGGAAAGGTTTTAATTTATAAACCTAATATGTCTGTAAGCGATGTGGCAATCCGTTTGGGGATTTCTAATGCTGAAATTATTAAGCGTTTAATGGGTTTAGGGGTAATGACCTCTATTAATCAAACAATAGACCGCGATACCATCGAATTGGTTGCGATGGATTTAGGCTTTTCCATTGAAAATGAAGTGATTACAGATATCACCAGATATGATGAAATGACTTTTGATGATAAGGAAGAAGACTTAATTCATAGACCAGCAATCGTAACGGTTATGGGACATGTTGACCATGGTAAAACAACATTACTAGACGCGATAAGACACACAAGAGTTGCTGCTGTAGAAGCAGGTGGGATTACCCAACATATAGGGGCTTATCAAGTTGAAATAAAAGGTCAAAAAATTACCTTTATTGATACCCCAGGACACGCTGCATTTACTGAAATGCGTGCGAGAGGAGCACAAGTAACGGATATCGTCATTATCGTTGTTGCTGCAGATGATGGGGTTATGCCTCAAACAATTGAAGCGATTGACCATGCTAAATCTGCTGGTGTGCCAATTATTATTGCAGTCAATAAAATTGATAGACCACAAGCCAATCCAGAACATGTTAAAACAGAATTGTCACATTTAGGTATTGTTCCTGAAGATTGGGGTGGCAAAGTCCCATTTGTTGAAATATCTGCTTTAAAGAATATGGGGATTGAGGATTTATTAGAAGTTGTCATATTAGTTAGTGAAATTGAAGATTTAAAAGCTAACCCTAATAGACTTGCAACAGGGACCGTTATTGAGGCAAGACTTGATAAAGGAAGAGGCGTTGTCACAACCGTTATTGTTAAAAATGGGACATTAAAAATAGGGGACAACTTGGTCTGTGGTAATACTTACGGTAAAGTTAGAACCATGTCTGATGGAACGAAAAAACGAATCCAAGTCGCCTTACCAAGTCAACCAATCGAAATTACTGGTCTAATGGATGTTCCATCTGCTGGGGATAAGTTTGTTTGCTTAGAAGATGAAAGACAAACCAGACAAATCGCTGAAGAAAGAACCTCTCGTCAAAGAGAAGGGGATCTTGCGAAGCAAAAGAAAGCTTCATTAAAGACATTATTCAAAGAAGCTGAAGAACAAGAAAAAGAATTGGTTTTAGTTATTAAAGGGGATACGCAAGGTACCATTGAAGCCTTAAAAAATTCATTAGAAAAAATTGATATCGAAGGCTTACACGTTAATGTCATACGTTCTAGTGTTGGTGCCATTACGGAATCAGACGTTACTTTAGCAGATGCATCCAATGCCATTATCTTAGGTTTTAATGTAAGACCGATTGCCATGGTAAGAGACCTTGCTAAATCTCAAGGTGTAGAGATTCGTTTATACAACGTCATCTATAAAGCGATTGAAGATATTGAAGCGGCACTTTCTGGTATGTTAGCCCCTGAATTTGAAGAAGTGGTTAGTGGACAAGCTGTAGTCAGAGAAGTCTATAAAATAAGTAAAATTGGTACGGTTGCAGGAAGTTATGTTACGGATGGAACCATTATAAGAAATAGTGGAATCAGAGTCCTTAGAGAAGGAATCGTAATATTTGAAGGTAAAATGTCTTCTTTAAAACGTTTTAAGGATGATGTTAAAGAAGTTAGACAAGGCTATGAATGTGGTATTAGTGTAGAAAACTTTAATGATATAAAAGTAGGAGATATTTTAGAAGCATTTAGAGATAAAGAGGTAGAAAAATAATGGAAAATGTGACTTTAGAAAGACTTCAATCCTTATTTCTAAGAGAACTTGCTGTTATTGTTAATAAAGATCGTAAGGTAGTAGGCCAAATGTATTTTAATATCACAGAAGTTAAAATAACAAAAGATCTTTCCTTCGCGACAATCTATTACACGATATTATCTGATAAAGAAGAAGACTTAGATATTGCTAAAAACATCTTAAATCAATTTAACAAACAAATTAGGCAAGAACTATCTCAAAAAATTAGAAATATTCGTAAAATGCCTGAACTTAAGTTTAAATATGACGAAGCACTTGCTTACGGAAATAAAATCGATAAAATAATTAAGGAATTAAACACAACTAAAAATGAATAGTAAATAAGCCATAATCAAGCGAGATTATGGCTTTTTATTATTTAAATTTAAAATAATTCAAAATAATTCAAAAAAGTATTGTAATATTCAAATTAATACAATATAATTAAATTAAGAGGTGATTAGATGAGCATAAAATGGATTAATGTTAACAACAATCAGTTAACGGTAACCTTGTATGATACAAACATCACATTAAACAAGCCTGCGAGTTATTATTTTGAGAGTGCTTATAAAGTGCTTGTTGGGATGGATGTTGAGAACAGACTAGTTCTTATTAAGCATTTAAATAAAGAAGAGTCTTTAAGAGGTAATATTGATAAGAATAATCTATTAGATTTAAAGATTAAACCGAGTTATGGTAGAATAAGTAGTAAGAAAGTAATATCAGAAATAGAAACAACATTCGAGCTAGACTTTAGTGAACATCAAAAGTTTCATGCTGTCTGGGATACTACTTCTAAAATGTTAAAAATAAATCTAAATGAGGTGATTTAATGGACACAATTCAAATAATAATGATTAGTGTTTGGGTGTTTGTTTTGATCGCAACTGTTTTGCTTGAATTTGAAAGTCCAGAATTGATCAGTATATGGTTTTCTGTTGGGGCGATTGTAGCGCTGTTGATGGCTGCATTCAATGTTCATTATTTATGGCAAATAGGGGCCTTTGTTGTGGTATCAATGATATTAATATTACTAACAAGACCACTATCAAAACGATTTATGAGCAGAGAAATAATCAAAACCAATGTCAGTAGTTTGATTGGTCAACAAGGGACCATATTAAAGGAAGTCAGTTTAAACCAACGAGGAGAAGTTCAAGTACAAACAAGAATTTGGACTGCCTTTACAACGGAAAACATTACTATTTTAGAAGGCGATTTAGTTAGAATCGTTGATATTGAAGGAAATAAATTATTGGTAGAACCAATTAGAAAGGAAGATTAGTTAAATGGATCCAATTATTGTTGTTTTAATTATTTTTGGGATTATATTATTAATTGCTTTAATTATATCCTTATCTAGCGTTAAGATCGTTAGACAGTCAGAAAGTGTTATTATTGAACGTTTGGGAAGATATTACAAGACCTGGGAAACTGGGATTCACTGGTTAGTACCTTTCTTTGATCGAGTTTCATCCAAAGTTTCACTTAAAGAACAAGTGATTGACTATGAACCACAACCCGTTATTACAAAAGATAACGTCACAATGCAAATTGATACAGTCGTTTATTTCCAGATTACAGATCCTAAATCATTTACTTATGGGGTTAACAATCCAAACAATGCTTTAGCAAATTTAACAGCAACCACTTTACGAAATATTATTGGCGCCATTGATTTAGATGAAGCTTTAACCTCAAGAGAATTAATTAACTCTAAACTAAGAATCATCCTTGATGAAGCGACTGATCCGTGGGGAATGAAAGTTGTCAGAGTGGAACTTAAAAACATTATGCCTCCAAAAGATATTAGAGATGCCATGGAAAAACAAATGCGTGCTGAACGTGAAAAACGTGAAGTGATTCTAAATGCTGAAGGCGAAAAACAATCAAAAATTCTGATTGCTGAAGGTAATAAGACGGCGATGGTATTAGATGCTGAAGGTAAAAAACTATCAGCAATCTTAAAAGCGGAAGGTGAAGCGGAAGCAATTCTTAAAGTACAAGAGGCAACTGCTGAAGGGATTCGCTTAATTAGAGAATCAAAAGCGGATAGTAGTGTTCTAGCAATTAAGGGTTTTGAAGCCATGGTTGAAGTTTCAAAAGGACAAGCAACCAAACTGATAATTCCATCTGATTTAACAAGTATTAATACAATTGTAAGTACCGCTAAGGAAGCTTGGGAAGCAAAAACACCAGAAGTTCCAAAAGAAACCAAGACTAAATAATTTATTGTGAGCCCTAAACCAGGGCTCATTTTTTTCTAATATTATGGTATAATTTTAGATAGGTGAAGTTTATGTATGCTCAAGTTGTTGTTGATATATCTTCAAAACATTTAAATCAAATCTATGATTATAAAATCCCTTCCTATTTAGAAGGGTCTATAAAAGTTGGCATGCGTGTCGTGGTGGATTTTAATCATCAAAAAAGACTAGCCTATATAATCAGCCTTATGAAGACTTCTAAAGTCGCAACAAAAGATATCTTATACACCTTAGAGGACAAACCCACTTTATCACCCGCTCAACTTAAACTGATAAAATACATTCAAGAAACGTCATTTTCTAGTTATAATGAAGCTTTTGAAGTGGTTGTCCCAAACGCTTTACAAGCTGCTTATGAACATTATCTGTCAATTAGTGATTTGAATCTTATCTCAGAACAGTTAATACAATATGTTAAAGACGGTGTTATTTGGCTAGATGACCTCAATAGTGAAGACTATCAAGAAGTGAATCATTTAATTCATCAAGGTATCTTAACCAAAGAAGTTGAGGTGGTTAATAAAGGTGAAATTAAATTTCTTCCCGCTGTTTTTTCTAATCCTATTGATGGTAAACTAACCGCTAAACAAACTGAAATAGTTGAAAGAATTGGTCAAGAAACTATTTTTATTAAAGATTTAGTCAAGGAAGGCTACTCAAAAGGAATTATTCAAACCCTGATAAATAAAGCTGTTTTAGAAGTAAAAAATATTGAGTATTACCAACAAGAAACGTCCCATTATGAATCTCATGAAGATGTGATTACTTTAACGGATGAACAATCCATAGCGATTAAACAAATCGATATTAAGAAATATCAACGCTATTTATTGTTTGGTCCGCCTGCATCAGGTAAAACAGAGGTTTATTTAAACGTTATCGAGAAAGTGATGAATTTAGGTAAACAAATACTAATTTTAGTGCCTGAGATTGCCTTAATTTATCAGATGACTTCAAGATTAAAAGAAAGATTTAATGAAGAAGTTTTAATTTATCATACTAACCTTAATAAGCAAGAGAAATACGATGCTTATCGAAAAACGAAAGACAATAAAATAAAATTAATTGTTGGGACTAGAAGTGCGCTATTTCTACCATTAAATGCGTTAGGATTGATTGTTATTGACGAAGCCCATGATACTTCATATATTCAAAAACAAATGCCCTTTTACGATACTAAAGAACTAAGTTATTTATTAGGAGAACACTTTAATATTCCGGTTTTAATGGGATCTGCAACCCCAACGATATCGATGATTTATGATACTGACTTAGAAATGATCAAACGGTTAAAATTATCTAAGCCAATCTTTGATAATAAAATTGATATTAAATTAATCGATATGAAAAAAACGCCTACTTTAAAAGATGATTTTATCTTCTCAGTAGACTTATTGGAGAGTATCAAACAAAGATTAATTCAAAATGAACAAGTGATCTTACTTGTAAATAGACGTGGTTACGCCCCCTTTGTGATGTGTAGAACTTGTGGAAATGTGCCTACTTGTCCAAGTTGTGGGGTAAATCTTGTTTATCACAAAGACAATAACCAATTATTGTGTCACCACTGTGGTTACAAAGAATCTTATAGTGAAACCTGTAAAGTATGTAAATCTAGGCTTGTTTTACCAGTTGGGTTTGGTACTGAACAAGCTTTAGAAAGTTTAAATAAGATATTTCCCTCCGCAAAAGTATTAAGAATGGATTTAGATACGACTAAGCGTAAAGGGTCATATGATAAAATGTTAACGGATTTTAAAAAAGGAAGTTACGATATATTATTAGGGACCCAAATGGTATCTAAAGGACATCATTTTGAAAATGTTACTTTAGTGGGTGTTTTATTAGCTGAACAGATGTTAAATTTAAATAGTTATTTGTCTAATGAAAATACCTATAATATCATAAAACAACATATTGGTAGACTACGAGGTCTAAAACAAGGGAATGCAATCATTCAAACTTATAATCCAGATCATTTTGTCTTAAAGAGCCTTCAAACCAATGATTTTGATTTATATTATAAAAAAGAACTTAACAACCGTAAAATCTTAAAATATAAGCCTTTTAATCAAGTTATCAAAGTGACATTTAAAGGTTTTGATGAAAATAAAACAATCAATACCTTAACAAAAATTAAAAACAACATTGTTGCAAAAAACAGTCAAATCGAAATATTAGGGCCTTCACCCGATTATATTCTGATGGACAAAGAACGATATAATTACAGTATTTTACTTAAAACATTGCGACACTTTGATTCAAGTTATTTAATGAATTACTTAGATAAACGTTTTTACAAAGACTATTTGATTGTCATAGATTATTATCCAGATATGGTGTAGAGGTGTAAAATGAACATTGTCTTTATGGGAACCCCTTATTTTGCGGTTCCAATCTTAGAAAAATTAAATGAAATATCACCCATTAATCTTGTTGTCACACAACCTGATAAAAGGGTAGGTAGAAAACAAGAATTCACTTATTCACCGGTTAAACTCTTTGCGGTAAGGCATAATCTTGAAGTTTTTCAACCCAAAAACATTAAAACAGATTATCAACGCATTATTGATATAAACCCCGACATAATTGTAACGGCTGCTTATGGACAAATGATTCCCGCTGAATTAATTGATCACTATACTATGGTAAATATTCATGGGTCATTATTACCAAAATATAGAGGTGGTGCACCAGTTCAAAGAGCGATTATGAATGGCGATACGACAACAGGGGTTACCTTAATGTATATGGCTCAAAAAATGGACAGTGGCTCAATTATTGCTCAAAGTGAAATCTCGATTGAGGAAGATGACACCACCACTTCATTGATGAAAAAACTTTCCTATGTGGGAAGAGATTTATTGGTTGAAAACTTAGAAGATATTTTAAACAAACAAATTGATCCAATCCTTCAAGACGAGTCTTTGGTTACATTTGCTTATAACTTAAATAAGAAGGATGAAATACTTAATTTTAATCAGCCAACTTATTTAGTAATGAGACAGTTAAATGGTTTATTAGATGAACCCGCTGCCTCCATATTTATTAAGGGTGTTAGAATAAAGGTTTTCAAACTGGCAAAAAGTGATATAATATCAAGTATGAAGCCAGGAACAGTGGTTTCTATAGATAAAGAACTCCACGTTAAAACATTAGATGGTGTCGTTAGAATACTGGAGTTATCTGAACAAGGTAAAAAAAGAATGACCGACAAAGCTTATTTAAACGGTCAAAAAATAATTTGTGAAGGGAGTGTTTTCAATGAGTAAAAAATTATTATTTTCGCGTGAAGAAATGACAAGATTGTGTGTTGAGGCTTTAAAGAGTCGTGGGGTTGAAATAGATGATATTGCAAAAATCAGCTATAAACAGCAAGCAAGATATACCGATGACATTAAGTTTGAAACCTGTCGTGATTCAGTTTTGAAAATCTTATCTTTAAGAGACATATTTCATCATGTTTTACTAGCGGTTGAGTTAGATAAACTGGCAGAAAAGAAAATGTTTGAAGGTCCAATTCAAGATATTATCGAAGCTGATTTAGGTTTATTTGGTGTTGATGAGGTTTTAGGGTTAGATGTTGCAAGAATTTATGGCGTTATTGGGATGACCAACTTTGGTGATATTGATGTGAATAAACATGGTATTGTTAATACACTAAATACAGAAGGCAAAAAACCAGGCGTCGTCCACACATTTCTAGACGATATTGTTGGTGCGATTGCAGCTGCAGCCTCCACTAGGGTGGCTCAAGTAATTAATGAGGAAATGGCTCAGACTGAAACACATGAAAAAATTTCACTCTTCGATAATATAGAAGAGATAAAGTAGGGAATAATTAATGGCGAAAAAGGATAAATTTAAAAAAGCGACTAAGGGTCTATTTAATCGTTTTTTTGGGTTTGAAACAGGTGTTGATATTACCGATGAGGTGGCGGTGTTACATAGACGTAATATCGTTATTAAAAATATCACATTTGTCTCAAACATTTTTTATTCTATCATTTTATTTATTGTCGCTTATTACTCCGGTGAGGCTTCAGATTGGCTATTTACAGCCTTATTTTTCCCCTTCACATTCTTCTTAAATACGGTTATAAAACGTTTAATTAGCTCGGATACACACGATAAGACTAAACAAGAGGTGGCAATGTATCTTTTGGCTGCTTACATGTTCATCTCGGCTATCTTATTTTATGCTAGATTTTATCAAACGGATTCTTTAGAAACCGCTGCCTATGTGATGATCTATTATTCAATCGTCGTGATTAGTTTATATCAATCAAAGAAACTCATTTTATGGAGTGCATTTGGGATGTTGCCAGTAATGACAATTATTCACTTTACTTGGACATATCGTATTAATACAGATTATCAAGGGTTAGAAATTAGTGAATTTTTTAGGCGTTTTATTCATGACGCTGCATTTAGTGATATATTACTTAGAACACTAATATTCATAATCTTTGTCATGGTAGTTTATGCGATTGTTTCAATTGGTCAGTATATGCAATATGAAAGACGTAATGAACTCGTCAAAAGACGTGAAGTTCAAGAAGATTTCACAACCATTGTTTCCGATTTATTTAAAGTTGTATTATCGTCTAAATCATCATTTTTAGATTTACAACATGTTAATTTAGTCAGTAAGATGAGTAATAAGTTAGGCTTAATCTATGGCTTAGATGAAACTAAGATGAGTAAAATTAATACTTTTTCTAATACGCATTTAAGGTATAAAGAAATTGAAGATTTAGTGAATCCACCAGAAGAGGCAACCACAGATTATGATGACTTAAAAGAAAAAACAATGTTAGGAAATCAAATTGCGAAAAGATTACAATTGGCTCAAAAGGCTGAGGATATTGCTAGAGCCCATATTGAAGGGGCAGCAAACCATAACTTTGTTCTCGAGATGCAAAAGATCCAACCTGAGATTACTTCACAAATAATTTTGTTGTGTGATCTTTATATTACCATGCGTAGCACAAAGAGTTATAAACGTCCGTATCCACATAAAACAGTCATTGAATTATTCCAAACGCAGTTTAATAGTTACTTTGAGTTTCAATTGTTAGAACGTTTTTTGAGTTACAAAACTGAATTTGAAGCAATGTATAATGATTTCTAATTGAATAATCATTAACATATGTTATAATATAACCACATCTTAAATTCATTAAGAGCTACGGAGGTTAATCACCATTGATGTAGCAGCAACCTGCCTAAGCAAGGTGCTTTCGATAAGGGGGAAACCCAACAATGAGTAATTGCTCTTTTGGTTGGGAAAAGAGCTTTTTTTATAGAAAAAGGAGAGTTTAGAAATATGAAAAGAAAACTATTTACATCTGAATCAGTCACAATGGGGCATCCTGATAAAGTTTCCGATAGAATTGCGGATGCCGTATTAGATGCGATATTTACAAATGATAAAGACGCCCATGTTGCTTGTGAGGTGTTAACCACTACCGGTTTAGTTTTGGTGGCTGGAGAAATAGAAACAAACACTTATATTGACATTGAAAGTATCGTAAGAAAAACTGTAGAAAATATTGGATATACCCGTGGAAAATATGGATTTGATGCTGACAATTTAGCGGTATTAACGGCTATACACAGTCAGTCACCTGATATTGCACAAGGGGTTAATAAAGCAGATGGATCGATTGGGGCTGGTGACCAAGGATTAATCTTCGGTTTTGCTTGTGATGAAACACCAAATTATATGCCATTATCAATTACACTGGCACATAATTTAGTAAAACGACTTGATGAAGTAAGACAGAAGGGGATTCTTGATTTTGTTAGACCAGATGGTAAATCTCAAGTTACCTTGGAATATGATGAGGATGATAAACCTTCTAGAGTTGATGCTGTGGTTGTTTCGACACAGCACCAAGATATGGATATTAACGAATTAAGAGAAGCGATTAAAAAAGAAGTTATTTTTAAGGTGATTCCAAGTGAATTAATTGATGAAAATACAAAAATTTTCATTAATCCAACCGGTAAGTTTGTTATTGGTGGACCTAAAGGTGACACTGGTGTAACAGGAAGAAAAATTATTGTTGATACCTACGGTGGTTATGCTAGACATGGTGGTGGCGCTATGAGTGGTAAAGATCCATCTAAAGTGGATAGAAGCGCAGCCTATATGGCGAGATACTTGGCTAAGAATATTGTTGCTAGTGGAATTGCCTCTAAATGTGAAGTTCAATTAGCCTATGTAATTGGTGAGGTTCAACCAGTGTCAGTTAGAGTCGACACATTTGGAACATCATTCGTTTCAGAGGCTGATATTGTAAAACAAATAAGAAAGCATATTGATTTAACCCCAAGAGGCATCATTGATAGATTTAAACTATTAAGACCTATTTATGAACAAACAAGTTTTTATGGTCATATGGGACGAGAAGATTTGGGATTACCTTGGGAAGAATTAGATTCCATAAAATATTTCAAGGAACTTAAATAATAAAAGAGAAAAGGTGAAACATATCCACCTTTTTTCATTTAATTACTTGGGGATTAGTATTATTTATGTTAAAATAATATAGAAAATCAAAATAGAAAGAAAAGTTGTGATAACAATGTTTAAAAAATTATTTGACAGCGGCTATAAAGAATTAAAAAAAGCGAGACCTGTCGCTGATAAAATAGATGCGTTAGCGTCTGAAATGGAAAGCTTAACAGATGAAGAACTTAAGGCTAAAACGCCTTATTTTAAAGAACGTGTTCGTAATGGTGAAACTTTAGAAACCTTAATGGTTGAAGCTTATGCGGTTGTCAGAGAAGCGTCTAGGAGAGTTACTGGACTTTATCCATATTATGTTCAATTATTAGGGGCGATCGTTATTCATGGTGGTAACATTGCCGAAATGAAGACTGGTGAAGGTAAAACGTTAACTGCAGTCATGCCCGCTTACTTAAATGCTTTAAGTGATAATGGGGTTCATATTGTTACGGTGAACGAATACTTAGCAAGACGTGAAGCAGAAGGTGAAATTGGGGATATATTTAGATTTTTAGGGATGAGGGTTGGTTTAAATATTAGAGATCTTAATTCTGATCAAAAACGTGAAGCATATGCCTGTGATATTCTTTATTCTACTAACAGTGAATTAGGTTTTGATTACTTAAGAGATCACATGGTTTTATATGAAACTGATATCGTTCAAAAACGTGGATTAAGTTATGCGATTATTGATGAAGTTGACTCCATCTTAATTGATGAAGCCAGAACACCACTGATTATTTCTGGACCTGCTAAACAAAATCAAAATCTTTATCAGAGCGCTGATAGATTTACGAAAAGTTTAAGAGATGAAGATTATATAATTGATATTGAAGCTAAGTCCATAGAGTTGTCTGAATCAGGTATCTCAAAAGCTGAAAAAATCTTTAGTGTTGAAAACTTATATGATGTTAAGAATGTTAACTTAGTTCACCATATTAACAATGCTTTAAGAAGTAACTATATTATGTTTAGAGATAAAGATTATATGGTGGTGGATAATGCCGTGTTAATTATTGACCAATTTACTGGACGTGTTTTACCAGGTAGACAATTTTCCGAAGGACTTCACCAAGCATTAGAAGCCAAAGAAAATGTTGAAATCAAGAAAGAAACAATTACCGTTGCGACGATTACCTACCAAAACTTCTTTAGAATGTATAAAAAATTATCCGGTATGACGGGTACTGCTAAAACAGAGGAAGAAGAATTTAGAGAAATTTATAACATGTACGTGGTTGAAGTTCCAACCAACGAACCGGTTATTCGGAAAGATGCCTCTGATTTTTTATTTGCCACTTTAGATGAAAAATATGAAGCTTTAATTGATGACGTTGAAGAAAGACATAAAAAAGGTCAACCAGTCCTATTAGGGACGGTTGCTGTAGAGACGTCTGAACATTTGAGTTTACTACTTAAGAAAAGAAAAATTCCACATGAAGTTTTAAACGCTAAACAACATGAAAGAGAAGCCGATATTGTTGCTAAAGCGGGTTACTTAGGTGCCGTTACGATCGCAACCAACATGGCTGGGCGTGGTACTGACATTAAGTTAGGTGAAGGGGTTGTTGAAGTTGGTGGACTTGCGGTAATTGGTTCCGAAAGACATGAATCTAGAAGAATTGATAACCAGTTAAGAGGACGTTCAGGACGTCAAGGTGACCCAGGATTCTCGAGATTTTACTTATCAGCTGAAGATGAACTATTAATGCGTTTCGGTGGTGAATCATTTAAACAACGAATTCAAATGATTCAAAACCTCAATCAAGACAAGAAAAACCCATCCTCAAAACCTATACCACTAGAATCTAAGATGTTCACAAGATTTATTAAAAATGCTCAAAAACGTATTGAAGGTCAAAACTATGATTTACGTAAGAGTGTTTTAAAATATGATGACGTTATTCGTAAACAAAGAGAAATCATGTACGAACAACGAACCATGGTTATTACGACGCAAGATATCGAACCATTCGTTTTAAAGACGATTCAAACTTATTTAAAAGAATTCGTGGCTGATTTTGTTTATAACAAACCTAATTTCACAGCGCATGACATCATTAGTGCTTTTGATGGTCATATCTTTGTTACTGGCTCATTGACAGAAGATTCATTAAGCGGTATTGATGCTAAAAACATGGAAACATACATGTTAGATTTAGCAGAAAAAGAAGTCTTTAAGAAAAAAGACAATGTGCCCCTTCAAGTTTATCAAGAATTTTTAAAAGTGATTACCTTAAGAGTGATTGATACCCATTGGACACGACATATTGACCAGATGAGTGAACTTAGACAAAATGTTCGCTTACAATCCTATGCACAATCTAATCCCCTTCAAATTTATCAAGAAGAAGGATTTAAAATGTATAAAGATATGAATTATAGCATTTCTAAAGATATCACAACCTTCGCCATTAGAGCTCAAATTAGAGTTAATACTGAACGTGAACAAGTGGTTAAAAACACGTCTACTAATGAAGGTAGAGAATATAAAGGAAATAAAAACCAACCCAAAGGAAAAGGTAAGAAGAACAAATACCAAAGAGCACTTGGGCGATAATTTAAAGGATAAAGGCATTTTTGCCTTTTTTCTTTTTACAAAGACAAACATTATAACAATATGTTATAATTATTTAGAGGTGTACTATGGAACGTTATGAAATAAATAAACACTTAAACGACTTTGAAATAAGAATAGAAGATTTAAAAACCTCATTAAATTTAGATAAAATTAAAAGTGAATATAAACAACTTTCCCAAGTTCAATTAGAACCTGGTTTTTGGGATGATGTGAAACAGGCTCAAGAAACCATTGAAAAAACCAATGATATTAAAGAACAAATAGATACGATAGAAGATTTACAGGGAATTTATGAAGATATTTATGAACTTTTTGAATTAACAGAAGAGGGTTCTGTTGAATGGGACTTAATTGAAGAGGAGATTGTTGCCTTAGAAAAAAGCTTAAAAGCGTTTGAATTATTAACGCTATTAAACGGTCCTTATGATAAAAATGATTGTATTTTAGAACTACATCCTGGCGCTGGTGGAACAGAATCTCAAGACTGGTGTGAGATGTTATATCGAATGTATTCTAGGTACGCTTCTAGACACCGTTATAAAGTGGATCTACTAGATTTACAACCAGGTGAAGAAGCTGGGATTAAAAGTGTTACTATCAAGATTAAAGGCAAATATGCTTACGGGAACTTAAAGAGTGAAGTCGGGGTTCATAGATTGGTTCGCATTTCCCCCTTTGATTCTAATAAACGAAGACATACCTCGTTTGTTAGTTGCGATGTCACACCGATTATTGAAAACCTTAGTGAAATCATTATTAATGATGAAGATATTCGCGTTGATGTTTATCGATCAAGTGGCGCTGGAGGCCAGTCTGTTAACACAACCGATAGTGCCGTAAGAATCACACATCTGCCAACAGGTATTGTTGTAACTTGTCAAAATGAAAGAAGTCAACTTCAAAATAAGACGGTCGCAATGAATATCTTAAAATCAAAATTAGCCGCTTTACATGAAGAAGAACGCATCGCTGAACTGGAAGGATTAAAAGGGACTCAAAAAGATATTGCCTGGGGTTCCCAAATCAGGAGTTATGTGTTTCATCCCTACCAAATGGTTAAAGATCATCGAACAGGTGCTGAAACGGCTCAAACCGATTTGGTTATGGATGGAGATATTGATTCTTTTATTAATAGTTATTTGAAACAGGTGGTTAAATGAGAGTAAATAAAACTTCAATGATTGAAATTACACAAATCATTTTCGGAATTATTTTAATGAATTTTGGATTCTATTTTTTCTTATTACCCAATGATTTGGTTACGGGTGGGGTATCTGGGATTGCGGTTATTCTAAATACTTTTGGTATATCACCATCATTGTCCATTCTATTGATGAATATTGCTTTTGCGATTTTGGGTTTATTAACAATGGGGAAAAACTACTTTTTCAAAGTGATTTTAGGCTCACTAGTTTCTCCGTTAGTTATTTTTATTTTAGAATTTTTGAATATTGATCAAATGCTAATTTTGAACCAATTGACTGAGTCTAGACTATTAATATCTTCTTTACTCGGAGCTTTAAGTGTCGGGTTTGGGTTGGGGATCGTTTTTAGAAATGGTGGCTCAACGGGTGGAATTGATATCCTTCAAAATATTATGAATAAAAAGCATCATCTGTCTTATAATGTGGCATTCATATTTACAGATGGCATCATCGTTTTAATTGGTTTGTTATTTTTTAGAAATATTGAGCATTTCTTATTTTCTGTTGGCGTTGTCATCCTCTCTGGACTAATTATAGATAATATTTCTATTTTAGGTAGAGCAGGACAAACATTGTTTATTGTGACAGAAAAAGAAGAGGAAGTTAAGTTGGCTATTTTTAAGGAACTAGATCGAGGAACAACGGTTATTGACGCCAAAGGCGGCTATTCTGGTAAAGATAAAAAACTAGTTATTTGTGTAACATCTAAGCGTGAACTTAATCTTGTGAGAACGGTCGTTGATAAAGCCGATCCGGATGCATTTACGTTTATCGCTCAAACGAAGGAGGCGGTTGGACGTGGCTTTTCGCGGGATTAAAACTTTAATTAAAACAATTTTAGCTGGATTAGTCGTTGTTGTACTTTCAAGTTGTACAGTTCAATTTACAAATCCAAACACAAACTATCAAAATCGATCTGTTAATCCTCAAGTCAACGAGGTTTTTGATATCTTAAAAGAACTTTATTATGAGGATTTACCTCTAGATTTGACTAAAATTGATACACTAGATGAATTATTGGCCTATGTTGATCCTTATACGTATGTTTATGAAGCTGACACCAGAAGTATTGAAACGGGTGAAACTTATGTTGGGGTTGGGTTAACGATTCAAGAACACGCTGATGGATTATTAGTTACAGACGTTAATCCATTAACAGAAAACTATGATTTAGTGTATGTTGGTGATATTATCACTGAAATCAATTTAGTTGTTTTAGAAGGGTTAAAGTTTGAAGAAAAAACCCCTTTATTAAAGGGTTCGTTAGGGGAAGAAAAACAGCTTAAAATAATTAGATTCAATCAAGAAATAGAATTAACTCTTAATTTACAAGATGTGCCGTTTAATAGCGTTGTTTTTGAAAAGATTGGGACCGTTGGTTATATTGAAATTAACCGGTTTGCAGGCACAACGGCCTCTTTATTTTTAGAAGCTTTATCCGAATTAGAAACTAAGGGAATTGAAGCTTTGGTGATTGATGTTAGAGATAACGGTGGCGGGTATTTATCAGCTGTTACGGATATATTAGAAAACTTTGTTTACGGTGAAGAAGAATATATCTTTCTTTATAATGTTAAGGCAGATAGTTACAGTGCTTCTAAACCAAAATCAGGCGTTACTCCAAAACCTTATCCAATTGTTACTTTAGTCAACAACAATAGTGCCAGTGCTTCAGAGGTATTAGCGGGGGTGTTAAAACAGTTTAATTACCCAGTTTTTGGGGAAAGAACCTTTGGTAAGGATGTATACCAAATAGGCTATCCAGTTCCAAGTGTTGGTGAAATTTATTATCTAAATCTTACCGGTGGTTATTGGTTATTAGGGGACAGGACTCGAGTTACTGGCGGAATCGTACCAACTAAATATCATGCCCAAACAGGGATTAAAAGTTTACTTTATCCTGTTTTAGGCGATACCTATGAATTAGGGGATGCAAACCCATTTATTGAAACCTATCAATATTTGATTAATATGTCTGTTGGTGGGAATTATGAAGCAGGGTTGTTTGATAATGATTTTAAGACTATGGTGGAATTATATCAACAAGCTAATAGTTTAACGGTCAATGGTAGGTTAGATGAACCAACCATATTAGCATTAGTAGACTTTTATAAAACAGAATCGCTTAAACAAGCATTAGATAATCAATTAGCTGCAGCACTTTTGTATGCCGGAGGTTTAAATTAATGGTCATCACAGAGATAAAACGGGTTAAAAATGGTTATCATTTAACCATTGATAATGAGGTAGTACATTTAGAAACCTCAGTGCTGGTAGATTATAAATTAAAGAAAAACCAAGTTTTATCATTAAAAGAATTTAGAGAAATAATTGAACAAAACGATCTTGCCAAAATTAAAAGATTAGCGGTTGTTTACGTCGCTAAGGCTAGGAGTATTCACGCATTTAAAGCGTATTTAAGAGGTCTAGATGCTAAAAAAGAGTATATTGAACAACTAACCAAACAGTTTAAAGAAAAAGGTTATTTAAATGATTTATCTTACGCGACTGATTTTGTCCATCGTTATGAAAGAAAATATGGGGAAAAAAGACTTAAAAATATGTTGATTGAAAAAGGCATTCATCCAGATGTGATTAACAAAGTCTTAAAAGACCATACCGATATTAATTTAGAATCTAAAGTTCAAACGGCTTGTTTAACGGTAAAAGCAGATAATTATGAAAAAGCAAAAATAAAAATCATGCGAAAGATGGTTGGATTAGGGTATGAACTAAATCAAACTTCTATCTATATTGATAAGTATTTAGATAAAACCAAATTTAATGAGGAAGCGGTCATCAATCAATATTATAAGATTGGTCTAAAGAAATATCAAAAGAAGTATGAAGGTTATGAATTACAAACAAAAATCAAGAAATACTTATATGATCAAGGCTTTAGTTTAGATACGATCGATAAAATATTATAGAGAAAATTGGGAGGAAACTATGTTTAAATTATCTAGTGAAGATGCTTATTTTTTTAACCAAGGGCGACTTTATGATGCGAAAAGAATTTTTGGTTCTTTTTTGATCAAAAATGACAAAGGAATTATTGTCGGAACACGTTTTACAGTTTATGCCCCTAATGCGAGTAAGGTTAGTGTCATTGGGGAATTTAATGGGTGGAATAATGATGCGCACCACTTGGAAAAGATTGACGAGAGTGGCGTTTGGAGTATTACTATTCCTTGGAACTTGGAATGGGCAGCGTATAAGTACTGTATTGATACAGGCTCAAGTTTATTGTATAAAGCAGATCCTTACGCAACCTTTGCCGAGAAAAGGCCAAATACAGCCTCAAAAGTTTATGATATTGAGGGCTATGAATGGAATGATACGGAATGGTTTAATCATAAAAAAAAGGTTTATGACCAACCTTTAATTATTTATGAACTGCATCTAGGAAGTTGGCGAAGAAAATATGGGATGTTTTTCAAGTTCAATGAAATTGTTGAGCAATTGATCAAACACCTTAGAGAACAAAACTTTACCCATGTCGAATTAATGCCTATTTATGAACATCCACTAGATGATTCGTGGGGCTATCAAGGCACAGGATATTATGCCGCT
The DNA here is from genome assembly GCA_002410615.1 of Acholeplasmataceae bacterium UBA5409. GTDB lineage: Bacteria > Bacillota_I > Bacilli_A > Acholeplasmatales > UBA5453 > UBA5409. The sequence continues at coordinate 29,343 of DHNT01000005.1, forward strand.
ACATCACGTTATGGAGTGCCTAAAGACTTAATGTATATGATTGATCGACTTCACCAAGAAGGTTTTGGGGTCATTATGGACTGGGTTCCAGGTCATATCTGTAAAGACGCACATGGCCTCTATTTCTTTGATGGTTCACCACTCTATGAATATGATGAAAAATGGAAACGTGAAAATGAAGTTTGGGGAACTGCGAACCTTGATTTATCGAAAGGCATTACGAGAAGTTTTTTAATCTCTAATGCTTTGTATTGGATGGAGTATTTTCATGTTGATGGGTTTAGAGTGGATGCCGTATCTAACATTATTTACTATTTGGGTGATGCTAGAAATGGATCCAACACGGGGGCAATTGAGTTTTTAAGGGAATTATCAAGAAATATTTTTAAAAAAGATGATTGTGTTTTATTAATGGCTGAAGACTCGACCGCACATCCTGGCGTTACTAAACCAGTAGATGCCGGTGGATTAGGGTTTAATTATAAATGGAATATGGGTTTTATGAATGATGTCTTACGTTATTTTAAGAAAGATCCTATTTATCGAAAATGGCATCATGAAGATATTACATTTGGATTAACTTATGCTTTTAGTGAACAATTTATTTTACCGTTTAGCCATGATGAAGTGGTTCATGGGAAAGGGACACTGCTTACCAGAATGCCAGGCGACTACTGGCAGAAATTTGCCAATTATCGAGCCTTAATTGGTTTGTGGGCAACCCATCCTGGCAAGAAATTACTTTTTATGGGTCAAGAGTTTGCCCATTTTGCGGAATGGGATGTCAACAAAGATTTAGATTGGAACCTATTCCAGTTTGATAGTCATTCTAAAGCAAACGTATTTGTTAGAGACATGTTATGGCTTGTTAGAAGTGAAAAAGCTTTATATGAAAAAGACCATGATCCAAGTGGGTTCAAATGGATTGACTCTACGAATGCGGAACAATCGATTTTCTCATTTCTAAGATATGCGAATGATGGTTCGTTTGTCGTGGTCGTATTAAACTTAACCCCGAACGTGTATCATGGATTTGAGTTAGGGGTTCCAAAAAAAGGTCAATATATTGAGATTATGAATAGTGATCTTACAAAATATGGAGGCTCTAATCAATACAATGGTAAGCCGCTCTTTAGTTTTGATGAAGCTAAACACAATCAAGCCTATCACGTCAAGATGCTTGTAAGTCCGCTTTCAGTAACGATTTTAAAGTTAAGCAATAACTAAAATGAAATCGGTTGCAGGTCCTTATAGACCGATTTAATGGTGCTTCATATGTTATAATAAGTTGGTTTAAAAAAGGAGAATACAATATGAATTACTTTAAGGATAAAGAAACATTTATAAAGAATTTTAAAAATAGAGTTGAAATGACTTATGCGATTCCGTTTGAAAAATCGAATAGTTATCAACAATATGTTGCCTTAGGTGAACTGGTTAAGGAATATATTGCCCATGATTGGATTGAAACCAACAAAAAAGTCAGCGACAAACGTCAAGTATACTATTTTTCAATGGAATTTTTAATGGGACGCATGATCACAAACAATTTAATGAATGCTGGGCTTTATGATGTGACTAAAGAAGCTTTTGAAGATTTAGGTTTAGATATTAATGAAATTGAACATATGGAATCAGATGCGGGTTTAGGAAACGGTGGGCTAGGAAGATTAGCAGCTTGTTTCTTGGATAGTGCCGCTGCTTTAAAAATGCCTGTTCATGGAAACTGTATTAGATACCGTTATGGATTTTTTAAACAATCGATTGAAAATGGGTATCAAGTTGAATACCCAGATCATTGGTTAAAAGATATTCACGTTTGGGAAGTTAGACGTAATGAAGAATCTGTTGAAGTCCCTTTTTATGGTCATATTGAAATAGAAGTAGATTCAAAAGGTAAACTTAAAGTTAACCATAAGAACGCTGAGTATGTTAAAGCAGTCCCATATGATGTGCCTATTATTGGTTACAATAATGGTGTAGTCAACACCTTAAGATTATGGAATACAGAACCATCTGATAAATACCATAATATGGGTGGTACGTTTGAATACCATAAAAAGTTAAGACAAATCAGTGAAATGTTATACCCGAATGATGATACAGACGAAGGTAAAATATTAAGACTTAAACAACAGTATTTGTTTTCTGCAGCAGGGGTTAATACTATTTTAAGAAAACATAAGGCTGAATTTGGCTCTTTAAGGAACTTAGATAAATATGCTGTTTTTCATATTAATGATACGCATCCAACCCTGATTATTCCTGAATTAATGCGCGTTTTAGTCGATGAAGAAGGTTTTGAATGGGAAGATGCTTGGAATATTACCAAAAACTGTGTCGCTTACACAAACCACACGATATTAGCTGAGGCTTTAGAAAAGTGGCCAATCCGATTATTCCAACCTTTACTACCAAGAATTTATACCATTACTGAAGAAATTCACCGTCGTTTTGAGATTGAAGTTAAAGAAAAATATGGTGAACACGCTTCAGAAGTCTATGAAATGAGTATCTTAAAAGATGGTCAAATTCATATGGCTAACTTAGCAATTGTTGGTTCATTTAGTGTTAATGGCGTAGCTGCTCTTCATACCGATATCTTGAAAAACATCACAATGAAGACCTTCAATGATTTTTATCCACATAAGTTTAATAATAAGACCAACGGTATTACTCATAGAAGATGGCTATTACAATCCAATCCTGAATTGGTTAGCCTTTTAAATGATACCATTGGGTCTGAATGGATTAGCAAACCTGGACAACTAGAAAAAGTATTGAAATATAAAGACGATAAGAATTTCAAAAAACGTTTTGCAGCGATGAAACTGGCCAGAAAAACGCATTTAGCTGAAAAGATTAAAAATCAAATTGGGGTTGAATTAGATCCCAATAGTATCTTTGATATTCATGTGAAAAGGTTACACGAATATAAACGTCAATTAATGAATGCCTTACATATTATGTATCTTTATAATGAGCTAAAGGAAAATCCAGAATTAAGACGTAATTTCCACCCGCAATCATTTATCTTCGGGGCTAAAAGTGCACCAACATACTATTTCGCAAAGAAGATCATCAAATTGATTAATACCATTCAAGATAAAGTTAATAATGATTCAGAAATTTCTAAATATATCAAGGTTGCCTTTGTTGAAGACTATAATGTGACCTATGCAGAATCTATTATGCCTGCAGCAGACATCTCTGAACAAATCTCTACCGCTTCAAAAGAAGCTTCAGGGACAGGTAATATGAAATTTATGATGAATGGTGCCATCACCCTTGGAACCATGGATGGGGCAAACGTAGAAATTCATGATTTGGTTGGTAAAAATAACATCATTATCTTTGGTTTATCCGCTAAAGAAGTGACTGCGTATGAAAATAATGGCAACTATAATCCAATGGAAATCTACAACAATAATCCTAAACTTAGAAGAGTTATTGATCAATTAACAAATGGTTTCTTTGAAAAAGTTAACAAAAATGAATTTGAAGAAATCCAAAATAGTCTTCTAAAAAGAGATCAATACTTTATCTTAAAAGACTTTGATTCTTATAGAAGTTCTCAAGCAAAAGCCAATAAAGCTTATCAAGATCAAGAATCATGGATTGAAAAAACCATCATCAATACCGCTAAATCAGGATACTTCTCAACTGATAGAACGATTAGCGAATACAATAAAGATATTTGGAAGTTAAAAGAACTTAAATAGAAAAAAAGACGCTAGCTGGCGTCTTTTTTCAAATATTCATCTAAATATTTAATCAATCCATTTTCATGGTTGTCAAATTCGGTAATCGCATCTGAGACTTCTTTTGTTTCTATAACGGCATTTTTCATGGCAACCCCATGATGCGCTACTTTTAAGAGTTCAACATCATTAAGACCATCACCAAAGGTAATAATATTTTCACGGGGAATTCCTAAATAGGAGGCAACATGTAAAATCGCATCGCCTTTAGAAGCTCTTTTTTGATAGACCTCATAAACGGCATTATTCATGTCTTTACCCCAACTTCTAAAGGTTAGTAAGCCTTCTGTTTCAAATTCTAAGAAGGATTCAAAAGGAAGGTCAAAGGGTCTTCTAATCGCCATCATTATGCCATAGGGTTCCGGTAGTCCTGGTTTGTCAAAGGGTGTTTCTGTTATCAAAGTGTTATGGTTTAAATGATATAAGAAACTTAAACGTTCTTGAGGTCTAAAGACAAATAGTTGATCTTCGACACTATAAAAGGCTGTTTCAATGTGATCTTTGGAGAATTTAAATATTTTATCAATTATTGATTTCTTTATTTTTAAATAAACCGGTTCAAACAAAGGATCATTTGCCTTATAAATTGAACTCCCGTTATCACAAATAAGCGGTGTGTCTAAGTCTAACGCATCATAAAATTCACGACACCCGCGATAGGGTCTTCCCGTCGCAATAACAATTTTATGGCCTTGTTTGACAACATATTTTAAATAGGCGAGGGTTTCTGTTGAGATTTCTGAGGCGGCATTTAAAGTTGTTCCGTCTAAATCGATTCCAATTAAGTATTTTTTCATTTAATCACCTTATTCATTATCACATACTTTCCATTTTTTATCAATGTTTAGATGTAAAGATAATGGAAAGATATTCTGGTTATATTTTTTTACCATTTTTGGTATAATATATGAAAGGAGATAGCTCATGTGGACTGATTTTTTGGATTGGAAATATTTAGTAGTCTTTTTATCGGGTATCTTTTTTGGGATTCTCCTTTTATCATTGTTGTATATATACAGTGTAATTGTCTCACTGAACCGAAAAAATAAACGATCAAAAAAAACCACACTTGAAATTGATCAACTAGAAATACAAATGTTGATTGATGATGCCAAAACAGTATTAAAGGATAAAGAAATAAGAAAAGAAGTTGGTTTAGTTCCTCACTTAAAGACCACTATAATTGATTTAACAACCGATATTTCAAAGAAGTATTACCCTACCAGTAAATACCCCTTATTAGAACTAACTTTAGATGAAACGTTAAAACTGACACACTATGTTTCAAATCGAGTGGATGAGTTAATGCAGGCGAAAATTCTAACGATGTTTCGCAATCGAACCTTAGCTCAAATTAAAAGCTTATATGATACAAAAACTAAAATTAGCGATACCAAAGTCGTAAAAGTGGCAGGTGACCTAAAGACGAAAAGAATTGGTAAGACTATCTCAGGCGCCTTAAATGCTTTAAACCCGGCTTATTGGATTAAAAAAGTTACGGTTGATAAACTAACCGACCTTGTCATTATGAAAATCTGTCTTCAGGTTGTTCAAATCGTCGGTGAAGAAACTTATAAAATATATTCAAAAAGTGTTTTTAAAACCACTGAAGAAGATTTTAATATTGATGAATTATATGAAGAAATTAAAAAAGGAGAGATATCGTGAGTTTATTTAATCGTTCACCGATAGTTCCACCCAAACCTAAACAAGAAGAAACGTTTAAAATTCCTCAATTTGTAAAAATTGAAGGCTTAAAAACAAATCAAAAAACAAAATATAAACCGACGGATTATATATCGCCGATTTTTGGATTAGCCGTAAAAGACGTTACAGTTGCGCCACACGTCAACAAAGATACCGGAGACGTTGCGAAGAAGTTTGACTTTATTAGAGATAATCCGATGGAAGATAGACAAAACTATCGTGAGTTTAAATCAGTCATTATTGATAATGAAGCTCGAAAAGAAGTGTTTGGAGAAGGTGCAGTTATCGATAACACGAGAAAGTATGTTGACCCAAGAAAGAAAGAAACTTCAATCGAAGTGCCTTACAGAGGTAAAACAGAAAAGCCTACTTTTGATAAAGTAAATATACCTCCAAGCAATGAAAAACCACGTTTTGAAGAACCTAAACCAGCCTATAAATCACCTTTAGATGAACTATTCACGAAAGATGAACCGGTTGTAGACATGCCTGTTGTTACACCAGAAGAAAAAGAAAAGCCAACCTTAATGAGACGCTTTAATACAGGTGAAACACCTAAAGTATCCTATATTAAGCCTAAATCTGAAACAGTTGAAGCCTATGAACCAAATCCTTTAGAGGACCAAAAACCAATTGAAGTTACCTCAAAACCAATGCCTACTAGAAAGCCTAGAGTGGTGTATAAGTTTCCTACCCCTGATATGTTCTCAAAAGTAGAACGTGACCAAAATGCTAGACCGGACTGGTTGATTGAACAAGAAGCTAAAGTCAATGAAACTTTAGCCCAATTTGGCGTTCAAGGTAAAGTTCATAGAATTATCAAAGGACCGACAGTTACCCGTCATGAAATTGAACTAGAACCTGGCGTTAACGTTAAGGCAGTCAAAAACATTGAAGACAACTTAATGATGAATCTTGCGGCAAAGAGCTTAAGAATTGAAGCACCGATTCCAGGAAAACCTTATGTCGGGCTAGAGTTACCAAACGGACAGGCAGAAATAGTTGCTTTTGGAAATGTCGTTTCTGATTTGGAATTTATAAATGATAAAACACACCCATTAAAGATTGCTTTAGGGGTCGATATTGACGGTAACAACATTTTCGCAGATATCAAGAAAATGCCACACGGGCTTATCGCAGGGGCAACCAATAGTGGTAAATCTGTTTGTGTGAACACAATTATTATGAGTTTATTGATGAAAAACCATCCGGATGATTTGAAATTTATTTTAATTGACCCAAAGATGGTAGAGTTGTCAATTTATAATGAGATACCGCATCTAGCAACACCAGTAATCACGGATGCAAAAATGGCCGCAACCGCCTTGAACTGGGCTTGTGAAGAGATGGATAAACGTTTCTTACGATTCGCTCAATCAAGAACCAAAGACTTAGACAGCTATAATGAAAAAGCTGAAACAGATTATAGTTTAGAAAAGATGCCTTATATTGTGATTATCATCGATGAATTAGCAGACTTAATGATGGTTAGTGGCAGTGAAGTTGAAAATTCAATTCAAAGATTAACGCAAAAAGCAAGAGCGGCTGGAATTCATTTATTAGTCGCAACCCAAAGACCGACTACAGACGTTGTTAAAGGGACTATTAAAGCGAACATTCCTACAAGAATTGCTTTTAGAGTGTCATCGTTCACAGACTCAACCACCATTTTAGATGGGATGGGTGCTGAACAATTATTAGGTCGAGGAGACATGTTATATAAAGCAGCAGAAAGACCAATTCGTCTCCAAGGGGCATTCTTAAAAGACGCTGAGATTGAAGCTGTAACAGACTTTATTAGAGACCAAATAGAACCACATTATCTAATTGATCATGCGGGATTACAAAACTTCTCAATTAAGAAAGAAACAATTGAGGCAGATGACTTATTACTTCCAGTGGCACAATTTGTTGTTCAAGAACAAAATGCTTCTATAAATGCGATTCAAAAACAATTTGGTATCGGGTTTAACCGTGCTCAAAAGTTAGTTGAAACCCTAGAAGCTCAAGGTATTGTATCAGCCAATGAAGGCACGAAAGCGCGACAAGTCCTCGTTACCGAAAGAGAACTGGAGAATATGATTAATGAAAATTAAAGAAGCTTTAAAAATATTAAGTAATAGTGAAATTGAAGAACCAGTCCAAGCTGAAGCCTTAGGGCAAATCGAAAAAAGCATTATTGTTAAACTAGTGGTTGTCTTTATAGTTGGTGTGGTGTTATTGATTTTATCAACTGTATTTTTAGCCAATAATATGGCTCGTTTTTCCAGCACCGGCGCGATTACAATTCTTCTTAGTTTATTAATTTTTACACTATTTATTAGTCTAGCATTTTTGGGATACCATTTAATAGGCAACGTTCAAAAATCTTACTTGATTAAGAGTTATAAATTCTATGATTTTATACAATTTATTATTCTTGCGATTATCCTTATATTATTTGCTCAAACCTTTTTTATTAAGACTGCGGATGTTTCAGGAAGTTCAATGGAACCCACTTTACATGATGGAGATAAGGTGTTTGTTTGGCAATTAAATTTATCAATCGATCGAGAAGAGATCGTTGTCATGAATGCGATTCATTACCCCAATATTAACCCGATAACTTTTGAACCGATTCCAACGACTATTTCTGACAAATATTTTGTCAAGCGAGTTTGGGGATTACCAGGTGATTCGATAGATTATGAGGAGTTTGAAAACCATACAGAATTATATGTAAATGATGTTTTGATTCAGACCATAACCGATAATAGTGCCCGATCAATTATGAAACACTTAATCGAAGAAGTTAGTTATGTTATCCCCGAACATAAATATTTATTGTTAGGCGATAATATTCAATTTTCAAAAGACTCAAGGAGTTTTGGGTTTGTTGATGAAAAAGATATTTTAGGTTCTGTCCATGTTAGATTAATGAAATGGCCATGGTTATTGTCATGATACAATGGTACCCTGGCCATATGGCCAAAACAAAAAAGGAAGTAAAAGAAGCAATCAAAAAGGTAGATATCGTCTACCTTCTTTTAGATTCTAGAGCCCCTATTAGTTCATTAAATCCGGATCTTGAATCTATAAAAGGAAATAAACCAACGCTTTACTTATTTAACAAATCTAGTTTAGCTGACCTTACCACTTTAAAAGAAGTGATTCGGTCTGAAAAAATGAAAGACTATATCATCATTGATGCGCTTAAAAGAACGAACTTAATACAAATAAAAGTAAAGACTTTAGAAATGTTAACCCCAATCATTGAAAAGAAAAAAGCGAAAGGGTATCAAAAAGTCAGTGTTAAAGCCATGATCGTCGGGATACCGAATGTTGGAAAATCTACCCTAATCAACGCGATTACGAATAAGAAGATTGCGGGAACAAACCCTAAACCCGGATTTACGAAACAATTACATTGGGTCTATTTAGATGATGATATTCACTTACTTGATACACCAGGTGTTTTATGGCCTAAGTTTGAAAACGAACAAGTGGGCTATCATCTGGCTTTATCTGGGGCGATAAAAGAAACTTTATTACCGAATGAAAAACTTGCGTATTACGCAGCTGAGTTTATGGAGAAATATTACCCAAACAGACTTAAAGAGTTTTATAAAGTTGAATTTACTGACACAATAACATTTTTCAATCATCTAGCCATAAAACGCGGTTACTTACTGGAACAAGGTAAACCCAATCTTGAACAAAGTTTCTTGACGCTTTTAGATGATTTAAAAAAAGGATTACTTGGAGGGGTTTGTTTTGATAGACCTATATGAATTTGAAAATAAATTATCTGATGCCGGATTTGAATATATTTGTGGGGTGGATGAAGCGGGCAGAGGTCCTTTAGCTGGACCGGTTGTTGCGGCAGCGGTTATCTTAAAAAAAGGCGTCAAATTAGACGGCGTTAATGATTCGAAAAAGTTGTCTAAAAAGAAACGTCAAGCCTTACTGCCATTGATTAAAGAAAATGCTTTAGCGATTGGTGTTTGTTTTGTAGGCGCAGCTGAAATTGATCAAATTAATATTTTAAGAGCTTCTAGAAAAGCAATGATGATAGCGATTGAACAGTTAAAGATAAAACCAGATTATATTTTATCTGATGCGATGGATTTACAAGATATTGCTATACCTTTTGAAAGCCTTATTCATGGCGATGAAAGAAGTATTTCAATCGCGGCAGCCTCAATAATTGCCAAAGAAACCAGAGATGATTTTATGTTAATGCTAGATAAACACTACCCTGAATATGGCTTTAAAAATCATTTTGGCTATCCAACTAAAGCCCATATTGAAGCCGTTCGTAAACACGGTATTACACCGTATCATAGAAAAACATTTCAACCGATTAAAAACATGGTAAAGGAGTCATTATTTAAATGAGAAAACTAAAAATAGGATTAATTGTTTTATTCTTTATTGTCGCCGCATTTATGATCTTAGAATATTCACCAAGAGCTTTACAATACGGCCATGAAAATGGTTGGAAAACCGATGATAGGCCATTAATTATTCCACATGGTGGGGCAAAAGTGTTATATCCAGAAAACACGATTTATTCATTCAAACAAACTGAAATGTACGATGCCTTTGAGATTGATTTAACCTTAACAAAAGATGATGTGTTAATGACACACCATGATTTAGATTTAGGGTTAGATTTAGGGGAATCTTATCAAGAAACCTTGGTTAGAAGTCTTACCTATAATGAAATTATTGATTTAATTAAGGATAATGATTACCCCTTTGTGAGAAATTTTGAAGATATTAACGGCGATAAACCCTATGAAAACATCACGGATCCACTAATACTAGCTGAATTAGTCCCGGCTAAGCTAGAAGATATCTTTCAATTATATCCGAATAAAAAATATATATTAGAAATAAAAGACACTGAAATCGAAAACGACTTCAAAAAGGCAATTACTTTGTTGATAGAATTAATTGAAGACTATGAATTAGAAGAAAATGTCATTGTCTCATCATTTTCAGATGAAGTAATTGAAGCTTTTCAAAAAGAATCATCTATTCATACCTCAACTGCCTGGGGAGGAACATTAAAATTCGTTTTATTATCCGCCTTTAATGTTGATTTCTTCTATAGACCTAAACAAGCCGCCCTTATCATTCCTGTTTATCAAGAATTAGGCGAGTCTTACGCGAAATACATTAAGTTGTTGCCGTCTCCTATTAAAGATAGTTTTATTAAAAAAGGGACGAGTGATATGACTGATTTAGGACAAAAGGGGATTATCGAAGATGCCAAGCGTCATAATATGGCAACCATCTATTGGACGATTAATGATGAAGAAACTATGTTAAGATTAATTGAATTAGGGGTTGATGGAATAATTACCGATAGACCTGACATACTCTATAATATATATATTGAACAAGGCATCATTAATCCATAAGTGAAATGCGATTCGTCGCATTTTATTTTCCTTCTTTAAGTAAGAATAATTATATATATTGTATAAATATATATGGAAATACCTTGAAGCAAATTAAGTTGACAAGTGATATTTTCAACCATATAATGCTAATGATAGGAGGCATAATAGATGAAAACATTGGTGATAGTGGAATCACCTACCAAAGCAAAAGCAATTCAAAACTACTTAGGAAATTCCTATGAAGTGATTGCGTCAAAAGGTCATATCAGAGATTTATCCACTAAAGGTAAAGGTGGCTATGGTGTTGATATAACAAATGGTTTTGAAGCGAAATATGAAGTGATTCCAAACAAGTATGCAACTGTTAAACAAATTAAAGAAAAAGCTAAAAATAAAAAAGTTATCCTCGCCACCGACCCGGATAGAGAAGGCGAATCGATTGCTTGGCACATTGCACAAGTTTTAGAATTAAATCCCAACGAAAAGAATCGCGTTAGTTTTAATGAGGTCACTAAGAAGGCTGTCTTAGAAGCTATGGAACATCCCAAACCAATCGATATGGATTTAGTTAGTAGTCAAGAAGCAAGAAGAATTTTAGATAGAATAATGGGGTTTGACTTATCTAAAGTGGTTCAAAGAAAGATTGGATCATCTAGTGCAGGAAGAGTTCAAAGTGTTGCCTTAAAGATTATTGTCGATCGAGAAGTAGAAATTGAAAAGTTTGTTCCTGAAACTTATTTTTTAATTTATGCAGAGTTTGATACCTTTAAAGCGGCCTATAAACATAATGCTAAAAGAAAGATTAAAACGAAAGAAGAAGCCCTTAAGATAGTTAAAGGAACAACCAATGATTTTGTCGTAAAAGAGATAACGACGAATGAACAAAAACGTTATCCAGCTTTCCCTTTTACGACTTCCAAACTTCAACAAGCAGCTATTCCGCTTTTAAGAACGAATGCCAGTGGGGTTAATAGTGTTGCCCAAAAGTTATATGAAGGGATTATGATTGACGGTGAACTAATGGGGTTGATTACTTATATTAGAACAGACTCAACCAAATTATCGAGTGGTTTTATACATCAAACTCAAGATTACATCCAAGCCACCTTTGGTCAAGATTATGTTGGTAAGCCTAGAGCTTCTAAAAAATCTAAAAGTGCCCAAGAAGCCCATGAAGCTATTAGACCCACCAATATTGAATTAACACCAGAAGCAGTAAAACCATTTTTAGAAAACAAAGAGTATTTATTATACAAACTTATTTATGATCGAACTTTAGCCTACTTAATGAAGGAAGGGTTAGATGAAGTAAAGACCGTTACATTTGACTCTAATGGTCATCACTTTATAAAGACATTTAGAGTTCCTTTATTTGATGGGTACCGTAAGACTTATTTTGATGATGAAGAAGAATATGATACCTTTAACGGTAGTCAAGGCGATCTATTAACCGCTAAAAAGGTTTATGATGAAGAACATCAAACAGAACCACCAAAACGTTTTAGTGAATCTTCTTTGATTCAAGAAATGGAAAAACTTGGGATAGGTAGACCATCAACTTACGCTGAAACAACCAAGAAGATTTCATCAGTTGGTTATGTAAAGAAAGAAAAAGGTTACTTTAAACCAACCGAATTAGGCACCCTAACCTCAACCAGTCTAAATGAATATTTTGATGGATTCATTAACACTGATTATACATCGCAAATGGAAGAGGATTTAGACTTAATCGCTAGTGGCCAAAAAGATAAAGCCATTGAATTAAATGGATTTTATAACCGCTTTAAACCACTGATTGAAACTGCTAATAAAGAAATGCCAAAAGTCTATCAAAAGAAAGTTGCTGAAGAAGTGGGTGAAGCCTGTCCAGAATGTGGTAAACCACTTGTATATAGACATAATAGAAAAGGTGAAAAGTTCATTGCATGTTCAGGGTTTTCATCAAAGCCATCTTGTAAATACACTAGAAGTTTGTAGAAAAGTAGTATTTTTAGCGAGATAGAATCGTTTAAAAAAATATAAATATGAATTTATATTCATATAACTTGATTTTTCTTAAATATGTTCTTAATTACAAATAATTAGCAAAAACTAAATTAATTTTATCGCTTTACAAACGCTTACATAAGTGCTATAATTGAGTTGCATTTAAGGATAAATCCATAAATGCGTATTCCCCTTTGTATGCACCCCAGCATACAAATCCCCTTAATTTTCCCGAAAGACATTTAATTGTTTTTCGGGATTTTATTTCGTTTTAAACAAACCATTCGTTCTTTGATATTATAGAAATTATGATATAATGATTAAGGTGATTATATGGGTATCTTTTCAATTTTTAAATCCAAAAAGAAAAAACAAAACGAAAAATATAATTTAGGCTTACATAAATCTAGACAGACCCTAGGTTCTTTAAAAAAAGTCTTAGAATCTAACAACACCATAACCGATGACTTATATGATGAAATCGAAGAAATACTTATCGGTGCAGATATTGGGGTTGACACGACTTTAAAGTTTATGGAGATATTAAAAGAGCAACAGATTTTAAAGAATATTTCCAATCCTTTAGAACTTCAAGAAATTATTGTCGATGAGATATTTAATTTGTATCTTGAAGGTGAAATTGTCAGAAGTGACATTAATTATGTTAAAGGGAATTTAAATGTTTACATGTTTGTTGGGGTCAATGGGACAGGCAAAACCACTTCAATCGGTAAATTAGCTTATAAATTTAAGAGTGATTCCAATAAAGTATTATTGATTGCCGCAGATACTTTTAGAGCCGGCGCTATTGAACAATTAGAGGTTTGGGCTAAAAGAGCCAATGTATCTATTTTTAAAAAAGAACCAGGCACCGATCCTTCCAGTGTTATTTATGACGGATTGATGATGGCGAAGCATGAAGCTTATGATGTTGTTTTAATTGATACAGCAGGTCGACTTCACAATAAAGTCTCATTGATGAATGAACTTTCCAAAATGCGAAGAGTGATCGATAAGGTCACAGGAAAAGGGCCTGAAGAAACCTTACTGGTTATTGACGCAACCACAGGTCAAAATGGAATTAAACAAGCCGAGATCTTTAAAGAGGCGACTGATGTTACAGGTGTCATCTTAACAAAACTTGACGGAACCGCTAAAGGTGGGATCGTCTTAGCCATTAAAAACCTGTATCAATTACCGATAAAGTTTGTTGGGTTAGGTGAAAAAATCACTGATTTAGTACTATTTGATATTGAAGAGTATATTTACGGATTATTTAGCGATTTCTTTGGAGGATAATTATGGAAGATTTATTAAAATTAACCCAAATAGGTATTTTATATGGGTTTTACCAAAGTTTATTAACGGAAAAACAAAAAACCTACTTCTCAATGTATTACGAAAAAGACTATTCCTTAAAAGAAATATCTGATTATTATAGTATTTCTCGTAATGCTATTTATGATCAAATTAAAATTGTCGTAATTAAATTAATTGAACTTGAAGAAAAATTGAAATTAGCTGAAAAAGCGTCGAAAAGAAGAGATTATTTAAATAAGTTTAAAGAAACCAAAGATGAAATTTGGTTAGATAAAATACAAGGATTGGATGAGTAATTTATGGCTTTTGACAATTTATCAAGTCGTTTACAGATGGCGCTTAGACGCGTCACAGGTAAAGGGGCTTTAACAGAAAAAGATATCGATGAAATGATGAGAGAAGTCCGCCTTTCTTTATTAGAAGCGGATGTTAACTTAAAAGTTATTAAAGGATTTATCCAAAATGTAAAAGAAAAAGCATTAGGTGAAAAAATCTTAAAAGGATTAAATCCAGGTCAACAAGTTGTTAAAATTGTCGCTGATGAGTTAACCCAAATTATGGGAGGCGAAACCGCCGGCCTGAATTATAAAGTAAATGGTTTATCTATCTTTATGACCGTTGGTTTACAAGGATCTGGTAAAACAACTGCGATTGGTAAGTTAGGCCGTTTAATTAAAAAAGAAGAAGGAAAAAAAGTCATGTTTATTGCAGCAGACGTTTACCGTCCTGCTGCGATTGATCAGTTAATTACCTTAGGAAAACAATTAGATATCTTTGTCTATGAAGAAGGCTTAAAGAACGCCGTTAAAATTGTCGATAATGGAATCGGTTATGCCAAAGAACATAAATATGATGTTGTCATTATTGATACCGCAGGTCGTCTAGAAATAGATGAAGCGATGATGCAAGAATTAAAGGATATTAAAGCACTGGCTAAACCGGATGAAATCTTATTAACCGTTGACGCAATGACGGGTCAAGTTGCTGCTGAGGTGGGACAATCTTTTCATGAACAACTAGGCTGTACAGGGGCAATCATTACTAAGTTAGATGGTGACACCAGAGGTGGTGCAGCACTATCAATTAGACAAATTTCTGGCATTTCGATTAAATTCTCATCCAGTGGTGAAAAGCTGGATACTTTAGAAGTGTTCCACCCAAAGCGAATGGCAGAACGTATTTTGGGAATGGGAGATGTATTAACCTTAATTGAAGAAACCACTAAAAACATTGATGAAGATGAAGCCGCTTCATTAATGGAAAAGATGATGAGTGGAACCTATAACTATAATGATCTGCAAAAACAATTTAAAATGATTAAAAGAATGGGTTCATTATCACGAATTATGGGCTTTATTCCAGGCATGGGTAAATATAAAGAGCAATTAAATAATGTGGATGATAAACAGTTAAATAGAATTGAAGCCTTAATTCAATCCATGACAAAAGAAGAAAGACGTGATCCTAATCTAATCGGTAAATCTTCAAGAAGACGTCAAAGAGTTGCTAGAGGGGCTGGATTACAAGTAGCGGATGTAAATAAGTTGATTCAATCGCTTGAACAACAAAAACAAATGGCTAAGCAATTTTCAAATATGGATCAAAATAATCCAAAAATGCCGAATTTACAACCCACTAAAGTAAAAAAAGGAAAAGGTAAAGGAAAAGGTCGCTTTAAATTTTAAGAAACCCAAATTAAACGGGTTTTTTATTTATAAATAAAAGATAAAATACTAGATTTATGTAAAATAGTGATGAGTTATCCACAAAAGTGGTGGAGAAAAAGACGTTATATCTATGTTAAAATATAGGAAAAGAGGTGTAGGATGAATAAACTCATTTTAATTGATGGCAATTCGATATTTTTTAGAGCATACTATGCTACCGCTTATAGTGGTGGGTCTTTGATGCAAAGTAATAAAGGCGTTTATACAAACGGCTTGTTTGCGTTTGTGAATATGATGGAGAAAATCCTAGAAGGAGATTTTAGCCATATTTGTGTCGCTTTTGATACAGATAAACCCACTAAAAGACATTTAGCTTATGAAGACTATAAGGCAGGTAGGACAAAAATGCCTGAAGAAATGGCTCAACAAATTCCATTAATTCATGATTACTTAAAATATAAAGGTATTTATGATACTTCTTTAGATGGCTATGAAGCTGATGATATTATTGGGACACTTTCTAAATTAGGAAATTTAGATTTACAGGTTGAAATATATTCATCTGATAAAGATTTACTCCAATTAATCAATGATAATGTAACCGTAAAACTAATTAAAAAAGGGATGACTGATATTAGAGATATGACGCCCACCACATTCTTTGAAGAATACGGAATAAGTCATGAATATATGGTCGATTTAAAAGGATTAATGGGAGACGCTTCTGATAATATTCCTGGGGTTCCTGGTGTAGGTGAAAAAACCGCTATTAAATTGATTAAAGAATATGGTAACCTAGATCAAATTTTTGAACACAAACATGAGATTACAGGTAAACTTGGTCAAACCTTAATCGAAAAAGAAGATTATGCGAGGAAGTCTTTTGATCTTGCGAAAATTGATACCAATGTTCCAATTGATTTTGGTTTAAACGCGATTAAACGAAATGGGGTTGATGTGGAAGGGTTAACGAAATTTTATCAAGAATTAGACCTCCACGTTTTTATAAAACGTCATGAAGCTACGCTTGAAAAAGAAACGTTTAATTATATTACGATAAGTACTTCATCAGATTTAGAAAAAGTAATTGAAGATCATATTGCGATTCATCTAGAGTTGTATGATACAAACTACCATAAAAGTGAAATAGTTGGGTTTGGGATTAGTAATGGCAAAAAGAATTATTTTGTTAATGAAGCGGTTGCCTTAAACACAAAAGCCTTTACGGATTTTTTAAAAAGTGATCGACCTAAACTAACCTATGACTATAAAGCATTTAAAGTTTCTTTAATGTGGCGAGGTTTCGATTTAAATGGTGTAACTTATGATATGTTACTGGCCGCTTATTTAAATGATGCCCAAATTGCAAAATCAGAATTTAAAGTTATCTGCAGTAGTTTTAATTATGACGAGGTTGATTATGATGAACATGTTTATGGTAAAGGCGCTAAAAAGGCTTTACCAGAAGAAAACATCTATGCCTCACATGTCACTAAAAAGGTATTAGCTATCTTTAAACTAAAAGATACTATTTTAAATAAACTAAAAGAAAATAACCAATTAGATTTACTCAATGAATTAGAAATTCCTTTATCCAGCGTTTTAGCAAAAATGGAGTATAGAGGTATTTTAGTCGATCAAAATGAACTTCAAAAACAAAAGAAAGACTTGTCCTTTAGAATTAAAACACTAGAAGATAAAATCTATTTATTGGCAGGAAGGAAGTTTAATCTGAATAGCCCGAAACAATTAGGTGAAATTCTATTTGTTGATTTAGGCTTAGATACCGGTAAAAAAACGAAGGGTAAGAGTTACTCAACCAGTGCTGAGGTACTAAATGAATTAAAGGATGCCCACCCAATTGTCAATGAGATTTTAGATTATAGACAACTTGCCAAACTATATTCAACTTATATTGAAGGTATTGAACAAGCCCTCTTTGAAGACTCAAAGGTTCATACGATTTACGCTCAAGCGCTAACCGCTACAGGAAGATTATCAAGCTTAGAACCAAACCTCCAAAATATTCCGATTCGAACCGAAGAAGGAAGACAAATTAGAAAGTTCTTTAAAGCGGATGAAAATGCTTATTTGATGAGCGCAGACTATTCTCAAATTGAATTAAGAGTCTTGGCACATATGAGTGATTCACCCCATTTAATAGAGGATTTTAATGAGGATAAAGACATTCATATTGAAACTGCGAAAAAGGTTTTTGGGAGTGAGACAGTCTCTTCAGATGAAAGAAGAAAAGCGAAAGCGGTTAACTTTGGAATTATTTACGGTATTGGCGCATGGAGCTTATCCGATGATATTCAAACTACCCCCAAAGAAGCTCAAGCCTTTATTGATAAATATTTTGAAATTTATCCAGAAATAAAATCATTTATGGATAAAGTCGTCAGTGATGCTGAACAAGACGGGTTTGTAACAACCATTATGAACAGAAGACGTTACATTCCTGAATTAAAGAGTCCAATTTACGCCGTTAAATCATTTGGAAAAAGAACGGCGATGAATGCCCCAATTCAAGGATCTGCGGCAGATATTATTAAGAAGGCGATGGTTGATTTAGACCAATATCTAAGAGATAATCATTTAAAATCAGTTATCCTACTTCAAGTTCACGATGAGTTGGTATTAAATGTCGTAGAATCAGAAGTTGAAATAATGAAAAAAGCACTACCAAAGATTATGAATCATGCGGTTCATTTAAAAGTTTCCCTTAAAACCAGTAATGCAGTTGGGAAGACTTGGTATGAGTTAGACTAATGCCAGAATTACCAGAAGTTGTTACCGTAAAGAACTTTTTAAAAACTGCGGTTGAAGGTAGAAAAATTGAACATGTCCAAGTAAACTATTCAAAAATGATGTCTGCATTACTAAAAAATAGTTTAACCGGACAGTATATTCATACGATTAGTTCTAAAGGGAAATATATTATTTTTCATCTAGATGATTTTGATTTAATCAGTCATCTAAGAATGGAAGGTAAATACTATATTCCTAAATCAAAAGAAATTAATAAGCATGATCATGTTATTTTTTACTTTAAAGATTTCCAATTGCGCTATAATGATACTAGGAAGTTTGGGACATTTGAGTTAAAGTATAAAAAAGATACTTATACGACAAAACCATTAAGTTTATTAGCGGATGAGCCATTTGACATTGACCCAAATACGTTTTATCAAGCCCTCCATAAGTCTAATCGGAAAATAAAGACCCTCTTACTGGATCAAACGATTATTTCAGGGATTGGAAACATCTATGCCAATGAAATATTGTTTCTATCGAAAATCAATCCTAATCGACTAGGCAATCAAATTAAAAAAGGGGAATCATCGAAGATTATTAAACATTCGATTAAGGTATTAAATGAAGCGATTATGCAAGGGGGAACTACCTTACATACATTCACCAATAATGGTGAAGTAGGCTATTTTGCCCAAAGTTTATTGGTCCATGGTAAAGCTTTAAAACCTTGCCCCATCTGTGGTACCAAGATTATTAAAGAAAAGATCAATGGTAGAATGAGTTATTACTGCCCTGTTTGCCAAAAGGAGTAAATTAATAAAATGTTAAAAGTCGGGATTACAGGTTCGATTGGTTCAGGTAAAACTTTAGCCTCTAACTTTTTTAAAGAATTAGGATATAAGGTCTTAGATGCGGATCAAATCAATCAACGTTTATTAAAAACTGAAGCCGTCATTAGAAAAATCAACCGTTCTCTTTTTAATCAAGATAGTAATAGCTTAGATAAAACGTTAATTAAAGACATTATCTTTAAAGACGAAACTAAAAAGAAAACACTGGAAAATATCCTTCACCCAATCATTTATCAAATGATGGAAGAAGAACTAAAATCCCTTGAAAAAGAAGAGATAGTATTTATTGATGTTCCACTCTTATTTGAGGCTGGTTTTGATAAATTAACCGATTATAATATAGTGATATTTACCTCAGAAGAACAACAAGTTAACCGAATAACTATAAGAGATAAAATTGATAAAAACACGGCTATTTTAAGAATTAAAGGACAATGGGATATTAAAGAAAAGATGGGAAAATCTGATTATGTCATTAACAATGATGAATCGGTTGAAGATACCTATCAACAACTAAGCGATTGGTTAAGTAATTTTAAAAAAGTTGGACAGGGTTATCTAAATGAAAAAAAGGTCTATAAAATAAAGACTAAAAAATAAAGCATCTTAATCAAAATGAAACAAAGAACAATAATTAATCAGCAAGCGATAATTAGGAGGAATAAAATGGCAATATACAAAACCAGCGAAAACGCAAAAGATGAAAGATTAGCAACCAATTGGTATCAAAACGACTACACACAATGTATGGAAGCTGTGAAGAAAGTCTGCCTACAGTATGGGTATGATTTAATACACCAAGATGATAACTATGGTGAATTCATTTTTAAACGTTCTAAAGACACATTAGATGTCAAAATCATTTCGATGACAAGAAGAGAAACAGCGATTGATTTTGTGATAAACTCTAATTTGGTTTTAGACTTTGGTCGTTCAAAAAATGTGATTCAAGACTTATATGAAAGGTTAAAAAGAGAACTTAGATTCTTTAAACGTTAGGTGAATTAATGGGAAAAAGTTTTTGGATTATGACCCATGGTTACACCTCATCAGAAGACAATAAAGTTTTAACACTTTTATATCAACCACTAATAGGTACTGAAGCTTATGGGTTATATATGATGTTAATGAACTTAGTAGACAGAACACGCCTTCAATCGGATGTCATGTCTTTAAGTGTCTTATCGGACCTGCTTAATATAAAAGAAGAATTCTTATTAAACAGTAAAGACAAACTAGAGGCGATTGGGTTATTATCCACATTTTTAAAAGAGGATATCTACTTATTTAGACTTAATATGCCACTGTCTGCGAAACAGTTTTTCTTGGACGGGATTTTAGGTTCTTATCTAAGAAGTGAAGTAGGCATTGATAACTTTGACTTATTAATGGCTTATTTTAGCGTACCGGAAATTAGTAAGAAAGGGTATAAGAATGTTACCAAAACATTTGATGATATTTACCAAATTCAAAACATTGACATTATCCAAAGTGAAAAATTCATCTTTGGTAGAAAAAATGGTAAAGGGGTTATTGTTAAAGACGCCTTTAATTTTGACAGTTTATTTGAAAAGTTACCACCAAGGATAAAAAAGAAATCTTTATATCCCCAAAAGATTGTTTCGCAAATTGCCTCAGTTATGTATGTTTATAACTTTAGACTAGATGAAATGGCTGATATTTTATCGAGTGCTTATGATGAAGAAAATAAAGCTTTATTCTATGAAAGAATTGGAATTAACTCAGCCAACTACTTTCAAAAAACTTATGGTGATAATTTAATTAGTGTAGAAGAAAAAGATCACAATTGTGAGTTAAATTTATCGGCAATTAGACCTCAAGATATAGTTGGTTTATTTGGTCAAAAGATGACCAATCAAGCGTTCGCTCTTGAAACAATAAGACAATTTATTGACCGTAATGCTGTCGATATTGGGTTAATTAACGCTGTGATTATTGTGGCCCTTAAATACCACGATGAATTACCTGGTTTAAACTATTTAGAAAAGGTATTAAATGACTGGCTTTCTAAAGGGATTAAAACGGGTGATGAAGCCTTACCGATTATTGAAAAAACAAATGAAACGGTTAAACCGACAAAACGTAAAAAGCCTAAAAAAGGTGTGGAATGGGAAGAACCAGCTTGGTTGGATGAGATACTTGATTCACTAGGAGAAAAATCATGATGGATGAAATGAGAAAAACAATTCAATCTTTTCAAGAAACTAAGAATTTTACGACATTAAACAATCATGAAGTCTTAATTGTTTATGACTATGTTAAACAAAAAAAACACTTTAATAATCATCCCAATGAAAATTTTGAACCCATTTTAAAATTGGACCCTTATAGGGTTGAGTTAGTTCCTTCTAGAGCCTATCAAGAGGAACTAGATAAGAAAGATAAGCTTAAAAACATTGATACACTTTACAACGCTAACTATGTATTAGAAGCCGATTTAGATGATTTTGTTCAATCAAATGAGGAACGAAAAGAAGCTTATCAGATGGCAAAAACATTCATCGATAACTTTGAAAAAAATAAGTTTATCAAAGGGTTATATTTCCATGGCCAAAATCGAACTGGTAAAACATTTTTAATCAGCGCGGTTGCCAATGAGTTATCTAAAAAAGGGGTTTCGATTATATTTGCCTATGTCCCTGATTTAGTAAGAAACATCCATTCCGGTATCGGAGATAATTCAGTTGAGACTAAAGTCGAACAATTAAAGTATTGTGATTTATTAATCTTAGATGATTTAGGTAGTGTCAAGATGAGTCTTTGGTTTAGAGACCAAATCTTTGGCTCAGTAATTCAACATCGATTGTCGACTGGGGCTCCGATTATTATCACCTCTAATTTAGAACTGAGACAGCTTGCAGACTTCTTAGTAGATGATTCAGTTTCTAACGATAAGTACAATGCCGTTAGAATTATAACCAGAATCGAAGAAATGACAGAAACCGTGAAACTATCGGCTTATCGCTATAAGAAATAGTGATTGACTTAAAGAATTAAAGTGATATAATTAAAAATGAAATGCGTAAGTAGGACAAAAAAGAGTCTTCATACTAGCGATGTGGAACGGTGAAAGCCACAACAAGACTAAATACTCCCTAACCTAGCAGCCTTATGGCCGTAACGATCTGCGTTAAAGATGATAGAGGGCTAGATTCATATCTAGAACTAAGGTGGTACCGCGA
The DNA here is from genome assembly GCA_002410615.1 of Acholeplasmataceae bacterium UBA5409. Classification (GTDB taxonomy): domain Bacteria; phylum Bacillota_I; class Bacilli_A; order Acholeplasmatales; family UBA5453; genus UBA5409. Next base: position 51,985 of record DHNT01000005.1, read on the forward strand.
TTATTTCGTCCTTAGGATTATTCTTAAGGACTTTTTTTATAACAAAGGAGAATAAAGTATGAAATTGACATTACCAGATAAAAATATCTTAGAAGTAGCAGTAGGCACTACGCCATTTGAGGTAGCGAAATCCATCTCCATTAGTTTATCTAAAAAAGCCATTGGGGCTTTATATAACGATTCGTTAATTGAATTAGATAGACCAATGAAAGAAGATGGTTCATTTAAAATCTTAACCGATAAAGATCATGAAGCTTTTCATATCTTAAACCATTCAGCCGCCCATTTGATGGCTGAAGCGGTTCAAAGTTTATACCCTAACACGCATTTTGGGGTCGGGCCTTCAATTGAAGAAGGTTTTTACTATGATATTGATTTTAATGCGGTAAAAATTAGCGATCAAGACTTAGAAAAGATTGAACAAAAAATGCTAGAACTTTCTAAAAATGATGAACCTATCGTAGGTAGAGAAGTCTCATTTGAAGAAGCCAAAGCGCTTTTTAAACATGATCCTTATAAACTAGAAATGATTGAGGGTCTAAAAGATGAAAGTATCACCGTCTACAAACAAGGTAATTTCCTTGATTTATGTAGAGGGGGTCATATGAGAAGTACGGGTCTAATTAAGCACTTCAAACTTTTATCGATTGCAGGTGCTTACTGGAGAGGCGATAGTAAAAATAAGATGCTCCAAAGAATTTATGGGGTTGCCTTCTTCACCAAAGCAGAATTAGATAACCATTTGAAAATGTTAGAAGAAAGAAAAGAAAGAGACCACCGCAAGATCGGAAAAGAATTAGGGTTATTTATGTTATCTCCTGAGGCAGGTGCTGGGTTACCTTTCTGGTTAAAAAATGGCGCTACCATTAGAAGAACGATTGAACGTTATATCGTTGATAAAGAAATCGAGATGGGCTATGATCATGTTTATACACCGATTTTAGCGGATGTTGAACTTTACAAGACCAGTGGTCACTGGGATCACTACCAAGATTCCATGTTTCCACCAATGGACATGGGAGACGGTGAAACGGTCGTTTTACGTCCCATGAACTGTCCACATCATATGCTCATTTATAAAAATGAAGTCCATTCTTATAAAGAACTTCCAATTAGAATTGCGGAACTTGGGATGATGCACAGATATGAAAAGAGTGGGGCATTGTCGGGCTTACAAAGAGTTAGAGAAATGACTTTAAATGATGCCCATATTTTCGTTAGATCTGATCAAATTAAAGAAGAATTTAAACGGGTATTAAATCTATTAATAGAAGTCTATAAGGATTTTAGAATTACCGATTATAAGTATCGTTTAAGTTATCGTGATCCCCAAAATAAAGAGAAATACTTTGATGATGATCAAATGTGGTTACATGCCGAAAAAGAATTAAAAAATGTGATGGACGAACTGGGTTTTGATTATACTGAAGCGATTGGTGAAGCCGCATTCTATGGCCCTAAATTAGATATTCAAGTAAAAACAGCGATGGGAATGGAAGAAACCCTTTCAACCATTCAATTAGACTTCTTGTTGCCAAGAAGATTTGAATTAACTTATGTCGGTGAAGATGGTAAAAATGATCATACACCAGTAGTCATTCATCGCGGGATTGTTTCAACGATGGAACGATTTGTGGCTTATTTAACCGAAGAATATAAAGGGGTTTTCCCACTTTGGTTAGCCCCAACTCAACTGGCGATTATTCCTGTGAATCTAAACTACCATCAAGCTTATGCTGAGGAGATCAAAGAGATCTTTACCAAACTAGGTTTTAGGGTTAATTTGGATCTTAGAAATGAAAAATTAGGCTATAAGATTAGAGACCATCAAACCAACAAAATTCCTTATCAATTGGTTTTAGGGGATAAAGAAGTTGAAGCGAGAACCGTCACTTATAGACAATATGGTGATGACAAACAAATCACAGTTACAATTGATGAATACAGTCATCTGTTACAAGAGATAATTAGTAAAAAAATGTAAAAAACAATAGATATAATACCACCTATTCGTAATTTAGACTAATATGTGGTATTATTTTCTTAGTTTAAATACTAAGATAGGTTTTAGAAAGGAATATTATGTTAGAAGTCAAAAATGTTAGAAAAGACTTTGGGAATTTTACCGCCGTTAATCATCTTTCTTTTACGATTCAACCCGGTGAAATATTTGGGTTGTTAGGGACAAATGGCGCTGGTAAAACAACCACGTTTAAAATGATAATGGGATTATTAGAACCAACTGAAGGTGAGATATTTTTAGATGGACAAAAGATAACTTACGATTCGGTAGACGAAATTGGTTATATGATTGAAGAAAGATCGTTATTGACAAAACTGAAGGTTAAAGATTTAATTCAACATTATGGTAGGTTAAAAAACTTAACGGTTGAAGTGATTGAAGAAAGAATGCAATATTGGTTAAAACGATTTAACATTGAGAATTATTACGACCGAAAAATCAATACCTTATCAAAAGGGAATCAACAAAAGATTCAATTTATTACTTCGATCATTAATAACCCAAAATTGTTAATTTTAGATGAACCGTTTTCTGGATTGGATCCCCTTAATACTTTAAAATTTGTTGAAGTTATTAGAGATTTTCAAGATAAAGGTTCGATGATCATTTTCTCGACACACCAAATTGATCACGTTGAATCATTTTGTGAGAAACTAATTGTCTTACAAGAGGGTGAAGCGGTTATTTCTGGTGCGATAACAGATATTAAAAAGGATTATAAAAAACACAATATCTTAGTCATTGCCGATGATTTAGATAAAGATAAACTCATGACCATTGAAGGTGTTGATGATGTCATCATTGATGCGAATCAGTGGATTATCAAAATTGCTGAAGAAACTTATGCAAGTGGTGTCTTCGACTATGTTAAAACATTAAATAATGTGATGAAGTTTGATGTTGAACAAGCAAGACTATCAGAGATATTTATTGATAAGGTAGGTGAATCCTATGAACAAGTTTAAGTATTTATTCACCTATCAACTTAAACAAAAGTTAACGGCCAAATCATTCTTAGTCTCCAATATTATTATTTTTGTTGTTTTAATGTTACTCTTAAATATTAATAATATCGTGAGAGCCTTCGATGATGGCAGTGACGGGGCTGATTTAGTTTATGTTTATAACCAAACTGGTTACGTAAACATTATGAGTGAACTTGAAGTTTATGAAGATGAAATCAGTAGTCAACTAGGAACAAGTGGTGTTTATTTTGAAGCCTTTGCTAGTTTTGATCCAAACAGTTATGAATTTAATGGTAGTAGTGCCATTTTAGTGATTAATCAGGAAGGCGAGAGTCTTAGCGCAGATTTATTTATTAATGATTTAAATGTTTATAAGCGAACAGCAATTCAAAATGCCCTTGAAAAATTGCGACAAGATTATTTGTTAGAAGATAAAACTCCAGAAGAAAAAGAATTAATTATTGAGTTTTTAACCCCAATGGATTTTATACCTCACCTCACTGAAGATACCCAAGGTAAAGAAATTTTATCAGGGATTGGCTCTTTTGTTTCATTACCGATTTTCATGTTAATCATCTTTGCGGTTCAAGCGGTTGGTGCCTCCATTGTTGAGGAAAAACAAACTAAAGCAGTTGAGTATATTATCGCGAACGTAAGCCCTAACAAGCATTTCTTCGCGAAAATATTAACGAACTTTGTCTTCTTAACGATTCAATTATTATTAATTTTAGTATACGCATTAATTGGAGGGCTATTATCGATTTATGTCTTTGGTGGGTATGATATGTCGGCTGGTTTAGGTTTATCCGATACAATCGCATTAAGTTACGGTATTGATAACGCAACCATGGATAATATTATGAAGCAATTACCATTAACTGTTTTCTTCTTTATTGGGTTTACTGGTTTAGGTGGATTGTTATATATGATTGTGATGGGATTTGTGGCTTCAATTTCTACCAGTAATGAAGATTATGGACAATTTCAAACGCCACTAATGATGTTAATGTTAGGCGGATTCTATGCCGCAATGTTTGGGACAATGTTCGGTGATACCAATATTATCATTAAGATCATGGCCTATATTCCAGTGTTCTCACCATTTATGGCACCCTCTTTATATTTAGCTGGCGCATTTAATTGGATTGAAGCTTTAATCTCCTTAGTGATTCTTGCTGGAACCTCATTATTCATGTATAAATTAATTATGCCAATGTATAAAAATGCGATTTTATCTTATTCTACGGATAAGATGACAGTAAGAATTAAAAAAGCATTTTCTAGATCTAAACACAATAAATAACTTTCTTATTAATACCCATTTCGATGGGTATTTTTAATACTTTTAGCGATTATTATGTTACAATATGTTTTGAGGTGTAACTATGACAAATTATGAAACATTGAAAAAAGAAATTGAAGCGTTACATGATCCTTATTTTGAAAAAACTTTAAGTGAAACAAAAGGGTTAAGAAAATTAGTCGTGGGACCGACAGGGGTTGTTAACGTTGAAATAGCGCTTAAATATATAGATGGCGCAAAAGAACAAGCGTTTAGAATCGAATTGATAAAAAAAGTTAAAGTTGAATTAGGTTTTCCTGGAATTAAGATGGAGTTTGTGATAAACGACTATGTCCCTGCAGGGGAAAAGAAAATTAATTATATCGGGATTGCTTCTGGTAAAGGTGGGGTTGGTAAATCCACGGTTACAGCAAACCTTGCTTATGCTTTAACAAGAATCGGAAAAAAGGTTGGTATTATTGACACTGATGTTTATGGGGCTAGTATCGCTGATATCTATGAAATACCCAATGAAAAGCCAACAGGGACTTCTGAAGATTTGATGGTACCTCCAAAAAGTAAAGGGGTTGAAATTATTTCAACTCGATTCTTTGTTGAAGGAGACAAGCCAGTTATGTGGCGTGGTCCAATGTTAGGTAAACTGCTACATTCCTATTTTTACGGTGTTGAATGGGATCAAGCGATTGATTATGTCTTAATTGACCTTCCACCAGGAACAGGTGATATTGCTTTAGATATTCAAAAGTTAGCACCACAAACTAAAATGATTGTTGTCACAACACCCCATATCAACGCCTCAAGTGTTGCTTTAAAAGCAGGATTAGGGGCAAGACAAATCGGTCATGAGATTGTTGGGGTTGTTGAAAATATGAGTTATTACCTTAACACTTGTAACAATAAACGTGATTATGTTTTTGGTACAGGTGGCGGTAAGTTAGTGAGTCAAAAACTCGGGGTAGAACTTATTACAGAGATACCTTTAAGTTTACCTGTGAAAGGGTCACTTTATGAAGCTAATGAACCAACTGGTAAAATATATGATGAATTCGCAAAACGATTAATCGATTTGGTTGAGTAATGAATTAATCTAAAATAAGTTATTAAAAAGATATTGCTTAATGGGGTATCTTTTTTTATATCATTTAAATGTAAACTAAATAATGTTTCATTATGAAATTATGTAATTAGTTATTTACAAACATGGATTAACTGTTATAATTAAATTGGGTGATAGAAATGTTGAAAAGAAAAATAACGGAACAATTAATTGATTGGAAAACTAATCCTAATCGAAACGTCTTATTTTTAAAGGGTCCTAGAGGGGTTGGTAAGACAACCGCTGTAGAAAATTTTGCGAAGGAACACTATGATTATTTTATCCATATAAACTTTGAAAAATACCCGCTTTATAAATCCATCTTTTCAGGTAGTTTAGACATGGGTACTTTAACCAAACAAATCACATTAAAGATGCAGACTAACAAGTTGGTTGCGGGAAAAACATTGATTTTTTTAGATGAAATTCATCTTTGCCCACGAGCAAGAGAAGCCGCGTTTACTTTCATTAATGAACAACGTTTTGACGTAATTGAAGCGACTTCATTATTTGGGACAAACCCAGATAAGTTTGACCCAACACCCCTATCTTATGAAACATTAATTGAAGTGATGAGCCTAGACTTTGAAGAGTTCTTATGGGCAAGTGGGGTTAGTGAGTTAACGATTAATGAAGTTTATAATCATTTTCTGAATCTAAAACCAATTCCAGCTTCTTTACATATCGAATTTATGAATTTATTTAGAGAATATATGGTTGTTGGTGGCATGCCAGCGGTTGTCGATTCATTTATTCATAAACACAATTTTAAAGCATTAATTAAAGAACAAGCTAAAATCATTAAAGATTATGAACGTGATATTGATTCATCACTTAAGAAGGTTGATCGAAATAAAGTCAGATTAACTTTTAATTCGTTACCTTCACAACTGGTTAAAGATAATAAGAAGTTTCAATATGGTGTTGTCGAACTTAAAGGAAATGCTCGAAAATTTGAATCATCCGTATTATGGTTATATGATGCCGATATGATTCATATCTCTTTCCAATTAGAAGAGCTAAAGTTACCGTTTGCGAATCATGCTAGATTTGATATCTTTAAAGTTTATTATAAAGATGTTGGGCTTTTAACGGGGCAATTAGGTCAAGTCGCTCAACAAGCAATTATAGATGGTGATATCCATATCTATAATAATGCTGTGTTAGAATCAACGATAGCTGATTTATTATACAAACAAGGCTATCGATTATATTATTTTACAAAAAATACTACCTTACACATGGAATTTATGTTTAAATATAAAGGAGAGGTTACAGCGTTGTCTGTCAATGAAGCAGATAACACTAAAGCCAAAGCGTTAACCTCACTAATTGAAAATCACGATTTAAAACACGCGATTGAATTAACCACTCAAAATATGGAGATATCTGAACAGATTCACAGATATCCTATATATTGTGTGATGTTCCTATAGAAAGGGGATTTAGTTATATGGTTGATTGGTTATTAACCCAACCAATTTGGTTAATTGCTTTGTTCGCAGGGCTATTGACTTGGGGTATTACTGCCTTGGGGGCAGGATTGGTATTTTTCTTTAAATCAATGGATAAGAAAATCTACGCTTTAACTTTAGGCTTTGCCTCAGGGGTAATGATTGCCGCATCTGTGTGGAGTTTAATTTTACCAGCGATGGAATATTCAGAATTACTAGGGTATATTCCATGGATTGTCGTTTCGGTTGGTGTGTTACTTGGGGTTGGTTTTCTTTACGGTTTTGATAAAATGTTACCACACGTCCATTTTGGGGATCATAAACCTGAAGGACCTCGTACCCACTTATCTAGAACTAGATTATTAATGTTTTCTATCACGTTGCATAACATTCCTGAAGGTTTAGCTGTTGGGGTTGCGATTGGAGCAGTTGGCGTATTTTTGAATCAAGGCGATCCAGGGATTGCTAGAGAAGCACTGGTTGCAGCGCTTGCGGTTGCACTAGGGATTGGCATTCAAAACTTCCCAGAAGGCGCAGCAGTTTCAATCCCTTTAAGAGCGGAAGGATTAAGTCGAAGAAAAGCTTTCTTTTATGGTCAAGCCAGTGCGCTAGTTGAACCTGTGTTTTGTATCATTGGCGCATTATTAGTTACAGTTATGGCTCAAGTTTTACCATTTGCTTTAGCGTTTGCAGCCGGGGCAATGATCTTTGTCGTTGTAGAAGAATTGATTCCTGAAGCAAGAAACATGTCAACCAATACTGGTGCACACTATTCCACATGGGGATTTACGATTGGTTTTATCATCATGATGGTATTAGACGTTGCTTTAGGTTAATAAAATTACCAATTAAGACAGATTATTAAAAACTGTCTTTTTTTCTAGAGATTTCTTTTTAGAGTGAATTTTTGTGATAATATATAAGGTATAAACGGGAGGATTATTATGAATAAACCAAAGGGATTTACTTATCAAAAAACCAATGATATTTATATGGCACATTATAAAGATGGAAAATGGGAAGATGGTGTATTACAAAAAGATGATCATATTAGTATTTCTGTAATGGCACCCGCTCTACACTATGGTCAACAATGTTTTGAAGGGATGAAAGCTTACAGAAGAAGCGATGGTAAAATTCAACTTTTTAGAATTAAAGATAACGCAACTAGATTTCAAGAATCAGCGAGAAGATTGGTAATGCCACCAGTCTCAATAGAAACTTTTGAACACGCTGTGATCGAAACTGTTAAGGCAAATAGTGATTTTGTTCCTGATAATGGCACTGGGGCTACTTTATATATTAGACCATTAATGATTGGGGTAGGAGAGAACTTAGGTTTAAGACCAGCTAAGGAATTTCTATTCATGGTAATCACCTCACCAGTAGGGGCTTATTTTGAGGGGGGAATTAAACCAGTTGATTTAGTGGTTTCTGAATATGATCGAGCTGCACCACATGGAACAGGTGATATTAAAGTCGGTGGCAATTATGCCGCATCACTTTATCCTCAAGTGCTTGCGAAACAACAGGGTTATGCAGATTGTCTATTTTTGGATCCTAAGACACATACAAAAATAGAAGAAGTTGGCGCAGCAAATTTCTTTGGGATTACGAAAGAAAATGTTTATATTACACCAAAATCACCTTCAATTCTAAACAGTATTACAAACCGTTCAATCAGATGGTTGGCTGAACATAAATTAGGCTTAAAGGTGGTTGAAGGAGATGTTTATATAGATCAATTAGATAACTTAGTTGAAGCAGGTGCTTGTGGTACAGCTGCTTTAATCACGCCAGTTGGTTCAATCACCCATTATGGGATAAAACATGTCTTTCCTTATAACAAAGAAATGGGACCAATTTCAAAACAACTATATGATTTATTAAGTAGAATTCAGTTTGGTGAAATAGAAGATCCAAATCATTGGGTTACGGTGTTAGATTAAAATATTTCAGTACAAGAGTTTTAATAACGATTACGAATAAAATAAACTGAAACAATTAAAATGCCTATACAAGCAGGCTTTTTAATTGTTTTTTATTTATATATTAAAAAAACATCAATTTATGAGTTACAAAAGTAAATAGAATAAAACTATAATAAATAGATAAAAAGTAAATATTTAGTAAAGTGTCTTTTAAAGATGATTTGGTTTTGTTACAATGAAGTTAGAAGTAGTACACTAAATAAAGATTATTTTAATGTTCGTGAAGTTTTTACCTGTGATTCAAAAGGTATTAAAGAGAACATGGGATAATAGTCATATTCTTTATACTTATGATATATTTATCAGCAAGCTAAACGAGGATCATACTAGCGAAAAAGTCTCTGATAGCAGGTTTAGAAACTTACTTAAAGGATATAAAGAGGATAAAGAAAGCTTAATAATAAGTAATGAAGAAAAGTCAAAAAAGATTATCGAATCGAGTTCAAAGATAAAAAATGTTAATCAGTTCATGAATATCATCAAAAAATATACGGATATTAAAGTACTTGCTGCCAAGATACAAAATGGATTTATTGATATGATAATTGTTCATGAACTAGTATATGAAGAAATGATAAGAAAACAACAAGTTAATATTCATTATAAGTTTATTGGTAAGTTAACGACAGAATGAGTAATTTTGTCGTTTTGACTTTATAATAGTTAGTTTAACTGCTATAATTAGGGTAAGAAAACTAGGCTGTATCTATTTTTAGTATGAACGAAATATTGAAATGAAAGCAGGGATGATGATGAGTGAAAAAAACGAAATAATAATTTATGAAGATAAAGATGGACTCATAAGAGTGAATGTTAAGTTTTCAAACGAAGATGTTTGGTTAACTCAAAATCAAATATCTGATATATATCAAACAACGCAACAAAACATTAGCTTACATATCAAAAGTATTTATGATGATGGAGAACTACAAAAAGATTCAACTCACAAGGATTTCTTGTTAGTTCAAAAAGAAGGTAATAGAGATGTCAAAAGAAACATTGATCACTATAACTTAGACATGATTATTTCACTAGGATATCGTGTTCAATCAGAAAGTGCAGTAAGATTTAGAATTTGGGCAACACAAAGGTTGCATGAATATATTCAAAAAGGATTTTCACTTGATGACGATCGCTTAAAACAGGGTGGAAATAGATACTTCAAGGAATTACTACAACGTATTAGAGATATTCGTTCAAGTGAAAGGAACTTTTATCAACAAGTCACTGATATTTATGCAACTAGTATCGATTATGATCCAAGAAGTGAAATTACGAAAGATTTTTTTGCTACCGTACAAAATAAGCTACATTATGCTGTTCATGAACATACCGCTGCTGAACTTATTTTTGATAGAGTAAATAATGAAAAGCCTTATGTAGGCATGACTAATTTCAAAGGGAACTATGCAACAAGGGATGATGTTAAAATTGCAAAAAACTATTTATCAGAGATAGAACTTCAAAGGTTGAATTTATTGGTATCACAGTTTTTAGATTATGCTGAATTGCAAGCACTAGAACAAAGAAGTATGACGATGACAAATTGGATAGAAGAATTAGATAATCAAATCATTTTCAATAGAAGAAAAGTACTTGAAGGCCAAGGTAAAATATCACACCATGAAGCAATCAAAAAGGCAGAAAAAGAGTTTGCTATATACCGGAAAAGAGAAATGAAAGCATTAAAAAGTGACTTTGATTTATTGATAAAGTCACTGCCAAACAAAAATAAAGATGAAGAAAAGTAGTTTTTAACATAGATTAATATCATGTAGTAATTTATACTTATATTCAACACTCCAGTGATGTTGTAGACCCGAATGGGGGAGTTTGCGGTATCATTAACGGTTAATGAGATAGTAGTTGATGGTATAGAAATATAAAAGTTTCAATAAATTATGGTGCTTGAAGGTTTTGTCTTTAGGGATAGCAATTGTTAACTGTTCTAGTGTACGGTTTAAAGTTTTACAAAATAAGGGTTGTATTATGGTTATAAATCATTTACAATAGATATTAGAAAATTAGGTCCTTTAACAGTTGTCAGCGAGCAACAGAAGGTATAAAAGCATTTTTGACTATGTTAAGGGCACTTTATTAGTGTCCTTTTTTGTTAGAGAAGGCCTAAGAGAAAGGGGTCTATATGACAAATAAAGAAGTAGTCGTTGGGTATCTTCCTGACGAGAAACCAACGATTGTAAAATCGTTACTATTTGCGGTTCAACAGTTTTTAGTAATGTTACCCGCAACAGTATTGGCAGCCTTATTAATGAAATTTAATATTCCCACTGCCATTCTTACTAGTGGGGTAGCCACTTTGGTATTTTTATTAGTGACAAAAGGTAAGATACCTTTATATTTTGGAAGTAGTTTTTCATACATTCCAGCGGTTTCGATCGTAGGGGCATCTTATTATGCATCGTTAGGACAAGATTGGAACAGTGTTGGGTTAATTGAGTTAGAGATTTTAGGCCCGATTCAAATCGCTATTATATTATCAGGGTTAATTTCAATCATCGCTGGGGTCATAGTTAAATATTTTGGTAAAGACAAAATAGATAAAGTATTACCAGCTTATGTGACAGGACCTGTAGCGGCAATCATTGGGTTATCATTAGCAGGTGGGGCAATCACTGGTTCCTTTCAAATCGGATCAAATGGGATGTTAGATACAACGAGTTTCTTAATATCAAGTATTACTTTATTATCCATTATTGGGTTTACATCATTTTTAAGAGAAGGCTTTGTTAGCCAAATACCGATTTTATTAGGCATGTTAGTTGGGTTTGTTTTAACCTTAATCTTAGATATTAATTTAATTGGTAGTGGTGCTGGTCAAGCAACTGGTTTTGATGTTCTAAATTGGACAGTCTTTTCTTCGATTCCAGCCGCTGATTGGTCATATCTACCAGCAGCACTATTAGCGATTGTTCCAATTGCCTTAGTGACAATACCAGAATCAACAGCGCATGTTTTTCAATTAGATTTATATGTAAACGAACTTGCGGAAAGAAAAGGTGTTAAGAAGAAATATGATATCGCCAATCGATTAGGGGATAACTTAATCGGAGACGGTGTTTGTGATATTGTCGCAGCCACATTAGGTGGTCCAGCAGGAACAAACTATGGTGAAAACATTAGTGCTAGTGCTGTTACTAAAGTATTTTCAACTTGGGTATTTGGCCTAACAGCCGTACTGGCGATATTGTTTGCTTTCACGCCACTAGCGGATTTCGCAAGCTTTTTACCGGCTGCTGTTACAAACGGGGCAAGTATTTATCTATTTGGTATCATTGCTGCTCAAGGGATTACTTTAATGATTGAAAAGAAGGTAGACATGTTTAATCCTAAAAATCTAGCGGTCATTGCCGTCATCTTTGTTGTTGGGATAGGAGGTCATTATGCGATGCCTAATGGTGGATTCCCCCTCTATAAAATTAATGGGAATATTGTTTATTTTCCTGCCATTGCCGTAGCGGCAATTATTGGTATCTTATTAAATTTAGTCTTACGGATCCCAGAGTTTATTAAACATTTAAAAGAGAAAAAAGAAAATATATTATCTAATGACTTAAAAGCCTAAAAACAATTTGGCTTTTTTCTTAAGTATCTTGTATCATGTTAATTGAGGCATATTATATGATTAGATTAGGACACTTAAATGATTTAGACAATATCATGAGGGTCATAAACCAAGCTCAAAAAAGAATGAAAGAAGCTTCTATGACTCAGTGGCAAAACAATTATCCCAACTTAGAAATTTTAAGCCAAGATATAAATGACAAGGCTTTGTTTGTTTATGTAGATAATGGGCAGATTGTGGGGACAATGAGTGTATACGCTTATGATGAAGTTTATGATTCAATAATGGGCGAATGGTTGAATAACAATCCCTATAAAGTGATTCATAGAATTGCGCTATCGGATAGTCATATTAATCAACATTTGATAGAAGAAATGATTAATTTTATTTTCAGTCATTTTCAAATTAAGGATATCCGGATAGATACCCATCCATTGAATAAACCAATGATTAAATCATTAGAACGTCAAGGATTTGTAAATTGCGGGATTGTTCATGTAAAAACGGATAGTGATTCTTTAAGATTTGCGTATCATAAAAATATTTAACCAGTGATTATTTTATTTATTAAATCAAAGTAAATAATAGGTTAGTGCAGGCTATTGATGTAGCCTGCATTTTACTTTATACGTTGTTTTTAATGTTAAAAAAACTAAAATAGATATGTTATAATTAGTTAAGGAGTGATTATATGAAAATATTAGTATCAGGTGGCTTAGGCTTTATTGGATCTCATACCGTTGTTGAACTTTACAATGAGGGTCATGAAGTTGTCATCGTGGACGATTTGTCTAACAGCCAAATTAGGACTTTAAATGTATTAGAAAAAATAACTGGAAAAACAATCCCTTTTTATATGTTAAATTGTACCGACATGGGCAAAATGGAAGTGATTTTTAAATCACACCAATTTGATGGGATTATTCACTTTGCGGGGTATAAAGCGGTTGGTGAATCCGTTAGTAAACCTTTGGAATATTATTTTAATAATCTAGGCTCAACAATTCAGCTTTCTAGACTTGCGATCAAACACCATGTGCCAAAGTTTATCTTTTCTTCTAGTGCTACCGTATATGGAGATCAAAAATCACCATTTACTGAAGACATGCCGCTAGGAATTACCACAAATCCTTATGGTGAATCGAAGGCAATGAATGAACGAATCTTAACAGATGCGACTTTAGCGCATCCAGGATTTAATGTGGTTTTGTTAAGATATTTTAATCCGATTGGTGCCCATCCATCAGGTTTAATTGGTGAACTACCTTCAGGAATTCCGAACAACCTAATGCCTTATATTACCCAAACTGCTAAAGGTAAAAGAGAAAAGCTTTATGTGTTTGGGAATGATTATGATACCGCTGATGGGACAGGTGTTAGGGATTATATTCACGTGGTTGATTTAGCTAAAGGGCATGTGGCGGCATTGAACTATAATCATAAGGGGATTGAAACCTTTAATTTAGGTACTGGTAAGGGCACAAGTGTCTTAGAAATAATAGAAGCCTTTGAACGCGTTAATCAAACTAAACTAAATTATGAAATAACAGATAGACGTCCTGGCGATATCGCCACTAGTTTCGCTGATTGTAGTAAAGCTAAACAACTGTTAGGTTGGGAAGCTAAACTTACGATTGATGATATGGTTAGAGATGCTTGGAACTTTGAAAAGAAACTCTAGTGAAAAGACTAATTCATGTGCCTGATTATCAAAATAGCATCTTAAATGTTTCGGCAAGCCTCTTAAACCATTATGGTGTAACAACAGCGTATTCAACCTTAAAGATATTAGACCAAGAACTCAAAAAAGATTATAAGCATGTCATATTAATGGTGCTAGATGGAATGGGTATCAATATATTGAACCATAATTTATCTAGTGATTCTTTATTAAGAAAGAATCTTAAAACAACCCTAAGTAGTGTCTTTCCGCCAACGACTACAGCTGCGACCACGGCAATCTTGTCAGGGTTGCCACCGATTAGTAGTGGTCATTTGGGGTGGACTCAATATAATCAAATCGATGATTCTATCACAACCGTTTTTTTAAATACGGATTACTATAACCCGAATAAAGTATTAACCCATAACCTACAAAGAGATTCATTGAGTTATATCAATATAGTCGACCAAATCAGAGAAGTAAATCCTAATCTCCATTTAGAAATACTGTTTCCTTCCTTTAAAATAGGAGGTCATGAAACATTTGATGATGAACTAAATAGACTTTTAATGATTACCAAAGGCTCAAAATCGTTTAGTTATTGTTACTGGACTGAACCTGATTCAACGATTCATGAAGCGGGAATTACTGGGCTCAAGACAAAACAGATAGTAAAAGCTCTAAATACTTCTTATGAACGGTTCTTAAGTGAAATCGGTGAAAATGTTTTAGTTATCACCACTGCTGATCATGGTTTAATTGATGTCGAACCGATCTTGATTGATGATTATAAAGACTTTTTAGACACCTTAAGAATTTTGCCTTCCATAGAACCAAGGGCAACTACCTTCTTTGTTAAAAAAGACCAACATGAATTATTTCAAATCTTATTTAATCAATACTTTGGAAAGGACTTTGTCTTATTATCTAAAAAAGAAATTTTAGCCTCACATTTATTTGGCTATGGTAAACCACATTTAATGATTAATGCGTTTATTGGAGATTACTTCAGTATCGCGATAAATAATAAAATGTTTCAATTTTTAAAGACTAAACCATTTAAAGCCCATCATGCCGGTTTAACAAAAGAAGAATTAGAAGTACCATTAATACTAAATAAATAGTAATTTCGTGTTATAATAGAGTGTGAAAGTAGGGGATTTAATGTCATTACAAGAACAAAAAAGATATATTGGCGAAAAAGTCCAAGTTAAAAATGAAAAAAATTTAGGCGTTATCACAAGAATTGATGATGAAAGAGGCCTAGTTTACGTTCAATTTAAACGTATGCGTGAAGTCGGATACCCTTACCCTGAAGCATTTGAACAAGGGTATTTATCCATGAAAATCTCAAAGAAATAACCTTTTTTATAGGTTATTTTTTATTAAGACAATGATTAATATCTATATTACTGAAACACTTCATAATGCAGAAACTTATTTTAACCGTTTAGATGAGGCCTCACAAGAACGTATTAAAACCTTTAAATTGCCTCTTCAACAAGCCCAAAGAATAACAGGAGACCTTTTACTAAAGGCCGCTTTAAGAAAAGAGGGCTATTTTGATTATAAAGTCATTTATACCCCTAAATTAATGTTAGAAAATAATGTTGCCTATATTTCAAAGAGTCATAGTCATAATTATGTAATGGTAGTTATTACCAATGAGTTAGTTGGCTGTGATATTGAGTTGGTTAAAGAAGTCAAAATTCAAAAGAAAGTATTAGCGCTTAATGAACTAGAAGTCTTTAACGAATCAGAAAATAAAGATCTTACCTTTATGCGTTATTGGACCGCCAAAGAAGCTTATATTAAATATTATGGTGGTTTGGTAAAACCCTATCAAAATATTGTCTTTAATATTGCCCACCAAGAGTCGTCTATTTGGTATGGAACAATTGATGATTTATACTGTTATCAAACAGGGTTTAATGGTTATGTCATTTCCACGGTTACAAAATCAGTAAAACAAATTAATTTTAATTATTTAACGATAAATGAACTTTTATACTAAGGAGATAAAACAATGAAATTCATTAAGATTATTATGATTGTCCTAACGCTTGGTGCCCTTGCGGGGTGTGAAGTGGCAGGCAATTTAGATTATAGTGACTTTAAGAACCGACAAGTCACCAAGGCGAATGCGATGGAACAAGTCGAAGGAACGTATTTTATTTATATTTATAGTGATGGGTGCAAATTCTGTGATGAAATTAAACAAACTGTATTAAGCTATGCGGATACGGGTTCTATTAAACTCTATTTATATAACTTTTCTACTTATCCAGTTGAAACCACAAATGATGAAACTTATTCTAATGTTGGGGCAACCTCAATGTTAAGTGTTAGACTTTACGGCACGCCAACCTTATTTAAAGTGGTTGATAACGTCATCACAAGTCAATATATCGGCTATAGTCAAGTTAAAAACCAACTAAAATAAAAAAACGCCTTAATAAGCGTTTTAGTCGTTATTTTGGTACAGCCTCGGGGGATCGAACCCCGGACCCACAGATTAAGAGTCTGTTGCTCTGCCGACTGAGCTAAGGCTGCATTTCATGCTTAATTATATTAACACAGTTATTTTAAAAAAACAACCTTTTTAGTTGAGATAAATCGGTTTATTTAGATAGGAAGTAAGAAGATGGATATTATTTTAAATTATGAACCTCAAGATGATTTTGAAGCCAGTGATAAAGCTTATATGATTCGTGCTTATGAATTATTTAAAGAAAAACTCTATTTTCGCCAAGAGTTTTTTCATTTTACGGCCTCTGGGATTGTTTTTAACCAGACTAAGACAAAAGTCTTATTGATTTATCATAAGATTTACGATAGTTGGGGATGGATGGGTGGTCATATGGATGGAGAAATTGATTTTAATTATGTAGCCCTAAAAGAAATTAAAGAAGAATCAGGCTTAAAAAATGTTGATTTTATCTCTAAAGCTCCGGTTAGTATTGAAATACTGCCTGTATGGATGCACCATAAAAATGGTGGTGTGATTTCCTCTCACCAACATTTTAATGTGTCGTTTGCATTTATGGCTGATGAAAATGAATCTCTAGAAGTAAACAGCCTTGAAACCAATGGCGTCAAGTGGGTTGATATCAGTGATATAGATAAGGTAGTTAGAGAAGTAGATATGTTACCAATCTACCATAAGATTATTAATCGGGTGTTAAAATGAAGTTAGTGATATTTGATTTAGATGGAACCATCTTAGATACGGTTAAGGATTTAACCAGTGCGGTAAACCATCTTTTAAAACAATTAAACCGGCCATTAATTGAAGCTAATCAAGTAAAGGCTTATTTAGGTCAGGGACCCAAGTATTTGCTGGAACATGCTTTAAATGAACCCTTAGAAGGAGAACTATTTGATAGGTACTATAAGATTTATAACGATTACTATCAAGCCCATCAACTAGATTACACCAAACCTTATGAAGGGATTCCTAAAGTATTGAATACTTTAAAAAAATCAGGGTATCTGTTAGCGGTTGTTTCTAACAAACAAGCGCCTGTAACCCAAAGTTTAATGGAAAAACTATTTCCTAATACCTTTGATGTTGTGATCGGAACCTCAAAGATAAATCTTCCTAAACCTGATCCAAGTATGGTCCTAAAGGTAATGGAAGAATTAAAGGTTACTAAAGAAGAAACCATCTATATTGGTGATACTCAAACGGATATGAAGACTGCGATTAACGCTGATCTAGTTAAAATCGCCGTATTATATGGTTTTAGGACAAAAGAAGATCTAATGCCTTATGAACCTGAATACTTTGTTAGTACCCCATTAGAAATACTAGAGATAATGAATACGATTAAGTCATAAAGGCTTACTATGTGTAAACTATCTTGTGGTAAGTCTTATCTTAACTATTACAATCATCGGTATTCCATTTATCAAACAAATATTTAAATTATCATTATTACCTTTTTCGGGCTAATGTAACTTAATCAAAAAAACTGCCAAATGGCAGTTTTCTTTTTACCTTTATTGTTCATCTTTACTGGTTCTTAAGATAAAGTATGTTCCGATTATACCTGCCACAATGATAAGTGAACCCACCATAATCAAGGCAATCAGTGTTTGGTTACTATTAGAAGGACTATCAGGAATGTTAGGTACGGGTGGAACAATCGCGTTGTTTAAATTCAATCCGTAATATAAGACTAATGTTTGGTTAGGGATAAGGTTAATTGAATCTCCGTTTTCATAGGCAGAATCTATTTCTAATCCATAGCTACTATCGAAGGCCACTTTCCAATAAAAGTCACCATCAATATTATAACTGGAGGTTTCTCCTGGGAGGCCTTCTGGTAATGTGAATGAGGTTGAGTTGTTAACACTATTATGGTGAATGATTAAAATATCAGGGTATAAATCGTATTGATTGGTAATCCGGTAATAGATTAAATTAGCATCTGACTGAATATTAACCATACTCTTTATTTCTCGGTGCTCTGGTAGTTTAATGGATAGATGGTTAAATCGAAAATCAATTAAATCTTTATACATCTTGAATGTTTGATTATTTTCTTTGTTTTGGTATTTAAGGACACTTGAAGTGTTGTTAAATTCTTCTCCACCTCTAATGACTGGGGTTGAAAATGAAAGTAAGTATAATGCTTTATATTGTTGACGTTCACTGTAAGTTAAGTTTGACATGTCAGGTAAACGATTAAACATTTGGTGTGGGGTGAGGTTATTAAACTCAGGTGTAGAACTGGATAAAATGTTACGCTTTGTTTGTGCTCCAAGAGATCCACCTTTAACCCAAGCATTTTCAGAGGTATTTAAACTTTGATCAATAACCCCAACAAATTTCACTTGGTCTAAGGCTTGTTTAGTGAGTTTTCCAGTTAAAGATTTAGAAGTATAACTATTAAACTCCCCATACATTAAAAAATCTTCATCCAAGGCAGTTCCTAATCGTTGAATTTTATTTAAATCATCAATCATTAAGCCATTTAAGGGGCTAATCTTTAAGGCTGATAATTTGTATTCTTCTAATAAGTAAGCCAACGATGATTCAATATAACGCGAGGTCATAGAATGATCGGTGTTGAAAAACGCTTCTTTATTTTCGTTTTTAATAATTTCTCCGTTAGTTTGTTCATAATAATAACCTGGCATTAACAATTCTAAACCTTCAATCACAGGGTTATATAAATCAATGTCAAGGATCACTCTAATTCCGTTATTTGCCATTGCTTTAATGAGATTCTTAACCTCATAGATATCTTTGGTTATACTTTGATCAAACTGGAAAGCTCTATTAATCACACTTAAACTATTTTTAGTATCAAGAAGATCACTTAAGGCAACATGGGTAATCCCCAATTCCTTTAAGTGGGCAATGCCGGTTGTATATTCTGTGTCTTTATATTCATAAGTGGTATTAGATCGAGACAAGCCAACATAAGTATCTTTATAAGTTCCATTTGAAAGCGGATCACCCGTCATTTGATGAATAGAGGTTTCATAGATGACTGCATCTCCATAAGAACCACTAAAATAAGGTAGTTCGATAGAAGTGAAGTCAGAAGGATTTGTCTCATCTAAAGCGACCACTAAACTCTTGGTTAAATCACTGGATAAGTGTTTTGAATAAGGGTCAATAATTTCATATTCGACGCCAAAACGTTCAAATGAATAGGTGTAACTTCTGTTTTTTGCATCACCAATAAAAGTGAATACATAAACCCCATAAGCACTTGGTTGCATATCAAAAACCGTTTTAGTGCCCTCACTATAAAGGTTTAGCTTGACACTATTCAAGGTCGGTGCCCATAGTTTAAAGGTGGTTCTGGACTTAGTATAAGTAGAACCTAAGTCATTAGAATCGTAGTGGTAAGCAGACTCAAAGAACCCTTGATTATAAATACCATCCAATCTAACATTAACTCTTTGGTATCCAAACCCATCATTGAAGTCAAAATCTAATGTGTACTCCCTTTTAACATCTAAATCATCTTCTAGTTCAATTAGATAACCATCGACGAGATCTTTAATCGATTTAACTTCACTGAAGACATCATTTGATTGGACTTTAATAGTAGGGACACCAGTGCTTTTGGCACTTGTGACAACTTTAATGTTTTTTCCATCAATAAATGTCGCATAAGAAACTAAACTGGTTAACGCTTCGGTATTAGAAGTGAGATTGCTGCCTCTTAGATAGTACTGATAAAGGGTTTCTGTTTTAAACGGCTCATCTAGGGTAAATGGGTATACTTTGACATATTCATCAATGGTTAATATCAGTTGATAGTTCGTGTTAATGAGTTCAATGTCAACTAAAGTAAACTTTAACCAAACCACATCATTGATTAAATATTCTTCACTGGTAAAGTCATAATATTCGAAGGTGTCTAAATCATGAATTCTGAGTGTGGTAAGTTCATAAGTTTCACTATCACCAAAGTAATAGATTTCTAAGTTTGTTGTTTCAGCTCTTAAGATTGGCACAATAAAAAAAGATAAAGAAACTAAGATTGATAAAATTGTCAGTTTTAATACTTTCATATCTTCACCCTTAAACCATATTTTACCATAATTTTTTAAAAGATGTAAATCTGCTAATTTATAATACCGATTAAGACTGTTAACTTTTAGTTGTTTTATGGTAAGATATTAAGTGATAAGTGGGGTAATAAGATGTCATTTTATGAGTATAGATGGTGGAAAGAAGCCATCGGCTATGAAATATATTTGAAAAGTTTTAAAGATTCCAATGGTGATGGGATTGGCGATATTAATGGTATTAGAGAAAAATTAGATTATTTAAAAGATTTAGGGATTACTCTTATCTGGCTTTGTCCTTTCTATAAATCACCGATGGATGATAATGGCTATGATGTGAGTGACTATTATGATATTGATCCCTCATTTGGAACATTGGATGATATGAAAGCTTTAATTGCTGAAGCGCATGAAAAGGGAATTAGAATTATTGCTGATTTTGTGATGAATCAAACCTCTGATGAACACCAATGGTTCATTGAATCTAGAAAGTCTAAAGATAATCCCTATCGAGATTATTATATTTGGGCTGATGGGAGAATCATGGATGGGGTTGAAGTAGAACCGACCAATTGGGCTTCCTTCTTTGGAGGATCCTGTTGGGAAAAAGATCAGATAACGGGTCAGTATTATATGAAAATATTCTCTCGTAAAATGCCTGATCTGAATTGGTCAAATCAGAAAGTAAGATCTTCGATGCAAGAGATTGCCAAGTTTTGGTTGGATTTAGGAATCGATGGGTTTAGAGTAGACGCGGTTGCCCATATTGGTCGAAAAGAAGAATTAGTAGATTCTAAGATGGAGAGTTCTTCTAAATATAAACCTGACTGGAGAATGTTTTCTAACATTCCCGTTTTATTTGATTATTTAAAAGAATTCAACGAAAAAGTCTGGCGCAAATACGATATTATGACTGTTGGTGAAGTCGGTGGTGGTGCGACTCCAGCAGAAGCTAACCGTTATGCGGGTTTTAAAAATGGTTCAATGAACATGGTTTTTAACTTTGATCATAACTGGCATAATAACGTTTGGAACATGACCAGTATGGATGAAGAAATAGTCGTTAATCTAGTTTCTTTAAAAGAAATATTTAAAAAATGGCAATTGGGTCAATATGGTAAAGCCTGGATCCCGATTTATTGGCTCAACCATGATCAACCAAGAGTGATGAGTCAGTATGGTAATTCAGAAAAGCCTTATTTAAGTGGTTCAATGTTAGGTCAAGCCTTGTATTTTATGTGGGGGACTCCCTTTGTATATCAAGGTGAAGAAATCGGGATGACAAATTACCCATTTAAAACCGTTGCAGACTTTAATGATGTTTCAGTAAAAACGACCCATGATTTAGAAGTTAAACAAGGCGGTCAGAATGAAGCCGAATTTATCTATTTTACGGGGCTAAGAAGCAGAGATAACGCTAGAACAATAATGAGTTGGGATGATTCTAAGTATGCGGGGTTTAGCACAAATAAACCTTGGTTTAATGTCTGTCCAGACTATCAAAAGGTTAATGTTAAAAAAAACCTAGAAGATCATAAAACGATTTATAAACACTATCAAAAGATCTTTAAGCTAAGAAAACACAAAGCGTTTTTAAAAACACTCGTCTATGGGACTTATAAACAACTTTTATCAAAACATAAACATGTCTATGCCTACCTAAGAGAAAATGATAAAATGATTTTAACAGTATGTAACTTCTTTGATACAACCGAAAAAGTATCGATTAGAGGGTTTAAAGTAGCTAAAATCTTATTATCTAATTATGAAGATTCAAAGACCACTTTAACCAGTCTTACTTTAAGACCTTATGAAGCAGTTACTTATCTAATAGAAAAGCGGTAAAAATGGAAAATATTGAATATATTATTGTCGGCGTAGTTTTCGTAATCCTAGTGATAGGTTTTTGGATTATTATTACAAACGTAGAGCGACGACAAAAAAAGAATATCATTGATAAACTGTCTCAATTAGGGATGTTATCTAAATCAAGTCATAAAGCCTATGACTATGATTTTAAACTCAACGAGATAAATTATCTGGTTAAGTTTATTTTTGTAGGGAACATTAAAGAGTTATCCTTTAATTCTTTAAGGCACTGGCAAATCAAAGATAAAAAGAAAAATCCGATGATTAATCCCAAAGGGTTTGAATTATTAGAAGGTAATAAGGTTATCATTGTTTACCCTGCCCCAAAACAAATTTTAAAATATATCAATGAAAATGAAGTGGTCTTCGTAAGACCAAATGAAAAATGTTTTGATTATTATGTTTATACTGACAGTACAATTGATGAGATAAAACATTTAGAGGTTTAGTATGAGTTATTTAGATGTCAACAATTTAAGTTTTAAATACCAAGAAAAACCAATCTTTGATGGCGCAGAAATGCGCCTTTTTGAAGGTGAACATATGGTTATTGTTGGACCCAATGGGAGTGGTAAAACGACGCTACTAAAGCGGTACAGTTAACATTGCCTTAGAAGGGATAATGGTTATTGGGGCTTTCTTTGGAGTATTGTTTTTACACTACATGCAAAGTGTTCTAAAAGTTCAGATGAATCCGCAACTATTATTGTTGTTAGCCTTAATAGTCGCTGGGATTGCCGGTTTAATATTTTCAAGTTTATTAGGTTTCTTAGCGATTAAGATGAGAGCTGACCAAACCATTGGTGGCACGGCACTTAACCTATTGGCGGCAGCATTAGTTGTCTATCTTTCAAAGGCAATTGTACATGATACAAGAATCTATTTTTCACCTGTCTTTGAGTTTAAGAGTAATTTCTTGCATCAGGTTCCTTTTGTTAACTATGTGTTCTTCAACCATGCCTATTTAACGACTTATATTGGGATCTTAATCTTAATTATTACAGTATTGGTATTTAAATATACCAAATTCGGGTTAAGATTATCTGCCTGTGGTGAACACCCACAAGCAGCACAATCTGCCGGGATAAATGTGATTAAGTATCGTTGGGCTGGGGTATTAATTAGTGGATTCTTAGGTGGGCTTGGTGGACTAGCTTATGTTATTCCGACTTCAATCTCATTTGAAGGGACTGTTTCTGGATACGGGTTCTTAGCTTTAGCAGTATTAATCTTTGGTCAATGGAAACCATCAAGAGTTCTCTTAGCTGCTATTTTCTTTGGGTTCTTTAAAACCTTATCGGTTGTTTACTTCGGGATTGATGTTATCAGTGGTTGGATGTCAAGTTATCCAAATATTCCATTTGCGATGTTCTTTAGAATCTTACCTTACGTGGTAACCTTAATTGTCTTAGCCATTACTTCTAAGAAATCTAGAGCACCAAAGGCTTCTGGTATTCCATTTGATCCACTGGCTGGATAATAATAAACGATAAACAAAAAAAAGAAGAAGTTGACCTAGTATCAACTTCTTTTTATGTATATAATTTAAAATTCATCAATCATTTTGGTTAATGTATCATAAACTTCTGATTCTTTAACTTTCGTAACGATTTCACCTTTTTTAAAGATGACGGCTTCACCTTTACCGCCCGCAACCCCAATATCAGCGTGTTTAGCTTCTCCAGGACCGTTCACTTTACAGCCCATGATGGCAACCGTAATCTTTTTATTAACCGTTGTAAGATAGGTTTCAATATCTTTAGCAATTTGGATCATATCGTATTGGATTCTACCACAAGTAGGACAGCTAATTAAATTAGGGGTGTTATCTCTTAAGCCTAAGTTATTTAATATCTCTTTTGCGGCTCTTATTTCTATTTCTGGGGTATCGGTTAAAGATACTCTAATGGTATTACCAATTCCATCATAAAGTAAGATGCCTAAAGCCATCGCACTCTTAATCGAGCCACCAAAGGCTGTACCAGCTTCAGTGACGCCTAAATGAAGTGGGTATGGAAAGGTAACACTTGCCAGTCTATAAGCTTCAATCATTGTTTCAATGTTGGTCGCTTTTAAGGATAAGACAATATCATAGAAACCTAAAGATTCTAAAATATCAACATGATATTTAGCAGCTTTGACCATATTTTCTGGGGTTGGATCCATCCCATCCATCATTGATCCACTATTAACGCCAATTCGAATCGGAATATTTTTTGATTTACAAGCATCGACAACCGCTTGAACCTTTTCCATCGATCCAATATTACCCGGGTTAATTCTAATCTTATCAACCCCTTGATTAACGGCTTCAATGGCAAGTTTATAATCAAAGTGAATGTCTGCGACTAAAGGAATCTTAATTTGTCTTTTAATCTCACCTAATGCAGCAGCATCTCTTTTATTTAACACAGCTACTCTAACAATCTCACAACCGGCCTCCTCTAACCGTTTGATTTGGGCGACGGTCGCCTTAACATCATAGGTTTGCGTGTTGGTCATAGATTGGATATATACTTTATTATTACCGCCAAAAGTAAGATTACCAACTTTAACGGATTTTGTTTCATGTCTTTTCAATTTTATCACCTAAAAATATTATAGCACACCAAATTAAAATCAATCTTCAATATAATTAATAAACGAATATCATTCTTTAACGGCAATACAATCAATCTCTACAAAGACATCTTTAGGAAGCCTTGAGACTTGATAAGCCATTCGAGCTGGTTTATGATTACCAAAGAAGTTAGCGTAGATTTCATTCATTTGATTAAAGTGATTCATATCTATTAATAATACCGTGCATTTAACAACATTGGTTAAATTCATCGAAGCTTCATTTAAAATAGATTCAATGTTTTTTAGACATTGGAGGGTTTGAGAAGCTGTATCAAGTGGTATTTCATTTGTGACAGGGTTAATTGGTAATTGTCCAGAAACATATAATGTGTTTCCCGATAGAATCGCTTGACTGTAAGGACCAATCGCTTTTGGCGCATTGTTTGAGTTTATTATTTTCATTAGTTTCACCTCTATTATAAGTTTAACATAACACAATATAATTTAGTAAATTACCGTTGTTTTTTAAAATAATATAATGATTCATTATCTAGATTATGAAACGATGTTTTAAATCACTTAAATACTTTTTTTGGTCCTTTATTTTAATAAAATAGTATAATGTAACTATCATATAATTTTATTTAGTAAATCTATTTATGGTCGAAAGGGGTAACCAAAAAATGGCTAAAATTAAAGTAAGTATAGTAGATCCTCAAACCTTAAGATTAGAGGAAAAAGGAGAAGTTGGCGATATTATTGATCTTCAGGAACTTCAAACCGTAGACAATGCCTTAATACTAGAGGCGATAAAATCTAAGAAAGATGAAACCTATAAGATTCAACTTCAAAGTGTTAAAGAGCAAGAAGAAGCCAATAAGAAGATTGCCTTAATCGAACTTGAAAACAAATTAAAAGAGGATTATGCATCCTTAAAAACAGAAAAAGATAAACTCACAATGATTGTTGATTCTTTTGAGGATAAATTGAATACTGAAAAGAGTGCCACAAAAGCCACTCTTTTGGCAGCGTATTCAAAAGAAAAAGCCGTTTTAGAAAGTAAGATTGGTGAATTAGA
The DNA here is from genome assembly GCA_002410615.1 of Acholeplasmataceae bacterium UBA5409. Classification (GTDB taxonomy): domain Bacteria; phylum Bacillota_I; class Bacilli_A; order Acholeplasmatales; family UBA5453; genus UBA5409. The sequence goes on from DHNT01000005.1 coordinate 78,106, forward strand.
GCGTTCAATTGATCAACAAAAGAAACTCGTTGAAATTGAAACCGCACAAAAGAAGGATGCTGAACTTAACAAGAAAGAGAGTCTATTTCAAACTGCTTTGTCAGATAAAGAAAAACAAATTCAACAACTAGAAGCTAGTTTAGCAGCCGAAGCAGATAAAAAGAAACTAGAAATTAATGAAGTATTAACGAAGAACCATCAAACCTTATCGGAAAAAGAACAATCAATTCTTAAGCTAAAATCTGATCTTGAACAAGCCCAAAACATTAAGAAGATTCATGAGCAATCTCTAAAAGATGATTATGAACGTCAACTTAAACAAAAACAAGAACAAATTGACTTTTATAAGGATTTAAAAGCGAGAGCCTCTACTAAAATGGTTGGTGAAACTTTAGAACAACACTGTGAAATAGAGTTTAATAAACTAAGAGCGACCGCTTTTAAGAATGCCTACTTTGAAAAAGATAATGATTCTACCTCAGGTAGTAAAGGAGACTTTATCTTTAAGGATTATGACATCGAAGGTACTGAAATCATTTCTATCATGTTTGAGATGAAAAATGAAATGGATGAAACGGCTACCAAGAAGAGAAATGAAGATTTTCTTAAAGAACTAGATAAAGATAGAAATGAAAAAGGTTGTGAGTACGCCGTATTAGTATCCTTATTAGAAATTGATAATGAACTCTATAATCAAGGGATAGTAGATATGTCTCATCGATACTCTAAAATGTATGTTATCAGACCTCAATTCTTCATTCCGATTATTACCATATTAAGAGATGCCGCTTTAAATGTGAGTGGCTTAAAACGTCAATTAATCGAAGTGAAAAATCAAAATGTCGATGTTACTCATTTTGAAGATGAGTTAAATGATTTTAAAGATAAGTTTTCTCGTAATTTTCAACTTGCCAGCAATAAGTTTAAAACAGCGATTGAAGAAATAGATAAAACAATAATGCACCTTCAAAAGACTAAAGACAATTTGATATCTTCCGAAAATAATTTAAGACTAGCAAATAATAAAGCAGAAGATTTGACTGTAAAGCGATTAACAAGAAACAATCCGACGATGCAAAAAGTATTTCAAGAAGTAGAAAGTGATGACAATTAATCAATAACTGACCTAATTTATTAGCGAAATAACCGAATCATTAAAGTGCCATAAGCTAGCATGATGATTCATATTTGAAAAAGTCGATATGAAGAAGTAACAATGTTTACTTGCTATTAAAAATCTTTTTTGGTATAATCACATAGTAATGTTTGGAGGGATATCATGCGTGAATTAGTTAAATTAGTTTGTACTGAATGTGGCGAAGAAAACTATCATACAGATAAAAATAAGAAGAATACGCCTAACCGCTTGGAAATGAAGAAGTATTGTCCAAGAGAACGTAAAACTACAGTACATAGAGAAAAGAAATAAGCTATTCACCTTTGAATAGTTTTTTTTTCATAATTTATGTGGATTAAAGGTACAGAAGATGTTTCCAATATATACATTATTAAACGCTTTGATGCGGTAATGTTAATAGATCCTTCCTATAACTTGGAAACAATCTTGGAAAAAACTCAAGGCTACAAGATACAAGGTATATTATTAACCCATGCTCATCATGACCACATGGGATTAATAGGTAAGTTTGATTGTCCTATCTATCTACATCGAGCGGACTATCAATTATTCATAAATGATGATCTAAATGGTTATAATGAATATAAAATAGAAAGACCTTATCAAGTCAAAGATTTATTTATTAAGTTTGTGGATGATGAAACGCTAATTCCCTTTATGGATGGAAGTATTAAAGTAATACATACACCGGGTCATACAAAAGGGAGTGTTTGTTATCTATATAGAGATTCATTGTATACTGGAGATACTTTATTTAAAGATGGTATTGGTAGAACTGATTTACCTAGTGGTTCATCAGCTCAACTTCATCGATCTTTAAAAAAACTGTTCTCAATCGTTTCTGCTAAGACAAAAGTTTATCCAGGGCACGATGAACCATCAACCATCTATGAGATTAAATTAAAGAATAAAACAGTGGAGAATATTGTTAAGCGTTAAACAATCCGTTTAACGTTTCTCATTAATTATATTAATTATGTATAAATTAAAATTTAAAAATGGATAATTAACCTTAATCCATTAAAGAAAGTGACTTGCGATGAATGACACTAAAGATTTAACCAATTTTGCCAAAGATGAAGCGCTCGCTTATCAACTCTATAAGATGGTGGCTAACAAACAAAAGAAAATAGAGCATAGAAATACGCTTAATGCGATTGCTGAACAAGAGAAGCTCCATTTGGAAAAGTTTAATCAAGAACTGGGTACTAATATTACAGTAGAAGATTACTCAAAAAGAAAATATAAACGCTATAAACTCATATTTAAACTACTAGGTAGTATTTTCACCTTAAGGCTCTTTGAAAAAGGAGAAGAAAAAAGTAGAGTGAAGTACGCTAAATATATCGAAGCATATCCTATTTTACAAGAGATTGTTAATCAAGAAAAAAATCATGCGAATCAACTAAGTGATATCTTAAAGGATGAGAAATTACTTTATGCCTCATCTATTGTCTTAGGCATGAATGATGCCTTAGTTGAGATGAGTGGGGCAATCGCTGGTTATACATTTGCCTTAGCAGATACAAAACAAATTGGGATAGTTGCAGCTATTACAGGTGTGGCAGCAACGTTATCGATGGCTTCTAGTGAATTTTTAAGTGCCAGAGAAGGGGAACATCCCCACCCAGTCAGAAGTTCTCTATATACAGGCTCAACTTATCTAGTGGTCGTCACTTTAATGATTTTACCTTATCTCCTATTTAGTAATAAGTTTGTGGCTCTTGGGGTAATGTTAGGAACGGTAGTAACGATTATATTTGTATTTAATCTATATACGAGTATTGCTAAGAAACAAAGCTTATGGAAAAACTTTGGGATTATGGTGATTATTGCTCTTGGTGTATCAGTTGTTTCATTCTTAATTGGGCTCTTAATCAATCAAGTTAGTTAATAAAATGATATCGTAATGAAGCGCTAATCACATGGTGAAAAGCGCTTTTATTTTTATAATTTGCACTAATTGCTTGACAGTGCCAAACCTTTAAGATATAATAAGTTTAGCATGAAAAAAACGTGCATAAAAGAGGTGATGATGTGATATCAAACAGACAAAAGTTAATCTTGAAAGCGATCATTGAAATCTATGTTCAAACGGGTGAACCTGTTGGTTCAAAAGTATTAACTGATTGGCCATACCTAGATTACTCTAGTGCGACTATTAGATATGATATGCAAGCCTTGGAAGAATTAGGTTATTTAGAAAAAACACACACCTCTAGCGGTAGAGTTCCCTCTAATGTTGGGTACCGATATTATCTAGAAAATCTTGTGACAAGAGATTCTGAAATTGATACTTTATTCCCATTAATTGATAAAGTCTTTGATCGATACCAAAATAGTAGAGAAATTGCGGTTAAGGCAGCAATCGATTTATTAAGTGAACTGACGAGTTATACTTCAGTTGCGTTAGGACCTAATGAGGCATTAACACGGATAAAGAAAATTGATTATGTTTCTTTATCGGATAATGATGCTGTTATATTGATTGTGACCGATAGAGGAAATGTTCACTCACAAGTGTTTAGCTTAGATGATAATGTCTCTAAAGATTATTTTAAAAAAACGGTTCAAACCTTAAATGAGCTATTAGAAAATCAATACCTTAAAGACGCAAGGAAAATTTTATCTAGAGTGTACACGGAAGAAAACATTATTGATTATATGGATTATCAAGAAAAAATTGTTGATGCGTTTATTGGCGCTTTCACCCAAATGAGTAAAGAAGATGTTTACCTAGCAGGCCTAGGCAACATGTTAACTCAAGGTGAAATAGAGGATCCCAATGAAATGAGACATTTATTGTCCATGTTAAACCGTCAAGATGTTTTGAAGGTTGTGGGTCATACGAATAAGTTATCCTTTAAGATTGGAAATGAAGCTGAATTCATGCCTAATAACAAAGTAACGATTATTTCGGTGCCTTATGCAGTGAACGAAGAAGAAACCGGAACTATCGCAATCATTGGACCGACAAGAATGGATTACGCGAAAGTGATTCCACTGTTGGAATATATCGCAAAAAATATTACAAAATTATATAAGAAATGAGTGAAAGAATGAAAGACGAAAAAGATACAGCTAAAGAGGTTCATGAAGAAACCGAAATCATTGAAGAAGTTGAAGATGATAAATTAGATAAGAAAAAAGAAAAGAAAAAATCAGAAAAACAAAAACTAACTGAAGAAATTGAAACATTAAAGTTAGAGAACTTAAGACTTAATGAAAAATCTTTAAGAGCGATTGCGGATGCGGAAAACTTCAAAAAAAGAATGCTGACTGAAAGAGATAATGAAAAAAAGTATTCCAATCAATATTTAATTGAAGAATTACTACCAGCTTTAGACCAATTAAAACTAATTGTCAATCTAGAAGTAGAAGATCCAAACTTAAAGAATTATTTAATAGGATTTAAAATGATTAGTGATCAAATCTTTAATATCTTAGAAAAAGATGGTTTAAAACAGATTATCACAAAAGATCAAAAGTTTGATCCTAAATATCACTATGCCACAGAAAAACAAAGTGATAAATCAAAAGAAGAACATATTATTTTGGTAACAACCCAAACTGGGTATATGTATAAAGAAAGAATAATAAGACCTGCCATGGTTATAGTAAATGAATGGAGTGATGAAAATGGCAACAACAAATAAAATTATTGGTATTGACTTAGGAACAACAAACAGTGTTGTCTCTGTAATGGAAGGGAAAGATGCGGTTGTTATCCCTAACGCAGACGGATCTAGAACAACCCCAAGTGTTATCTCATTTAAAGATAATGAAATTAGTGTTGGTGAAGTGGCGAAACGCCAAGCCATCACAAACCCAAATACTGTTTCTTCAATTAAGAGACATATGGGTGAATCAAATTACAAAGTAACTATTCAAGGTAAAGATTATACACCTCAAGCCTTATCAGCAATGATCTTACAAAATTTAAAGGCGACCGCTGAAGCGTATTTAGGTGCAACTGTTTCTAAAGCTGTTATTACAGTACCTGCGTACTTTAATGACGCACAAAGACAAGCAACTAAAGATGCGGGTAAGATTGCCGGATTAGAAGTAATGCGTATTATTAATGAACCAACTGCAGCTGCCCTAGCTTACGGGATCGATAAGACAGATAAAGATTTAAAAGTATTAGTCTTTGACCTAGGCGGTGGTACATTTGACGTTTCTATCTTACACTTAGTTGACGGTACATTTGATGTCTTATCAACCGCGGGTGATAATAAACTCGGTGGAGACGATTTTGACGCCAGAGTTATGGACTACATTATCTCTGAATTCAAAAGAGAAAACGGGATCGACTTATCTAAAGACAAAATGGCTGACCAACGTCTCAAAGACGCTAGTGAAAAAGCGAAGAAAGAATTGTCTGGTTTATCAACCACACAAATTAGCTTACCATTTATTACCATGGGCGCGGCTGGTCCACTTCACTTAGATATGACGCTCTCAAGAGCTAAGTTTGAAGAATTAACTGAAGATCTTGTTGAAAGAACAAGAGGACCACTTAGAAGAGCCTTAAAAGATTCTAAACTTGACTTATCAGAGATCAATCAAGTATTATTGGTAGGGGGTTCAACGAGAATTCCTGCTATTCAAGAATTGGTTAAAAAAGAATTAGGTAAAGAACCTAATAAGAGTGTTAACCCAGATGAAGTTGTTGCGATGGGGGCTGCCATTCAAGGTGGTGTTCTAGCAGGGGACGTTAAAGACGTATTATTATTAGACGTTACACCACTTTCATTAGGGATTGAAACATTGGGCGGTGTATTTACAAAATTAATCGAACGTAATACCACTATTCCAACGTCTAAATCACAAGTCTTCTCAACTGCTGCTGATAACCAACCAGCTGTTGATATCCATGTTTTACAAGGTGAAAGACAAATGGCACCAGACAATAAAACTTTAGGGCGTTTCCAATTAGGCGATATTCCACCTGCACCAAGAGGAGTCCCTCAAATCGAAGTTAAATTTGATATTGACGCCAACGGTATTGTTAATGTATCTGCTAAAGACTTAGGTACTGGTAAATCACAAAAGATTACTATTAGTGGTGGATCAGCCATGAGTGATCAAGAAATCGAAAAATTAATCAAAGAAGCTGAAGCGAATAAAGAAGCTGACCAAAAACGTCGTGAAGAAGCAGATTTGAGAAATGATTCTGACGCCCTTATCTTCCAAACTAAGAAGGCTATTAAAGACTTAGGTGACGTGGTCACTGAAGAAGAAAAAACAAAAGCTGAAAAAGCCATCACTGAACTTGAGACAGCTTTAAAAGGTGAAGACTTAGAAGCGATTAAGACTAAGAAAGAAGCTTTAGAAACGGATGCGCAAACATTAGCCGTTAAAGCGTATGAAAAGGCTGCTAAAGAACAAGAACAAACCGAATCTAGTGAAACAACTGAAGATCCAGCTAACGGCAAAACCGTAGATGCTGAATTCGAAGAAAAATAATATTAAATCTATTGGGGGCATTTGCCCCCTTTAAAGGAAGTGCATTATGGCAAAAAGAGACTATTATGATGTCTTAGGCATCCAAAAAGGGGCCACAGAAGAAGAGATAAAAAAAGCGTATAGAACATTGGCTAAGAAATATCACCCCGATGTCTCTAAAGAAGAAAACGCCGAAGAAAAATTTAAAGAAGTTCAAGAAGCGTATGATACTTTAGGCGATACTGAAAAAAGATCTAACTATGATCGTTATGGTCATGAATCACCATTTGGCCAAGGCTTTAATGGTCAAAGCGGTTTTGAAGGTTTTGGTGGATTTTCAGATATTTTCTCCTCGTTTTTTGGTGGCGGTGGTGGATTTAGTCAACGTCAAGACCCGTTTGGTCCAGCCAAAGGGAATGATTATGAAAAATCGATGACTATCGACTTTATGGAGGCTGTATTGGGGACTTCTAAAACCATTAATGTTGATGTTGAACAAGCCTGTCATGTCTGTGGTGGTCATGGAGGAGAATCTAAAAATGATGTTCAAACCTGTGATCGATGTCACGGACAAGGTTATGTCAATGTCGAACAAAGAACGATTCTTGGAACCATGAGAACCCAACAAGTTTGTCCAAGGTGTGGTGGACGTGGTAAAACAGTTAAAAATAAATGTAAAAACTGTAACGGGTCTGGTAGAGAAAGAGTGTCTAAAGAAGTTAAAGTTAAAGTTCCCGCTGGTATCGACAACAATATGAGTCTTCGTATGAGTGGTTACGGTGAAGGCGGCCATAATGGTGGTCCAGCAGGCGACTTATATTTAAGATTTAGAGTGAGACCACATAAAGTATTTAAACGTCAAAATGATGATATCTTAATGAGTATTCCAATTAGCTTTACCCAAGCGGCATTAGGCGATTCGATTGATATTCCATCTATCTATGGCGATGTCTCTATGAAGATTCCAAGTGGTACCCAATCAGGTACCATCTTAAAACTTCGTGAAAAAGGCGTTGCCAATGTTAATAATGGTAAGAAGGGGGATATGTTAGTTACAGTAAACATCGAAACCCCAACGAATCTTTCTAAAAATCAAATCGAAGCTTTGAAGGCCTTTGATAAATTAGAAAGTAAACAAAAACCTTGGGACAAGTTTAAAAATATGTTCAAAAATTAACGATGATTAATAACACTATTTGGCTATAAATCAACAATAACAGCCAAAAAAGAGTGAAAAGTGAAAAGTTTTACACTTTTAACTTTACAAAAACATTAGAATCATATATAATAATAACGGCTTTTAATTGAAAGAGTGGAAGGAGGGCAGACATGCCTAAAATCGTGGTAAAAGAATCAGAATCTCTAGAAGACGCGCTTAGACGCTTTAAAAGAGACGTTTCTAAATCCGGCACCCTTCAGGAAGCACGTAAACGTGAATACTATGTTAAACCTAGCGTTGACAGAAAAATGAAGCGTCAGGCTGCTAGAGGTAAGAAAAAATAATGAAATAAGCACTTAAAAGTGCTTTTTTTATCGTTTATAGGTTAACACTTGTTATGTTTCTTATGGTATAATTATTTGATGAGGTGATATGTCGTTGAAACCAGTTTATAGACTTAAAGATCTTAAACATGCCTATGCTATTTTAGGGTTATTTGATAGAAACTTAGAGGTCATGAAGACCTATTTTGATATTAAACTGAATTTAAAAGAGGATTTATTTGTTAGTAACGCACCAGAAGACCAAATTGAAATACTAAAAGATGTCTTTACTGTCTTAGAAGAATTAGCCCCTAAGGTTGAAATCGGTCAACGCGAAGTGATGTATCTATTGAAACTTAGAGAAGTAAATCAACTCGAGGGTATTACTGAATTTTTCGTAAACCGTAAAGTTATTTTATATCAAACGAATGGTAAACCGATTTACGCTAAAACAAGAACCCAAGCTCAATACCTTAAGACGATAGACAAAGAAGAATTAATCTTTGGGATCGGACCAGCGGGCACGGGTAAAACTTATTTAGCAGTCGCCACAGCAGTCAGTTACTTAAAACAAAATAAAGTAAAAAAACTTATTTTAACCAGACCAGCGGTAGAAGCTGGTGAGTATTTAGGATTTTTACCAGGCGATTTAAAAGAAAAGATTGATCCCTATTTAAGACCCTTATATGATGCGCTTCATGATTTTCTTGGCGCCGATACCACTAACCACTTAATGGAAACCGGTATTATCGAAATTGCCCCACTTGCGTATATGCGTGGTAAGACGCTTGAAAATGCCTTCATTATCTTGGATGAGGCACAAAATACGACCAGTTCTCAAATGAAGATGTTTCTCACTAGATTAGGGTTTTCCTCTAAAATGGTCATTACTGGAGACCCTTCCCAAGTCGATTTACCTAAAGGACAAAAAAGCGGTTTAAAAGAAGCTTTAGAAATCTTAACCGGAATTGAGGCTATTAAGACAGTAGAGTTTGAACGATTAGATGTCGTTAGAAATCCACTCGTTCAAAAGATTTTAGAGAGGTATGAAGATTGATTAAAATCGAATTTTATAATCAAACAACTGAAGATACGCTGGCTCAAGAAACCCTAATTCGTTCTATTTTTGACAAAGTTGAAGGTGAAACTGAATTTAATGTTATCTTTGTGACAAATTCACAAATCCAAGAGATTAATAAAACCTACCGACAAGTGGATTCTGTGACCGATGTGATTAGTTTTCCTGATGATGAAGATGCCTCTTATATTGGAGATATTTTCATTTCCTTAGAACGCGCTAAAGAACAAGCTGCCGAATATGGTCATTCCTATGACCGAGAAGTAGGGTTCTTAAGTGTTCATGGGTATCTACATTTAAATGGATACGATCATCATTCTATAGAAGATGAAAAGATTATGATTGAAAAACAAGAAAGCATTTTAAAAAATGCGAATCTAGAAAGGATTAAATAAATGAATAGTTTAGTTAAAGAAGCCATTAAGGCAAGACAAAAGGCATACATTCCTTATTCTAAATTTGGCGTTGGTGCCGCAATATTATTAAAAGATGGCACGGTTATCCATGGCGCTAATATTGAAAATGTTAGTTATGGGTTGTCTAATTGTGCGGAAAGAAGTGCTTTATTTTCACTTTATTCTCAAGGCTATCAAAAAAGTGATATTAAAGCGATGGCAATTACCGGTCATACCAAAGACCCAATTAGCCCATGTGGGGCTTGTCGCCAAGTCATGAAAGAACTCTTACCAAAAGAGACGCCAATCTATTTATCTAATATTGAGGGTGATGTTAAAGAAGTTACTATCGATGAATTACTACCTTATTCATTTGATGAGATAGAGGATAATGAGTAATTTTAAAAGTGGGTTTGTAGGTATTATTGGAAGGGCTAATGTTGGAAAATCGACCTTACTTAATACTTTGATTGGTGAGAAAGTTGCGATAACCTCTTATCAGCCTCAAACCACTAGAACTCAAATCTTGGGGGTTAAAACATTAGCGGATGCGCAAATCATCTTTATGGATACACCGGGTATCCATAAACCTAAACATGCCTTAGGGTCATTTTTAGATGAACAAGCTATTAGCGCGATTAGTAGTGTGGATGTGATTCTTTATATGGTGGATAGTGAATATTCATTTGCGCAAGATTTTGTCATCAGACACTTTAAAGAAACTAAGACACCGGTATTTTTAGTCATTAATAAAATTGATTTATTAAAGTCTAAAATAGAAATTGATAAGATTATTCTTTCTTATATGGATAAACATGACTTTAAGGGTATTTATCCGATTAGCAGTAAAACGTCTCAAAACATTGAATATTTACTTCAAGACATTATTGAAGAACTCCCGCTTGGAGAACTTTTATATGATGATTCGGTTAAAACGCCTCAAACTGATTTTGAAAGAATGGCTGAACTGATACGAGAAAAAGTGCTTTATCACACCAAAGAAGAAATTCCCCATAGTGTGGCGGTTGTCATTGAACATGCTGGTTATGAACACAACTTATATGTGGTTTACGCTACGATTGTGGTCGAACGAGATTCTCAAAAAAATATCTTAATTGGAAAACAAGGTTCAATGTTAAAAGTGATTGGCTCTGAAGCCAGAAAAGACATTAATGAAACACTAGAAACCCAAATTCATTTAAACTTATGGGTGAAAGTCATTAAAGATTGGCGTAACAGACCACAAGATTTGAAAGGGTTAGGGTATGATCTCTAAAGGGTTAATTTATAAAACTCAAGACTACCAAGAATCTTCAAAACTACTTTATGTTTATACCCCTTATGGGAAATATACATTGGTTTCTAAGGGGTCTAAGAATTATAAAAACCCAAACCATTATTTATCCGATTATTTAACCTTAATTAGTTTTGAATTAGATCCTGATAAACCGATGCAAACCCTTAAACAAGCTGTCTTGATTGATGATTATCAAACTATAAAGAAAGACTATTTAAAGGTTCAAAATGCCTCTGTTATCTTAATGAGCATTCAATTCTTATTAACCGATGACTTGCCTCATGAAAGACTGTTTAATTTAATCATTCAACTGTTAAGTTTTAAAGATTTAAACTTTGCGGCATTAACCTATATGATTAAATTAACTTATGGTTTAGGCTATGAATTGTCGTTTAAAAAAGAACATGCGATCGGATTTAATCTTTCAACAGGACAAACCGTTACGAAGGATGAAGCATTAAAACCGGATTTAAATATGAATGAGACAATTGGTTTAATGGATCTTTATTATCTAACCGTAGAAAAAGAGATTGAACCAAATATAAAAAATACATTGATTAAATTCATTAAAGCTTATTATGCGTATCATATGGACTATGACATAAAAGGCTTATAAAGAGAGGATTATTATGACACTAGATAAAATTGTAAACTTTGCGAAACAAACGGGCTACATATATCAAGGCTCTGAATTATACGGCGGTCTATCAAATACATGGGATTACGGCCCACTCGGTTCGCTTCTTAAACAAAACATTAAATCCGCTTGGATTAAACGTTTTATTACTGAAACACCTTATAATGTATTACTGGATTCATCCATTTTGATGAATAAAGAAGTGTGGGTAGCCTCAGGCCATTTAGGGGGCTTTAGTGACCCTTTAACAGAATGTTTAAATTGTCATACCAGACATCGAGCGGACCATTTAATTAAAGCCGATGATCATGAAATCAATCCTGATGGTTGGACCAACGATGAACTATTTAGTTATTTAAATGAACATGAAATTAAATGCCCAAATTGTGGTAAATCTAGTTGGACTGAAATCAGAAAGTTTAACTTAATGTTTAAAACCAATCAAGGGGTCATTGAAGATGAGGCGAATACGGTTTATTTAAGACCAGAAACGGCTCAAGGCATTTTTATTAACTTTAAAAACATTCAAAGAACCACGAGAAAGAAAATCCCCTTTGGGGTCGGTCAAATTGGAAAATCATTTCGAAACGAAATTACCCCAGGTAACTTTATTTTTAGAACCAGAGAGTTTGAACAAATGGAGCTGGAATTTTTCTGTGAACCCAATACAGAAATTACTTGGTTTGATTATTGGTTAGATAAAATGAAACATTTTTTATTGGATTTAGGGATTCATCAAGATAACCTTAATTATCATGAACATACCGTAAAAGAATTGTCACACTATTCTAACAAGACAGTAGATATCCTTTATAACTTTCCCTGGGGATTTGATGAACTGTGGGGGATTGCCTCAAGAACAGACTTTGACTTAAAGGCACACCAAACCCATTCAAAAGAATCTTTAGAGTACTTAGACCCTGAAACCAATGCACGTTATGTGCCTTATGTGGTAGAACCTTCTTTAGGGGTTGAACGTTTATTATTAAGTATTTTAAATGAAGGGATTACTGAAGATACTTTAGAAGACGGTAAAACCAGAGAAGTATTAAAAATTCATCCCTATTTAGCACCTTATAAAGTTGCGGTGTTACCACTCATTAAAAATAAACACCAAGATAAATCACTAGAAATATATGATGTTTTATCGAAACACTTTAGTGTGGTTTATGATGAAACCCAAAACATTGGAAAACGTTATAGAAGACAAGATCAAATTGGAACCCCTTATTGTTTAACAGTGGATGAACAAACACTTATAGATAATACGGTAACAATTAGAGAACGTGATTCGATGAATCAAATTAGACTACAGATTGGTGAAGTCATGGAATATATAAAGGATAAAATCCGCTTTTAAGCATCAAAAAAGGAGGGTTAGTGTGCGTATTGATAAAGCAATTCTAAATGAAATCAATGAAAACACCGATATTCTTAACTTAGTTAGCCCCTATGTGAAACTTCAAAAAAAGGGTAAAAACTATGTTGGGTTATGTCCTTTTCATGATGACACGAACCCGTCGTTTTCTGTCTCAACCGAGAAAAATATTGCGAAATGTTTTAGTTGTGGAGAAGGGGGATCACCGATTACCTTCTTAGCAAAGATTAAAAACATTTCTTTTGATCAAGCGGCTTTAGAGTTAGCTGAACCGTTGGGAATTAAGCTTGATATTGACCGGGTTGAAAAACAACAAACCTTAAAAGAACATGAAGCCTTAAATGAAGCAAATATTTTTTATACCTTTTATTTAAAGAATTCTAAAACCGGTGAAGAAGCACTAAACTATCTAAAAAATCGAGGGTTAACCCTTGAGGATATTGCCCATTTTAATATCGGTTTAGCCCCAAAAGAGTTTGATTCATTATATAAACTTCTCCAACAAAAAGAATTTACTGACCAAACCATGGAAAACGCTGGTTTAATTGGTATTCAAAACAATAAACCTTATGATCTATTTACCTATAGAGTGATGTTTCCACTCTCTGATTTAGAGGGAAGAGTGATAGGGTTTAGTGGTAGAAGTGTTGATAATAAAGAACCTAAATACTACAATAGCCCAGAAACATTTATCTTTAAGAAAAGTGAGGTTTTATATCACTTATATGAAGCCTTAGGGGATATTAGGAAACAAGGCTTTGTGATCCTTCATGAAGGCTTCTTCGATGTGATTGCGAGCACTAAAGCGGGTTTAAAGAATGCGGTTGCGACTATGGGAACAGCCTTGACTCAACACCACATAAAATTGATTAGTGAATATACTAAACGCGTTGTCATTGCTTATGATGGTGACCAAGCCGGAATTATGGCAACCTACAAAGCGATTAAGTTATTCGAAAGAACCAATTTAAGAGTTGATATTTTAGCCTTACCTGAAGGTTTAGACCCGGATGAATATTATCAAAAATATGGTGCTGTAAAGTATCTAAATCTTTATAAAAAACATTTAGTTGATCCCTATGAATTTATTTATGAAACAACGAAAAAAGAATTGAACTTGTCTAACCTAAATGACGCCGCAGCTTTAAAAGATGCGACTTATCATATGGTTAAAAATCAACCCGTTACGATTAAAGAGATTTATCTTAATAAACTAGCTAAAGATTTAAATGTATCTACGTATAGTTTAAGTTATTTCTTAACTAACGAAACTAAAACAATCAAAGTCCAACCTAAACCAATGGTACAGTTTCCCAATAAGTACTATAAGGCGGAAAACCAACTCTTTATTCAAATGATGCGTAATAAGGAAGATGCGATTAGAATTGACCAAGCTTTAAGTGGTAAATTTGTTTGTGATATGGTCACCTTCAAATTAAGAAACATATTAACGATTAAGTATTACAAAAGCAAAGATGAATTTGATAAAGATGCGTTTATAAAACTACTTTCTAAAGAAAAAGATTCTGAAGCCTTAACAATCAAGTTTTTTGAGATATACTATAGTAACGATAATCGAAGTGAGTTTAAATACCCAGAAGCGACGATTAATGAATTGCTGAGTGTGGTTATCAATGTCAATATGGAAAAAGAATTCAAGGCAAACTTAGAGGAATTAAAGAATGAAAATGAATCCTATCAAAAAACAGCGATTGCGGAAGTGATTAAAAAACAAATTGTCAAACGACATACCAACAAGAAAAAAGGAGAAAGCTCATGAAAAAAGATTTACTCCAAACTTTATTAAAGAAGTACGAAGAAACTAAAGAAATTCCTTTTGAAGAATTATTAGAAGAAGTAGATATTGAAGAGGAAGATTTTGAAGCGTTAGAGACCATTTTAATTGAATTAGGTTATCAAATTAAAGTCGAGACGCCAGAAATTGAAACTGTACCAACCTATAGACCAGGCAAAATGGATTCTTATTCCTTGTTTATTAATGATGTCTTAGCATATGACCTACTTAACCGCGAACAAGAGTTTGAACTCTCTAAAAGAATCATTGAAGCGAAACCCTACCTAGATAAGAAAAACCTTTCTAACGAAGAAAAAGAGATTGTTTTAAAGGGTTATGAAGCCAGAGAAAAACTGGTTAATCATAACTTAAGGTTAGTGGTTGCGATTTCTAAACGTTATCAAGGTCAATTAGATCAAATGGATTTAATTGCCGAAGGGACACTGGGGTTATTAAGGGCTGCTGAAAGATACGATTATACAAAAGGTAATCGTTTTTCAACGTATGCAACTTGGTGGATTAAACAAGCAATGACTCGTTCAATTGCGAAATACGCTAGAACCATTAAGATACCAATTCATTTAGTCGAAAAACTAAATAAACTATACCGTACTACGATTCGTTTACAAACTAAACTTAATAAAGAACCTTCGATTGAAGAACTGGCAAAACAACTTAAAGTAGCGCCTGAAGAGATTGAGTCTTTACAATCACTTTTTAGTTCAATTATTTCTTTAGATAAGGAAATTGGAGAAGAAGGCGACACGAGCCTACAAGACTTTATTGCCTCAGACATGGATAACCCTGAAGAAGCTTATAGTAAAAGTAATCGAGTTGAACAATTAGATGTGTTGTTGAAAACATTATCGGATCGTGATGAACAAATCATTCGCTATCGATTTGGATTAAAAGATGGTAAAGTATATACCTATGAAGAAATAGGCGATCTGTTTGATTTAACGCGAGAACGGATTCGGCAAATCATTAAAACGAGCTTGAAGACGCTCCGTAAGAACAACCAGTCATTTGAGAAAAAGGATGTGATTTAAAATGGAAAACAATAAAATATTTAAAGCTTTACTCAAAATTGCGAAAGAACATAATAATTACTTGTCTCCTAGCGATATTGAATCACAGCTAGAACCATCTAGTAAGGACTATCAAGATATTATTGATGCCCTAATCTTAAAAGGAATTGAAGTGGATGAACCTTTTATAGATGATGAGATGGAGTTAGAATTTGAAGATTTAGGGAGTGATTTAGTTGAAGATGAAGAAGACGATGATCTTTTAGATGATGATTTAGAGTTTGTTGAAATAGACTTAGATGAAATGAGTTTATCAACGATGGATGTTGAAGAAATCAAAGAAGAAGAATTGTTGGATATTGAAACTTTGGTGCCAACCGTTAAAGTAGATGATCCAGTAAGAATGTATCTAAAAGAAATTGGCCGGATTCCGCTTTTAAATGCTGAAGAAGAAGTTAACTTAGCCATCCGTGTGGAACATGGTAAATACGCTACCGAACAAATGGATGAGGCAAAAAAAGATGGCTATACGCATCCTGATAACGAACGGGTTCAATTAGAACAAATGATTGAAGATGGACTAATTGCCAAAAATAAACTAGTTGAGGCCAACTACCGATTGGTTGTTTCGATCGCCAAGAAGTATGTGGGTAGAGGGATGTTGTTTCTAGACTTGATCCAAGAAGGTAACATGGGGTTAATTAGAGCGGTGGATAAGTTTGACCATGAAAAAGGGTTTAAGTTCTCAACTTATGCAACCTGGTGGATTAGACAAGCGATCACAAGAGCCGTCGCCGACCAAGCCAGAACGATTCGTATTCCTGTTCATATGGTCGAAACAATTAATAAACTCGTTAGAATCCAAAGACAACTGGTTCAAGAATTGTCACGTGAACCAACCACTGAAGAAATTGGTGAAAAGATGGGGATTACCGCTGAACGGGTTCAACAAATCCAAAAGATTGCTCAAGAACCAATTAGTTTAGAAGCCCCAGTGGGTGAGGAAGAAGATTCATCACTGGGAGATTTCATCAGTGACACCAATACCCTTAATCCTTATGAATATTCGGTTCAAGAGTGGGTTAAAAGAACTTTAAATGAGGTTTTAGAAACCTTAACAGATCGAGAAGAAAAAGTATTAAGACTTAGATATGGGTTATTAGACGGTAAAACACACACGTTAGAAGAAGTTGGTAAAGAGTTTGGGGTTACCAGAGAACGTATTAGACAAATAGAAGGTAAGGCCTTAAGAAAACTAAGACAACCAAGCCGTCAAAAGAAGTTAAGAGACTTTAATTTAAACAGATGAACAGAATCGATTCAATCGTTGAACTATTAAAAGGGGCCGATACCGTTTTAGATATTGGGACCGATCATGGGCTCGTTTTAATTGAGGCAATCCAAAAAGCATACATCAAAAAGGGGATTGGTTCAGATATTAACCAAGCCCCTTTAAATGAGACTCAAAAACATTTAACTGAATTAGGTCTAACAGATAAGATAACGCTAATTCAATCAGACGGGTTTGAAAACATCAAGGCTGCTTATGATGTGGTCGTAATTACCGGGATGGGCTATAAGATGATGAAACAGATCTTATCAAAGCCACACCAAACACCTAACTATTACGTCTTTTCTCCACATCATGAATTAGAAGAATTAAGGGCTTATTTGTCTAATCACGGGTATGAGATTATCGATGAAGAACTTGTTTATGAAAAGAAACCATATGTTTTATTAAAAGTGATTAAGCGTTTTAAACAACTTACACAAGAAGAAATCGTTTTAGGCCCTATTTTAAAAACTAAAAAAGCGGCGATTCCTTATTATGAGTCTAAGTTGAATCAAAAATTAAGTTATGTGAATCACTTAGATATAGTTGAACGTAAGCGGGTAGAAAAAGAAATTAATTTTTACAAAGACGCAATTAGAAATTTATCACAAGCATAAATTATTTAATTTTGCAAAACAAATGAATAATTGTAAGTTCAATTACTTTACTTTAATCATGTAACGTTGTATAATTTATCATGGCAAGGAGGGGACAAAGATGGATGACAACAAGATTAGAGATGCTCAAGAATTAGAGCGATTGTTGCAAGTTTTAAGGAGAACAGGCGTATACAAGCATAAGAAATATGAACTTTCTGATGCGGATATTACACTTTTGTTTTCTGTGTCGTTTGGGGATCCGACAGGTATTAAACCATCAGAAATTGCGAAAAGATTAAAAATAACACTTCCCGCAGTTACACATAAAATGAACAAATTAGTAGATGATGGGTATTTAACTAGACGAGATTCTAAAAGTGATCACAGAGTTACATATGTGTTACTAACCGACAAAGGTAGTAAGTATTTAGAGTCAATTGAAGAGGATTATTACGCTAAAATTCTTAAATTAATGAAACGTTTAGGGGAACGAGATACGGACACATTAGTACGTCTCCTAAATAAAATCAACGCTAGCGGTAAACTTTAATTCATAAAAGGATGGAAACATCCTTTTTTGTTTTAAAAAGACTTTACTTTTAGATTACCCTAAGGTATAATAATAACGCTGTCTAAAAAATGGTGCAGTAGCTCAGTTGGATAGAGCAACGGCCTTCTAAGCCGTCGGTCGGGAGTTCGAATCTCTCCTGCATCGCCATTTAAAAATATTAGAAATGCTACATAAAAAATGTGGCATTTTTTCTTTTTACCACACTTATGTACATATTCGTGTATTTATCAAGAGAAAAGAGATAAGCAGATATGAAAGAAGTGAAATTCAATCTATAGGCTGTTAGAATCAGTAAAAAAGTGACACAAGTAGAACTTGTAGACAAATCTAGTATAAATCAGCAAAATATATCTAATTATGAAACAGGATTCAAATCACCAACATTAGAATCAGATATTAAAATTGCTGATACCTTAGGTGTCACCTTGGATGAACTAGTGATAATCAAAAAAGTGTATGAAGTAGTAGGAAAGAAATAGTTGTCGAAAACATACGTGTGAATGTGAGAAAAGATGAGTACATTTCATTAACTGATATTGCGAAAGTTAAAAATCCGGATAATCCTAGATTTGTGATACAAAACTGGATGAGAACTATTGATACGATAAGTTTTATTGGCTTATGGGAGATATTGAATAATGATCAGTTTAACCGTGTTGAATTCGATGCGGTTAAACTGGAGGTTGGGCATAATTATTTTACAATGACACCGAAGAAATGGATTGAAAAATTTAATGCTATCGGCATTACATCAAAATCAGGAAAATATGGAAGTGGTATGTTCGCACATAAGGATATTGCCTTTGAATTTGCCAGTTGGATATCTTCAGAATTTAAATTGTATTTAATTACGGCGTTTCAAAGACTTAAGAAACAAGAATCACATTCAATCAAATGGACAGTTAAAAGAGAGTTATCAAAACTTAATTATCACATTCATACAAATGCCATTAAGAGTTATATTATTCCACATGTTAATAAACGGTATATAAAAATGACTTATGCAAATGAAGCGGATCTTTTCTTATCATGAAATGTTTAATCTAGACCGTTTCATGATAAAATAGAGTTACACAAAATAATGGAAAGAGATATAGTATGAAATATATAAAACTAAATAACAATTTAGAAATACCTTTAATTGGAATTGGCACCAACACATTTGGCAAAGTTGATAATCAATATGCTGCTGAAATAAACTATGATACAAAAGAACTGGATACTGCAATCCAAGTCGGTTATAGGTTATTAGATACTGCAATCGCCTACAGAAATGAAGAGGTAATAGGTTTAGCAGTGGAAAAAAGTGGAATCAAGCGTAGCGATTTTATTCTTACCACAAAACTTCCTGGCCAAGTCGGTTATATTCAAAAAAATGAAATTATCGATGCGGTTAATCAAAGTCTTAAAAACTTAAAAACTAATTATATTGATATCCTGTTAATGCATCACCCATGGGATAATAACGAAGAGATGCTTTCGGTTTATCAAGTATTAGAAGAATTTGTTAATAAACGGATCATCAAGGCAATTGGGGTGTCTAATTTTAATAATGAACAGTTAAAATATATTCTTGACCATTGTCAAATTAAACCAGCAATTAACCAAATAGCCTCTTATCCAGGTCATTGGCAAGATGATTTAATTGAATTTAATCAAACCAATGGCATTGTCGTACAAGCTTGGAGTCCCCTTAATAGAGTTACCTTTGAGATGAAGAATATTTTACAGGATATCGGTAAAAAACACGATAAAACATGGGCTCAAGTCATCTTGAATTATCAAGTGAGGAGAGGCGTTGTTGTGATTCCTAAATCGCACCGACTAGAAGGACAAAAAGAAAATCTAGATATTTTTGATTTTGAATTATCACCAGAAGATATAAATAGAATTAAAAATCTTTAATTAATGATTGAGGTAATTTTATGGATAAAGTTTACAGTATCTTAAAAGATCGTGTCGTTGGTGCACAACTCGTAATTTATAACAATTCAAAACAAGTTCAATATAATTATGGTAAATCTTCTTTGTTGAAAGATGAAGATGTTGTTAATGATACCATCTTTAGGATTGCCTCTATCTCAAAAACAGTTGTCGCAATGGCTGCTCTTAAATTGATGGAAGAAGGTAAGCTAGATTTAAATGCTGATATTAGTACCATTTTAGAATTTAAGATTAGAAACCCAAAATATCCTGATGAAGTTATTACGCCTAAAATGTTAATGTTACATACCTCAGGTATCATAGATGGCTATAAGGATGAGGATTTAACACATGGTGGGATTGAAAAAGGTTATAACGGGGTAAATGGTAAACCATATTTTGTTGCTTTAGAAGATTTGTTATCTAATCAGTTAAGTGATTATTATACGAATAAAACATTTGCGGAATATAGACCCGGGGAAAAGTTTTCATATTCTAATTTTGGGACTGGTATACTGGCATGTATCGTAGAAAAATGTAGTGGCAAAATGTTTAATGATTATGTCACAGAGGCATTTTTTAAGCCACTTGGTGTGGATGCTAGTTTTAAGGCCAATCAAATTCATAAGAAAGATAAAATCTCTGATACGTTTTATTATGATGAATTAAAAAAAAAGTTTAAAACCGACAGAACCGCAAAATCTTTTATTGAAATGACTTATAATAATTTTCCATTAGGTGAAAACTATCGAGGCCCAGCTGGTGGGTTATTTATTAGCATGCCTGATCTTAATAAATTGATGCAATTATTACTTCATGATGGGGTTTATCAAGATAAAAGGTTGTTAAAAAAAGAAACGATTGATTTAATGTTATCGATGCACTTCTTAGGTAGTAGAGAAGATTATTTAGCGAAAGGCTTACAATTACAATTTAAGGATTCTATAGAGGGTGTTTTATTAAAAGGACATACAGGTTCAGCTTACGGGGTAAGTAGTTTAATGTTATTTTCTAAAGAATCTGATTTTGGGGTTTGTTTTATTGCCAATGGAGGCAATTATAAAGACTATAAACCAGGGTTAAATGATATTCAGTATCAAATTCTTGAGTTTGCTCAAAAGAATTATTTTAAAAAGAAAGAAAAAATAGTGACCATTGATCAAAATTTAAATGTTTATTTAAATCAGCGAAAGATTATTCTAAGTCAACCTAAAGTAGTGGATGATTGTTTATATGTTAACATAATAGATCTTGCCAATATTATCGATGTAATCCCAAGAAGCATTGATCAAGATTATTATATAAAAGGTATCAGAATACCTGTTATGAACGAGAATATCTGTTTAGATGAGGTATTTAAAATACTTAATATAGTATATTTTAAAACAAATCAATCTTATAAAATATATGTTTAACAAACAGGTGTCGTATTGATTGTTTGGAAATAGGAATCTATAAAGTGAATTTCTCAAATAAACATAAAATTATGAGGAGAATGATGGTGAATGAAAAAATACCAAGAGATAAACTCAAAAACATTTGATAAGTGGGTTAAAGAAGGTTGGACGTGGGGGATTCCTATTTCAACATTAGATTACCAAGAAGCTAAGAAAGGGAACTGGTCGGTGTTATTAACCCCAACTAAACCCGTCCCAAAAGAATGGTTTAAAGACTTAAAAGGGAAAAAAGTTTTAGGTCTTGGGAGTGGTGGGGGTCAACAAATGCCAATATTTCAAGCACTTGGCGCCATCGTAACCTGCTTAGACTACTCAGATGAACAATTAAAAAGTGAACAACTGGTCGCTCGTCGAGAGGGTTATCAAATTAGATTGATTAAAGCTGATATGACAGAACCTTTACCATTTGAAGATAATGAATTTGATTTAATTTTTCATCCTGTCTCAAATGTCTATATTGAAAAAGTGGAACCCGTCTTTAAAGAATGTTTCAGAATTCTTAAACCGGGTGGAATTTTACTTTCTGGTTTAGATAACGGGCTTAATTTTGCCTTTGATGATGAAGAAGGTAAAATTGCCTTCAAACTGCCTTTTAATTCTTTAGAAGACCAAGAACAATACGATTATATGGTCAAAAACGATTATGGGATTCAGTTTAGTCATGATTTGTCGGAACAAATTGGGGGACAATTAAAAGCGGGTTTTACGTTAGTCGATTTATATGAAGATACTAATACTGAAGGGAAACTAAAAGATTATGGTATTTATACTTTTACTGCCACCAAATCAGTAAAACTATAAAGTAGAAATAGGTTAATTTTGGACTGTTTCTTTTTTTCAAATACTGATTTTACATTTCAGGCATTATTTGATACTATTTGAATAATGAGGCATTTAGGAGATGATAATATGAATTGGTTATTTAAATCAAAATTAACAATAGTATTTATGATGGTGGCACTGGTATTAATGACAGGGTGTGCTGAAAATCCTAATTATACGATATCGTTTGAAAGTAACGGAGGGTCATTGATAGAATCTATTACGATTACCGATGAAAATAACTTTAATTTACCGGATGATCCAATAAAAGAAGGGTATACTTTTGATAACTGGTATCTAGATAGTCAGTTTTCAGAGCTTTTCTCTTACCATCAACTAACATCAAATATTATTGTATATGCGAAATGGATTCCTAATACTTATACCATTACGTATGAATCGAATGGGGGAAGTTCTATTACACCCACAAATCATTTGTTTGAAAGCACCGTTATTGAACCAGAAACGCCAATAAAAACTGGTTATTCATTTAAGGGCTGGTTTAGTGATATAAACTTGAAAGAAGCTTATAGTTTTTCAAAAATGCCTTCCCATAGTTTTACTTTATATGCCAAATGGACGATTAATCAATATACAATTAGTTTTGATTCAAATGGAGGCAGTTTAGTAAATTCAATTACTCAAACTTTTGAAGGAAGAATCTTAGAACCAACCCCACCGACTAAAGATGATTATTTGTTTTTGGGTTGGTTTAGTGATATTGAGTTAGAAAACGAATTTAATTTTACGATAATGCCTGCCAGTGATATTACCTTATATGCTAAATGGGATGAAGATCCTAAAGGTTTAATTTATCAGGAAACGGAAGAAGGTCTTGAAGTAACAGGTTATAATGGAACTGATCCAAACATTGTTATTCCTTCAATGTTTAAATCGATGATAGTCGTAGGAATTGCCGACAACGCTTTCTCAAATAGAAGTGATATCCAATCAATTACTATTCCTAGTACAGTGACTTACATTGGTGCAAATGCCTTTAAAAACTTGACTAGTTTAACAACCATTTCCTTTGAACCTCAAAGTAAACTTCAATCAATTGGAGATTATGCCTTTGATAGCGCAAAATTACTCACTAGTATTATAATTCCTTCAAGTGTAGAAGTGATGGGGATCGGGGCATTTATGAATACAGATAGTTTAACGACAGTAACCTTTGAGTCCAATAGTAAACTGACGGTTATTAGTCAAGAAACGTTTAGTAATGCGATAAGTCTTAAAACAATTGAATTACCAGAAGGGATTACTTTAATTGGAAAGGATGCCTTTAGTTATACGAACAGCCTAGAAACCATTAATATTCCTTCCACAGTTAAAACGATAGCGGCAAGAGCTTTTTATGAAGCTGGTGCATTAACGACGATAACAATTGCCGAAAACAGTCAACTAGTAAGTATTGGAAATTATGCCTTTCTTAATGCTGCCGAACTCAAAAGTATTTACATTCCTATCACGGTTACAGAAATGGGCTACCGAATCTTTTATTTCTGTAAAAGTCCTACCATTTATGTTGCAGCAGAATCATTACCAACCACCTGGGATGTCGATTGGAATCCTTCCAACGGATTCGTTGTTTGGGGATATATTCAATCATAATAACTTAAAGTCTAGCCTTTAACAGCTAGACTTTTTTTGTATCAGGTGATAATTTTTCATTATTTGAAAATTGACTTATATTAATTGCATATCATAAGAATTATGAATAGGAATAGTTTATAATTTAATTAATAATGATAAGGAGTATGTTATGAAAAAAATTATTCGTGATTTAAATAGAGTTTTTATTGGCAGTGAAGTGCCAAGTGATTACCAAAATCCACTTTCAAATTATAAAGTTCACAGTGTCGTTAAACCAATTAATGAAAATGAAATAATTGAAGTGATTAAGTATGCCAATGAGCATAATTTAGTGGTTGTCACAAGAGGTAGTAATACAGGCGTAGCGGGTTCTCAAACACCTTTTATCGGCAATGAAATCATCATTGACTTGAGTCTAATGAATAAGGTCATTGAACTCGATAGAGAGACGATGACGCTTACGGTTGAACCGGGTATACACCTTGAAACTGTTCAAAAATATGCCAGTGAACATGGATTGATGTATGCCCCAGATCCAGCCTCAAAAGATTCTACGATTGGGGGGAATGTTTCTACTAACGCAGGCGGTATGAGAGCGGTAAAATATGGAACAACTAGAAACAGTATTAGAGGATTAGAGGTTATTTTGATGGATGGCTCTAAACTAGTACTTGGCAGTAAGACGATTAAAGATTCATCGGGTTATGATTTAAAGGATTTGTTTATTGGTAGTGAGGGGACTTTAGGTATAATTACCAAAGTTATGTTAAAGGTAATCCCAAAACCGCAATATAACATCACGACTTTGTTGGCTTTCGAGGATGAATCTATTGCGACTGAAACAGTGATTAAAATACTCTCTAAAGGTTATATTCCTACTGCTTTAGAATTCTTTGATAAAGAATCAATACATTATAGTGAGAAGTTACTCAATAAACCGTTTATTTCTAACAAAGGAACTGCTTATTTACTCTTAACAGTGGATGGAAATAACCAAGATTACGTTAATCAAGAAATAAGTCAAATTCATGAGATTGCAAATCAAGCCGTTGATAAACTGGTATTAAAAGAACAGGAAGCCGTTGAAACTTGGGTGATGAGAGATTCTATATTGTTAGGGTTATACGCAACCACTAAATTTGAGATGTTAGATGAAGTTGTTCCGATTAATCAAGTCGCTGAGCTTATCAAGTATACAAAGGCTTTAGGAAACAAACACAATTTAAAAGTTTTAAACTTTGGTCATTCTGGGGATGGTAATGTGCATACCATCATGATTCGTGATAATTATTCGGATGAAGCATGGCCTTTGGTTAGAAAAGCTTTCTTAGATGATTTATATACGGAAATTTATCGGTTGGGTGGTTTAATTTCTGCCGAACATGGTATCGGGATTTACAAACAAGAACATTTTTTAATTCACACACCTAAAGCTAATGTTGAGGCAATGAGAGCGATTAAAAAAGCGCTTGATCCAAAGAACTTATTAAACCCAGGTAAAATATTTTAAATTCAAAGCTGTAGATAATAAGTTAAAATAATAGGGAGGTTTTACAATGACAGAAAAAGAATTACTTAATCAAGGCTATCGAAAGTATAGTGGTAAGGCTATTGATGTTTACTTTAATTTAGACATTTGTCAACACAGTGGTAATTGTACAAGAGGGAACAGAGAAGTCTTTAATGTAAAAAGAAAACCTTGGATTGTTGTGGATAATGCTGAGGCAAATGAGGTAGAAAGAGTCATTAAAAATTGTCCATCCGGTGCTTTACAATACATTATGAAAGTGAATGTTGATAAATAATGTTTCAACATAAAAATAACCGATTCTTTATGAATGATGAAAATGGAAAAATGGTGGCAGAAATTACTTATTCTGTAAGTGATAAAATCATCATTATTGATCATACCTTTGTTGACCCATCATTGAGAGGCCAAGGGATTGCAAGTAAACTCGTTGATAGTGTGGTTGAACTTGCTAAAAAAGAAAATAAAAAGATTATCCCTTTATGCCCTTATGCAAAAAAACTGTTTGAAAATAGTGAAGCCTATCAAAAGATCTGGTATCGTTGAGTTTTAATTGGTGCCTATATAAAGGAAAAATTGAAGCCTTGAAGATTGTTCTAAACTGATTGAAAAAGAATTAATTTAATAAAAATAGTTTCGTAAGTACCTGTTTATTTTTTTGAAGTTCAAATCATTTTTTCATATTGATATCACATGTTAGAATAATACTATAGATAGGTAATTAGTTTACCAAGAAAGGATGATATTATTATGAAAATAGGATTTATCGTAGGTAGTTTAAGAAAAGGATCAGTTTCTAAAAAAATAGCAGAGACACTTAAAGGTTTATTTCCTGCTGGGCATGATTTAGAACTTATAGAAATTGGTGATTTACCAATTTATAATGAAGATTTAGATAACGGGAACTTAGCTTTACCAAAAGCATATACCACCTTTAGAAACAAAATGAAGACTGTAGACGCAATTGTGTTTGTGACACCAGAGTATAACCGCTCAGTGCCAGCTGCACTTAAGAATGCATTAGACGTGGGTTCACGTCCATATGGTTCAAGTGTATGGGGTGGTAAACCAGCATTAGTAGTGAGTCAATCACCTTCTAATTTAAGTGGATTTGGCGCAAACCATCACTTACGTCAAACATTGGTATTTTTGGATGTTTATCCACTTCAACAACCTGAAGTTTATCTAGCGAATTCATTTGGTTTATTTGATGAAAATGGAAAGATGAACAATGAAGGGACTTTAAAGTTCTTACAATCGGTTGTGGACGCATTCCTTGTTCATATAAAGCGTTTTAAATAATCAAATAGTTATCAACTAAACGGATAGTGCAAGTTTTGCACTTTCTTTTTTTTCTTATTTAGATAAAAAGTCATAAAAGTTTAATCGATGTAACAACATCATTATAATGACAATTAGATGGATTAAAGAGAGGATTTAATAGATGAATGAATATTTAGTTATACTCTATTATCACTACACAAAATTAAATGAACTAGAAACATTTAGAGACATTCACCAGGAATTTTGTGATAGACATAATTTATTAGGTAGAATTTATGTTGCTAGTGAAGGTATTAACGGAACATTATCAGGTTTAAAGGATGATGTTTTAGCTTATATGGAATACTTAAAAAACGATCAAAGGTTTGAAGAAATTGTTTTTAAGGTTGATGAGGCCGATAAACATGCGTTTAAGAAGATGCATGTTCGAGTCAAAAATGAACTGGTTAATTTAAGTTTAGAAACAGACATTAACCCTAAAAAACTCACGGGTGAATATGTAGAAGCACGTGATTTTTACCTACGGATGCAGGACCCTCACACAATTGTTTTAGATGCGAGAAATGATTATGAACATCAAATCGGTCATTTTCGCGGTGCCATTAGACCCAATATTAGAAACTTTCGAGAGTTACCAGATTGGATAAAAGAAAATGAATCTTTATTAAAGGATAAAAAGATTTTAACTTATTGCACCGGGGGAATTCGATGTGAGAAACTATCTGGTTGGTTAAAAGCGGAAGGCTATAATGATGTCGGTCAACTTAAAGGTGGGATAATCACATACGGAAAAGATGAGGTTGCTCAAGGTCAACTTTGGGACGGACAATGTTATGTTTTTGATGAACGCTTAAAGGTAAATATTAATAGAGTTGAATCTGTTGTCGTAGGACGTGATCACTTTGATGGAACACCTTGTGAAAGACAAATAAACTGTGCCAATCCCGAATGTAATAAACAAATCCTAGTTTCACAAGAAAATGAGGATAAATATTTAGGGGGATGTTCAATTGAATGTAGTCGACATCCCCGAAATAGATATGTTGCCTTACATAAATTAACCAGCAAAGAAATCGAAAAAAGAATAAAATATTGACATAAATTGTTTTCTTTGAGTGTCTGAAAGGATTATGATAGTAGTTGGTTTAAAGACTTTTAGAAGATTTAAAGAGCTTAACTAAAAGAATTTCGTTTATAATACTTGTTAGGCACTTTATTTAATAAGATGATGGCTGTATTATTAGGCATTATAGTTTCGTTAATTATAAATTAAGGACACTAAAATAACATCTTGATTGAATGTCTAATTTGGATTAATTAATAGAATTTGAACAAGATTTACACAATATAACAAGTTATAAGAAAAATTATGTGATTGAAATGTTTTAGTAGCCCATAATTTTTCTTTTTTTGTTTATTTAATTGTTTATAGGCGTTAATAGTGGTATTTTTAGAACATGTACTTTTTGTAAGAACGTCTTAGGATGCTGTTTTATAAACAAAGAAAAAAAATAATTATAAATAAATGTGATATCTTAGTTTAATTGTAAATTAAGGGGTTATTTGTTAAAATTAAAGTATGAAAATACAAATTCCTAAGACCATTCACTATATTTGGTTGGGTGGTAATGAAAAAACTGAATTAATTCTACGTTGTATCAAATCCTGGAGTGAAACCAATCCTGATTTTGAGATTATCGAATGGAATGAAATGAACTATGATACAACCAAACACCCTCAAATCAAACGTGCCCTCGAAGCGAAAAATTATGCTTATGCTTCAGATATTATGCGTGTCGATATTTTAAATGAATACGGTGGGGTTTATCTAGATACAGACATGGAGTTAATTAAACCACTGGGTAAGATTATTAATAGGGACATTTGCTTATCATATGAATCTAAATACTGGTTTGGTACAGCCATAATTGCTGGGGTTAGAAATCACCCAATGTTTGAGTTTATATTAAAACGTTATGACCATGAAAAAGAAATTAATTTTAAAACAAACTACTTAACGGTTCATTCATTTACAGCTTATATGCGTTATGTTTATAACTTTAAACCAAACAATAAACTAACCGCCATTGATAATATCGTTTTATTGCCTAAAAACTATTTTTATCCAATCGATTATATGAGTTTTAAAAAGAAGATTACCGATAACACCATTGGGATCCATCATTATGGGGGATCTTGGCATAATCTAAAACAACAAAAAGGTTACCGATTTTCATCTCGAGTTAAGAGAATCATCGGGGCGAAATTGTTTTTAATATTCGAGAAACTATTCGCCTATACGACTTATCGAAAACTAAAAAAAGAATTTGATCAAATAAGGAAGGACTCCAATGGATAATATTATTGAAGTAAAAAACTTAGTTAAATATTATGGTGATTTATGCGCCGTTAATAATATCTCTTTTAATGTTAAAAGAGGTGGGATGTTTTCTTTTTTAGGCGTCAATGGGGCCGGTAAGTCAACGACCATAAATATTTTATGTCAAGTCTTAAAAAAGACCCATGGAGCGGTATTTATTGATAAGCTTGATATTGAACATCACAGTTTAGAAGTTAAAAGTAAAATCGGTATTGTCTTTCAAAATACAGTATTAGATGATGAGTTAACGGTGAAACAAAACCTTCTTTCAAGGGCAAGTTTGTACAATTTGAATAAAAAAGAAATCGATAATAAATTAGCCTATTTGGTTGAAGTTTTAGACTTGAAAGACATCTTTGACAGACAGTTTAAAAATTTATCAGGGGGTCAAAGAAGAAAAGTTGATCTGACACGGGCTTTGATTCATTCGCCGGAAATCTTATTTTTGGATGAACCTACCACTGGACTTGACCCACAAAATAGAGTTGATTTTTGGGCGATGATTCACAAGTTAATGAAAGAAAACAATCTTACGGTCTTTTTAACAACCCATTATATGGAAGAAGTAAGTGATTCTAATTATGTGGTAATTATTGATGAAGGTAATATAGTAGGCGAAGGTAGTCCTAGCGAGTTGAAAGATAAATATGCCACAGACATTCTAAAAGTATATACGAAAAGAAGTAAAGAGGTAAATGGAATTCTTGATTCTTTGGCTAGAAAATATACGTACGTGGTAGATCATTATGAAATTCAAGTCGAATCTTCAAATGACGCGATGAAATTAATTAATGCACACCCTAATATATTTAGTAATTTTGAAGTGATAAAGGGGAATATGGATCAAGTATTTTTAAATATTACGGGTAAAACCTTAAAGGAGCATATATGAAACCTATATTAGGCTTTAAAGACAAACTCTACCAAATAACTCAACTTACTAAAAGAAACTTATTAATCTTTTTAAAGAATCCGACCTCAATCTTTTTTTCTTTAATCACACCCGTGTTAATCCTTGTTATATTCATCTTTCTATTTGATGATAATGTATTAGAAACTGCCATTCAATTAATCGATATAGAAGTTAGTGTTGAGGAAATTAAAGTAATCAGTAGTGGCTGGATGGTATCAGGTATTATTGGTATATCGGTATTAACAGTCGGTTTAAACAGTATGTTTATTCAAATTAAAGATAAAGAAAAGCACACCATTAATGATTACGTTGCGAGTCCTGTTAAACTTGTTTATGTAACATTATCTTATTTCATGTCTGCGTTCATCTTAACATTTATGATTTGTTTGGTATTTTTAACAATCGGATTAGTTTATCTATCGGTATCAACGGGTGTAGTTTTCTCGTTTATGACGATACTAGAGTTGTTACTAATCTTGTTATTATCAACTTTATCAGGGATAATTATTCTGATGGTTATTACTTCGTTTTTTAAAAAGACTTCAACTGCCAGCAGTTTTACCGGCGTTTTTTCCGCTTTGATTGGGTTTTTAATTGGAGCCTACCTACCAATTGGCTTGTTACCAAAAGGCTTACAAAATATGGCTAATTTAATTCCTGGGAGTCATTCAACTGGTTTATTTCGAAATGTGATTGTCAATGAAATGATAGAAAAGCTAAATTTGACTAATATAGAAGGTCTAGCAACCCTAAAACAAAGTTTTGGGATTGATTTAGTGCTGTTTAACCAACCTTTAACCAAAGGCATTATGTATGGATACTTAGGAATATCTATGATCGTGTTTTTTATCATTTACTTAGCTATAGAGTATGTGAAAACGAAACAAAAATGGATAAAAAAATAAGCAGGGGAGAGAGATTCCTGCTTATTTTTTTTATTTAAGTTCCAAATATTTCTTTTCTGGAATTTTTTTAGTTTCTCTTGGTACTTCAAGATGTAAAATACCTTTATCGAATGATCCCTTAATAGCATCAATCTCAACGTCACCTACATAATAGCTACGTTTCATTGATCCATAGTAGCGTTCTCTTCTTAAAAACTTATCGTTGTTATCTTTTTCATCATTTTCAATTTTCTTTTCCGCTTCGATTAAGAGATAACCATCTTCAATACTTACTTTGATGTCGTCTTTATCATATCCAGGTAATTCAACAGCTAACCGATAACTATTTTCAGTTTCAGTAATATCTGTTTTCATCAAAGTATTTCCCGTGTTAGGGGTAACCATTCTAAAATCATTAAAGAAATCATCAAAGAAACTTCTATTCTTTCTGTATAAACTCAACATAAATTATCACTCCTTTTCTTAGCCTCAAAATTTACATCTATCTTGAGTTCATCTATACTATAACAAATATTATTGGCACTGTCAAGTATTAAGTGCCAAAAAAACAAAAAAATCACATATTTTATTTAAAATAGTAATTAATCATCGTGAGCGTAAGTCATTAGATTAATAATTCTCTAAGTTGAAAATTAAGTACATATTTATCAAGAACTACTTTTAGTCATAGAGTTATATTTTTTACTGATTTGTAGTACAAAAATGTTAAATAATGAAAAACGCTTGTTAAAGTAGAAAAATCTTTAAATATTAATTTCTAATTTATGTAATTATGATATAATTAGACCAAATTATTAGTATAAAAGGATACCATGAAAAGACAAAAAGAAGTTAAAAAGAGACATTATATAATCACGAGATTAGTTCGACCATTTGTTGGGCTTTATTTTAAGATCGTTTATCGATTGAAAATAAATGTCCCACGTGTTCATAAAAAAGATGGACCTTTTATCGTACTAGCAAATCATACAGTTAATCCTGATCCAATTATTATGGGGCTATCATTTCCTTTTCATTTATATTATATTGCCTCTGAACAAATCTTTAATTTAGGTTTGTTATCGCATTTGTTAAACTATGCAGTTAACCCGATAAGAAAATCTAAATCGGTTTCTGATATTAACACCATCAGAAAGATAAAAAGAATCGTAGAAGAAGGCGGTAGTATTGGAATATTCCCAGAAGGTAATACCACTTATGATGGGATTACGGCAACTATTCATCCCTCTACCGCAAAATTAATCAAGATGATTAAATTGCCTGTATTAATTTTAAATACAAAAGGATTATATCTAACCTATCCGAGATGGGCTGTTTTTAGAAAAAAAGGTAAAAGCGAGATTTATTTAAAAAAACGTCTTGAAGTAAGCGATTATGAAAATTTAACTGATGATGAACTTTATAAGGTGTTGATTGAGAATTTGCATGTTGACGCGATTAAAGATCAAGAAACATCAAATGTTTTATTTAAAGGAAAAAATATGGCTGAAGGTTTACAAAGAATGGTTTTTATAGATTTAGATAAAAAAATCCCCTTTGTAACCTACACAACAGGCAATTCGCTTAAAAGTACAATGAGTGATTTTGAATTAATTTATCAAACTAATGGCAAACTACTAACCAAAGCGGGTAAAGAGGTAACTTTGCATGAAATAAATAATGAAGTAAAAAGTGCCTATTATGCGTATTATCAAAGTTCACCATTACAGCATTTGTTTGTGGAAAATGTTGAAATGATTGATTCATTACCCACAAAAAAAATATCACTTGGAAAAGTAGAACTGAACTTAAGAAAAGATTCATTTTATTTTATCGGTAAGGATGGACCGGTTAACTGGCATTTTGATGATATATCCAATATTGCCATTCAGGGAAAAAGACAAATCATTATTTATATGGCAAACAAGACTTATTTAGTTAGATTAGAATTAGCTTCCAGTCCATATAAATACTTACTAACATATCAAATTTACAACTATATAAAATTCGGAGGAACAAATATCGATGAACACCTTTCAAAACTCGGCCTTTGAGTCATGGGCACTAATTATTGGGTTTGCAGCAGTAGCACTAATGATGATGTTTGGAAATATCATCAGAAGAAAAGTAAAGTTTTTTAGAAACTTATTATTTCCAACAGCAATCATTGCCGGCTTTTTAGGTTTAGGATTTAAATATTTGGTCTATTATCTACCAGAAATAATCAATTTATTCAATGAGGGTTATACTAGTAGTTTTACTGAAGGTATTAAGCCACTCGTGGTAGATTTTAACTGGTTTTTGCAAGGGATAACTTACCATGCATTGTCTTTAGGGTTTATTGCGATGGGATTAAAAACAGTCAAAGATACTAAAACCAGTAAAATTAAAGGCAAACCCTTTAAGTCTGGTTTACTGATTGTTAATACTTATTTATTACAAGGAATCGTTGGTTTGACTATTACCATTGGTTTAGTATTTGTTTTTGATTCTTTAGTCCCTTATGCCGGTTTACTATTGCCGATGGGTTTTGGACAAGGACCTGGCCAAGCTAATAATATTGGATCTATTTTTGAGACTCAAGGCTTTATTGGCGGGCAATCCTACGGACTTACCCTAGCAACAATAGGATTTGTTTGGGCTTCTCTTGGTGGTATTTATTATATTAATAAGCGTGCTAAAGAAGGTAAACTTACTAGAGTAGGCGAAGCTAAAAAAACAGTTGTCACAAGTGCAGAAGTAGAATCTTCTGAGGAGATTCCTGTATCTGAGGCAATTGATAAAATGAGTGTTCAGATTATCTTTATTATAGTGACATACGCACTTGCCTATCTATTTATGTTATTGATTACTAAACTTATTGGAAGTGGTAGTGATTTTGCCAATAGTATGACCAGTTTAATTTGGGGTTTCAACTTTATATTTGCCATGTTGTTTGCGATTATTTTTAAACAAGGATTAAAGTTTGTTGTCAAGAAACGCTGGATGAAACGTAAATATACCAACGAATATATGTTAAATAGAATTTCAGGCGTCTTATTTGATTTTATGGTTTGTGCCTCATTAATGAGTATTAATGTTGAAATTCTAGCTAACCCTGGTTTATTAATTTCTCTATTAATTGTTACTACAGTAGGTGGCTTTGTGACTTATTTCTATTTGTTATATACGACAAAAGAAATTTATCCAGAATACCAACATGAAGCTTTTGCAACCATGTATGGGAACTTGACTGGAACAGCCCCTAATGGGATTGCCTTGTTAAGAGAAATTGATCCTAACTTTGAATCACCAGCTGCGGATGATTTAGTGACTGGTTCATCAACAGCCGTTATGTTTGGTGCGCCATTATTACTAATTACCGCCATAATTTACTTACCTCAGTGGTATTACTTATGGGGCTCATTTTTAGTTTTAATTATTTTCTTTGTTATTTTTAATTACTTTATGTTAAGAAAGCCTAAAAAAACGGATGTTTAAAATATAAGCTAATTATTAAGTAATCACGTATTGATTTTACAGTAATTGACAAATAAACAAATAAACTGTAGAATAATACCGTTATAAAGTGGAGGAATTAATTAGAAATGGAAGATTTTCCAAGTTATAGGTGTGCCAAGAAATATATGTTTCAACAAGGTAACGTCATATGGTAGTAAATATTATCTTAATCATTGTGCTAATATTAATTAATGGTGTGTTTGCTGCTAGCGAGTCAGCACTGGTCGCTATCAATCATAATAGATTAAGAGATGATGTTGAAAAAGCGAACAAACGAGCGATAAAAACGAGTAAATTTGTACATAATCCAACTAACTTTTTATCTACAATTCAAATAGGTATTACATTTATTGGGTTTATTAACGCGATTATCGTTAGTGATGCGTTTACTGACAAGATTGTTAATTATTTCGTAACAGTTATTACGATTGAACCATCCGTTTTGAGACCTATTGTGACGGTATTATTGACTTTAATATTAACTTATTTCCAGGTGGTGTTAGGAGAACTTGTACCAAAACGTATTGCGATGCGTTATCCACGTAAAGTTAGTTATATGTTTGTTGGTTTAAATAGCTTCTTGAGTGTAGTCATGAAACCATTGGTTTGGTTACTTACATCAAGCGCCAACCTGATTATTAAAATATTGGGTATTAACGTTGAAGAAGCTGAGGATAGATATAGTGAACAAGAGATTCGATTAATGATCGATGCTGGCAAAAAAACGGGCACTATCGATAATACTGAAAGTGAAATGATTGAAAACATTTTTGAATGGGATGATACCGTTGTATCTGAAATCATGACACATAGAACCGAAATAATAGCAATTAATATTGAATCAACGAAAAATGAAGTTATTAACATTGTTTCTAAAGAAAGATTTACCCGATTTCCAATCTATGAAGATAACATAGACAATATTGTAGGAACGATTCACTCAAAAGATTTACTTGCCTATCTTGATAACATGAATAAACAAGAATTTGATTTAAAGAAATTAGTCAGGAAAGCAATGTTTATTCCTAAACGAAAAATCGTTTCTGAACTGTTTGTGGAAATGAAACAAACTAAACAGCATATTGCGATTGTCATTGATGAGTTTGGTGGAACTGCTGGTATTGTGACTATGGAAGATATCTTAGAACAAATAGTAGGAAATATCTTTGATGAGTATGATGATAACATTGAAGAAATTAAGCATTTAGGTGAAGGCATTTATGAAATCGACGGTTTATCAAGCCTTGAAAATGTGGAAGATATATTAATGATTGATTTACCTTATGACGATTACGATACATTAAGCGGTTTTATGATAGGTAAACTGCAAAGATTACCTAGAAAAGGTGAAAAACCTGAAATTATCTTTAACGGTTATAGTTTTAAAGCAATTGACTTGGATACTAAAGTTATTAATCGTGTCTTAGTTACTAAATTGAATAATAAGAATCTATCAAATGACACACAATAGAAGTTTTATAAGATAAGAGCTAATAAAAATATAAAAAAACCCTTGAATTTATCAAACTAAGGGTTTTTATTTTATTAATTGAGCTATTCTTGATCTCTTTCAGTCAATAAAGGTTCTATTTTTTCGTGTTTATTAAGAAAAACAAAGGCAACTATTGCAACAACAAATGAACCAGCTGCTCCGATTAATAGGTCCAACATCGTATCAAGTAGACCATAATCTTGAGGGTAAAATGTGCTAGTGCTAGGCCATTGATAGCGTTGCATATTTGTCGGATTATTCATCAAATTAAAGGTGATTACATCGGTTAAGAATTCATAGAACTCCCAAAGTACTAATAATGTTATCGAAAATGTAAAGGAAAATAGT
Organism: Acholeplasmataceae bacterium UBA5409; assembly: GCA_002410615.1. Taxonomy (GTDB): domain Bacteria; phylum Bacillota_I; class Bacilli_A; order Acholeplasmatales; family UBA5453; genus UBA5409. The sequence goes on from DHNT01000005.1 coordinate 114,413, forward strand.
ACTATGAATAAAGGTGGAATAGATTGATTTTTCTTTTTCGCAACATATCCGCTGTAAATGTAGACACTTTCAAAAGCGACCAGTGCTAAAACGACACCACTAATCATATGAACTAATTTATCATATCCCCTAACAGTTTCATAAAACTCTTGAATGAAACCTAAGACAATTGATGCGAATAAGAAAACTAAAACCAATATTTCAATCCAGTTATTAAATCTAAAATTATATTTTTCTTTTAAATATTTTGGAATGCTCATTAAGGCAATTGCTAAAACAGATAAGAATACGTTATTAACAGCATTATCTCTGGAAGTAATAGATAAGTCCAAAAAGATACCCAGTATCGAAGCAATTAATTCTAAAGCAGCGATAATAACAAATAAATAGTAATAGAAATTTGGATTTTTTAGGAAATTCTTTTTCATCATAATACCTCGCTTGAATGACTATAGAAATAATATCATATTTTCATAATTTTAACAAATATAACCGTATAAATAGTTTATGGATTTAATTAAAATAAACGTAGATGAATTTAGGAATGTTTAACTTAATAGTTATGTTAATTGATAGATGAAAAAAATATAGTTTTGATTACATTCGATGTGTATAAAGACATATATATTTTAAAACGACAAGTTTGATTTTTTTACTTAAAAATAAAAACACAAGAAAAAAAACACCATAGAATGGTGATGGTGATGTTAATTGGCCAGAAGATTATAAAGAATTATTGCTTGATTTAGATGTCCATGAAGCTAATACTCATATTATTATTGGGGAAAATTACCAACATAATGAACTTGCATGGCGAACTTTTTTTCCAGAAGCTATAAGTTGGCTTTTTGACCTTAAATAAATATATTCTTGAAAAATTTAAACAGAGCCAAATCTAGACTGAACCTTGTTTAGCAATGGTAAACTCTAATATTTGAAAGTGAAATGCTTGAAACACAATTATTTTATGATTTATCTAATAAATATAAAGTACTAGGGGTTCTAAAAATAATTGAGCATTTAATGCCTAATTAAGATTTAAATATGATAAATTATAAATAAAGGAGATATCAAAATGAAAACATTTAAAAATATTCCAATTACGTTATCAGGTACTACTCAAAAAGTGGGTAATAAGGCCCCTAATTTTAAAGCTTTAGGACAAGATTTATCTGAAAAACAATTAACTGACTTTACCTCGCCATACATTGTTTTAAATGTTGTTCCATCATTAGACACTGGGGTTTGTGATATGCAAACTAGAACGGTTAACCAAGATTTGGTGAGCCGGGATGATGTATTGGTGATAACAATCTCGAATGACTTACCATTTGCCCAAGCGAGATGGTGTGGGAATGCTGGATTAAATAATGTTATTACTTTATCGGATCATCGAGATTTAGATTTTTCAAATAAATATGGTACAAACATCAAAGAATTCAGACTTCAAGCAAGAAGTGTATTTGTTTTAGACGAAAAAAGAAATATTATTTACCTTGAATACCTTGATGAAATGACACACCATATTAATTATGATAGTCTGATTAACTTTGTGAAACAATTACCAAAAAAATAATTTATTATCTATTTTATTTCTTCTTAAAAAGACAACTTTTCCGCGAGTTGTCTTTTTTCTTAATAAAAGCTATTTTTTCATTCAAAAATAATGCTATAATGATGTTTACGATTAGTAAGAATAAAAAGAGGTGGTTGTTTAATGAAAAACATGAAATATTTCATAGTTGGTATTTTCTTAATGGTAATATTAGCAGGTTGTAACAATCAAGTTACCAATGAATCCGTTTTAGAACTGACTTATGAAAACTTGTTTCAAAATCAAGATTTAAACAATGTTTCATCGGATTTAACATTCATCACTGAAGTAAATGACATTAAAATAACATATCTATCTGATAAACCAAATGTGATTACCAACGCAGGCGAAGTTACTCAACAACCGATTGATACAACGGTTAATCTTACGATCACTTTGTTTTTAAATCAAGATAAGTTAGAAAAAGAAGTAAGTATTGTCGTTTTAAGAAAGATAATAAACCTAGAAGAAATCTATGAAAATTTAATTGAAACCATTGATTTAGATAATATTACTTCAAATTTAACACTACCAACAGTCATAAATGATGTCAGTATAGTTTACGAATCCAGCGATGAAACGATTATTGACAACACTGGGATTGTGACACAAACGCATGAAGCTCAAACGGTGGGTTTTAAGATAACCTTAAGTTATGGAATAGATGTTTTAAATAAAACAGAAATATTGACTGTTTTGCCGAATGAAACATTATTATTAAATCATGTTTATGATAATTTATTTACTGATTTTGACTTAAATAATATTGATAATAATATTGATTTAAAAAATACTTTTTTAGGCACTACTATTACTTATTCTTCAAGTAATTCAAGTGTATTTTCTGATTTTGGCGTTGTGAGTAGAACCATTAACGATGAAATTATTGTTCTAACAACTACCATCACGATTGGCAATCATTCTTTAGTAAAAACAAATCAATTGAGGGTATTAAAAGACCCTGAATTGTTAATCAACCATGTTTTCGATGAGCTATTAATTGGCATCGATTTAGATAACATTATTGATGATATTTTATTACCGTTAAATGTCATGGATGTTTCAATTACTTATAATTCTAGTAACCTAACTGTACTATCAAACAGTGGTGTTGTTAATGGAAGTAATCGTGATGAATCAGTTGAACTAATTGTTAACTTAACCTATGAAAATATCACCCGTTCAAAATCTATTTTTATGACGATTAAAGAAATTGAAATGTCACATCTAGTTGATGAATTGGACCTTTTTATCACCTCAGGGATAACCCCAACAGGACAACAAAATGTTTTAGTTATCCCTATTAATTTTACGGATTATAAGTTTACTGAAGAAGACGAAAACAGATTAGAAATTGCCTTCTTTGGAACCAGTGAAGAAACGGGCTGGGAAAGTGTTCAATCTTATTATGAAAAAAGTTCCTATGGCAAATTCTTTCTTAATGGTACGGTACTAGAACCGTTTGAAACCAATAAAGCTTCTACCTATTATGCCAGAAAATATAATCAGGGTTATGATGCAGACTATGAAGTTATAAGGGCCGCTTTAAAGTATTATGATTCACAAATAGATTATAGTCTATATGACAATAATGACGATGGTTATATTGATGGATTGTATTTTATTTATGCAGCACCCGTTTGGTATGGTAATAATACTGGTTCAACGAATGACAGTGATTTATGGTGGGCTTATGTTTATTATTACACTGAAGATTATGAGTATTATGATGGTGTGGAAGCGAATTATTATATGTGGGCCGGAATCGACTTTATGAATGAAGCAATCGTTTATGACGATTATACCGACGAATATATCGACGTCAACGCATCCACATATATTCATGAGACAGGTCACTTGTTAGGTCTATATGACTATTATGATTATGATGATACTGTCGGGCCCGATGGTGGTTTAGGCGGTGCTGATATGATGGATTATACGGTAGGAGACCATAACCCTTTTACAAAAATAATACTTGATTGGGTAGACCCAATTATTGTTAGTAATCAGTCTACAACAATAACGATTAACAGTTTTACTGAAACTGGTGATGTAATTCTAGTATCACCGAATTGGAACAGTTCTTACTTTGATGAATATTTTTTAATAGAGTATTATACACCAACCAATTTGAATGAAATTCACGCTGGTTACAATGGTTTATATTCGATAAGTGGAATTCGGATTATACATGTTAATGCTCAAATAAACCCAAACCAAGAAAAAGATTATGAGCTATTCTTATATGATAATTCAGATACAATGACTAAACTATTAAAACCGGTTGAAGCCGATAAAGACAATTCTGTTGAACAGTTCTCAATAGCAGAAAATAGTGATCTATTCCAACTTGGTGGTTCCTTTGGTAGTTCCACTAACTACAAACTCAGAAACGGTCAACCTGTAAACTTTAATATTGAAATTATCAGTTTAACTTCAAATCAAGCTGAAATCAAAATTACCTTTAACTAAGAAAAAAACAGAGGCCACTCTGTTTTTTACTTTTTAAACCAATAACCTCTTGAATATCCCCCGCCACCTGATAGATTGAATCTGCTTTTATAATAAATATTCACTTATTAATTTTTTAAAATTTGATTAATAAAAGCGCTGAAAATAGTCGAAATGTGAACTGTCATACCAAAAAACACAAAAAAATAACATAATTTGATTTCAACTAACTGTAAGCGCTTGCATTTCAAATGGTTTAGTGGTATATTTTTTATAGTGTAAATGGGAGGAAAATCGAATATGATTATTGGAATACCAAAGGAAATAATGAATGGTGAATCAAGAGTTTCAGCAACACCAGAAACAGTTAAGATGATGATTAATGATGGACACCAAGTCATTGTTGAAAATAATGCTGGAGAAGGATCGTTCAACCATGATAGTGATTATCAAAAAGCGGGTGCTGAGTTAACTTTTGACGTTAGAAGTCTCTATAATAAAGCGGATGTTATCTTGAAAGTTAAAGAACCACAATTTAACAAAGCGCTTAATGTGCATGAAGTTGATATGATGCATGAAGGTCAAATATTGATTACCTTTATCCATCCAGCTGCACCAGCCAATCATCAAATGGTCAATGATTTGGCAAAAAAAGGGGTCATTGCCTTAACTTTAGATGGTGTTCCAAGAATCAGTAGGGCTCAAAACATGGATGCACTTTCTAGTATGAGTGCCTGTGCAGGTTACAAAGGCATGATCATGGCTGCGGATGGGTTACCTAAATTTATACCAATGGTCGGATCAGCCGTAGGCATGATAAAGCCTTCAAATGTGCTTGTGATTGGGGCTGGTGTAGCGGGTTTAAGAGCGATTGCGACAGCAAAAGGTCTTGGTGCTGTTGTTTATGCCACGGATATCAGAGCAGAAGCATTAGAACAAGCTAAATCGCTAGGGGCCAAAGTTATCGATTTGGAAATTCCTGAAAAAGTCGCTTTAAGTAAAGATGGGAAACACGCCAATAGTTTACCTACCAATTGGCTAAAACACGAAAAAGAAGTTTTAAAGTCTTTTGCTAAAGAGGCTGACATTATTTTCTTATCCGCCCTTGTCTTTGGAAAAGAAGCCCCTATCTTAATAGATGAAGCAATGGTTAAAGAAATGAAACCAGGCTCATACATCGTTGATATCTCAATTGATCAAGGCGGTAACTGTGAAATCACTGATCCAGGCGCGATTACAGTTAAACATCACGTGACTATCAATGGGGTGAAAAATTTACCTGGTTTACTAGCAACATCATCAACATGGATGTTTTCAAAAAACATATATAACCTTTTAAAATATTTGATTAAAGATAACAAACTTAATCTTGATTTAAATGATGAGATTGTTCATTCTATCCTTGTTTGTCATAATCATAAACTGGTTCATGAAGGCACTTTAGAAGCTATTCGATTACACAAGGAGCGATAGAATGGAATATTTAGCTTATATATTAGTAGGATTATTTATTGTTCTAACAATAGTGGGATATTTATTAATTAATAATGTACCTTCTTTATTACATACACCATTAATGAGTGGAATGAATGCGCTATCTGGGATTATTATCACTGGCGCTTTGATTACAACCGCTGTTTTCTTAAAAGAAGAAAATGCATTTTTTGCCGCTATGTTAGGTGGCTTAGCGATTGTTTCAGCTTCCATTAATGTAGTTGGTGGATTTTTAGTGACGGATAGAATGTTGAAAATGTTTAAAAAGAGGAACCGTTAATGAATTTATTATTTGCTCTTTCAAACACAAATTACTATATTATTTCAGGTATTTTAGTCGTTTTAGTCTTATTAGGCATATTCTTAATGAGTAAAGTTAAATATGCCCGCCTGGGAAATTTTATTAGTGCCTTGGCTGTATTAGGCGCTGTTATATTGACTTTAATATATTATGATATTCTAGATATATGGGCACTCTACATCTATATAGGGATCGGCGCTATTTTAAGTATTGTAATAGTATTAAAAGTTAAGATGATTAATATGCCACAAATGATTGGATTATTTAACGGACTAGGTGGTTTAGTTTCAACAATTGTTAGTGGGTTTGCTATATATAAATCTACCCCAAATACTGACATATTTCTTTATGTTACGGCTTATTTAGGCTTTTATATTGGACTAGTAACTTTTGTTGGAAGCATCATTGCTGCTTTAAAACTTCAAAGAACACTCCCACAAAGACCGATACACATTAAAGGCTATCAACCCATTCTGATTATCTCATTATTGATAGTTATTGCTTCTTTGGTTGTTCCAATTATCGTTTCTGTGAATGTTTGGATAATTATTGGCTTAGGCTTAGGCATCGGTACCTTATTTTCAGTGGTATTTAGTTTAAAAATTGGTGGGGCGGATATGCCAATCGTCATCTCACTGTTAAATAGTTTTAGCGGTTTAGCGGCCGCGTTATCAGGTTTAGCTTTATTAGATCCACTTTCAGTTTCAATTGGAGCGATTGTTGGGGCGAGCGGTTTATTATTAACTCAAATTATGTGCAAAGCGATGAATCGCAGTTTACTTGATATTTTATTGGGTAAGACCCATATGAATATCCAGGTTGATACCAGAAAAATGGAATCATTCGATGAAGAAACAATCACTGAAACTAAAAACCCACTTCAAGTATTAAAAGAGGCAAAATCAGTTATTATAGTTCCTGGTTACGGGATGGCGATAGCTCAAGCTCAAGGTTTTGTTAAACAACTTCAAGACTTCTTTATCAAGAATAATACTACTGTAAAATACGCGATTCATCCGGTTGCTGGTAGAATGCCGGGTCATATGAACGTTTTATTAGCAGAAGTTGATGTTGATTATGATATATTATTTGAAATGGATAACATTAATGATGAATTTAAAACAACCGATGCGGTCATAGTTATTGGCGCTAACGATGTCTTAAACCCTGCGGCGAGAACCAATACCGATACCCCTATTTATGGCATGCCAATTTTGAATGTGGACCAAGCCAAAGAAATATTCATCTTCAATTATGATTTAAATCCCGGTTATTCAGGGGTACCAAACCCGATTTATAATCGAAAAACTGGCTTACATTTATATCTAGGGAACGCCTACGATACCTTACAAAAATTACTCAATGATTTACAAGGCTGAAGATAATCCACGTGATTATCTTTTTTTTCTAGTTAAGCGCTTCCCATTCCTTGTAATAACGATGTGTTCGTGATACAATACCTTTGAACGAAATGAGGAATTATTATGGTTAGAAAAACAAAGATAGTATGTACCATTGGGCCTGCGATAGACAGTCCTGAAATGATTGAAAAAATGATCTTAGCGGGTATGAATGTAGCTAGATTAAACTTTTCACATGGTACTAAAGAAGAACATACAAATAGAATTAACATGGTCAGAGAAGTAGCTAAAAAACTTGGTAAACATGTTGGTATTTTAGCGGATACGAAAGGTCCAGAAATAAGAACTGGTAAATTTGAAAATGGTGGTGTTGACTATAAAAAAGGCGACATCGTTAAAATTTATAAAGAAGATATTTTAGGTACCAAAGAAGGATTCCATATTAGTGTTCCAGAATTATTTGATGATGTTACGATGGGTGATTATCTTCTGATTGATGATGGTAAAGTGAGACTAAATGTATTAGAAAACAAGATTAGTTATTTGGTTGCGGAAGTAATGAATAACGGTAAGATTAAAGATAAAAAAGGGGTTAATACTCCGAGTGTTCATGTCTCAATGCCTTTCGTAAGTAAAAAAGACTCTGAGGACATTGCCTTTGCGGTCCAAATGGATGTTGACATGATCGCTTTATCATTTGTTAGAACACCAGAAGACGTTAAATCAATTCGATCAATTTTGAATTTCTTAAATGGTAGTAATATCGAAATCATTTCTAAAATTGAATCTCAAGAAGCGGTTGATGCGATTGATGAAATCTTAGAAGTATCCGATGGCATCATGGTAGCCCGTGGAGATTTAGGGGTTGAAGTGTCTACACAAATGGTTCCTGTTTATCAAAAACATATGATAAAGAAAGCCAATGAAATGGGTAAACCAGTTATAACCGCTACCCATATGTTAGAATCAATGATTGCTTCACCACGACCAACAAGAGCAGAAGCTTCTGACGTTGCGAATGCTGTCTTAGATGGTTCAGACTCTATTATGTTAAGTGGTGAATCCGCAATGGGAGAATATCCAGTTGAATCTGTTTTAACCATGGACATCATTTCTAAAGCCATTGAACCTATTATTAACTATGAAGATAAATTAGATAAAGCCATCGCTTCTTCACAATCTACAGTCAATGATGCAATTGGAATGAGTGTGAGCCAAATCTGCTTAACCTTACCCGATGTAAAAGCAGTTGTTGCCTTTACAGAAACGGGTGGTACACCAAGACGTTTATGTAAATTCAGACCAAACGTACCAATTATTGCCATCAGTAACCGTGAAAAAACATGTCGAAAACTGTCCTATTATTGGGGTGTTGTTCCGGTCCTTAGAACAGATTATTCAGACTTTTTAAGTTATGATAGAATTGCCGTTGAAGTTGCCAAAGAACTTGGATTAAAACCAAATGATAAAATAATTATTACCTCAGGATTTGCTCAACAACACGGATCAACTAACACTGTTCGTATAATCGATATCAAATAAGGCTTGAATTTAAAGCCTTATTTTTTTCATAGTTGCTTGTTAGATAGTAAAAAAAATGATAGAATAAGAGAAGTATAAATGCTCCGGTAGCTCAACGGATAGAGCAGTACCGTCCTAAGGTAACGGTTGAAGGTTCGATTCCTTTCCGGAGCGCCATTTAACTAATATGAAGGAGGCTAAACAATGAAGCCAATTACACAAAAAAGACTCCAACAATTACAAGAGTCTTACAATGACAATCCAGTCCAAAAAGTATTAAGACATGCCTTGGCAAAAAATCCTTTAATGGATATTGCCTATGTAGCTGAATCTCAATTAGAAACAAATTTTAAATTTTCCATTGATTTAGAAACATTACCTGTAACAAATCAAAAATCAAGTGGTAGATGTTGGCTATTTGCCGGTTTAAATGTTTTAAGAGAAGTTGCAGCAAAGAAATACAATGTTTCTAATATTGAATTTTCTCAAAACTATTTAGCCTTCTATGACAAATATGAAAAGATTAATTTTTTTATTGAAGCCATTGATGATTTTTTAGATTGTGATCAAGACGATCGAACATTAAAGCATCTACTAGCACAAGGCATACAAGATGGTGGACAATGGGACATGTTTGTTAATTTAATTAATAAATATGGGCTTGTTATTAAAGAAGCAATGCCAGAAACCCACTCATCATCCAACTCCGCTTATATGAACCGGCTAATCAATATTCAACTTAGAAAATATGCCTATACAGCGAGAGAGTTATTTCAATCTGGTAAACCAAGTGAAATAAAATCATTAAAAGAGGATACACTCGCAAGGCTTTATGATTTTTTAGCAACCACATTAGGCTTACCACCTAAGTCTTTTGATTTTGAATATGTTGATAAAGTGAAAAATTACCATCTCCTTAAGAATCAAAACCCATTAGATTTTTACAAAGCTTTAAATCATAATTTAGATGATTATGTTTCAATCATTAATGCGCCAACCAAAGACAAACCGTTCAATAAAAATTATACGATTCAATATTTAAATAATGTGGTTGGCGGTAAAAACATTAATCACTTAAATGTAGAAATGTCACGGTTAGAAGAACTTATTTTAGCCCAATTAAATGATAAAGAAGTCGTTTGGTTTGGTTCAGATGTTGCCTTTTTTGGGGATCGAGAAAGTGGTATTTGGGATGATACTGCCTATGACTTTGATAGCGCATTTGACATGAGTTTTAGAATGAATAAAGAAGCAAGACTAGATTATCTACAAGGGGCAATGAACCATGCGATGGTTATTACCGGTGTTAATTTAGAAGATGGCAAACCAACTAAATGGAAGATTGAAAACTCATGGGGTGAAGACAAAGCGTCTAAAGGCTATTATTTAATGAGAAACACTTGGTTTTCAGAACATGTTTACCAAGGCGTCGTTCATAAAAAATACTTAACTAAATCTGAGTTAGATACTTATAATAGTCAACCGATTGTCCTAAAACCATGGGACCCAATGGGATCACTCGCAAAATGAAAGTTGTTTTAATCCGTCACGGTGAACCACGTTATGATGAAGTCGCTGAACGTGGTTATATTGGTCAAGGCTATGATTTAGGCAAACTAACCGAAAGAGGCGTTATGCAAGCCATTAACGTTTCAAGTTCTTTTCGGTTAGATGATGCTGAATTAATCGTTTCATCCCCTTATACAAGAGCCTTACAAACAGCTGCCATCATAAGTAGATTAAGAAACCTTGAATTAACAATTGAAAATGACTTACACGAATGGATGCCAGATAAGACTTTTAGATCCAAGCAAGATGTTTCTAAAGCTTATGACGATTTCATGAATAATGAAGGCAAAGATACTAAAAAAAAGATAACCGATTGGGAAACTTACGCTGAACTAAAAAAACGGACCCATGAAGCATTAAGACCTTATATAGGTAAGTATAATAAAATTATTGTTGTCTGTCATGGGATGGTTATGACAACTTTTACCCATATCTTTGACATGATTGAACATTGTGGCATTAGAGAAGTAGAAATTGATGAATCATTTTTCAAATAATATCATTAAATGGTTTGAATTGAATCAAAGAGATTTACCTTGGCGTCACACTAATATTCCTTATTTAATTTGGATATCTGAAGTGATGTTACAACAAACTCAAGCGGTAACTGTAATTCCCTATTATGAAAGATTTATTAAGGCGCTACCGACTGTTTATGATTTAGCAAAAGTCGAAGATGATAGATTATATAAATTATGGGAAGGTTTAGGTTATTATAGCCGCGCAAAAAACCTTAAAGAAACTGCCTTAACCCTAGTTGAAAAATATCAAGGTACAATTCCAAACACCTATGAGGATCTTATAAAACTAAAAGGCATTGGCGATTATACTGCCAGTGCTATTTTATCCATTGCCTATCAAAAACCATCTGTTGCTGTAGACGGTAATGTATTAAGAGTCATGAGTCGTTATTTAGGCATCAAAGAAGATATTAGTCTTTTAGAAACAAAGAATTACATTAAACACCATCTATCTGGTTTAATCAATCAACCAACCCGCTCTTTTACAGAAGGTTTAATTGAAATTGGCGCAACAATCTGTTCTAAAACAAAACCGAATTGCCTTATTTGTCCAATTAAAGATAACTGTTTTGCTTATAATAATAATCTTACTGGTTTGATACCCTATAGATCAAAGGCTAAAGATAAAAAAGAAATGATAATGCAGACATTTATTTTGAAAGATTTAAAAGGAAGAACCCTCTTAAAACGTCAAACAGAAACGCTTCTTAACGGACTTTATTTATACCCTCAAGTTAATAGTGAAAATTTAAACTATGCGATTGACGCGTTAGACAGTTTGGGTATCCAAGTATTAAACCTCAATAAAACAAAATCTTATAAACATGTTTTTACCCATCTTGTTTGGCATATGGATGTTCATTTTGGAATATGTGAAGTGAATAATGATGAATATGTCCTAGTAGAAGAAAAAGATTTACCTTTATATCCGATGGCTTCAGCCCACAAAAAAATAAAAAAATAGCCTTAAGCTATTTCTTTGTTTCGGATTCTCTAAAGTATATGGTTTCAAAATGAATTTGCTTTAAGATATAGTATAGAGGGAGACCAATGATATAGGTAACGGTAAACTCACCGATTCCAACTGAGATCGCACTCGCGATAAATGGTAAATCAAATGCTAAATAGAGTGAATATCCAACCAGTAACCCGTTAAATAAAGCAGGCATTAACAAGGCAACATAAGGCCATTTTCTTAGTAAAATCATCAAAGTTAAAGTAAGTAAAGTTGCGCCAACCCCAAAGGTCATATCATAAGCTAGCATCGGGCTAAACAAGTTTGCAATAACCACCCCTAATGTTAATCCAACCGCGCCCTTTTTATCAAAGAAGACCAAAAGTAACAATAATTCAGCAACTCTAAATTGGATATCACCAAAACTTATCCATTGGAATGCGAATACCAAGACAACGTAGATCGCCGCGATAATGGCTTGTCTACTTAAATCTAAAACACTAAAATTTTTCATTTGTAATTCTCCTTGTTTTGTTTTCGCTGGTGTTCTAGTACAGCGGGTTTAAAACCGGGTGAATTATAACACTTTAAAATAACTATTACAAGAGGTAAAACAATGGCAATATCATTTGAACTAAAACATGTCTGTAAACAATCGGGTGCAAGATATGGGATTTTACATACCCCACATGGCAGTTTTGAAACCCCTATTTTTATGCCTGTTGGTACACAAGCAACCGTCAAAACATTAAACCCACAAGAGATTAAAGAGGTTAGTGATGGTCTTATTTTAGCGAACACTTATCATTTATGGCTTCAACCGGGTGAAAAGATAATTAAAAAGCACGGGGGAATTAGAGGATTTATGAAATGGAAGGGTGCTCTTTTAACGGATTCAGGTGGGTTTCAGGTCTTTAGTTTGAGTGAATTAAGAAAAATATCTGAAAGTGGAGTCGAATTTAGAAATCCTAAAAATGGTGATTTATTGTTTTTATCACCTGAAAAAGCGATTCAAATTCAAGAAGACTTAGGCGCTGATATCATCATGAGTTTTGATGAGTGTCCACCAGTGGATGCCTCATATGAATATATGAAAGATAGCGTTTTAAGAACAGCTAGATGGGCTAAACGAGGTAAAGAAGCCCATAAAACTGATCAAGCCCTATTTGGTATCGTTCAAGGTGGATTAGATAAGGAATTAAGAAAACTCAGTGTTGAACTTACCACTGAAATAGATTTTCCAGGCTATTCAATTGGGGGATTATCAGTTGGGGAAACTAAAGATGAAATGGCAGAAATCTTGGCTTACTTAAACCCCTTAATGCCACAAGATAAACCTAGATATTTAATGGGAGTTGGCGCTCCAGATGACATGATTAATGGGGTAATTAATGGGATTGATATGTTTGATTGTGTCTATCCCACTAGAAACGCTAGACATGGTACCGCGATGACAACTCAAGGTAGTATTCAGATCAAAAATAAGCGTTTTGAGGAAGATTTAAGTCCACTAGATCCTGGTTTAGATAGTCCAATTAGTAAATATTCGAAAAGCTATTTAAGACACCTTTTTAAAGCCGATGAAATGTTAGGTTATCGCCTATTAACGTACCAAAATCTATTGTTTTTGAAACAGTTTACTGCGCAAATTAGACAAGCGATTAAAGAAGATAGATTACTTGATTTTAAAGAAGAATTTTATAAATCTTATTACCATCAAAAAGACTAAGTAAAATAACCTTAAATGGCTTTATTTTAAAATTGATTTAGTGTATACTTAATATATATCATTTATTAATAAATTAGGAGGGATCGTATGGTATTTGGAGAAAATGATGGTTTCAATCAAAAACCAGTAATCAAAGTCATAGGAGTGGGTGGCGGTGGTGGTAATGCTGTCAACCGAATGATTGAAAATGATGTCAAAGGCGTACAATTTGTTGCGATAAATACCGATGCCCAAGTTTTAAGAGTTTCCAAAGCCGAAACAAGGCTTCAAATAGGTAAACATTTGACACGCGGTTTAGGGGCTGGTGCAAAACCAGATGTTGGAAAAAAAGCAGCCTTAGAATCTGAAGATGAAATAAGAGCACTATTGTCTGATGCAGATATGGTTTTTATTACGGCTGGTATGGGTGGAGGCACCGGGACAGGTGCAGCACCAGTAATTGCCCGACTTTCTAAAGAACTGGGCTGTTTAACGATTGGTATTGTTACAAAACCATTTGCTTTCGAAGGCCCAAATAGAACTCAAGCGGCAATAAGCGGTCTTGAAGAATTAAAACAACACGTCGATACATTAATCGTCATTCCTAACGAAAGACTTTTATCTATTATAGAACCAAATACACAAATGTTAGATGCTTTTAGAGAAGCAGACAATGTTTTACGACAAGGGGTTCAAGGGATAGCAGAAATTATCGCAGTTCCAGGCTTAATTAACGTCGATTTTGCAGATGTTAGAACCGTTATGGAAAATAAAGGAACCGCCTTAATGGGAATTGGTATCGCCAACGGTGAAAATAGAGCGATTGAAGCCGCTAGAAAAGCCATTCATTCCAAACTATTAGAAGTATCAATAGATGGTGCTACGGATGCGATTGTAAATGTAACTTCATCAACTAGCGTAACGTTATTTGAAATCAGTCAAGCCCTAGATGAAATCAGAAACGCGAGCGATTCAGAATTGAATATCATTTACGGTACCACCTTAAACCAAGATTTATCAGATGAACTTATTGTCACCGTTATTGCGACAGGGTATGATTTAAAAGCAAAAGACTCAATCGATGATTTTGCGACCCAGATATTTAAGAAAACAACCGATGAACAAGTTACGATTACGCCAACGGGTTTTGAAATTAAGGCTGAATACGAAAAACCAGTTGAAGAAAAACCTCAAAGAAAGAGTAGCTTACCAAGTTGGTTAAGTAAAAAATAATAAAAGGGCTTTAAGCCTTTTTTTATGTAGGAGGATATTTGTGTTACATGCTGGAATAGTAGGTTTACCAAACGTGGGTAAATCCACATTATTTAATACTTTAACAAAAAGCAATGTCATGAGTGGCAATTATATGTTTGCAACCACTGAAGCCAATTTCGGGACAGTTAGTTTACCGGATAGACGACTAGATGTGCTTGCAACCATGCATAAATCTAAAAAGATTGTTCCGACAACGGTTGAGTTTGTTGATATCCCTGGTTTAGTTAGTGGGTCATCTCAAGGAGAAGGCTTAGGGAATCAGTTTTTAGGATCTATAAGAGATACAGATGCTATTTGCCATGTAATTCGTTGTTTTCATGATGATAATGTCATGCACGTTAATAATAAAATTGATCCAATTAATGACATTATTACGGTTCAACTTGAACTTAATTATGCTGATTTAGATTCTGTTACAAAGCGAATCCCTAAATTAGAAAAAAAGGCATTAGTTGGTGGTGCATCTGATGACAAATTAGAATATGATACTTTAAAGAAAATCGAAGAAGCTTTAACAAATGATACGCCAATTCGGTTGATGGGATTAGATAAAGAAGAAGAAAGAGTCATAAAATCTTATAATTTCTTAAGTCAAAAACCAATGTTGTATGTAGCTAATTTAGATGAATCCTCTTTTAAAAATTTAGAAAATGATCCCTTATATCAAAGCGTCTTAAAACAAGCAGAAATTGATCAATGTGGCGTTGTGGCAATTTGTACCAAGTTTGAACAAGAATTAGCTGGCCTAGATGAAGTAGACCAAAAGATATTTATGGAAGATTTAGGCATTACCGAATCAAGTCTAAATTATTTAATTAGAATTACTTACCATACATTAGGGTTAGAAACCTATTTCACAACAGGTGAAGATGAAACAAGAGCCTGGACATTTAAAACAGGGATGACAGCCCCACAATGTGCTGGAATTATCCACAGTGATTTTGAAAGAGGCTTTATAAGAGCTGAAACAGTGAGCTTTAGTGATTTAGAAAAATATGGGTCACATCAAAAGTGCAAGGAGGCAGGCAAGGTTCGTCTTGAAGGCAAAGACTACAAGGTCAAAGATGGCGATGTCATGCTGTTTAGGTTTAATGTCTAATTTTAATCAAAATTTAACTGAAATCAAAAAAACATTAGGGAAATCAAAAGCAAAGATAATCTGTGCTTCAAAATATATTGAAGCAGATAGTATTCGCGAATTGTTCCATTTAGGTGTTACTGATTTTGGTGAAAATAGAACCGAGGCCCTTTTAAATAAAAAACAGACCCTTAAAGATTTAAACATCACTTGGCATTTTATTGGTCACCTTCAGACTAATAAAGTTAAAAGTATGATTAATGAAATTGATTATCTTCATTCACTTGACTCGATTAAATTAGCGAAAATGATTCAAACCTATCGCGATAAACCACTGAAGTGCTTTATTGAAATCAATGTATTAAAGGACTTGATGAAAACGGGGATTTATGAAGAATATTTAGATGAATTTATTCAAAGATTGAAAAAATATGATAAAATAGAAATAGTAGGTTTTATGGCAATGGGTAAACAAAATAACTTAACCAAAACCGATGAAGTATTTAAACGGGTAAACTTACTAAAAAAATACTATAAACTACCTGAATTATCCATAGGGATGTCTGATGACTATCAAGTTGCGATTGAAAATGGGGCAACGATGGTTAGAATTGGTCGTTTATTAGTTAAATAAGGAGTAAATGATGGCTTTATTTTCAAAATTAAAAAAAGAAGATGTAAAATTACCTAATTATCAATCTCAACCAATTCTAACCGCTTTTGAAAGAATTATTTTTGAAGAAGCCAATAATGATGAGGATAAGTATATTGTTGATTTAGCCACAGAACTTGTAAATGGTAATCCTCTTGTCATTAATTTTGAACATTTGCCTGCTGAACAAGCTAATAAAATCGTTGCATTTTTATCTGGGGTTATCTTTGCAGCAGATGGTAGAATTGAGCAGATTAACAAGAAAATATTTTTATTTGCAAGAAACCAAGAATTCAAAGATGGTACTTTACAAAGATTCATTGATGAATATAAAGAATAACAAGTAATCAAAAACCTATTGAAAATAACATAACTATGTTATAATAAGACAAAAGTAAATCGTTGTGTAGAAATGGACACGTAGTAATAGATCATTTTATTTAAGCGAATTAGGGACGGTGCGAGCCTAATATAAAACCTATTAATATATCACCATCGAGCAACGCACTATAAAAAATAAGTGCCGTATTCGTTACGGAACTAAGGTGGTACCGCGGTCAATCGCCCTTAGAGACATCTCTAATGGCGTTTTTTATTTATAGAAAGGATTAATTAATATGGAACTAAAAGACACACTATTATTACCCAAAACAGACTTTCCAATGCGGGGTAATCTTGGACTCAGGGAAACTGACTTTCAAGAAAAGTGGGAAAGTATTGATTTATATCAAAAAACATTAGAATTAAACAAGAATGGTAAATCATTTATTTTACATGATGGCCCTCCCTATGCGAACGGATCAGTGCATATTGGGCATGCCTTAAATAAAATCATTAAAGATTTTATATTACGATATAAGACTTTAAGTGGTTATTATGCGCCTTATATTCCAGGGTGGGATACACACGGATTGCCGATTGAAACAGCCTTGACTAAAAAAGGGGTTAATCGAAAAGAACTTGAACCATTTGCTTTTAGAATGCTTTGTGCTGAATTTGCGATGGAACAAGTTGAAACTCAAAAAGGGCAATTTAAACGTTTAGGCATTTTAGGGGATTGGAATAACCCCTATATCACCTTACAAAAAACCTATGAATCAGACCAAATTAGAGTATTTTCTAAAATGGCTGAAAAAGGATTAATTTATAAAGGATTAAAGCCAGTATATTGGTCACCATCAAGTGAATCAGCCTTAGCAGAAGCAGAAATTGAATACCAAGATGTTAAATCACCTTCAATTTATGTTTCTTTTGAAGTGGTTGAAGGCGCTTTTAAAGGCGCTCACTTAATCATATGGACAACCACCCCTTGGACATTACCAGCAAACTTAGCTATTAGCGCAAACCCAAGAATGAACTACGTTTTATTTGAAGCGAATCAAAAACAATATATTGTTGCTGAAACCCTATTGAAACAAGTTTCGGAAATATTAGAATTTGAAAATAAAACCATTCTTAAAACGTTTAAAGGAACCGACCTTGAATATTCTATCTACCTACACCCACTTAATCATAAGAAACTCCCGGTAATCTTAGGTGATCACGTTACCGATACAGACGGTACTGGTTTAGTTCATACCGCTCCAGGACATGGCGAAGACGATTATAATGTCGGCATGAAATATAATCTTGATATTTTAGTTCCAGTCGATGATAGAGGGTTTTTTACGAGTGAAGCTGGTGAATTTGAAGGTTTATATTATGAGTCAGCAAATCCAAAGATTATCGACCGCTTAAAAGAACTTGGCGCCTTATTGCATGTTTCTTATTTTACCCATAGTTATCCTCATGATTGGCGTACAAAAAAGCCTGTTATTTTTAGAGCAACCCCACAATGGTTTGCCTCAATTGAGTCTTTAAGAAACCAATTGCTAGATGAAATTAAAAAGGTCAACTGGGTTCAAAGTTGGGGCGAATTAAGAATTCATAATATGATTGAAGGCAGAGGCGATTGGTGTATCTCACGTCAACGTGCTTGGGGGGTTCCAATTCCGGTATTTTATAGTGAAGATGGCCAGCCAATCTTAGATCCAAAATTGATTGATCATGTTGCCGATATTTTTGAAGCGGAAGGCTCAAATGCTTGGTATAAATATGAAGCCAAAGACCTGCTTCCAAAAGGCTATACCCATCCAAAAAGTCCTAATAATATCTTCATAAAAGAAACAGACACCATGGATGTATGGTTTGACTCAGGGTCTTCGCACCAATTATTAAAAAGAAGAGGATTAACTTACCCAGCTGATTTATATGTTGAAGGATCTGACCAATATAGAGGTTGGTTTAATTCGAGTTTAACCACTGGGGTAGCTGTAACTGGAAAAGCACCTTATAAAACTGTCATATCACACGGTTTTGTCTTAGACGATAAAGGTAGAGCCATGTCTAAGAGCTTAGGCAATACAGTTGATCCAAATAAGATTATTAAAATGCACGGGGCCGATATACTAAGATTATGGGTTTCCAGTGTTGATTATTCAAGCGATGTTAAAATTGGCGATGAAATGATTAAACAAGCTTCAGAAACCTATCGCAAGATTCGTAATACATTTAAATATATGTTATCGAATCTATTTGACTTTGAACCAACCAAAAACCGCCTCGATTTCGACGAATTAGATAAACTTGATCAAGTGATGCTTGTTAAACTAGAAACCTTGAAAGGCGATGTTTATAAAGCTTATGAAGAATATCGCTTTGACGCAGTAAACCGGTTAATCACAAATTATATTATTAATGATTTGTCTGCTTATTATCTTGATTACTCTAAAGACATTTTATATATCGAAGCGGCCAACTCTCCGATTAGAAGAGGGACACAAACGGTCATTTATCACCATTTAATGACTTTACTTAAGTTATTGAATCCGATCATTCCACATACAACCAGTGAAGCGTATTGGTTATTACCATTTGCGCATAAAGAAGATGTTTACTTAGAACGTTTTGATGAAGTCATTCATTATGAAGTGGGCGATTTAATGGAAAATTTTGAAGCTTTTTATACCGTTAGAGATGCAGTCCTATTAACTTTGGAACAACTTCGTAAAGACCGTGTAATTGGTAAGAGTTTAGAAGCCGATTTAACGATTAAATTACCTAAGAAGATGAAAGAATCAATCGATAAACTAGAAACAAACTTAATCCAAGTATTAATGGTTTCTCATATTCATTATGAAATCTCTGATAAACTTGATGTATCCGCAAAACCATCTGTGGGTCATAAATGTGAAAGATGTTGGAACTATGTAGATGAACTTAATGATGAACAAGTTTGTCCACGATGTGAAAAAGTGTTGGAGGAATTAGATGAATATACTAGTCGTTAATGATGATGGCATTACAGAAAAAGGGTTTCATTTATTAGTTGAAGCCGTTTTACCTTTTGGAGAGGTTTATATTGTTGCCCCAGAATACCACCAAAGTGGTAAGTCTCAAGCGTTATCTTTAAGAACGCCTATAGAAGTCAAAGATTATGGTAACTTATATGGTGCTAAAAGTGCTTTATCAACCTCTGGAACACCAGCTGATTGTACAAGAATGGCTTTTATGCTCCATAAAGAAGTTAATTTCGATTTAGTGGTCTCTGGGATTAACAGAGGCCCTAATATCGGTTCCGATATCCTGCATAGTGGCACGGTTGGTGCCGCTTCAGAAGCCTTGTTATTTGGGGTTCCCGCCATCGCAGTTTCAAGCCCACATCTCAATTACCCTATGGCAGAAAAGTATACCTCTAAAATCATTGGTCATTTAATTGATAAGAAACTAATTTCTAGTGACTATTTATTAAATATCAATTTCCCAGCCACAAGATTTGAAGAACCCGTTGGCATTGGTTTCACGGTTCAAGGTAAACACTATCATGAAGCAGTTTATGACCAAATTGGTGATAATACATATGTTTCTTCTTATAAGCCATTGAAAATCACTGAAGATGGAAATAGTGATGTTTATGCATTTCATAATGGTATAATATCAATTACACCAGTGATTGAAATCAGATCTAAGTTAGAAATTACAAATAAGTTAAATAACCAATCAGAATTGAATGAAATTATCGACTGTGGTAAAATTAAGTAAGTAGGTGATACTTTATGGATGTATTTATTCTTCATTTTTTCAAAGAAAAGACAAGACAATTTGATTATGAACGATTATTATCGTTTTTTAATGATGTTTCTGAAGCAACCATTATTGATACCGATGATGCATCAAGTGAACTGAGGATTGCATACAGACATCCAATTTTAAAGAGTAGTGCTGATTTTGTGGTCTCAAGACGTTCTACAGTTCAAGACATCTATAAATTAGACCCGCATTTTTTAGATGTTAATTTTAGGTTAGAAGTCCCTTTATTAACACCGACTTATTCGTCTAATATTATCTTTGAAATTACGCAAAAGTTATGTAAAGAGTTTAATTTTTCAACGTATAACGCTTTATACGAAGATGTGATGCCTTTTAGATTTGAAGTTGTTAGCCGTGGGTTTGAAATCGCGAAACAAAACTTTAAAGACAAATTTTCATACCAACTTGATAACTATTATTCCTACCCACAAATTAAACTAAATGAATGTTTAAAATATGTCAATGAACAATATGATCTACACCGTTATTATAAGGAACAAAATGTTTATGTACCTAATTATTTTGTGGTAGTAGACGAACAAAACAAAGTCCATTTTACAATGGAATGGGCAGAAAACACGAGAACCTTGTTCCCGCCGCACATTGATTTTATTTATTATAGAAGCGGCTTAGAAACAAGCATTTTACCTTATGATGAAGTGATGGCGAAAATAGAAAAATATACCACAAATGTGCCTGGGTTTATCGAAAATACCAAAGTGATTGAACCTAAGCAAACCAAGAAAGTAAATAAAGCTTTGAAAAAGGCTAAATTTACTAAAGTGAATAGCACTTTAATCAGAATTGATCTGAGTCAAGTGATAGATATTTAAGGAGAAAGAATGATATATATAAATTTTCAGGATTTACTTAGACCAGAAGAAATCATTGGCATACTAGCCGGTTTATTCGTCTTAGGGTCATTTTTAATGAAAGGCGAAATAAAAATACGGTTTGTTAATCTCTTAGGGGCTATTTTATTTGTCACATATGGGATATTAATTGGCAGCCTATCTGTTTCAGTTATTAATGGTGCCTTAGTTATCGTCCAAATATATTATTTAGTTAAATACCAAAGGAGCAAAAAAAATGAAATTAAACCGCATGATTGACCATACTAAATTGGGCCCAACCGTTACACTCAAAGATATTGATAAGTTAGTTTTAGAGGCTAAAACTTATAATTTTAAGAGTGTTTGTGTTGACCCAATTTATGTTTCTTATGTTCATAATCTTTTAAAAGACACAAATGTTTTGACTTGTACAGTGATTGGTTTTCCAGCTGGGACACATTCTTTAGAAACCAAACTTCAAGAATGTAGGGAAGCCTTAATCAATGGGGCTGATGAGTTTGATATGGTAATAAATCAAAACGCCTTAAAAAATTCAGAAGACCACATTGTTTATGAAGAAATTAAAGCATTAAAAGAACTGGTTAAAGACAAAACTCTAAAGGTTATTATTGAAACATGTAACCTCACTGATGAAGAGAAAATAACCGCATGCTTAATCGCTAAAGAAGCTGGGGCAGACTTTGTGAAAACTTCAACCGGCTTTGCTAAAGGTGGGGCAGAAGTTCACGATATCAAATTAATGCGTGAAACGGTTGGGCCTCTGATGGGTGTGAAGGCATCAGGTGGAATTAGAACTTATGAAGATGCCATGAAAATGATCGAAGCCGGTGCCACACGAATTGGGGCATCAAGTAGTATCCAAATAGTTAATCAAGAAAAGGAGAATAACCATGATTCCAACACCACATATTAATTTAAAAGACAAATCTAAAATCGCCAAGACAGTATTAATGCCAGGCGATCCTTTACGAGCAAAATTTATCGCTGAAACCTACCTAACTGATGTTATTCAAATTAATGATGTCAGAAATATGTTTGGTTATACAGGTTATTATAAAGGTAAACAAGTAACTGTAATGGGTTCGGGAATGGGGATGCCATCGATTGGTATTTATTCTTATGAACTGTATAACTTTTATGAGGTTGAAAACATTATTAGAATTGGATCAGCGGGCGCTTATACAAACAAATTAAATTTATATGATGTTGTTTTAGCTGAAAGTGCCTATAGTGAATCAAGTTTTGCTGAAGTCCTTGGGCTTGGCGATTCACATGTTTTAGATTCAACCGCATCCTTGAATCAAAAATTAGAAGCGGCTGCTAAAAAACTAAATATTCCGCTTCATAAAGGAACGATTCATTCTAGTGATGTATTTTATCATCCTCAAGGTTCAATACACCAAAAAATGTATGATGACTATGGTTGTTTGTGTGTAGAAATGGAATCATTCGCCTTGTTTGCGAATGCGAAAGTTTCCGGTAAAAAAGCCAGCTGTCTTTTAACTATATCTGATTCACTCGTAACCCATGAGCTAACCTCTTCATTAGAGCGACAAAAATCCTTCACTAAGATGATGGAAATTGCCCTTGAGGTTATCTAAAATGATTATTGATAAGTCCAATAAATTCAAAACGACCATAATTAGTGTTCGATTTAAAGAAAAAATCACTAAAGAAAATGTCGGTTTAAGAGCTTTATTACCAAACTTAATGAGTGCAAGTACCAACGTTTATAAAACGAGACAAGCACTATCTGAAGCGCTAGAAGATTTATATGGCGCTTCGATTAATGTTAGAACCACTAAAACTGGATTGATATCTATTATGGAATTTTCCATTTACTTCATTAATCAATCATTTACTGAAGAGCCAGTTTTTGAAGAAGCTTTAGAAATTTTACATGAAGTCGTCTATGGCCATAAAAATTTACCTAAAAAAGAATTTGAACTTGAAAAAAGACTACTTTTAGAAAAAATAGCTTCTTTTGATAATGACAAAACCAGTTTTGCTTTATCAAACCTCTTTGAAACAATGTTTGAAAATGAACAATATGGGATTAGAACCAGTGGCAAAATTGAAGATGTCAAACCAATTACCTATGACATCTTAAATCGTTACTATAAAGAAATGCTAAAAACCAATGATATCGATGTTGTTATCAGTGGTCAAGTTGATGAGTCTTTACTAAAACTTGTTTCCAAATATTTTATCCCAAGAAACAATTTAGCATTAAATCCAATTGATTATGAAGATAAACAAATTGAAATGATTAAGAATAAAGTTGACTATGATACCATTAGTCAATCTAAAGTCAATATTGGTTATAGACTGCCAATCCGTTATAAAGAAACATTACTCCCTGCCGCAACATTATTTAATACAGCTTTAGGCGGTGCTGTTCATTCAAGACTCTTCGTTAATGTGAGAGAAAAGCATTCTTTGTGTTATTATATTGGCTCAAGATTTGATGCATTTAAAGGCTTTATGTATATCTATTCAGGTATTGATAAATCAAGAGTTGATTTAGCTTTAAAGGTGATTGATGAACAAATTGAAGACCTTCAAAATCAACCACTTAGTGAAACTGAATTAAATTTGTCAAAAGAATCAATTATCAACGCATTAATCGAAAACCAGGATTCACAAAGTGCCTCCTTGGCTAATCTCTATTTACAAACTTTATTGAATAACCCTTTAA
This sequence comes from Acholeplasmataceae bacterium UBA5409, assembly GCA_002410615.1. Lineage (GTDB taxonomy): Bacteria > Bacillota_I > Bacilli_A > Acholeplasmatales > UBA5453 > UBA5409. Next base: position 138,576 of record DHNT01000005.1, read on the forward strand.
CTTTAGCTGAACAAATCGATAAAATTCGTGCCGTTACCTCTAAAGAAGTGCAAGCGATTGCGAAAACAATAAAAAAAGATACCCTTTATATACTTGCACCGGAGGTTAAGTGATGAAGCATATTTATAATGAAAAATTCAATGAACATGTTTATCATGACGTTTTAGATAACGGACTTGATGTTTACTTAATTCCAAAAACAGATTTTCATAAAACATTTGTCACTTTTACAACCAACTATGGTTCTTTAGATCAAACTTTTATTCCAATTGGAAAAGATAAAAAGATTACACAACCTGCTGGGATTGCCCATTTTCTAGAACATAAGGTTTTTGCGATGCCAGACAAGACAGATGCTTTTGAAAAACTAAGTTCTTATGGCGTTAAAGCGAATGCTTTTACGACATTTGATAAAACAGTTTACTTATTTAGTGGCACTTCAAACATTGAAGAAGCATTAGCTTATCTACTAGATTTTGTTCAAACCCCATACTTTACAAAACGAAGTGTTGAAAAAGAACAAGGTATTATCTTAGAAGAACTATTGATGTATAAGGATTACCCTTCACAAAGAATGCTGTATGGCTTGTTAGCGAATCTTTATAAGAATCATCCCATTAATACTGAAATTATTGGAACAGAGGCATCCATTAAAAAAATTACCCACAATAAACTTTATCAAGCTTATAACACATTCTATCACCCTAGCAACATGAGATTAACCGTGATTGGTAATTTTGATTATGAACGTTTTTATGAGTTGATTAAAGAAAATCAAGCAAGTAAAGGATTTCAAAAATCAAAACCGGTCGTAGGGTTTTTACCAAAAGAACCCAAGAAGATTGTCAATGATTTGACCACCATTGAAATGAGCGTTAACATGACGCAAGTGGGTCTTGGGGTAAAATTAGAACCTAAAACGAATTCATTGGATCGATTTAGACAAGGATTAGCGTTACAATTACTGGAAGGCATGTATTTTTCTGATTCCAGTGATCATTATCAAACCTTATTAAAATCAGGCTTAATTAATGGTTCGTATGAGTCTTACTCTTTTGAACTTCCTGGAATGATGGCTTGTTTTGTATCTTCTGAAACCACTCAACCAGATACATTTAAGAAGGTAGTTACTGAAATGCTCGTTAATTTAAAGCGAAAGAAAATCGATGAAGTTAAATTAACTAGACAAAAGAAAACAATGTTAGGTAGCTTCATTGGTTCTCTTAATTCCTTAGAAAGCTTTAATTTAGGCTTCCAAAACTATATTCCTTATGGTATCTCAATTTTTGATGTGCCTGAAATCATTGAATCGATTACAGCAGAAGAGCTTAAAAATATTACCAAGCAAATTAAACACTCACAGATTAGTACTTACATCATCAACCCAAAAAAAGTCTAATATGGTTCAATTTTCCAAAAAAACAAGAATAAAGATACTTAATTAAAGTGGTTCTGAATAAGAATCACTTTTTTTATTAAATAAATACATTTTGAAGGTTTAACCCTCCATTTTAGCGATTTTGAAAATAGTCAAATGGTCTCTATAATAGGCTCAAAGGAGGCATTATGTTAAATCAAGTAATATTGATAGGTAGACTTACCTCAGATCCAATTATTAAAGTATTAGAAGATGGTAAGAAAGTTTCAGATATAAGGCTAGCAGTTCAACGCAGCTTTAAGAATGTAGATGGCACTTATGAAACTGATTTTATTACCGTTACACTTTGGCAAGGATTAGCAGAATCTTTAAATAAATATTGTACCAAGGGAACACTTGTTGCTGTTAAGGCTAGACTCCAAACTCGTCACATAACATCTCAAGAGAAAGATTATTATACTTTAGAAGCCATTGGGGAAAGAGTAAGTTATTTATCAAGTGGTAAAAAAGAAGCCACCATGTCGGAAGAAGATACCTATATTTAGGTGTCTTTTTTTATATGTTTTACGGTTGTTAAAAATAGGAAATATTGATATAATAGACCAAGGAGTTGATAATAATGAAAATTGATTTTAAACAGGAAGTTTTAAAACGAAAAGATGATATTTTAAGAGATACAATCGCTCTTTTAAAAATTAATAGCGAATTGACGACTTACGATCCTAAAAGTAAAACCCCTTTTGGACCGGGGATTAATGAAGCTTTAGAATACATGCTTAATTTAGGTAAAAAAGACGGTTTTAATGTGTTGAATGCGGATGGCTTTGCCGGACACATTGAACTAGGTAATGAAGATGATTATATCGGAATGATTGGACACTTAGACGTTGTTCCTGCTGGATCTGGTTGGACTTATCCTGCCTATGGTGCAGAAATCCATGATGGTAAGCTCTATGCGAGAGGCGCTGAAGATGACAAGGGGCCAACGATGGCAGCTTATTATGCCATGAAGATCGTTAAAGAACTTGAACTACCACTTTCAAAACGAATTAAACTGATTTTAGGAACCGATGAAGAAACAGGATGGCGCGGGGTTAAACATTATTTTAACAATTTCCCAGAACAGCCTATTTTTGGATTCATACCAGATGCAGAATTCCCACTTACTTATGCGGAAAAAGGTATTTTAAGATTATCTATTAAAGATCAAGTAGAACCTGAAGGACTACTTAAGTTTAATGCTGGCTTAAGAGATAATATGGTGCCAGAAAGTGCGACTGCAGTTTTAGAAAATGTTAGTTTAATTGAAGATTTTTCTGAATTTTTAGATTCTAATAATTATAATGGAACCGCTGAGGTCATTGATAACCAATTACATCTTATGATTGAGGGTAAAAGTGCACATGGATCTACGCCAGATGAAGGGGTAAATGCTGCCTTTTTAATGGTTGATTTCTTTAATGAAGTTGGTTTGAATAACCAATTTATTGATTTAATTAATTTGTATTTATTAGATGATTATGATGGGGTAAAAATTGGCGCAGATCATGAGGATGAAGAAACTGGAAAAGTAACCATTAATGCTGGTGTATTTAATTATGATAATGGGACTTATGAAATTACTTTAAACCCAAGATACCCAAATGGTGTCGAACCTGATGATTTTATCAACCGATTTAAACTAGCCTTTGAATCACTTGGTGCCACGGTAGAACTAAGAAGTCATCAAAAACGTTTATATGTAAACCCAAAAGATACGCTCGTAACGACTTTATTAGACATCTACAAAAAACATTCAGGTGATGTCAATGCCCAGCCATTGACTACCGGTGGTGGAACTTTTGCAAGAGCGATGAAAAACAGTGTTGCCTTTGGGCCACACTTTCCTGGTAAACCTTCTTATATTCATCAAAAAAATGAATATATTGAAGTCGAAGATTTGTTAATAGCAACCGCCATCTACGCAGAAGCTTTATACGAGTTAGCAAAATGAAACAATACTTAGATTTGTGCCGACATGTCCTAGAAAATGGCACCCATAAAGATGATCGTACTGGGACAGGAACAACTTCATTATTTGGCTACCAAGCACGTTATAATTTAGAAGAAGGTTTTCCTCTTTTAACAACCAAACGGGTTTATTTAAGAGCGATTTTACATGAACTGTTATGGTTTGTTAGTGGCGACACCAATATTAAGTATTTAGTCGATAATGATGTAAAAATATGGAATGAATGGCCCTATGAAGCTTTCAAGAAATCAGCGGACTACCAAGGTGAATCTCTTGATGAGTTCGTTCAAAAAATTAAAGAAAGTGATGCTTTTGCTAAAAAACATGGTAATTTAGGCCCAGTTTATGGTAAACAATGGCGTAATTTTAATGGTGTTGATCAACTACTTAATGTGATTGAAGATATTAAAAACAGCCCTAATTCTAGACGTTTAATTGTAAATGCTTGGAATCCAGCTGAACTGAAAGATATGGCGCTTCCACCATGTCATATGATGTTTCATTTTTATGTCAATGAGGGAAAATTATCCCTTCAACTTTACCAAAGAAGTGCTGATATTTTCTTAGGCGTCCCTTTTAATATCGCAAGTTATGCTTTATTACTTATGATGGTGGCCCAAGTGACCGATCTGAAACCCTATGAATTTATTCATACTTTGGGTGATGCCCATATTTACGACAATCATATCGATCAAATTAATTTACAACTTTCTAGAGAACCAAGAAAATTGCCTACAATGAATCTAAATCCTAAGATAAAAAACATCCTTGATTTTAAATTTGAAGATTTTGAACTTACTGATTACAATCCACATAAAGGAATTAAAGGGGCAGTGGCTGTATGATCAATTTAATATGGGCAATGGATATAAATTGGTTAATTGGAAAAGATAATAAATTGCCTTGGCGTTACCCAGAAGATTTACAATATTTCAAAAAGATGACCCATCATAAAACAGTATTAATGGGTGATAATACCTATGACTCTTTAAAAGGTTATTATCAAGATAAGGCGTTACCTTTTAAGAAAATTTATGTGGCAACCGTAACCGATAGAACTTTTGAAGGTTGTGAAGTTGTAAAAGACATTGCGCAATTTTTGAAAAGTTATCAAGAAGAATTATGGGTTGTGGGGGGAAAAACCATCTATCAACTTTCTTTGCCATATGCAGATAAACTGTATATTACATGGATCTTAAAACCCTATCAAGGAAATATTTATTTTCCAGAATTTAATTTAGTCAATGATTACCTAAAATTAAGCGAAACTGAAGGAACCAATGAAGACTTAAAGTTTGTGGTTTATGGTAAAAAAGCATGATAATATTTTTATTCTTTTTTGTTTGGGCTGGACTCTCTGCCGTTTTGACAATATTTACCGGATTAAGTTACTGGTTTATCCCAGTGTGGCTTATTCTAAGTTTAGTTATTGTCATGTTAATGGTCGTACTGAGCTTAATAATTGGTTTACCACTTGCCAAAAAAACGAAGGTAACTGGTAAATTTAAGCATTGGTATATTCGCAATATGAGCGATTTTGTGAGATTTTTTTTAGTGCGAGTTCGGATTACCAAAATTGTTGGTAAAGAAAATCTACCGAAAGATACAAACTATGTCGTTTATGGTAATCACAAGAGTAATATGGATCCTTTAATTGTCGTATCGGCACTAAGAATTCCGATGGCTTTTGCCGCAAAATCAAGTTTATTTAAATACCCAATTTTAAGTGGCTGGATGCGAAGTTTTGGCTGTATAAACATTAATAGAGACAATGATAGAGACGCCATCAAAGAAATTATTTTAGGGGTTAAACTAATCAAAGAAGGGTTATCAATAGCCATCTTTCCAGAAGGTGGTATCAAATCAAGAGAAACAACTTTGATGATACAAGTAAAACCAGGTGCTTATAAACTTGCCACTAAAACCGGGGTTCCGATTGTGCCCATTGCGGTTATTGGTTCTAGATATATTAGATTTAATAACCCAAAAAGAAAAACGAAGGTAAAAATAATTATCGGAAAACCACTTTATGAATCTGATTATAAAGATATGACCACCAAAGAAATCGGTGATTATGTTTTTAATTTAGTGAATCAAATGATACTAGACAATACGACTCCAAAGACAATTTAGAAAACAAAGTTAAGAACTGACTTAAAAGAAAGAGAAAGGAAAATACCGTAATTTATTCATTAAAGTTATGGGTATAGAACGATAGATATGAAAAAATCTGATATAGGCTTAATCGGGTTAGCGGTAATGGGTGAAAACTTGGTATTAAATATAGCCTCCAAAGGGTTTCAAGTTACGGCTTATGCAAGACGTCAAGAAACAGTTGATAATTTCTTAAATGGACGCGCTAAAGGGATGTCAATTATTGGCACAACATCAATTAAAGAATTGGTGGAATCCCTTTCTAAACCAAGAAAAGTAATGATGATGATTAAAGCCGGTCAACCGGTTGATGACGTTATTGAACAACTTATCCCACACTTAGAAAAAGGCGATATCATCATTGATGGCGGAAATTCTCATTATCCTGATACGATAAGAAGAACAACCTACGTTGAATCGAAAGGATTACTCTATGTCGGTACTGGCGTCTCAGGTGGGGAAGAAGGGGCATTATTAGGGCCATCCATTATGCCAGGTGGATCAAAAAACGCATGGGTAGAGATTAAACCCATATTTCAAGCCATTGCAGCTAAAATAGCGGATGGATCAATCTGTTGTGACTGGGTTGGAGAAGATGGTGCTGGTCACTTTGTTAAAATGGTTCACAATGGTATCGAATATGGCGATATCCAATTAATTACGGAAGCTTACCATTTAATGCGTAATATTTTAGGCATGTCAGCAGATGAAATGCATCAAGTCTTCAAAGCTTGGAATAAGACAGAATTAGACAGTTACTTAATTGAAATCACGGCTGATATACTTGCGTATAAAGATGAAGATGGAAAACCGCTCGTTGATAAAATATTGGATACTGCCGGACAAAAAGGGACTGGTAAATGGACGGCAATTACCGCCTTAGAAGAAAGTGTTCCCTTAACATTAATTAGTGAATCGGTTTATTCAAGGTTTTTATCATCAATGAAAAATGAAAGAGTTGTAGCCTCAAAAACATTTAAAGCAACCCCAATTACTTTTAAAGGGGATAAAATCGAGTTTATTGAAGAAATTCGAAAAGCATTATATGCCTCTAAGATTATTAGTTATGCCCAAGGATACGCCCTTATGCGTGCGACTGCCCAAACCCATAATTGGAATTTGAACTACGGTGGCATTGCCTTAATGTGGCGTGGTGGTTGTATTATTCGTTCGGCTTTTCTTGGCAAAATTAAAGAAGCCTATGATAAAAATCCTCACTTAACCAATTTATTATTAGACCCTTATTTTAAAGACACCATTGAATCTTTGACTGATTCTTGGCGTAAAGTAGTTTCTACAGCCATTTTAAATGGCATTCCAACGCCTTCTATGGCGGCTGGACTTAACTATTTTGATGGTTATAAAACAGCGAATTTACCAGCCAATTTACTTCAAGCCCAAAGGGATTACTTTGGTGCCCATACTTATGAAAGAGTCGATAAACCACGTGGCGAGTTCTTTCATACAAATTGGACAGGACGTGGTGGAAAAACATCATCTACGATTTACAAAGGCTAATAAAATTCTGAATTTAGGTAATTATTCAATTCATCTAAGTGTTAAAGAGATAGAACTAATGTTTAATCACCCTCAATAAATTTCAAATAGACATTTAATAGTACCTTACTTTTCATAAGGTGTTTATCTTCTTATGCGATGAACTGTGGTATAATTGGATAAAGACATCAATGACAGTAAAATAAATAATCCAGACTGTGTTTTTTTAATTATTAATTTGAAACACTGCTATGTACAGATATAAACATAAAATAAGGTGGCAATAATGATAATTGTTTATGTAATAGATAACTATGGTGAATTTTCCAATGGAACTACAGTTACAGCAAAACGTTCGAAAGAAAAACTTGAAGCAAAAGGTCATACTGTTAGAATTGTATCAGCGGGTAACTTTCAAGGTGAAGGGTACTATCAACTTAAGAAAAGAAGAATTCCTATCGTATCTTACGTAGCTGCTAAACAAAAAACTTACTTTGCAAAACCTGATAAGAACATATTTAATGAAGCGTTTAAGGATGCCGATCTCGTGCATTTTTTCTATCCCTTTAAAGCCAGTAGAATCGGGGTAAAATACGCCAAAAAAATGGGTGTTCCTGTTTCCAGTGCTTACCATTTCCAACCAGAACACGTTACCTATGGCATGGGGTTAGGTAAGTTTGGTAAGCCCCTCGCATGGCTAATCTATAAAAGATTAAAATACCGTTTTTATAACCATGTTAAGCATATTCATTGTCCAAGTCAATTTATCGCTGACGAGATTAAACGATTAAAATATAAGAATGTTGCCCACCCTATTACAAATGGGGTAGAAGATATATATTTTACGCAACCAGACCGTAAAAAATTACCCAAAATTCAAATATTATCAATCGGCCGATACGCTTTAGAAAAACGCCAAGACACAACCATTAAAGCAATTAATAAATCAAAATATAAAGATCAAATTGAAGTTATTTTTGCGGGATTAGGTCCCAAAAAACGTCATTTAGAAAAACTCGCGAAAAGACTTAAAGTCAATGCTAAGTTTAATTTCTATTCTCAAGAAGAGTTGATAAAAACCATCGCCGAATCAACGCTTTATATTCATGCAGCTGATGTAGAAACTGAAGGTATTTCTGCTTTAGAGGCGATTGCGAGTGGACTTGTGCCGATTATTGCTTCATCAAAAAAAGCAGCTACCAAACAATTTGCGTTAGATGATAGAAGTCTTTTTAAAGCGAGAGATTATAAAACCTTGGCTAAAAAAATTGATTATTGGTTAGATAATGAAGAAGAACGGTTCAAGATGAGCGAATCTTATCAAAACTACATTAGAAACTATGGTATTGATAATGCGATTAACTTATTAGAGGAAATGTTTAAAGAAGCCATTAAGGATAAAAATAAGGAATTAGCAACTAAAACCAATAATGGTCAAATGATTAAAAAACACATTGTAAAATCAAGAATCAAAAGAATCGGGAGTACTTTATTCTACTATGGAATTGCAATTCCTATTTTAGGTTTATATTTCTATCTATTTCGAGGTTTAAGAATCAAAGGTAAAAAACATCTAAAACATATCAAGGGCGGCGCAGTATTGGTATCTAACCATATCCATAAACTAGACTCCGTAATGAACGCTTTGGTTTGTTTTCCCAAAAAGCTAATATTTACATCCATTCAAGAAAACTTTGATACACCAGTAGTTGGACAGTTAATCAACATCCTTGGGGCAACGCCGACACCAAAAACTGTTATAGAAACTAAAGTATTCTTTCATGAATTATCGAGGGCAATTGGTAAGGGTAGATTTGTTCATTTTTTCCCAGAAGGTGATCTTAAAACAAAAGATTCAACGATTCGAGAATTTAAAAAAGGCGCTTTTCAATTAGCCGTTGAAAATCATGTCCCCATTATTCCCATAAGAATCCTCTTTAAAGAGAAAAAACACAAATATGGATACCCATTCTTTATGAAGGATAGAATCATTATCAAAGTATCTAAACCAGAATATCCCAATATCTTTTTATTAAGAAAAGATTCTATCAATGATTTGTCAGAAAGAGCTTATACTTCAATGATTGCAGCTAGTCAAACTGAATAAAAAAACTCAAAACGGATGATTGTTTTGAGTTTTTTCTTCTTGAAATCCAAGATTAAATTGATTGACTATTAGTTTTTCACCATCATAGGATAAATCATGCATTGATCCATTATTTAACAACGTCTGATAATTGTAAGTTAGAGGGTCAGCGAGAATTAAGAATGACTTTATCACATGGGAGTGACAGAATAAAACGATACTATCATGGGGATGTTTTCTATATAAACTAATTAATCCATTTTCAATTCGTTTTAACAATAGGTTATCCTCTTCGTAACCCTTTTGTGTAAATCCAGCGGTGGTTATCTTTTTTATGGTTGGTGGAACTGGTAAGTTTTCAAATACCCCAAAATCTCTTTCAATAAAATGATAATCAACCATTAAATTAGGTGGGTTCTTCAAGTAACTTAAGATAATTTCACCCGTTAAACTGGCTCTAATTAGAGGGCTCGTATAAGCAAAATCAAAGGTTTTATGGTTGCGTTTTAAGTACTGTCCAACTTGATGAGCTTGATCAATACCATTTTGATTTAAAGGATTATCTGTCCATCCTTGGACCACATATTGTTTGTTTTGGTCTGTTTGACCGTGTCTAATAAGATATAATTTCATTTAATCACCTTATACATTATAACACATTATGGTATAATTGTTATGAGGGTGATTTAAATGAGAATGTTAGATTTAATAATTAAGAAACGTGATAAGGGTGAACTATCCAAAGCAGAAATTAAATTCATGATAGATGGCTATACTAAAGGTGATATTCCCGACTATCAAATGAGTAGTATGTTAATGGCGATCTACTTTAATGGGATGACCGATCAAGAATCAACCGAGCTTGCGATAGCAATGATGCATAGTGGTGATGTCTATGATTTAAGCCCAATTAAAGGAATTAAAGTTGACAAACATTCAACCGGTGGTGTGGGTGATAAAGTTACATTGGTATTAGGTCCTTTAATGGCTGCTTGTGGGGCGAAATTTGCGAAAATGAGTGGTAGAGGTTTAGGACATACGGGTGGAACATTAGATAAATTAGAAAGTATCCCAAACTATAATATTGAATTAAACGAAGCGGATTTCATTCATCAGGTTAATGAGATTGGTTTAGCAGTCATTGGTCAATCTAATAATATTACACCAGCAGATAAAAAACTTTACGCATTAAGAGACGTGACGGGGACTGTTCCATCAATTCCACTAATCGCCTCCAGTATTATGAGTAAAAAATTAGCGAGTGGTGCAGATGCGATTTGTTTAGATGTAAAAGTTGGCTCAGGCGCTTTTATGTCTAATGTAAAAGAAGGAACAAAGTTAGCAGAATTAATGGTTTCTATCGGTAATTTAGCGGGTAGAAAAGTTTATGCTATTTTGACTAACATGGATGAACCTCTCGGTAATAATATTGGTAATACCTTAGAAGTTATTGAAGCAATTGATACTTTAAAAGGTAAGGGTCCAAATGATTTGAAAGTCGTTGTCTATGAGATTGCCAAATTATTATTAGAAGCGGCTGATATTGCCAAAGGTGATGCAGCAGTAAAACTATTAGATGAAAAAATTAACTCTGGTGAAGCATTTAATAAACTGGTTCAATTAGTGGCAGCCCAAGGTGGCGATATAAGAACGATTAAAGATTATTCATTGTTGCCTAAAGCAAAACAAGTCGTAGCTTTTGTAGCAAACAAGGCTGGTTATATTGAATCGATGGATACGATGATGGTCGGTCACGCGGGTATGTTACTAGGCGCTGGACGACAAACAATTCATGATAAAATTGATCCAGCGGTCGGGATTGTATTTAAAAATAAAATTGGCGATTTTGTCAAAAAAGGCGATACGATTTGTGAACTTCATGCTAACGATATCGGTGTTAATGAGGCGTTAAATGTTCTACAAAATGCTATTCATATTGGAAACACCAAAAATACAGTTACGTTAATAGAAGGAGTTATAAAATGAGTGTTGCATTAATCACTGGTGGGGCAACAGGAATTGGTAGAGGATTTGCGAATAAGTTAGCTGATCAAGGCTATAATTTAATCCTTACGTCACGAAACCTTGAAAATCTTGCCCTCGCTCAAAAAGAAATTCAAAATAAATACCATGTTAAAGTTTTAATATATGTTGCTGATATTACCAACGAATCAGCTAGAAAATCACTTTATGAATATGTGGAAAATTATCCAGTAAGTATTGTTGTTAACAACGCAGGCATAGGCTATTCACAAAACTTTTATGAAGGAGACATCACAAAAGAACAAGAAATAATTGATTTAAATATTACCGCTATGCAGGCTATCTTTAAGTATTACACTAAGAAGTTTTATGACTTAAAAGAAGGGCGTATTATTAATGTTAGCAGTGTTGCTGGATTCGTTCCTGGTCCTGGTGCGGCAACTTATTATGCATCAAAAGCTTATGTTACAAGTCTGACTAGAGCAGTTGCCTTGGAAACAAAGCACATTAAAGGATTGAAAATCCAAGCGGTTTGTCCTGGTCCGACAAAATCTAACTTTTATTTAACGTCTGGAACGAGTAAAAAATATTATAAAGCCAACCCCGATAAAGTCGCTCAAAAAACGTTAGAATCAAAAAGAACAATCGTCTTACCTGGGTTTAAAAATAAAATGTTACATGTCTTGTTAAAACTATTTCCAACCGCTCTTACGAGTAGAATTAATTACCGAATCCAAAAAAACATGAGAAAAAAAGCGTAAATCACTGTTTACGTTTTTTTTATGCTATAATGAGATTGATCACTTCGGGGAGCCTTTTGGCTGAGAGGATAATTTCGACCCGCATACCTGATCTGGATAATACCAGCGTAGGAATAGTATATATAGTTTATATAACTAATTCTTTTGGTATCCAACAGAATTTTTTTCTTTTTGGAGGATATAAAGATGAAAAAAACTGAATTAAAATTGGCTGAAAGTGCTATTCTAGTCGCACTAGCCATCGTTCTTGACATTACTAGTAAGATGATACCTGTCTTACAGATGCCTCAAGGAGGCTCTATTTCTTTAGCTTTATTACCACTTGTAATACTCAGTTTAAGAAATGGTTATAAGTATGGATTCCTTGGGGGGATGACTTTTGGAATTGTAAATTTTTTAATGGATGGTTACGCCTTTCATTGGGGTTCGTTTATCTTTGATTATGGACTAGCCTTTATCTTAGTAGGGACCTCTGCGATATTTAGTAAAAAAACGCTGAAGGGAAATGTCGTAGCCTATATTTCAGCGTTTGTCTTAGCGGTATTCTTAAAGTATTTAATGAGTAGTTTTTCGGGCGTGTTATTTTTTGCCGAGTTTTCGGGTGATATGAATCCTTGGTTTTATTCGTTTATTTTCTATAACTTGCCTTATAATGCTGCCTCATTGGGTGCCATTTTAATTGTGGCTCTTTTGATTTACCGAAGGTTATTAGCTTTTTTTAACCAAGCGTAACTATAGTATTAAATACTATATTATTAATTATTTATATAATTTATTCATTTCAATAAGTCTGAAAGAAACCTTTCAGGCTTATTTACATATTGTAACCGCTATCTTTATAGAATACGTTGTAATTGATTTTTATTTGGACTAAAATACATCTGTAAACAAACATAAACGTAATACTTAGTAGGAGGATTTAACATGAACAATTCATGGAATGGTTTTAAACAAGGAGAATGGGTAAATAAAATCGATGTTTCTGATTTTATCCATAAAAATTACAGTGAATATTTTGGTGATAGTTCTTTTTTAGAAGGACCAACAGATAGTTCTTTACAGCTTAACGAGGCATTTAAGAATTTATTAGCGTTAGAAAAAGAAAAAGGTGGGGTTATTGATTTAGATACTAAAATACCTTCAACCATTGTGAGTCATAAGCCTGGATATATTAATCAAAGTCTAGAAAAAATTGTTGGACTTCAGACCGATGCACCTTTAAAAAGAGGATTTTTTCCAGAAGGTGGTATTAACGTAGCCGTTAAAGCAACTGAAGCCTACGGTTATAAAGTGGATGATGAAACCATTAATACTTATACAAACGTTAGAAAAACACACAATCAAGGTGTTTTTGATGTTTATACAGCAGCAATCAGAAGAGCAAGACGTTCTCATATTATTACAGGTTTACCTGATGGCTATGGTAGAGGCCGAATTATCGGTGATTATAGACGCGTTGCATTATATGGTGTTGATGCCTTAATTGCAGATAAAAAGAATCAAAAAACAACCGCTTCATTTCCGATGAATGAAGAAAATATCCGCTTAAGAGAAGAAATTCAAGATCAAATAAAATCTTTAAATCAATTAGTTGAATTAGGAAACATGTATCGTTTTGATTTAACAAAACCTGCCAAGGATTCTAAGGAAGCCATTCAATGGTTATACTTTGGTTATTTAGCAGCCGTAAAAGAACAAAATGGTGCTGCCATGAGTCTTGGTAGAATTGATGCTTTCTTAGATATTTATTTTGAAAGAGACCTAGCAAATGGTACTTATTCAGAAACAGAAATTCAAGAATTTATTGATCATTTTGTCATGAAACTTAGAATGGTACGTTTCGCAAGAACACCTGAATATAATGAACTATTTACAGGCGATCCAACATGGGTTACCGCAGTTTTAGGTGGGTTGAATAACGAAGGTGGTTCTTTTGTTACAAAAACAGCTTATAGACTTTTAAATACGCTTTATAACTTAGGCACTTCAGCAGAACCAAACTTAACCATTTTATGGAGTACTGATTTACCAGAAAACTTTAAAGCTTACACGACTAAAGTTTCTATTGATACATCAAGTATTCAATATGAAAATGATGATTTAATTAGACCAATCCATGGCGATGATTATGGTATCGCGTGTTGTGTATCACCAATGGCAATTGGTAAAGAAATGCAATTCTTTGGCGCTAGAGCCAACGCTGCTAAAGCATTACTTTATGCCTTAAATGGTGGTAAAGATGAAATAAGTGGTGTTCAAGTATTCGAAAAGAGTAAAAGAGAAGTGATTCAAACAGACTACTTGGATTATAATGAAGTATTAGAACGTTTCAATGAAACACTAAAAGAACTTGCAGAAGTATATGTTAGTGCTTTAAATATCATTCACTATATGCATGATAAATATGCTTATGAAAAAATTGAAATGGCCCTTCATGACAAAGATGTGACAAGATATTTCGCAACTGGTTTAGCTGGATTATCTGTTGTTGCAGACTCATTATCAGCCATTAAGTACGCAAAAGTTCAACCTATCTATGATGAAATTTCAGGGTTAATTGTCGATTTTAATACCATTGGAGACTTTCCTAAATATGGTAACGATGATAATCGCGTTGATGATATTGCCGTCAAAGTGGTTGAAACATTTATGGGTTATATTCGTTCAAATTATACGTATCGAAAATCAATTCCTACCTTATCAATATTAACGATTACTTCAAATGTCGTTTATGGTAAACATACTGGCAATACGCCAGATGGTAGAAGAGCTGGTGAACCTTTTGCCCCAGGGGCAAACCCAATGCATGGAAGAGATTCATCTGGTGCATTAAAGAGTATGTTGTCAGTGGCTAAAATTCCATTTGAAGATAGTGCCGATGGAATTAGTAATACTTTTACGATCATTCCTAAGGCCTTAGGAAATAATATTTCTATTAAAGATTCAATTGTGCATTTAGTTGATGATGTTCAAGTATCTAACCTAATAAGCTTATTGGATGGGTATTTTGGATCTAATGGATACCATTTAAATGTTAACGTATTTAATCGTGAAACTTTGAAAGATGCCTATTTACATCCAGAACTATATCCTAATTTAACGATTAGAGTTTCAGGTTACGCCGTAAACTTCTCACTTCTAACTGATGACCAAAAGAAAGAAGTTATGAGTCGTACGTTTCATGAAAGATTTTAAGATAGAACAATTATATGGTAATGTTCATTCAATTGAAACATTAGGCGCTTTTGATGGACCAGGTTTAAGATATGTCTTATTTCTACAAGGCTGTCCGATGAAATGTAAATTTTGTCATAATAGAGACACTTGGGGAACTGGTACAAACAAGTTAATGACGGTTGAAGAAGTTTTAAATGATTACGATCGTTATAAAGCATTTTACAAAAAAGGTGGTTTGACAGTATCCGGTGGTGAGGCAACCTTACAACTTGAATTTATCACCGAACTTTTTAGACAAGCAAAAGAAAAAGGGATTCATACCTGTTTGGATACCGCAGCACCAACCTTTACTGAAACAAGAATAGCTGAGTTTAATAAACTGCTTGATTATACGGATTTGGTTTTGCTGGATATTAAACATATTGATAATGATATCCATAAATGGTTAACCGGTTTACCTAATAAGAACATATTAAAGTTTTCAAAGTTATTAGATGACAGACGCATCCCAACTTCAATCAGACATATATTACTTCCTGACATTAATTCTCAAGATGAATATGTGATTAAATTAAGAACATTTTTAGATACACTTTCAAATGTGGTATCGATTGAGGTTTTACCTTATCACACAAAAGGGATCACAAAATGGGAACAAATGGGATTGAAATATGAGTTGCTAGAGACACCTGAACCATCAGAAGAACTCATTAAACACGTTGAAACAATACTTAAATCCAATTATCAATACATGAGTTAATTAAAAAAGGACACGAATCTACTTGATTATTCGTGTCCTTTTATTTTGAATGTCGGTAAAATGTGTTCGTCTATAACCGATAAATAGTCTACCCTTGGGTTATATGAAAATGGAATCCGGTAAGCCTCGTCTTTGAAAACTTGATACGGGATTGATTTCCTTCCCTCTTCCAATGATGCCATATAATATTTGTAGAGAACTTCAAAGGGGAGGTAGTAATGTTCATTATAATATGCGAAATAAACAATTAAAAAGCCAATTCCGCCTGCAGCAGTAATTCTTCTTAAATGTTCAATCTGATGGGGATGAATATTACTTAATGGAATTGAAGTTTTACTTTGAGTTTCTTTACAATCAAAGTCAATGTAAAAACCTTTATAAATACCATTAAAGTCGGTAGTAGAAGGTATTTTGTAGTAAGCTTCCGTTATTTTTGCCTTATTGCGGGCTGGATAATTAACATGGACAATTTGAATCGGGGTGGGCTTTTTATAGACAACTGCTCTTTTTGTTTCAAGATAGTAATCATTAGTGATTGAAACATCATTTTCTAAGGTTTGACCCATGTTGGACTTGTTAATTAATTTTTTAGGTGGCTCTTTTTTTGGTATAGGGTGGTTAATTGGTCTTTTTGGACCAGGATATTTTAATGCCATAGGTATCACCAGTCTTATTATACCCTAAAATGTTATCATTTTCTTAAAAATCAAGTAAATGTGTTTAAAGTCGTCATATAATAGTGTATAATACTATTAGTTAAAGACGTTTCTTAGGAGTTGATAGAATGAAAATACATGTCTACGCCCTTGGGGGTTTAGGTGAAAACGGAAAAAACATGTATGTTGTTGACGTTGATGAACAAATTTTTATTTTAGACAGTGGGATTAAATATCCCACCAGCGAACTATTTGGGGTAGATGAAATTGTCCCAGATTACCGCATGTTAATGAATAAAAAGCATAAAATAAAAGGGATTTTTATGTCGCATGCCCATGAAGATCATATTGGCGCTATTTCGCATCTATTAAAAGACATTAATGTGCCGATTTACGCAACTAATTTTACGATGGAAATAATTAAGGATTCTCTAAAAGATAAGGGTTATGATTTAGAGATTTTTGAGTTTAATACCATTACACCTTATTCAACCATTAAATTTGGAGAGGTTAAAGTAACCTTCTTTAAGACCACCCACTCTATCCCAGAAAGTGTTGGGATTGTGATTCAAACATTAGACGGTTCCATTGTCTACACTTCAGATTTTACATTTGATCAAAGCAATGATTCAAATTACCAAACTGATTTTCAAAAAATCAATGAAATTGGGGAAAGAAAAGTATTATTATTAATGGTTGAGTCGATTAATAGTACACTCCCTCTAGATGGCAGAATGAATCATATGTTAGATTCTGAATTAAATCGTATTATTTCCCATACGAATGAGAGAATCATCGTATCCTTATTTTCGAGTGACTTATTAAAAATTCAAAAAGTTATCGATATTGCCTTAAAGTATGATAAACGGATCGCGATTATTGGTCGTAAGGCTCAAAGGATTGTTGATATCGCGATTAAAATGAATTATTTGACGATTCCAGAAAATAAATTAACGAACTTACGCTATATCGATGATAAAAATCAAAACGATGATCCTGATTTAGTCTGTTTAGTGACTGGCGATAGACACGAACCATTTTATATGTTACAAAGAATGGTTAAAAAACATGATCGTTTAATTCATATTAATGAAAATGATACCGTCATTATTGTTACATCACCAATTCCTGGGACCGAAAAAATGGCAGCTAAAACATTAGATACTCTATACCGAACTGACGCAACAATAGAAGTGATTGACAAAAGTTATTTGACGATCAATCATGCCACAAGGGATGAAATTAAAATGATGATCAGTCTTTTAAAACCACAATATATTATGCCCGTCATTGGTGAATACCGCATGCAATACCACCTTCAGTCATTAGCTAAAGAAATTGGTTATGATGAGAAAGAGGTTTTCTTAATGAATAACGGCGATGTCTTAAGATTTACTGATGGAAAACCAGTTGTCCAAAGAGACAGATATCGAACAGGTGATATTCTTATTGACGGTTCTCAAGCTGGTAATGTCAATGATATCGTTATTCATGATCGAGAATTATTAAGTGAAGATGGCGCACTCATCTGTATTGGCCATATTGATCCAAAAAATAAATCATTAATCGGTGAAGTTGAAGTTGTTATGAAGGGGTTTATGCCTGAAATTGACTTTGAACTACATCGTGAACAAATCAAAATAATCTTTAAAGAAGCGGCTTTAAATCATTTCACCAATAAGTATATTAATTGGAATGATCTCAAAAGTACCATTAGAGATGATATTAATAAATATTTGTATAAAGAAACGAAACAACGCCCCGTAACTATCCCTGTTCTTATTTCAACAGAACAAGGCGATGCAGTCGATAAATAAACTTATAATAAATATATAAAAAACACGTTATTAAACTTGAATCTATTATCTATCAGGTTCAAGTTTTTTATTTATTCATTTAATTAACCAATTTTCAAACTGATATCTAAGCTTGTTACAATAAAAATACCGCCTTCGTATTACACATGTTTCATGGTGATACTTGGGAGGTATTCAACTATTTCTTAAAGTAATTTCAACGCTTCTAGACGTTTTTTTAAGGCAATCTCATAACTGGATTCCTCTTTTGGTTCATAATAAACATCGTCTTTAATGTTGTTAGGTAAGTATTGTTGATAGACAACACTATTCTTATAATCATGGGGGTATTTATAACTTTCTGGGTGTTGGATTAGATAGCGATTAAGAATATGATCTGGGATAGGACCAACTCTACCTTCTTTATAAGTTTCTAACGCTTTGTCAATCGCGGTAATCGCGGTGTTAGACTTTGGTGACAAGGCGGTGTCTATCACAGCAACTGCTAAAGGAATTCTTGCCTCTGGTAAACCAACCATCAAGGCCGTCTGACAAGCAGCATAAACTTTAGGACCCAAACTCGGATTAGCTAAACCAACATCTTCATAAACAATGACTAATAATCGCCTGATAATTGATTGTAAATCTTCTATCACAAGTAATCTTGAAAGATAATGAAGACTGGCTTGAACATCACTACCTCTAATTGATTTTTGAAAGGCTGATAAAATATCAAAGAAACTGGACCCATCACCATCTAATCGAAGTGACTTATCACCGATTGCTCTTTTAACAATACTTAACGTAATTAAGGGTTCTTTAGCGCCATAAATTAAAGTGGCTTCTAACATATTTAAGGCGGTTCTTACTTCATTATTAGATCGTTCCGAGATATAACTAATCACTTCATTGGATACTTCACCATCGTAAGTAATCTCATCACTATGAATTGCTTTAAGTAAAACCTTTTTTATATCTTCAGATTCAATATCTTCAACTTTAAAGATATGACATCTTGAACGGATAGCTGGATTAACAGCGCTATAGGGATTAAGTGTGGTGATACCAATAATCGTTATTTTACCATTTTCCACAAACGGTAATAAATAATCTTGAACATCCGTTTTCATTCTGTGAATTTCATCAATGATTAACACAATATCACGATACATCGTTGTATCAGAAATTTCTTTAAGTAAGGCTTTGTTGTCAGTAGAAGCGTTAAAATGATAAAAATCCATACCCGCATTTTGAGCCGTAATTAAAGCGATGGTGGTCTTACCTGTCCCTGGACTTCCATATAAAATAAAACTGATTAAGTTTTTTCTTTCCAGCATCGTTTTAATAATGCCATTGGGTCCAACCAAATGATCTTGACCAACAACATCTTCAAACGTACTTGGTCTTAACCTGTGTGCGAGTGGTTTCATATAATTACCTTATTCCTACCTATATAACTAATTATATCATAATTACTTGATTAAACAGGGTAAAAAAGTATAAAATAGAAAGAAGGGGTGATTAGATGAATATAACGCTTTACGAAAGATTAATCTCAGAAATAACCACAGAAAAACCCTTAATCGCCAATGAAATTAAAACACTCTATATTGTAAGTCTAGAAGATGGAGTTGTTTCAGGGTTAGAAGAATCAGCACAGTTATTGTCCTATTATAATACTGATCTTGTCGCACGACTGCATAAACAAGATGGTGATTTAATGCGCAGAGGTGATGTTTTATTATCGGTGATTGGCTATACCCATGAAACCATTAAACTAGGTAGATTAATAACTAGGTTAATCAGTCGGATGAGCGGGATTGCAACCCTAACTAAACAATACGTTGATAAACTCGCGCCAACCATCTTATTAGACCCACATTACTATACACCTGGATTAAAAGCTCTCGAAAAGCAAGCTTTAATTGATGGTGGCGCTTCTGATCTAAACTTTAGATTGGTGTCAAAAGAAGAGATCAATATCTTAGGTGGATTTATCAAGGCTTATGAAAAAGTTAATGATACAGAAGATGTCTTATGTTATGAAATAATTGATCATTTAGACTTTGATGAAATAAAATTAAGAGGTTTAGATGTAAGTTATATCATGTTGACTAATTTCAATAAAGATGCCCTTCGCTTTATTATTGAAAGAAGAGAAAAACTGACTTTAATCCCACAAGGTTTATACCCATTAACTAGTTTAGATGAGATTAAACTATTGGGTTATCGTTACCTCCAAACCCCCTTAGTGATTAAAGCAGCCAGAAGTTTAGAACTTATGATGACTTTTTCGATTTAAAGCCTTAAAAAAAACAATCATTTAAGGTATAATAGATGTATTATTGAAAGGATGAAATGAATGAAAGATTTTAAAAACTATATTGCCTCAATTAAAGATTTTCCGAGCCAAGGCATTATATTTAGAGATATTACCCCTTTAATGTTAGATGGTAAAGCATTTAAAGAAGCTTGTGACCAAATGATTGACTTTGCAAGACAGGTTGGAGCAACCGTTGTTGTTGGACCTGAAGCGAGAGGTTTTATCTTTGGTTGTCCAGTTGCTTATGCTTTAGAAATAGGCTTTGCTCCAGTAAGAAAACCAAATAAACTGCCAAGAGAAACCGTTAATGTTTCTTATGATTTAGAATATGGTTCAAATACGCTTAGTATGCATAGTGACAGTATTAAACCTGGTGATAAAGTAATCGTTATTGATGATTTACTGGCAACAGGCGGTACGATAGAAGCGACCATCAAAATAGTCGAAAAATTAGGAGGAACGGTTGTTGGTGCAGCCTTCTTTATCGAATTAGAAGATTTACATGGTAGAGACAAACTTAAAGATATCCCATTATTTGTATCATTAAAATATTAAGAAAGGTGATTGAATGAAACTCGTCACATATGATGAATTACTCAATAAAATTGAAACTTACATTCATAAAAAAAGCGACTTAAAGCGCATCAATGATGCACACGAACTAGCCGCTTTTAAGCATGAAGGTCAATTTAGAAAAAGTGGCGATAAATATATCACGCATCCAGTCGCAGTTGCCTACATATTAGCAGATCTATCCAGTGGTCCTAATACATTAATAGCTGCTTTACTCCATGATGTCGTTGAAGATACAAAAACTTCATTAGATGATATTGAAGCGACATTTGGTGAAGATGTTAGAACACTTGTAGATGGCGTGACTAAAATTAATAGGCTATCATTTTCGACAGAAATATCTCAAGCTGACAATCATCAAAAGATGTTACTCGCAATGAGTAAGGATATTAGAGTTATCTTAATTAAGATTGCTGATAGACTTCATAATATGCGTACCATTGATTATCAACCGATTGAAAAGAAAATCAAAATTGCGAATGAAACCTTAGATATTTATGCACCGATTGCACATAGACTAGGGCTCTTTAGTATCAAAGCTGAATTAGAAGACAGAAGTTTAAAAGTCATCAATCCACCTTACTTTTACAGGATTAGAAACCTCGTTGAAAATGAGGAAAGAATTCATGGAGATGCGCTAGATAGTATGATGAGTACTATAAAAGATTTCCTTTATGAAAACAAGATAACAGACTTTGAAATATCTGGTAGAAGTAAATCTATTTATTCTATTTATAAAAAAATGGTCATTCAACAACGTCCTTTTGAAGATATTTATGATATTTTAGCAATTCGAGTGATTGTTGATAAAATTGAAACTTGTTATCAAGTGTTGGGCATTATTCATGCGCATTTTGTCCCAATCCCAAAACGATTTAAAGACTACATCGCAGTCCCTAAACCAAATATGTATCAATCCTTACATACGACTATTTTAGCGGAAAATGGTTCTATCTTTGAAATTCAAATTAGAACCGAAGAGATGGATAAAATAGCTGAACTTGGGGTTGCCGCACACTGGGCGTACAAAGAAGGTAAAACATACTCTAAAGAACGTGAACAATTTGAAATCGCTCAAAAACTTAAATGGTATGGTGAACTTCTTAAGATGACAGAAGATGACGACACTAAAACTGAAGGTGCTGATGAGTTTGTTGAATCAGTCAAGTCAGACCTATTGGCAGCCAATGTTTATGTTTTCACACCTAAAGGACAAGTTATCGAGTTAAATAGAGGCTCAACACCAATTGACTTTGCCTATCGAATTCATAGTGATGTTGGTGATAAAGCCGTTGGTGCCTTAGTAAACAATAAGATCGTTCCCTTAAGTTATGAACTTCAAACCGGCGATGTTGTTTCAATTAAAACCAATAAGAATTCTCCAGGTCCCTCTGAAGACTGGCTAAAGATTGTCAAATCCAATCACGCTAAGACAAAAATAAGAAACTATTTAAACAAACTAAATAAAGATAAACTTTATCAAATGGGGAAAGATGCCGTTGAAAGAGAAGCGGTTGCCCAAAAAGCAGATATCACTAAATTAGATGATGATTTTGCAAGTTCAAACTTCGCCAAAAACATGGTTTCAACATTAGATGGACTTTATATTGAAGTTGGAAAAGGCATTTTATCTGAAAAGACGGTTGTTGCCAAATTACTTGGTAAAGAAATAGATAAAGAACAGCTTTTAAAGCGTCAATTAGATAAAGCACAACGGATCTTAACCACCACCCATCAAACGGGTATTATTGTGGAAGGGATTAATACCCCGCAAATAAAAATAGCCAATTGTTGTCTTCCGATTCCCGGAGACGAAATTCATGGCTATGTTTCGAAAGGATCGGGGATTGTGGTTCATCATAAAGACTGTCCTAACATTAAAGCGCTTCAAAGTGAACGCTTTGTTGAGGTTTATTGGGCAAGTAATTTAGAACATAAGTATCCGACTAGAATTAAAATATTAAGTGCGAATCGAGATAATATATTAGCTGATATGATAACAATAATCAATGCCTCCAGTATTACCATTGCTGAGATTAACGCCGTTTCTAACCCTCGATTAGAATCCAGCACAACTTTAAAACTTTTGGTTAAGGATAATAAAGAGTTAGAAGCGATGATGTTAAAATTAATGAATGTACACGATATTTATAGTATCGAAAGGAAGTATGTCTAATGCGGGCATTGGTTCAACGAGTGGACTTTGCAAAACTCGTTTGTGAAGACTATAAAACTGAAATTGGATTAGGCTATATTGTCTTTTTAGGGATTAAAACGACGGATACGGATAAAGATTATGATTTTATTTTAAGAAAGATTCTTAATTTAAGAATTTTTCAAGATAAAGATGGAAAAATGAATAAAAATTTAAAACAAGTCAATGGTTCAATCTTGCTTGTTAGTCAATTTACACTCTATGGTGATGTTAAAAACAACAACAGACCCTCATTCACTTTATCAGCTCCAAAGGAGTTGGCTTTACATTACTACGAAAAAATGATTGTAGATCTAAGAGTACATTTTCCTGTAGAAACAGGCGTCTTTGGCGGTCACATGCACATTACTTATTTAAATGATGGCCCATTATCGATTTTAATTGATTCGGAGGCTTAACCCATGAAGAGTAAAATCAACTTTAAATTTTTGAATATACTTCTCGTATTAGCGATTCTTTATTTGTTTTACTTACTAAGTCCACTATGGTGGAGTGTGATTAAGAAAATATTTTATGCACTACTACCGATTATAATTGGATTTTCGATCGCTTTTATTTTTAACCCTTTAGTTACTTTTTCTGAAAAAAAACTAAAGATACCACGTGTTATAACCGCTATTATTATTTACATAGTCGCTTTGCTTTCTATTATATTAATTGTTTTCTTCGTCATAAAACCTGTTATTGATGATATGCCTAGAATGATTGATGGGATTAATATTGTCTTAACAGAATTTGGAGAATTATTAAATGTTGATGCTTCAAGTATTATTATTACCATCGATAATTGGATTAATTCCTATATTACGACCATCACTAACTTCTTTACAGCTTCAGAAGAAGGAGCGAGCCAAGTTATCTCATTTGTAATAAGTCTATTTGTTACAATTGTGGTGGGAATCATCTTTTTAACTAAGTTCGATAATATTAAGGATCGTGCTAAGTTACTTCTAGTCGCAAGAGAAAAAAAAGAAACGCTTATTTTTTATTCAAGATTATATCATGATCTAAAGAAATATATTGTTTCTGAGATCTTTATTGCCGCAATTCAGTTTGTTGAGTACGTAGGGTTATTCTTAATTATTTCGATATTCAATCAAGCCTTCTTAGATTATGTATTATTGATTGGTTTATTTGCGGCACTATTTAGTTTAATTCCTTACTTTGGTGGGTATCTATCGGGGTTGTCTGCGATACTAATTGCCGTATCATTGCCAAATCCAATGTATTCAATGATAGGGATTGTCATTTTCTTATTAATTTTCCCTAACTTAGATGCCTATTTGATTAACCCAATGGTTTATAAGAAACGAATTGAATTAAGTCCTGTGGTTACCATCGGTGGGATCTTGATTTTTTCATCACTATTTGGGGTTATCGGCGTGATTATTTCAATCCCAATATTATTGGTCTTATCGGTTGCTTATAACGTATACAAAGACTTTTTAAAAACCAAAGTCCAACAGTTTAAAGAATCATTTTAGTCGAATCTGTTAAAGGAGAATTATGAAAACAGATAATATGCCCGAAGTTAGTTTTGGCACTTATAAATTACGTACATTATTAAAAAAAGATGCCCATGATTATTATGAAATTGGGAAAGATCCCATTAATATAAAATATCTTACCTGGCGACCTTTTAAGACATTGACGCAGGCAAAATCGGCCATTAAAAATATTTACTATAAACGTCTCAATCATCAAGAACCGATTGGCTACGCTATTATAGATATACCAAACAATAAAATGATTGGGATAATTGAATTTCATACGTTTGATTACGCCGAAAACTCAGCTCAAGTTGGCTACCTTCTTCATAAAGATTATTGGGGTCAAGGGATTATGAGCCAAGCATTAAAAGAACTTATTAAGGTGGGATTTGAAACCTTAAATTTAAATAAGATTATCATTAAATCAATCAAGGAAAACGTTGGTTCAAGAAAAGTTATTGAACATAACAACTTGGTATTAATAGATATCTTAAAACTGCACCATTATCACGTTAAGACAAAAACCTATCATGATGTTTTTGTCTATGAAATTGAAAGGAAGCATTATTATGGAACAAAAACCAAAGGGGACCTATGATTTACTACCCAATGAAACAATTAAATATCAAGCCCTAGAAGAACAGATTAGAGAATTAATGAAAATATATGGTTATTTTGAAATCAGAACACCGATATTTGAACATTCTAGTGTTTTCCATAGAAAGACTGAACTTTCAGATATGGTCACTAAAGAAACCTATAATTTTAAAGATAAAGGCGACCGCGACTTAACCTTAAGACCAGAAGGAACTGCTGGTGTTATTAGAGCTTATGTCGAAAATAAACTCTATGCGAATCAAGGTCTAACAAAACTCTATTATTTAGGACCAAACTTTAGATATGAACGGCCTCAAAAAGGAAGATTTCGTCAGTTTTATCAGTTTGGAATCGAAGCAATTGGGGTTAAAAGTAGTTCTTTAGATGCCGAAGTAATTGCCTTAAGTTATAAACTGATTCGTTCACTGGGCTTAAAACAAGTTAAGATTAAAGTTAATTCATTAGGCGATATTGCCTCAAGAAACACTTATAAAGAAGAACTTTCTACTTATTTTGAACCTTATAAAGAAGACTTATGTGAGGATTGTCAAAGAAGAATCAAAGAAAATCCGATTCGTATCTTAGACTGTAAAATTGATCGTGATAAACCCTTTATTCAAAAAGCGGCTACCCCTTATGATTTTTTATCCGTGGAAGCCAAACAATACTTTGATGAAGTTTTATCTTATCTAGACAGCATGGGAATTGATTACGCGGTTGATAAAAAACTAGTTAGAGGCTTAGACTATTATGGACATACGGTCTTTGAAGTTGAAGCTAATATAAAAGGATTTGGTGCTCAAAACGTATTAGGTGGCGGGGGACACTATGAACATTTAGTCAGTGAACTCGGTGGACCAGATTTAGATGGGGTTGGGATTGCCTTTGGGATGGAACGATTAATGATGGCCCTTGACAGTGAGAATATCGAGCTATATGATGAGGTTAACCCAGACTTTTTCATTATTACATTTGATAAGACAATTCATCAAAAAGGCTTAAGCCTGCTTACTAAATTAAGAGATTATGGCTTTAAGGGTGATATTGATCATGAATCAAAGAATTTTAAAGGTCAATTAAAACTGGCCGTTAATTCAAAGGCAAAATATTTTATTATTATTGGAGAAGAAGAAGTTGAACAAGGCTTGTTTACCGTCAAAGACTCCATTACACAAACTCAAGAAAAAGTGACTTTAGAAGCACTATTAAAGAAACTAGGTAAATAAAAATGAAGTATACACATCACAATAGTGAACTTAGATTAAAGAATATTAATGAGCAAGTCTATTTAAAAGGTTGGGTAGCCAAACGACGTGACTTAGGGGGTTTAATCTTTATTGATTTAAGAGATTATCATGGCATTACCCAATTGGTTTTCAAACCAGATAATGCTTTTTATAAAGAGGCGACTGAACTTAAAAACGAATATGTTATTGAGGTAAAAGGAAATGTCGTAGAACGAGAGTCTAAAAATAAAGACCTTTTAACTGGCGATATTGAAGTAATCGTTCGTGATTTAGTTGTATTAAATACAGCTTTAAATCCACCGATTGCGGTTTCTTATCAAGATAATGCCCAAGAAGATACAAGACTTAAGTATCGTTATCTTGATTTAAGAAGAAAAGAATCTCAACGCTATATCATCATGCGTTCTCATATTACCCAAGCCATCAGAGAAAAACTTCTTGAAAAGAAATTCTTTGAACTTGAAACCCCATTTTTAGGTAAGAGTTCACCTGAAGGCGCAAGAGACTTTTTAATTCCTTCAAGACTTTATCATGGACAATACTATGCCCTACCTCAATCGCCTCAAATTTATAAACAACTCTATATGGTTAGTGGCTTTGAACGTTATTTTCAAGTTGCCCGTTGTTTTAGAGATGAAGATTTAAGAAGCGATCGCCAGTTAGAATTCACACAAATCGATATTGAAGCTTCATTTGTTAAACAAAACGATATAATAAACTTAACAGAAGAAGTTTTAGCGCATACCTTCCATAAAATCCTAAATTATGAGATTAAGCTACCTATTGATCAAATTAGTTATCAAGACGCGATGTTTTATTATGGATCAGATAAACCTGATTTAAGATACGGGTTGAAATTATCAACCCCTAACTTAGATGAAGTCAAAATCCCATTTTTAGAAGGTAAATCGGTCCGCAGCTTGTTAGTTCCCAACGGGGCTAGTTTGACGCGTAAACAACTTGATAATCTAACCGCAGTTGCCAAAAAGAACCATTCTGATGGTTTAGCTTATTTAAAAATGAATGAAGGAGAATTGACCGGTAGTATTGTTAAATTCTTTAATGACGAACAAAAAGACGCTTTAAACTTAAAAGACAACGATTTATTATTGTTTGCCTATCATGATAGTTTTGAAAAAGCTTCAAACGGCTTAGGTGTCGTTAGAAATGAAGTTGCCAATCTTTTAGGTATCATTGATGAAAATAAATATAGTTTCGT
Organism: Acholeplasmataceae bacterium UBA5409; assembly: GCA_002410615.1. Classification (GTDB taxonomy): domain Bacteria; phylum Bacillota_I; class Bacilli_A; order Acholeplasmatales; family UBA5453; genus UBA5409. The sequence goes on from DHNT01000005.1 coordinate 166,499, forward strand.
TTGGGTCGTCGACTTCCCCCTATTTGAATATAGTGAAACAGAAGAACGTTATGTTGCCAGACACCATCCATTTACTTCCGCAAAAGAGAATCCAAATTTAGAAGGACCGCTTGATACGATGTTAGCGAATGCTTATGACATTGTCTTAAATGGCTATGAACTGGGGGGTGGATCAATTAGAATTCACAACAGTACCACGCAAGCAAGAATGTTTGAATTACTTGGGTTAACTGACGAAATCGTGGAAGCACGTTTTGGTTATTTAGTCGAAGCTTTAAAATATGGAACGCCGCCTCATGGAGGGATTGCTTTAGGATTAGATAGACTCGTTATGCTAATGACTGGCACAAAAAACATTAAAGACGTTATTGCGTTTCCTAAGACACAAAGTGCACGAGACCTGATGATGAGTGCACCAGATTATGTTGATGTTCAACAAGAACTGGAATTAGGTATTATTCGAAACAAAGAATCAAAATAGCTGACTAAGAGGATGTGAAAACATGAAAGAAATTTATGTCGCGGGTGGTTGTTTTTGGGGCGTAGAAGCCTATTTTACCCAATTAAAAGGGGTTCTAAAAACCGATGTTGGTTATGCCAATGGAAACATCGAAAACCCAACTTACCAAGACCTAGTAAATCAAAAAGCTTCTCACGCGGAAACGGTTCATATTATCTATGATCCGAAAGTTTTATCCTTAAATAGTTTGCTAGAACATTGTTTTCGCTTTATTGATCCATTTACTTTAAACCGTCAAGGCAATGATATTGGAATCCAATATCGCAGTGGATTTTATTATACAGATGAAGCGGACAAACCAATCTTAAGAGACTATCTTAAAAAAATCGAACGAGAAATAGGAAAGAAACCAGTCGTTGAGATTCAACCTTTAAGAAATTATTATTTAGCAGAAACCTATCACCAAAACTATTTGGCTAAAAACCCAAATGGTTATTGTCATGTCGACTTAAGTTTACTTAAAGATGAGGAAAAACAATGAAACGAACCGATTATATTTCATGGGATCAATACTTTATGGGGGTTGCTTTGTTATCGGCAAAAAGAAGTAAGGATCCAAATACACAAGTTGGCGCTTGCCTCATCAATACAGACAAAAGAATAATTGGGATTGGTTATAATGGATTTCCAAGTGCTTTATCTGATGATGAGTTTCCTTGGGAAAAAGAAGGTAACTTTTCTAACACCAAATATCCTTATGTTGTCCATGCTGAAATGAACGCCATTTTGAATGCGACGCAATCCCTCAAAAACGCGACGCTTTATGTGACTTTATTTCCTTGTCATGAATGTTCAAAGATGTTGATACAAGCAGGGATTAAAGAAATAGTTTATTACGGTCAAAAATATGAACAAACAGAATCAGATGTTGCCGCTAAAAAGATGTTAGATGCCGCTAAAGTATCTTATCGGTTGTTCAATGATATTCACTTTATATGATTAAATCATGGCTTAAGAAATACAAATTACTCCTGATAATTGTGTTAATACCCTATTTAATCCTCATTACGACTTTATCTTTTCCTTTAAAAAACTATTCAGTCACTTTACCAGGTGGAATCCACAAAATAGATAAAGGAATTGAAATTGATAATACCACTAGCCACAATGATTTTTATAGTGTCTATGTGATAAGTTATGATAAACCAACTTTGTTTCAACTATGGTTGAGTTCATTAACCAATAAAAGTACCATTAGTAAAAACAGCTATACCTTTAATCTTCAAGAAGCTTATCGTATGGGATTAATTGATGAAGAACTCTCTTATCAATATGGAATCATTTATAGTTATTTAGAAGCCTCAAAAATAAATTCTAATATCTCGATTAACTATCGTTTAAAAGGCTATATTATTGAAACTACATTAGCTGGTAATGGGAAACTAGGCGATATTATTATTAAGTTTGATGGTAGTCTTATTTCTGATATGAGCCCGAGTGAAGTTAATGCCTATTTTACCTCACATGAGGTAATCGAACTGACGGTTTTAAGAAATAATAAAGAGGTTTCTTATCAAATCAATAAAACAGATGAAGCTAAGTTTATGATGACCGTGATGCCGTTTTACGAGATTCATGATACAACCCCTGGTTATCAATCAACTTATCAAGATGACTTTATCGTCGGTCCCTCAGGGGGCTTGTTACAAGCCCTTAATATTTATAGTTCCTTATTAAATATTGATTACAACGGTTTAATCATATCTGGCACAGGCACCATCGATATAGACGGTAATGTTGGCAAAATAGGTGGCATTAAAGAAAAAATTTATTCGGTTAATGGAAAAGTAGATGTGTTTTTTTGCCCAGAAGACAATTATTCAGATGCACTAGAAGCTTATTATACGCTTAAATCACCCTCATTTGAATTAGTAAAGGTAGGTCATATCAATGAAGCGATTGAATACTTATCTTAATAATTATAAAAAAGAAACCCATGAAATCGAACAAATTCCTGTTAAAAAAAGAATTTCAAAAGGGTTCGGTGCCTTATTAATTAGTTTATTAATCGTTTTACCCTTTATTTTAATCATTGTTAATAGTTTTATTTTTTTAGAGTTGATTTATTTTCTAACGTGGGCTTTATGTTTTGTGCTAATCATCGGGTTTAGTTTATCATTGTATTTTTACCATAAAATATTGTTTTACCCTGAAAAAAAGTCATTTAAACGCATTAAATTAACTCATATTACACTTTTTAGCATTATTATGGTTGTTTTATTCAGTATTATAACCATTATCATCGGAGGACAACTATGAAAGCTTTTATAACAAAATATAAATATTACTTGATTGGCGCGATTATTTCTTTAAGTGTGATTGGGTTAGACCAATTGACCAAGTGGTTAACACGGCTCTACTTACCAAACCAATATGGGCCTTTTACTGAGCCTGCTTTAAAAATAATCCCCGGTTTTTTTCATTTAGTTGAACACCATAATTACGGCGTATCTTGGAGTAGTTTTGAAAATAACGTCTTCATTTTATATGTCGTTCCGATCATTGCCTTAATTGTTTTTGGTTATTTTTTTACCAAAGTCGACTTTAAATCTAAGAAATTTTATTCGATCGGTTTAGCCTTAATGATTGCTGGAACTCTCGGTAATTTTATTGATCGAATATCATTTGGTTATGTGATAGACTTTTTACAATTTATTTTTGGATCCTATGTATATCCAACCTTTAATGTCGCTGACATGAGCTTAATTACTGGCGTAATTATGTTTGCGATCGATATTTTGTTCTTTGAAGATCGAAGAACAAAACAAGTTAAAACAGAAAGTGAAACAAACCTCAATCATGAAAACAACGAAAATAATTGAAAAAGATGATCTTTTAAGGGCCGATATCTATGTCACTGAAATACTGGATACTTATTCAAGAAGCCAAGTAAAAAAGTTATTTACAGAAGGCAAAATCACGATTAACGGTGAAATCATAAAGCCTTCATATAAGCTAAAAGAAGGCGATATCATTGAAATAATTGATGATACCAAACCTTTTATAATTGAACCTGTTAATTTAAATCTTGAGATCCTATACGAAGATGATGAAGTCTTAGTTGTCAATAAACCGAAAGGATTGAATGTTCATCCCAGTATATCAAATCACGAAATAAGTTTAGTCTCGTTTCTGTTGTACCACACAAAAAACCTTTCTTATAAAGGGGGTATGGATAGACCAGGGATTGTGCATAGAATTGATAAAGATACATCTGGCCTATTGGTGGTTGCGAAAACAGACTTTGCCTATGATCATTTGGTTAATCAGTTTAAAAATCGTAAAACGAAACGTATTTATCAAACTATTTGTTACAACCCCTTTAGTGAAAATTCCGGCACCATTAACGCCCCAATTACTAGAGACCCTAATAACCGAACCAAAATGGCTGTCAATCCAGAAGGTAAACAGGCAACTACCCATTTTAAAGTGATTAAACAATCAGATAAGTTCAGTTATTTGGAGTGTCAATTAGAGACGGGAAGGACACATCAAATTAGAGTGCACATGGCTTATATTGGGCATCCTTTAGTTGGGGATACCACTTATGGACCTAAGAAAAATCCAATTGTTAAAGATGGTCAAGCGCTGCACGCAAGATTAATTGGCTTTTATCATCCGATCACAAACCAATTTTTAGAATTTGAAGTAGACCCCACTGAATCGTTTTTTAACACCTTAACTTTATTAGACTTAAATTAAATAAGATAGGGCTATAGCCAAGTGGTAAGGCATATGGCTCTGACCCATAGATCGTAGGTTCGATCCCTACTAGCCCTGAATTTATTTGAGGTATAATATGATGACTGAATATATAGTAATAAGCTTAATTAACCCAATCTTGATCCTTGTTTTAGGGATGGTTATGAAGTTTTATCCACCAAATCGAATTAATAAATCCATCGGTTTTAGAACGAAAAGTTCAATGGCTGATCATGATAGTTGGACCTATGCTCAAAAAACTTGGGCTAATCACCTTCTAACTACCGGACTAATACTGCTTTTAATAAGTGGACTTCAAGTTTATTTGGTATGGAAGTTTTTCCAAGAACAAATGTGGTATATTGTCTTTGGCGTACTTTTTCTACAGTTGTTGACGCTACTGATCCCTTATTTATTGACAAAAAGAAAAGTCGATACATTTAAAGTAAGAGAAAAAGAAGCATTCTATAAAAAAATAAATGAAGATTCAAAAAAACCTTAAAAAAAAAACATCGTTAGATGCTTTTTTTATGGGTGAATCTCGTTTTTCTTTAAATTTCTAAAATTCAATTTTGTTATCGGTCTTAAGGCATCATAGCCTTTATCCTTGTATATTTTTACTAATTGTTTATCGACTTCAACACCAGCACCTTTTTGAAGTCTAAGCCCAATGAATTTAGAAAACTGTTGGATTTTAGCTAAGAAGGCATAGCGGGCAATGATGGATGCGGCTGCGACACTTAAGTGAATGCTTTCAGCCTTAGTATAGAAAGAAATCTCCCGATAAACATTGGGTTCATCTCTTAAGTAGTTATAGTAAAGTCTCGGTTCACAGAATTGATCAACAATGACTGGCGCTTTGTCTTCACCTTGCTCCTTAATCTTTTGGGTGGTTAGTAAGATGGCTTGATTATGCAAGAAAGCTTTTATCTTGTTCATATTGTAACCACGACGAATCATTTCGTTATATTTTTCAGGTTTTAAAATTAAGACTGAGTGTGTTAACATTTTAGTCAGTTTTGGTGCAAGTTCGACGATTTGTCGATCTGTCATTGCTTTGGAGTCTTTAACCCCCATTAACTCTAATACTTCAATATCTGAGCCCTTAACATAAGCAGAGCACACCACGATTGGTCCAAAAACATCGCCTGTTCCAACTTCATCAGATCCAATTGCTGAAAAATTAGTTAACCCTAAACGAACTTTAATTCGCTTTAATTCTGCTAAATAATCACCTTGTAAAACAAGGGTTCCAGATTTATAAAAAATTAGGACGACATTATCAACCTGCGCTTGAAAAAGAACATGTACATTATCTAATTCAGTTTTATAGGGTGTGTACAATTCTAATAACAAAGCTTGTTGATTTTTAGAAAGGGACATTGAATAATTAGTCATATATTCTACCGCCTTTGTGTTATAATTATTATATCATATTTCGAATAAAAAAGTAAGGGGTGTTTCCTTTGAAGTTTTATAGTAAAACTTTAGAATTTGATGTTATTTTAAACGAGATGGCTCGTTTTTCATTATCTGAAACAGCTAAAAACATTATCTTAAACACAAAACCTTTAGATAGTATCGATGAAATAAAGTTGTCTCAAGCTAAAATCGATGAAGCAATGCAAATAATCGTAAGAAGTGGTAAACTTGGGTTTATTGAGAATTACGATATTAAAGAAATATTATCTTTGATTGCCTCTGAAAGACGTTTAAACATCTCAGATATTCAATACTTGAGATTGTTTATTAAAATGGGACAAGGAATAAAGGCAAAAGAAAAAAGCCTTTTAAAAGATAAAATAACCTATGATAATCTTAAACCTTACTTTCATAATATCGATGAATTAGCCTTTATAATAAGCGAAATTGACTCCGTGATGGATCCTGACGGGGTTATTTTAGATAATGCTAGTGAAGATTTGTTTAAAATTAGAAAAGAGATCAATAAAGTTACCAATAAAAGAAGAGATGTCTTAAATAGTTTACTTCAAAAAAAAGCATCTATATTAAATGAATCTATTTTAGTACTAAGAAATGATCGGTATTGTCTTCCGGTCAAAACTGAATTTAAAAATACGGTTGCTGGCTTAATTCATGATGTTTCATCAAGTGGAACAACGACCTATATTGAACCAGTTGAAGCGGCTGAGTTATCCGTTAGCTTGCAACGTTTATCTAATGATGAAACAAATGAAATTAAAAAGATTTTAGACTATTTATGTGAAACAATTTACCCGCATAGTTCTATTTTACATAATAACTTGGATTTGTTTGTTACATTAGACGTCTATTTTTCATTCGCTGAATACTCGATTAAATATGATTGTCGAGTGCCACAGATGAATACCCATGGTGAGATTGACTTGGTTGGGGCAAGACACCCTTTGATTGATCAAAATAAGGTTGTTCCAATTAATATTAAACTCAATGAAATCAAACCTATTTTAATGATTACTGGGCCCAATACAGGTGGTAAAACGGTCGCTTTAAAAACATTAGGTTTATTAACGATAATGGCTCAATCCGGTTTAACAATACCGGCAAAAGAATCATCAAAAATGACTGTTTTCAAAGGTGTCTATGCTGATATTGGTGACCATCAATCAATTATTCAATCTTTATCAACTTTTTCTGGACACATTGTTACTATCAAAGAGATATTAGATCAGGTGACCGATCAATCTTTAATATTATTTGATGAACTTGGTTCCGGTACCGATCCAGCAGAAGGTGTCGCTCTCGCAAAAGCTATCCTTGAGTTCTTAATGACTAAAGACATCAGAATGGTTTTAACAACCCATTACTCTGAACTAAAAATTTATGCTTATCAAACCCCTCTGATTGAAAATGCTTCAGTTAAGTTTGATGTTATCAATCTAAATCCACTTTACACAATCGAATACGGAAGAAGTGGCTCATCAAATGCCTTAAAGATTGCCCAAAGATTAGGTTTAAGAAACGATGTTGTTGCGATCGCTAATGATTATCTTAAAGAAAAAGAAACTGATCTTAGTGCTTCTATAAAACTTTTTGAAGATAAACAAGAACAGTTAGAAAACCGAATTAAAGAAACCATTTTGTTAGAAGAAAACTTAACTAAAGAAAAACAGATACTAAACACTAAAATTGAACAATTAGAAAAGGAGAAACAAGCAATTTTAAATGATACGAAAGCGAAAAGTGATAAATTGCTTGAAAAAATTCAATCCGACGCTAAAGCTATTCTAACCTTATTAAAAGAAGCTAAAGCACCTCATGAAATCGCTACGCTTAAATTTGAATTAAATCAGCTTGGTTTAGCGGATTTAGATGAGGTCGAAGGAGAACTGAAGATTGGCGATCATGTTTTTATAAAATCTTATAATCAAAAAGGGATCATTATTGATAAGAAAAAAGATGATTATATGGTTAAATTCGGGACTTTCGAATTACCATTTAGTGCTTCAAACCTTACTTTAACTACAGCCCCAAAACCAAAACATCAGCCTAAACAGACTAAGGTTGTCGTTCAAACCAGCTCACAAACAGCTTATGAGCTTGATTTGCGCGGTGTTAGGTATGAAGAGGTTAAAGGTTTATATAATAAATTTATTGATAATGCCATTATTGGCAATTTAAAGGAAGTACGAATTATTCATGGTTATGGAACAGGCGCCGTGAAAAAAGCATTGTATGAATGTTTAAAAATAGATAAGAATATCGAGTCTTATCGTTATGGTGGTGAATATGAAGGTCAAATGGGGGTTACTATAGTAACTTTGAAATAATATGTTAATCACTTGATAAAATTTGCTTTAGACATTATAATTAATAACAAGAGATGGAGGGTTTAATATAATGATAGAATTTGACGGAAAAAATTTTGAAGGACTTATTGAAGAAGGCGTTACCCTAGTGGACTTTTTCGCAACTTGGTGTGGCCCTTGTAAGATGTTAGCGCCACAATTTGAGCAGCTATCAAAGGAAAAAACAGATATTGATTATATTACTGTTGACATTGACCAACACCGTGCTTTAGCCAAAGAAACCTATGGTATCACCAGTGTTCCTACCTTAATTTTATTCAAGAACGGTGTGGAAGTATCTAGAAGAAGCGGTTTCGCTCCTAAAGCAGATATTGAAAAATGGGTAAACCAACACCAATAAAAAAATGGCATCGCCATTTTTTTTATTTTATAAGATCATTTTCATTTTCTTATGAGGTAAGTTATCCTCGTAGTAACGTTCACCATATACTTTAAGTCCAAAACTAGCATAATAATCTAATAAATACTCTTGAGCCCCAATCGTTAATAGTTCACCAGAATACCTTGTTCTTAGATAATCAATTGCCGCATTTAGTAACAAACGCATGTTACCTTTACCTCTAACTTCTTTATTTGAGACGACGCGTCCAATCACATGGGAGTTTTCATAATATCCAAATGGTAATACCCGTAAATAAGAAACGATTTGATCATTTTCTTTAATAAAAAAATGAATTGATTCATAGTCATAATTATCTAAATCAAGATAAGCTTGTCGTTGTTCAACGACAAACACTTCAGCACGTAATCTAAGGATTTGATATAATTCAATTGTGGTCAACGCATCAAATTTTTTAATCGTAATCATATAGACCTCCAAAATAACTAATATAATCATACGCTTTTTAATGAAAATTTTCAATAATTTGATATAATGAAATGGGTGATAATAGTGGAAGGTATCTATTTAATCGATAAAAAGACCAATATGACTAGTTATGATGTCATTCGTGTCTTAAAAAAGAAATTGAATGTGACTAAAATCGGTCATACTGGGACACTTGATCCGTTTGCATCAGGATTACTTATCATTCTAACAGGAAGAACCACTAAATTATCTGATTACCTTTTAAACGATGATAAAACGTACACCGGAGAAATAACCTTTGGTTACTCAACCGATACCTATGATTTAGAGGGTAAAATAGTTAATAAATTAGAAACTTTTAATATAAGAGAAGTAGAACTAAACAACGCCTTTAAGTCATTAACTGGCAAAATTACACAAATACCACCAATCTATTCAGCCATAAAAGTTGATGGTAAGAAACTTTATGACTACGCTAGAGCAAATAATCCTGTGGAAATTATGCCAAGAGAAGTTAATGTGATGGAGTTTAGGCCAACTGGTATTTTATCTGACAATAAAATATCTTTTCTCGCAAGTGTTTCTAAAGGAACTTATATTAGATCACTGGCTCATGATTTGGGCAAACAATTAAATATTCCTTCGCATCTATCGTCATTAAGACGGATTCGAAGCGGTAATTTCAATGTCAATGATGCCTATCGTTTAGATTCTATTGATGAAAATACAAAACCCACTATGACCTTAACCGAATTTGCCGAGTCTTTGGATAAAGTAATTATCAAACCTTACTTAGAAAAACTAATCTTAAACGGAATTTATCTTGATTCTAGACAAACAAGTATCAACAAAATGTTTTCTGTATATACAGAAGATAACCGCCTAATTGCCATATATACGCCACAAGAAGATAAATACAAACCTTTGATTATATTAGGAGAATAACATGAAAGTTTATCAAGATCATTATCAAAATTTAAAAAATACCGATGCATTAACCATTACGATTGGAAACTTTGATGGGGTCCATATTGGCCATCAAGGTTTAATCAACTATGTTAAATCTTTTAAGGATACAAAGTCGGCCTTACTTACTTTTTATCCTCATCCGATGAAAGTTCTTCGTAATGTGGAATATCAACAAATAAGCAATCTTGATCAAAAAGCCAAATTCATAGAAGCTTTCAACCTTGATTACATGTTTATAGCGACCTTTGATGAAGCTTTTTCATCCTTAAGTAGCGATAATTTTATTAGTTTCTTGAAAGATTTAAATGTCAAAAGAATTATTATTGGTAGAGACTTTAGATTTGGAAAATACGCAAAAGGAACGATTGAAGATCTACAAAAACAATTTGACGTTGTCGTCTATGATGATGTTAAACGTGAAAACATCCGTATATCCACAACCTATATTAAAGATTTAATTTATTCAGGTGATTTAGAACATGCGGAGATTATGTTGTCAAGACCCTATGAAATCACTGGTAAGGTAATTCATGGTGATGGCGTCGGACGAACTTTAGGAATGCCCACAGCTAACCTTGATGTAAATGCCTATGTTTTACCTAAGAATGGGGTTTATTATGTGAAAGTGTTCTATCAGGATAAAGTTTATGGGGGCGCCCTTAATATAGGTTACAATCCTACGATTAATTATTCAATCACAAAACGTGTCGAAGTCCATATCCTAAATTTTAATGAAGATATTTACGATAAAGCCTTAACATTACAGTTTATTAAGTATCTTCGACCTGAATATCAATTTAAATCTAAAGAACTCTTAATGATTCAACTCGCTAAAGATATTCAAAATTCAAAGGCTTTATTTGAAGAAGACATTTAGCAATCGGTTTTTTCTACAAAACAGCGTAAATTATTATCTTTTAACGTTGACTTATCAATAACAACTAACGTATAATGATTAAAATATTTGAAGATTTAAATTGATTTTAATGGGATATATCGTTAATAAGATAAGATATTATATAACACATAAAAATCAGAATATTTGGTTTTGAATTAGCTGAAGTTATGATATAATAAAATAAATAGAGGTGTTAAATATGAAATTAATTATCGCGATTGTTTCAAATGATGATGCGAACAAAGTATCAAAAGCACTCATAAAAGAAAACTTTTTTGTGACAAAGCTTGCCACAACGGGTGGATTTTTAATGAGTGGCAATACAACATTTTTAATTGGGACTAATGATGAGAAAGTAATCGAGATTATTGAAATCATTGAGACGCATAGTAAGACCAGAAGTAAACTTGTTCCGAACTCAATTATTAGTGAGTTTGGTATGTTTTCTAGTCTACCAGTTGAAGTTAAAATTGGTGGTGCCACCGTTTTTGTTTTAAATGTAGAACAATTTATTAAAATTTAATCATAGTTTTGCTTGTAATATAGAAATAATATGATAAAATAGTTAAGTACGTAAACGAAGAACTAGGACAGCCGACCTAATCTTCAGTTTAACGAATAAAGAAGGAGTAATAGGCAATGACAAAAGAAAGAAAGCAAGAAATCATTAATACTTTCAAAACTCATGAAGGTGACACAGGTAGTACACAAGTTCAAATCGCTGTTTTAACTGAAGAAATCAGTGATTTAAATGTACACTTAGCTGTTCATAAACATGACTTTCATTCAAAACGTGGACTATTCCAAAAAATTGGTAGAAGAAAGCGTTTAATGACTTACTTAAAGAATAATGATTTAAAAGCTTACTCAGAATTGATTGAAAAGCTTGGCTTAAGAGGCTAACATAAAAAGATTGTTGAAAAACAATCTTTTTTTATTCAAGAAGATTACACATTAGGTTGGCATTAAGTTTAAAAATGTTATATAATATTTAGGTATGCGAATTTGAAAGAAATTTGGACAAAATATAAAATGAAGGAGATTTTTATATTATGAGTAAACATGTGTTTAAAACAACAGTAGGCCAAAGACCCCTAACTGTTGAAATTGGCGAAATAGCAAAACAAGCGAACGCCAGTGCGTTAATCTCTTATGGAGATAGCGTTGTATTAAGTGTTGTTGTCAGTAGTGAACCTAAATACCAACAAGACTTTTTTCCTTTGATGGTTTTATACCAAGAAAAATTATATGCTGCCGGCAAAATTCCTGGCGGATTTTTAAGAAGAGAAGGTAGACCTTCAGAACATGAGACTTTAACATCCCGTTTAATTGATAGACCGATTAGACCTTTATTCCCAGATGGCTTTAAGAACGATGTTCAAATTATTAATACCGTTTTATCAAGTGATCCCAATGCCTCACCGGAAATGACATCTCTATTTGGATCAAGTTTAGTCACACATATATCCGATATTCCATTTAAGATGCCAGTGAGTGGTGTGGTAGTGGGTCGGGTTAATGGTGCCTTTATTATTAACCCAAATCCTGAAGAACTTGCTCAAAGTGATATCGATTTAACGGTTGCTGGAACAAAAGACGCCATTAATATGGTTGAAGCAGCTTCTAAAGAAGTTAGTGAAGAAGATATGCTTAAAGCTTTAATGTTTGGTCATGAAGCGATTAAAGAATTGTGTCGTTTCCAAGATGAAATTAAAGAAGCGATTGGCAAAGATAAGATGGAAGTTAACATCTTTAAAGTGGATCCAGATGTTGCTCTATTAGTTAAAAAAGAAGCCCAGGCTGATATGGTTCAAGCCATTTCAATTAAAGAAAAATTAGAAAGACAACACAAAGTTCAAGAAATTAAAGACAGAACCATTGAAAAATTTGAAGAAACACATTTCTTCATTGAAATAGATGGTAATCAAGTCTATGATAAAGAAACGAAAAGTGTCTTCATGAAGAGTGTTTATCAAACATTAGAAGATATTGAAACGCATGAAGTAAGACGTTTAATTACCGAAGACAAAATTAGACCTGATGGAAGAAAAGTTGATGAAATTAGACCACTAACATCAAGAATTGATTTATTACCAAGAGCCCATGGTAGTGCCTTGTTCACTCGTGGTCAAACTCAAAGTTTAGGGATTACAACACTGGGTTCATTAAGAGAAAATCAAATTATCGATGGTTTAGATCCAGATGTCGATTCTAAACGCTTTATGTTCCATTATAACTTCCCACAATACTCTGTTGGTGAAACTGGTAGATATGGTTCACCAGGAAGAAGAGAAATTGGCCATGGCGCATTAGCTGAAAAAGCTTTACTTCAAGTACTGCCAAGTGAAGAGGAATTTCCTTACTCCATTAGAGTCGTGTCAGAAATCACGGAGTCGAATGGGTCAAGTTCACAAGCCTCCATTTGTTCAGGTACCATGAGTTTAATGGCTGCAGGGGTTCCTATTAAAGCACCCGTTGCAGGGATTGCGATGGGATTAATCATGGATGAAGATAATTACACGGTATTAACCGATATTCAAGGTTTAGAAGATCACTTTGGCGATATGGACTTTAAAGTAGCTGGTACGCCTACAGGGATTACTGCCCTTCAAATGGATATTAAGATTGATGGAATTACTGAACAAATTTTAAGTGAAGCCCTGGAACAAGCTAAACGTGGCCGTCTTCATATTTTAGAACATATGAAAACGACGATTAGTGCCCCTAAAGAAGAATTATCGGATTACGCACCAAAAGTTGTTATGTTCAGAATTAACCCAGAAAAGATTAAAGATGTCATTGGTGGTGGCGGAAAAATCATTACTCAAATTATTGAAGATAACAACAATGTTAAAATTGATATTGAACAAGATGGTCGCGTATTTGTAATGCACCAAGATCGAAAATGGATTAACTCAACGGTTGAAACCATTAAGAATATGACTCGAGACGTTGAAGTTGGTAAAATTTATGAAGCGAAAGTAATGCGTATTGAAAAGTACGGCGCATTCGTGGAATTATGGCCAGGAACAGAAGGTCTAGTCCATATTTCTAAACTTTCTAAAGAAAGAGTAGAAACAGTCGAATCAGTTGTGTCTTTGGGTGATATCATCATGGTAAAATGTATTAAGATTGATGATAAAGGCCGTGTCGATTTATCAAGAAAAGATGCTCTATAATTAAAATAAATAAGACGAAATGATTAGTTTCGTCTTTTTTTAAAAATAATTATCCGGTTAATGAAAATACTATTACATAATAATATGATAAAATATTCTTGAAGGGGAGATGAATATGAAGAAAAACCTAAAATTACTGGTCTTATTTGCAGTCCTATTTTTAATAACAGGCTGTGCTAATATACCAAATGATCAGGATCCTGATGAGAAAGATCCAAATGAAGAAATTCCAGATGATAAGGAGCCTACTTATGAAATATTTTCCATCACTTATTTTAACGGCGATGAAGAAATTACTTCATTTGATTTAAAAACCTATACAGAAGAACATGAAGCGATACTACCTATATTAACTGTAAGTGGGTATTCCTTTGTGGGGTGGTACACTACCGAAGATTTTACTTCACCTGTGGTTACGAAGATAGAAAAAGGAACTACCGGTGATTTAGTATTTTATGCAAAACTAAGCATTGCCCCGATGTTAACGCTAGGTTTTAATGGCGGTACTGTCGTTGATTATCCACGTCACTATCCCAACACAAAAGACTATGTCTTACCAGTAACATCTAAAAAAGAAGGCTATCTCTTTGCGGGATGGTATAACAATAAAGAGTTTTTGGGTGACCCGGTAGAAGCTATTCCCGCCGGTTCTACAGAAAACTACTTGTTTTATGCGAAATGGGTCATGGATATTAATCCTATCATCGACCTAGTTAATCCGTTAACCAGTACCCTTATTGAAACCAATATCAATTTACCTTTAACACATAGTATTTTCACAATTAGTTGGGAAAGCACCGATAACATAATTGATGCAAATGGTCTTTTAAGAAGACCCTATCAACCTCAAACAGTTACTTTAATAGGGTCTGTAACTGATGGCGCAAATACAGAAACCATTAGTTTTGATTTAAGCGTTGCTGGATATAAATCACTACAAGCCCCGATCGCTTCGGGCTATATCTATACAGGCTATTCAGATTTGACAACGAAACTATTTGATACTTTAGATATCATTAATGTTGCGTTTGCCGTAGCCGATGAAAATGCTAAAATAGAAACGACTAAATCATTATCCGTCTTTGGTCAAACCAATGCTTATATTACTCCAAAAGCTCAAGAAAAAGGCATTTACGTCATTATGTCGATTGCACCAGATTCAAAATGGTCATCCTTTGTTGGTTCTGAAAGCTTAGTTGAACAATTTGCTGATAACATTGTCGATGCCATTAATAAGTATCAGTTTGATGGGGTAGATATTGACTGGGAAGGTACCGGTGTTGATGGATCTCAATATACACGCTTAGCGAGAATCGTAAATCAACGTGTTAAAGCAAATAATCCTAATCATTTGGTAACAGCGGCAACACCAGGCGGGCAATGGGGTCCACCTAGATTTGCCTTAAATAATTCACATCAATATCTTGATTTTCTTAATTTAATGACTTATGACTTATCATTTAATGCCGGACAACATCATAGTGCCTTGTATAAAAGCAGTGTTAAATACGATACCCAATTTGGCGTCGCCTTTACACTAGTTAGTTGTTCTATTGAAGAAAGTATCGCTATTTATCATACCTACGGTGTTCCAAATAGTAAAATTGTTGTAGGTGTCCCATTTTATGGTGTCATTCAAACCAGACAGTATGATGAATCGACTGCTAAATGGACTCAGTTCGCAAAAACAAGTACCATCTCTTATCATTCGATCAAAGATATGTATATGAATAATTCCAATTACTATGTCAGATATGATGAAACTTCACAAGTGCCTTATATTATTAGCGTTGATGGAACAACCTTTATTTCATACGATAATGCCAAGAGTATTCAAGTTAAATCCAATTACATTAAAGATAATGGTCTAGCTGGGATGATGTACTGGCAAAATGGTGCTGATAATACAGGAACTTTGCTTGGCGCCATCCAAACACATTTAAAAAGATAGTTGACAAAAGAGTTTCGTTTATGTAAAATAATGAAGTCAGTAGAAGGTAACCGAGCCAGCAATGGTTAGGAAAGTCCATGCTAGCACAACCTGTGATGGTTGTAGTGATTGTGCCTAGGGAAACAATAACCTAGGGTACCTTAAAAAGGTAACGGCGGCTCTTACACTAAGGAGAAATCTAAGTGTAATCCATAATGTGCCACAGAAACGAAGTAGAAGGAAACTTCTATATGAAACGCGGTAAACCCCTCAAGCTAGCAACCCAAATTTGGTAGGGGCACTTTAAAGAGAGAATAAGAATTTACTTTAGAGCTAGAAATAGAGATAAATGGTTACACCTCACTTGTGAGGAACAGAACATGGCTTATGCATATTGACCAAATAAAAAACCACTCAGGAATTCCTAAGTGGTTTTTTTATTAATTAGTTTTCTTTAGAAAAGGTTTTTCCTAATTAAGCAACTTTAGCAAATAAATCTTTTAGTAAAGTGAAGTAGTTATCAGTTTTAATTGTAACACTTGAAGTACCATCAACTAATGAAGTACCGTCTAATGAAACACCACGACCATCAATTGATTTTAATTCAACATAGCCGTTATCAAGGATGTAGTTAGAGATAACTGCAACTTGATCGTTCCATTCTGTATCACATTTACCATCAACAACCCAAGCGCCGTCAACTAATTTGTATCCAGGACCAATGTCTTTCATACCATAGTCAGCACCAAGTTCTTGTTTTGATTTTTCATTCCAAACTAATACGTTATCTACAATTTTAGATTGAAGTGTATTAATAACTAACTCAGAAACTTTACCTTTTGAATCAACTACCATGGAAGCGAAGTATAAATCTTTTCCACTTGTAAGGATTGTTTGGAATTTACCAGCTTTAGCCAATTCAACAGCTTCTTTAGCTAATTTAGTGTATGAACCATCTTTAATAGTAACACCAGCAACGTTATCGATTACGCCATTAGCAACTGTAACTGATTCAACACCATCAGCTAACCATTTAGCTTCAATAAGTTCAGCTTGTTCAAACCATTCTAATTTATCGTTTTCATCTAAGTATGCGATATATTCAGTTTCAGTCATTGTTCTAGCACCGTCATGCATTCTATAACCATAACCTAATTCTTTTTTGGTCTTTTCATTCCAAGTGAATGTGTAAGTTACAGGATCACCAGCAACTTCTGTACGTTTTCCCTGTAAAGCATCAATGTAGTAAGAAACGATCTTACCCTTTTCAATTTTGACAGTTACTGTTGTAACCATTTGCGCGTTTCCGTTAACGCCTTCTTGAAATGCAGTAAACTCACCGTCTACTTTATATTCTTTTTCGCCACATGCCGCTAATGATAGAGCAGCTATCGCAACAAAAAGAAGTGCAAAAACTTTTTTCATTTATTTTTTCCTCCAGTTTTTAATTCTTCACTTTTATTATATGTGTTTTAATCTAATTAATCAATACTAATATTATGTTATTTAGCGTGAAAACGTTTTTAATTGACGGTTTTACAATTGTAATAACCATTGATTGATAAAATGTCTAATTAATGATAAAATCTTAATGTTACAAAGAAGTAGGTACATAGATGAAAGAAAGACAAAAATATATTAGAAACTTTTCTATAATTGCCCATATCGATCACGGAAAATCTACACTAGCGGATAGAATCTTAGAAAAAACGCAAACAGTAGAAAAACGGGACATGAAATCACAAATGTTAGATGGGATGGATTTAGAAAGAGAACGCGGAATTACAATTAAATTAACTGCTGTAGAGGTACTCTATCAAGCAAAAGATGGCAATGATTATATATTTCATTTGATTGATACCCCTGGTCATGTTGACTTTACTTATGAAGTATCTAGAAGTTTAGCCGCCTGTGAAGGCGCCTTATTAGTCGTTGATGCAGCACAAGGCATTCAAGCTCAAACTTTAGCGAATGTCTATTTAGCATTGGAAAACAACCTAGAAATAATACCAATTATTAATAAAATTGATTTACCAAATGCTAATCCACAAAGAGTTTTAAAAGAAATTGAAGATATTATTGGTATTCCAACAGATAATGCTGTTTTAGTCAGTGCTAAAAGCGGGGAAGGAATCGAGGATGTATTAGAAGCGATTGTTAAATACATACCCGCTCCAGAAGGATCACCGAATCGCCCTTTAGAAGCATTAATTTTTGATTCAATTTTTGATCCTTTTAGAGGGGCTATTCCTTTTATTAGAGTTAAAAATGGGTCTGTTAAAAAAGGTGATATTATTCAGATGATGGCAACCAATTCTACCTATGAAGTGGTTGAAGTTGGTGTTCACACCCCAAAAGAATTAAAAAAAGAGATTTTACTTCCAGGAGATGTTGGTTATTTAACCGCTTCAATCAAAGTGATTGATCACGTTCACGTTGGTGATACGATTACTTTAAAAGAAAACCCAACCAAAAATCCATTCCCTGGGTATCGTCCCTTAAAACCGGTCGTTTTTAGTGGTTTATATCCCATTGAAAACGATCGCTATAATGATTTAAAAGATGCCCTTGAAAAACTTGCTCTCAATGATTCTTCACTAGTATATGAACCTGAATCATCCGTTGCTCTAGGTTTTGGATATCGAGCAGGGTTTTTGGGTTTGCTTCATATGGAAGTGGTTCAAGAACGCATTGAAAGAGAATTCGGAATTGAGTTAATCGCCACCG
This sequence comes from Acholeplasmataceae bacterium UBA5409, assembly GCA_002410615.1. Taxonomy (GTDB): domain Bacteria; phylum Bacillota_I; class Bacilli_A; order Acholeplasmatales; family UBA5453; genus UBA5409. The sequence continues at coordinate 185,041 of DHNT01000005.1, forward strand.
CACCAAGTGTTATCTATCAAGTGAACTTAACAAATCATACAACAATAGAAATAGATAACCCTTCAAAATTACCCTCTCCTCAAGAAATTGAATCAATCATGGAACCCTATGTTAAAGCGACCATTATGTGCCCTTCAGAATATATTGGATCTGTCATGGATTTATCACAAAAAAAACGTGGTATCTTTTTAAATATGAGTTACTTAGATCCAACCAGAGCTGAAATAAAATATGAACTTCCCTTATCAGAAATCGTTTTTGATTTCTTTGATAAATTAAAAAGTGCCACCAGAGGATACGCTTCTTTCGATTATGAACTATCGGATTACAAAACATCCAAACTCGTCAAACTGGACATTTTATTAAATGGGGAAATCGTTGATGCACTATCATCGATTGTCCATAAAGATTTTGCCTATAACCGGGGTAGAAACCTTTGTTTAAAATTAAAAGATATTATTCCAAGACAAATGTTTGAAATACCAGTTCAGGCATCGATTGGTAATAAAGTTATCGCCCGAGAAACTATTAAAGCCTTAAGAAAAGACGTTATTTCTAAATGTTATGGTGGCGATATCTCTAGAAAACGTAAACTGCTTGAAAAACAAAAAGAAGGAAAGAAGAAGATGAAATCGATTGGTAGGGTTGATATTCCTCAAGAAGCCTTCTTAACCATTCTTAAAAGTGACGATTAATCATTGGAAAATTAATAAAAAGTTGGACATGAAAATAAGTCATGTCCTTTTTTAATGATATAATAAGAATAGGATGGTGAAAACATGTATATTGCTGATGAAAAAAGATATGAGAAGATGCTTTACAGAAGATTAGGCACTTCAGGGCTTAAACTCCCTGTACTATCGTTTGGTTTATGGTACAATTTTGGGGAAGAAAACGACTATGAAACCTGTAAATCAATGATATTAAAATGTTTTGATAATGGAATTACACACTTTGACTTAGCGAATAATTATGGTCCGCCTGCAGGTCATGCCGAAAAAGTGTTTGGAAGGATCTTAAAAGAGGCTTTGATGCCTTATCGAGATGAAATTATCATTTCGACTAAAGCGGGCTATTATATGTGGCCAGGTCCCTATGGTGATTTTGGATCAAGGAAATATTTAATGGCTTCAATTAACCAATCTTTAGAAAGATTAGGGCTAGATTATGTTGATATATTCTATCATCATCGTTATGATCCGAATACCGATTTAAAAGAAACCATGACTGCATTAAGAGACATTGTCTTACAAGGTAAAGCACTTTATGTCGGTCTTTCTAACTACAAATCCGAACAACTTATAGCGGCTCACAAACTCCTAGATGAGATGCATGTCCCCTATGTAATCACCCAACCAAGCTATTCAATGCTTAATAGATGGATCGAAACAGATAATTTACTGGATACGCAATATGATTTAGGTGGCGGTACAATCGCGTATAGTGTTCTTGCCCAAGGTAAATTAACCAACAAATATATTAATGAAATACCTGAAGATTCTCGGGCTAAAAATAAAGCAGCGATTTGGTTTACTGAAAAAGATATTACTGATGAACTTAGAGCTAAGCTTGTAAAACTGGATCAAATCAGTAAACGTCGTGGCCAAAACATCGCTCAGATGGCTTTAGCTTGGGCACTTAGAAATCCTAAATTAACGAGTGTTTTGATTTCCACATCAAAACTAAGTCAACTAGATGACAATCTAAAAACGCTAGAAAATTTAGAATTTTCTGAAGCAGAGTTAATTGAAATAGATGCGATATTGAAATGAGAAATTTAAGTGACTTAGTCACTTTTTTCTTTTTCTTTGAAGATATTATGTAAACCATGTTATAATTAGTCAAGGTGATAATTATGAAAGGTTTATACGTTCATATTCCATTTTGTGAGCACATTTGTTTTTATTGTGATTTTTGTAAAAGAGTCCCAAAAAACGAAAACATGATTGATGACTATTTGTCAACCCTAAAAAATGAATATTCCCGTGTGAAAAATAATATCTTTGACACTATCTATATTGGTGGTGGGACACCATCAATGTTAAATCCGCTTCAACTTGAAACTTTATTAAGTATTTTTCTTGATCAAAAGCCAATTGAATTTACGATTGAAGTAAATCCCGAATCTTATTCTCATGAAAAAGGACTTATTTTTAAAAAATACGGTGTCAATAGAGTTTCACTGGGTGTTCAAACTTTTAATGAATCAATTTTGGCAAAATTAAATCGAAGACATACTAACCCTCAAGTATTTAATACGGTAAAATCATTAAAAGCGATTGGAATAACTAATATAAGTATTGATTTAATTTTTGCCTTACCAGGGCAAACTATCGAAATGGTAAAAGAAGATTTAGACCATTTAAATTTATTAGGCATTAATCATTTATCCTATTATTCTTTAATCCTAGAGAAAAAGACCACCTTCTATAACTTTTATCAAAAAAATTTGTATAAACCCTTAGATATTGATATTGAAGCTGATATGTTTGAATTTATCTTAAATTACTTGCCTAAATTAGGTTTTAATCAATATGAAGTCTCTAATTTTTCAAAATTAGATATCACCAAGAGTCAACACAACTTACTTTATTGGTCTTTAGAGCCTTATGAAGCTATCGGCGCTGGCGCCCACGGTTTTGATGGGGAGTATCGATATTACCACACTTCAAATATTACCCAATATATTGGTGATCCATCGATTATCAAAGAAACTCAAACAGATTTAATGAAATACCAAGATTATATCATCTTCGGTTTAAGAAAAAATGAAGGGATATCTTTAAACGATATTAAAGTTAAGTTTAATAAAGATCCTAGAGTGGATTATCCAAAAATTAAGGCATATATTCAGGAGAACTTAATGGAACTAAATAATGGATTTTTAAGATTTACGAGGAAAGGTTTATTTGTGTCCAATCAAATCTTGGGTGAATTTCTATGATATTCTTAAAAAATGAATACGGTTATTATTTAAAACGTGAAAAAGGATTATCAGAAAATACAATTGATGCCTATTTAAGAGATATAACGCAATACATCACTTTTTTAGAAAAATATCGTAAACTTAAACGTGTAGAACAAATTGATAAGTCTGACATTCAAGCGTATTTAAAAAGTCTTAAGAATAAAGATTTAAGTGCTAAAAGTACCTCTCGAAAACTTTCTAGTATTAAAGGATTTCATCAATTTTTACTATTAGAAAAAGAAACCACTACAGATGTTTCTAGTTTAATTGAAGCACCAAAGATTGAAAGAAACCTTCCGGATGTCTTATCGGTTGAGGAGGTTATCCGTCTAATTGATCATGTTAAAGGGATTGAACCATTAGATTTACGTAACCTCGCTTTATTAGAATTGATTTACGGATCTGGTCTTAGAGTATCAGAATTATTAAACTTAAAGATAAGTGATATACATTTAACTGCAAGTTATGTTAAAATAATAGGGAAGGGATCTAAAGAACGTCAAGTTCCTCTTGGACAAATGAGCGTCATAGCCTTAAGGGAGTATTTAACCAAAGGTAGACCCCAATTAATTAAAATCGAAAATAATTTTTTATTTTTAAATCAATATGGAAATAAATTATCACGGCAAGGATTCTTTAAACTATTAAAAAAAATCGCAAAAGATTCAAATATAACTAAAGAGGTTTCACCACATACTTTAAGACATTCCTTTGCGACACACTTATTAGAAGCTGGTATTGATTTAAGAACCTTACAAGAATTATTGGGTCATGAAGACATTTCTACTACCCAAATTTACACACACATTAGTCAAAAACATCTTAAGGAGAGCTATTTAGATGCTCATCCTAGAGCAAAGGAGTAAATATAATGTATAAACGAGTTTTTCTAATCATTCTTGATTCATTAGGGGCTGGTGAAGCTCCAGATGCCGCTTTATATAATGACACTGGTTCTAATACTATCTACCACATTAGTCAAAACTTTGACTTAAAAATTCCTAATTTAACAAAGTTGGGATACGCTAATTTAACTGAAATAAAAGGTGTTAAACCAATCAAAAACCCAGTTGGTGTATTTGGAAAAATGCAGGAATCTTCAACTGGAAAGGACACCATGACAGGCCACTGGGAACTAATGGGTCTACATATTACAAGCCCCTTTCAAACTTTCACAGATACTGGTTTTCCAGATGCGTTGATTAAGGAACTGGAAAAACAAACTGGAAGAAAAACAATTGGAAACTATTCTGCTAGTGGAACTGAGATTATTAAAGATTTAGGTGAAGAACACATGAAAACTGGTGATTTAATCGTCTATACATCAGCCGATTCCGTGTTACAAATCGCCATGCATGAATCCGTTATTCCTCTACAAGAACAATATCGTATCTCAGAAATTGCACGAGAAATCACTATGAAACCGGAATGGAAAGTAGCCCGAGTCATTTCTAGACCATTCATTGGTACAAATAAGGCTAATTTTACGAGAACCGCAAATAGGCATGATTATGCATTAAAACCTTCCGGAAAAACGACCTTAAATTATTTAGATGAAGCGGGATATGACGTTATCGCAATTGGTAAAATTAACGATATCTTTGTTGGTGAAGGCATTAATGATTATTCTAGGACAATATCCAATAAAGATGGTATGGAACAAACCATTGAAATTGCCAAAAATAGAGACTTTAATGGATTATGTTTTGTTAATCTAGTTGACTTTGATGCCTTATATGGCCATAGACGTAACCCCAAAGGTTATGGTCAAGCAATTAACGAATTTGATGAACAATTAGGCACACTATTAAGGCACTTAAATGATGACGATTTGGTCATCATAACGGCTGATCATGGCAATGACCCAATTCATCATGGAACAGATCACACTAGAGAGTTAGTGCCACTGATGTGTTATAACCCGAAAATGACTTCGTTTCATCATCTTGAATTAAGAAAAACATTTGCGGATGTCGGAATGACAATCAATGACAATTTTAAGACTAAACACACTGAAAATGGAACTTCGTTTTTGAAAGAATTAAAGGAGATAAATCATGTTTATTGAATGGATTCAACAATTAACACCTGAGTTTTACGTAATGATCGGTTTTTTTGTCATTGTTTTAATATTTGTGATTATTATACTCGCTAAACTAGCGAAAGTGAATCGTCGCGTTGGGACACAAGATTTTGAGTTGCTGGAAGCCATTTCTAAAAATGAGGAAGACGAAGTTTTATATAATATAACCATTGTAAATAAATCATTTTCTTCTAATCATATTAGCATTATTGGCTTGAATAGATTAAATGTTCGTCATTCCCTTGAAGAACGCAATACGATCGTTGCCCCAAGAAATAAATATGAAACAAAAATTTCTATGGCTCATATCGAACAAATTACGATTACTAATGAAAAGAAATTCAAAGAGGTTAAACTATTTGCTGAAAATGAAGTTGGATTAAGAAAAGAACTTAATCCAAAACTACTGAACAAATATTTAAGCAGACGACTTAAACGTCACCTTAAACAGGTTAAAGCTGATGCAAAACAAAAGCGTTTTGATACCGGAAATTATAAATTTTGTGAGAGAATTGGTTTATTAATTAAATTAATATTTAGACCTTTCTATAAACTCAGTCAAAAAATGAAATATGCAACCAATCGCACCTTAAAGGAAAGCGAAGTAAGACGTCTTCAAAAGGCTGAACACGATAAAGTTAAGTATAAATTAGAAGAAACCATCGCGAAAACGAATGAACTTAAAATACGTGAAGAAGCTTTTAAAGAAAACAAGACCAGAGAAACTGAACTTGAACTTTTAAAACAAGAAAAAATTCAACAAATAGAACAACTTAAAAAGGAAGCTTATGAAGCTGCCTATGAAGAAAGAAAAGCGGTTATATTGGCTATTAATCCTGAATTAGAAGTTAAGAAATACTTTGAAGAAAACCCAATTGATTATGAAGTTATCAATAAAAAAGTCTTAGATGACTTAAAACAAGATAATCAAACACATGGGGTTAAAAAGGATATCGATCCTAAACAAACTTATTTAGAGACAGATCAACAAGAAAGCCTTGAAGAACCTGAATCTAAAGTGGAGATTGAACCCGTTAAGGAAGAGCCTAAAACCGTTAATAAAGCACCACTTGATAAACCAGACACGAAATTGGAACCTAAAACTAAATCACCTGAAATGAAATCAGATAAAAGTGAAGATAACCCCCTTGTTACAACCAAAGACGTTTTAGAACCGTTTCAAGCGTCTAAATCAATTGAAATAAAAAAAGATGAACCAAAAGATTTACCGGTTGAAAAGGAAGAAAAGACTGAAGTAAAGGCTAAAAAATCTTCTAAAAAGGGCACACCTAAGTAATAATACCCAATAAATAAACACTTGAAATAACGTTTAATGGGAAATTACTGACTTCAAATCATTAAAAAAAGCACAGGCATGTGCTTTTTATTTTTTAAAAATTAAAAGAGAAGTAATTATTAGGATATAAATTAGCAGATAAAATTAACATTAACTTTAATCTCGCTTTTTCACTGGTCAAATCACCACCGCTTAATACACCAAGCGTTTTTAAATGATAACCCCCACCTTCATAAGCATACGTATCTCGAACCCGTCCCATCGGACATCTTGATGTAATAACAACTGTGATACCACTTGAAATCGCGCGTTTAATCCCCGCCACCATTAATGCGGGAACATTACCTCGTCCTAACCCTTCAATCACTAAGCCGTCTACAGATTCATTAATATAATAATCAATCAACGAACTGTTTGTTCCGGCAGTTACCTTAATAATCTCAATTCGTTTATTTAAGACAGAAGGATGTACTTTTATTGATTGATAGCCAGATAATCGATAATAAATAACTGTTTTCTCATCAACCAACCCGATAGGCCCAAATTCTAAGCTCTTGAAAGTGTCTAAAGCCACAGTATGGCTCTTTTGAACCTCATTCGCAGCATTAATTTCATCATTTAAGCACACCAAAACACCACGGTTATAGGATTGATCACTTAAAACAACTAAAATCGCTGATAAGAGATTTGAAAACCCATCGTAACCCAATTCATCAAAATTACGCATTGAGCCAGTTAACACAACTGGCTTTTTTGTTTGTAAGAATACATCCAAAAAATAAGCCGTTTCCTCTAAAGTATCTGTTCCATGTGTAATAACAACACCATCATAGCCTTGATTTTCTAGTTTTTCATCAATCAATTTGCCTAGTTTAAACATATCGTTAGGGGTAAATGAAGGGCTAGGAACCATAGAGAATACATATGAATCAAATAAAGCATCATCAGAAAAGCGAGATTTAATCTTATCTAATAATTCATTATGATTATCATTAATAACGCTCTTATTAGAATCATTATCAAATGACATTGAAATTGTGCCACCAGTAAAAATAATTAAAATGCGTTTCATCACCTAACACCTCATAGATATTTTATCATAGATTCCACATTTTGAATCACTTTGAAGAGAAGTTTAATCTTTTTATGAATTTCAAAACTAAAAAAGATAAAAAAGAGGGTTAAAAACAATCACTAGAATTAGTAGAGGCCAAAGTTTTAACTTTTAGTTTTCCACACAGAATCATCAATTTTAAGTTTACTGCATTACTCCGTTCTTATTAATCGGTTTACATAATATACATTATCGGAACAAATAGAAAAATAAAAAGAGTCACTTCTTAAAAAATAAAGATAATCTTATTTTGAATGTTATAATGATTAATAGTGGACTTACGGGTTGCTCAACAATAATAATTATATTCATATTTAATTAATTGTATAGTTTAAGTGTGTCATGCTTTTCATTTTAAAGGTTTGAATATTCTTTTGCTTAACATCTCTCAAGTGGCCCCTTTAAAATGATTTTTCACTATCTAAAATGTAAAATATGAAAATACTACTTTCTTCTTCTTTTCAAATAAGGGGATGGGTGTCTTTTTTTTATGAAAAAAATATTTGTTTTTTATTACAAATATTTTTGTGAAAATTTTTCATTTTCTAATTTTCCTAATTACCAAAATTTATATTAATTATTGATTCCTGTTTTTTGTTATTTTTAAAAAAATTTTTTTTGACTAAATTAGTAAGATTGTTTTTTTTGTATTTTTGGTGATTTGAGAAAATCCGATATTTATTTTATTTTTGTCTTTATGATTTACTATGATTTGTTATCCAAATAAAAAGACTGAAAATTTTTTCAGTCTTCTTCACTAAACAAAGTTAATTGTTGTACGTTAAATTTTTCGTGTGGATCTTTTACTCTTTGCCAGGTAGCTGACCTACCTTGACCAAGAGACCTTATTGTGCCCTGTGTTTTAAGCATTTGAAGTGTCCGATTAATGGTAGATTCACTTGCCAATGGGGCTTTATTGCGTATATAGTTCTTAGAAAATACCGCTGGACCATTCATTATGATTGATTCTATCGTGTTTGTCTTGTTTAATTTTATATCAAAAGAATAAATATGTTCTTTGCCTTGAACTTCCCTATGTAGCTGTTCTAAAACATCAATAATAACCCTTACTAAGGCGTCCGTTTGGCTTAAACCGTGTTCCCAGTCATAATTTGCCTGAATTAATGCGGTATCAAGACGATCCTTAACCGGTAATAAGGCTTTAAAGAATGAACCGTACCTACAAACTTGAAACTCTTTTGAAATGATGGTGTAGATTAACATCAAACCAATAATATCGTTATATTTGTTAAAAGGTTCGATTTTGATAAAATCGACATAGAAATTACATATGACAATAAGTAATTCATGTTTATTGGATTTTAAGACGGTATGATATTGGTCGATTAGCTTTTGAAGTTGCGCATCACTTGAAAGTTCCTCAAAGGTTTTCGTTGTTTTGGTCACTTTAGTGCCTTTTTTATTGAATTTGACGGTTTCATAACCTCTAAATAGAATTGTGACCAAATCAGTTACTTCATTAAGCACGAGCGTGAAATCGCCACTCATTTCTTGAACCTTGGTTAAGGCATCCTTAAGGTTAAGTAATAACACTTCATCTTTTTTCTTAGGTTTATAAGAACGCTTTTGATTCGCTAAAAGTTTAATTCTAGCGGCGGTGATATCAAGACCTAAAAATTTCGCAATACTCTCAGTATCCTCTTCTAAAGTGTTTTTAACAAAAGTTTGATCATCTTTTGAGAACAATTGTTTGTAGTAATAAGCTTTGCCTTTATCTTCATAGAGTTTAAAAAGCTGCATCATTAAAGAATTGACGATTTGAATTCTTTCCATATTTGATAAACATTGCAAGTTATCACCTCATTTCCTAAGAAATCATAAAAATTATTATTGAACGCGCGCACGTATGCGCGCTCGTTATTAAAATACAGAATCACCAATAAATTCTCTTAAAATAGAATTGTTAGGCACCAAATCATCTTCGATCTCTTTAAAGTATTTCAAGAACTTTAATAAGCGATTGGCGGTAATAAAGTGTTCTGAATCTCTTGAGATACTCTTTAATGATCTGTAAGCATGTTTTTTCAATACTAAAAACTCATACGTTAATTCACTGTTAAAGACGAAATTAGCTTGTTCTTGGAACGGATAAATCCATTTAAACTCGCCAGCCCTAACACTTGGCCACATGCTTAATGTTTCCTCAGCGGGTGAATTACGATATTTTTGATCTCTTACCATTCTTCTTAATAACCTTAAGTCTGTAAAACTGATTGGATTATGGTTATCAATATGAAGCTGGGTTTGTGGGGCAATAAATATTTTATATTTTTGATGTGAGGGAACACTTGGAGTTAACAGGTCATTAAGCGCGTGAATACCTTCAATTATAATTGGCGTTTTTTCATCAATCTTGATTGTTTTGCCAGGAATTCTAGTGCCTAATTTAAATTCAAATTTGGGAAGTGTCACTTCTTCACCGTTAATTAATTTAACAATTTGTTCATTGAATAACGCTAAATCAAGGGCTTCGACATGTTCTAAATCGGGTTTCCCAAATTCATCTAGTGGGGCTTCATTGCGAGTTTTGTAATAATCATCAATGGAAATCATCACCGGTTTAATGCCACGGCTTAACAATTCAATCTTTAAACGGTTTGAGAAAGTTGTTTTGCCGCTACTCGATGGACCGGCAATACAAATTAGTCTAGTATCTTCAATATTGGTTTCTATTTCATCCCCTAGTTGTGCCAACTGACGATTGTGTTTGGTTTCACAAATGTTAACGAATTCAACCGCTTGACCGTTTTCGACGTATTGGTTAATCTTAGGAATGGTATCGCCTTCAATAATCTTTCCCCATTTAGAAGCTTCTTTAATGGTTTTATTAAATATTGGGGCATCATCAAACTTCGGAATTAGACCGTTGGCTTCACTTCTTGGGTATTGAATCATAAATCCTGGTGGATATAACACAAACTTAAAATCTTGAATATAGCCTGTTGAAGGGGCCATATACCCAAACATGTAATTTTGATAATCATCACATTTGTAGGTATTTACATAATCTTCTTCACGATATTTTAGAACTTCTGCCTTATCATAAAATTGTTTTTTGTTGTAATAGTCTAAGGCAACATCAATTTCCATTCTTTGACGCTTAATCGGTAAATCAAGTGTGATTAGTCTTTTAGTCTCAGCCTCAATTTTATCAAGCACTTGTTGGGTTAAACGAACCCCTAAATTTTTAGTAATCACTAAAATAGAGCGTGAGATAGAATAGTTATACTTAACACTACTGTTTGGGTATAAATTTCTAATTGCCATCAATATGATGAATCTAAGAGTTGATTCATAAACTTTAATCGCGTCTCTATTCGTTAAATCTAAAAACTGTACCACGGAATCGCGTTTGACCTCATAGGTTAATTCACGCATTCTATTGTTTACTGTGGCCGCATAGGCTTTAATACTTAAATCCTTCATAATGGCTTCTAAAGTGGTGCCATTCTCGTACGTGTACGGTTTGTTATTAATCGTAATAACCATATTTTTAAGACTCCTTCCATTCGTCATCAAACAAAGATAACTTCGTTATTTTGACTTTTTTATCTTCGATTATTTCGTCTTCATCCGCCTCATCAATATCATTGACCTCGATGATGTGCGTTGAGACTTTTTGTTTGGGTTTAATTTTTGTTTTGTCCTCATAGATGAGATCATTACCTTCATCGACTAAATCTAAATCTGCCTCTTCAGGTACCTGACCTAAATTGATGAACAAACTCTTTCCATAAGTGGTGTCGGACAAATAGTTTTTACCATGTTCTGCCACAGATGGTTTTAAATCTGATATTTTAAAGGTAATCGAACCTTTTTTAGCGGTAATTAAAATTGGGACATCCGCCGCGACCTGTTCAGTATAAAGTCTTGATACATCTCTAATAAAGTGTGGGTTACGGTTTCTATCTGACCAAATAATAACGCTCGCTCTTAAACGTTTACTAAGCGGTATATTATCAACTTTGTCACGTTTAATATTCCCTTTGCTGGATAATATCAAGAAATCATCTGATGATTTGGCATAGATAGCTTTAACGAGTTTATCTTTTGATTTAACTTGCATCGATTTAATTCCAGTGGATTGAGTGCCATAAACAGGAATTTCTGATTGTCTAAACCGGAGCGCTTGTCCGCGTTGTGTAAAACAAATAATATTAAATTTAGTGCCCATTTCAACGCTAGTTAACTCATCACCTTTAGACAGTTTCATCGCTCTAATAGGCTTAGAATAGCGTGTTACGTAAAAGTCTTTAAGGGCAGTTTGTTTAATTTTACCACTTTCTGTTGCTAGTAGTAAGTTTGTTTGCTCATCAAAGTCTTTAATCGCTAATACTTTAATGATATACTCGTCTTTATCGATTGGGACGATGTTGTTGATATAAGTGCCTAAATCTTTCCACTTAAACTCTTCTAATTCAAAGACTGGCATGAATATATAGTTACCACCCGTTGTGAACATCAATAAAGTTTCATGGGTTGATACTTCTTCATCAAATAACATACCGTCTTGTTCTTTTAATCCTGGCGTTGGGCTAGCTTTATAACTTCTTAGGTTAGAACGTTTAATATAACCATCTTTTGTAACCCCAACTCGAACTTGCTCCTCACTGATTAAGTCAATCTTATCAATCTTGATTTGATTAACCTCTTCTTCAATCGTGGAGCGACGTTCAGTGCCTAATGTCTTCGCAATCTGTTTTAATTCTTTCTTGATAGTGCCTAAAAGCTTTGATTCATCGGTTAAAATTTCTTCTAATTCTTTAATCAAATCCTCTAATTCGCTTTTTTCTTTAATTAGGGCATTAATATCGGTGGAACTTAATCGGTATAATTGAAGGGTTACAATGGCTTCTGCTTGAAGTTCGGTAAAGTCAAATTTCTTCATTAAGTTTTCTTTTGAATTTTGTTTGTTCGTTGAATTCCTTATGGTGTGAACAACATCATCCAAAATATCAACCATCTTAATCAAACCTAAGACTATATGTAATCTTTTTTGTGAACGGTTCAAATTATAGTTACTTCTATTTGTAATAACTTCTTTTTGGTGATTAATATAACTATCAAGGATATCTAAAACACCCAGTTGGACTGGTCTTTGTTGATTAATTGCCACCATGTTATAGTTATAATTCATTTGAAGTTCTGTAGACTTAAATAAATAGTTTAGACAAACTTCAACGTTAGCGCCTTTCTTAAGATCAATTGCGATTCTTAAGCCCTCTTTATCAGATTCATCTCTAACTTCATTGATATCTTCCAGCTTCTTATCAATTCTTAACATATCGATTTGTTTAACCAAGTCACCTTTATTAACTTCATAAGGGATTTCAGTTATCACAATTCGGTAAGTATCTTTAGCGATTTCTTCAGTTTCAGCTCGACTTCTAATGATTACTTTTCCGGCGCCTGTTTCAAAGGCTTGACGAATGCCTTCATGTCCTTGAACAATCGCACCAGTCGGAAAATCAGGACCTGGTAAAATCTTCAATAAATCATCTAAAGTCATATCAGGGTGTTCAATCTTATAGACTGTCGCATTCACAACTTCTTTTAAGTTGTGTGGTGGAATTTTAGTTGCATAGCCTGAGGAAATTCCACTGGCACCATTAACGAGTAAATTAGGAAATTTAGCCGGTAAGACAGTGGGTTCTAATTCTTCGTCATCAAAATTAGGTATAAATGGAACGGTTCTTTTATCGATATCTTCTAATAAAGCTTCAGCTTCTTTGGTTAATCTCGCTTCCGTATAACGCATCGCTGCGGCGGAGTCACCATCAATAGAGCCATTATTACCATGCATTTCAATTAAAGTAACACCTTGTTTCCAAGGTTGAGATAACCTTACCATTGCTTCATAAATGGATGAATCACCGTGGGGGTGATATTTACCCATGACTTCTCCTGTAATACGGGCTGATTTTTTAAATGGTTTGTCTGAAGTAATTCCCATTTTGTACATCCCATACAAAATACGTCTTTGAACTGGTTTTAGGCCATCGCGGATGTCAGGTAAAGCACGATCTTGAATGATATATTTAGAATAACGTCCAAAACGGTCTCCCATGACGTCTTCTAAGTTTTCTTTAATTATTCTTTCCTCAATGAATGTTTCTAAAGTGTTTTTCTTACTCATAAGATGCTTCCTTTATTTGATAATCATCTTCGCTAACAAAATCAACGTTTTGTTCAATCCATTCTCTTCTTGGGGCAACTTTATCGCCCATTAAAATACCAACGCGCTTTTCAGCAACACCTTCGTCTTCAATTTGAACTTGAATTAAAGATCTCGTTTCAGGATTCATGGTTGTCTCCCATAATTGGTCAAAGTTCATTTCACCTAAACCTTTAAAACGTTGAAGCGTTGAGTTATTTTCTTTTGTGAGTTCTTTTAGTTGTGTTTCATTCCAAGCATAATTTGAAGTAGTCTTTGACCCTTTTTTTGTGGTTACTTTATAAAGTGGTGGTAACGCAATATAGAGCTTCCCTGCTTCAATTAACGGTTTCATATATCTAAAAAAGAAGGTTAACAATAACACCTGAATATGCGCACCATCATCATCAGCGTCAGTCATGATGATGACTTTATCATAATTACATTTTGTAATCTCAAAATCAACGCCATAATCGGCACCAATCGTATAGATGATAGTATTAATTTCTTCATTTTTTAATAGTTGTTCTGGCGCCGTTCTTTCACTGTTTACAACTTTACCGCGCAGTGGTAATATTGCTTGAAATCTTCTATCTCTACCTTGTTTCGCGGAACCACCTGCTGAATCCCCTTCAACCAAGAACAATTCGTTCTTCGTTTTATCTTTTCCGGTCGCTGGGGTTAGTTTTCCAGATAAACTAACTTCTTTCTTATTGCGCTTTTTATCGCTTCTAGCTTCATCTCTCGCCTTTCGTGCCGCTTCTCTTGCTTTATAAGCGTCGTTGGAACGTCTAATTAAACTACTAGAAAATTCAGCATTTTCTTCTAAGTAATAAGTAAGTTGGTCATAAATAACATTTTCCATGGCATTTCTTGCTTCTGGAGTACCTAATTTTCCTTTGGTTTGTCCTTCAAATTCAAGATAGTTTTCTGGGATTCTTAAAGAAACAATGGCTGTAATTCCTTCTCTAATGTCAACGCCATCAATATTGGGTTCTTTTTCTTTAATAAAACCATATTTCCTCGCATAATCATTGATTGCTCTTGTTAAGGCCGATTTAAATCCTGTTTCGTGGGTTCCCCCATCTTTAGTTCTAACATTATTTACGAAAGAAACAATATTTTCTTGATAACTATTCGTAAATTGAAATGCTGTTTCAACTTCAATAATACTATCCTTATTAATCTGATAATTACCGTCTAATGAAGTTACATCATGATAAGGTGTCTTTCCCTTATTAAGAAAGTCAACATATTCAGAGATTCCTTTTTCATATTGGAACGTTTCTGTTTGATTGGTTCTTTCATCTTTTAAAACTATTTTAAGACTCTTAATCAGAAAAGCACTTTCTCTTAAGCGTTCTTTAATGGTATCATAGTTGTATAAGGTGGTCGTGAAAATCCTCGGATCTGGTTTGAACCATATGGTTGTCCCTGTTTTCCGAGTGGTACCTAAATTTTCAAGTTCGCTAACCACTTTTCCACCTTCACTAAAACGTTGTTGATGGATTAAACCGTCTCTACTGATAGTGACAACTAAAAAGGTTGATAATGCGTTTACAACTGCTGCACCAACCCCATGTAAACCACCACTCACTTTATAACCCTCAGTCGCGGAAAACTTTCCACCTGAGTGAAGCATGTTAAAAATAACTTCGGTAGTGGGTCTGCCACTCTTATGTAGCTTATAAGGTAGACCGCGTCCAAAGTCTTGGATTTCGATACTATTATCATTTTTAATTGTTAAAATAATTTCATTTCCATATCCTGATAGAGCTTCATCGATGGCGTTATCCATTATTTCCCAAACTAAATGGTGTAACCCTCTTTGGTCAGTTGACCCAATATACATCCCTGGTCGTTTTCTAACCGCATCGAGTCCTTCTAATATTTGAATTGACTCTTCAGTGTATTTATTATTCATTTGATCCATTAAATCAGTCCTTACTTTTGAGTTAATTATAACAAATAAACATGTATTTAACAATGCTAAATAACACAATTTCTTTAATATTATACATTTTAATTTGCATTTTAAATCGTTAAGGTGTAAAATTTTGATATTGAGGTGGAAAAATGGACTATATCTTTCTTAAAATCGGTTTATTTTTACTGGCTTATTTGTTAGGTTCAATACCGAATGGCCTGATTGTTGGTAAGCTATTTTTGAAGATAGATTTACGTGAACATGGGAGTCATAATATTGGCGCTTCAAATGCCATCAGAGTGATGGGGGCCAAACTTGGTTTTCTAACCCTTTTCTTAGACGCATTAAAGGCTGCTACAGTCGTTATTGTGGTTAAATATTTATTACCGGTAACCCTAGATGGTTTTACGGTTACCTTAGAAATTTTTAATCATTTTTATGATTACAGTGTCTTATTTGGTATGGCAGCTATTCTTGGTCATACGTTCCCAATTTTCTTAAAATTTAAAGGGGGTAAAGCAGTCGCGACTTCACTTGGGGTTGTCTTAGCTTTAACTCCAATTCCAGGTATTATTTGTCTACTAGTCTATCTAATTACCGTTAAAATCACACATTATGCTTCACTAGGTTCTACTTTTGCAGCGATATCAGCAGGGGTAGCTACTTTTATTCAACTATTAATTCAAAACAGACTTCAAACCGATTTATTCATGTTTATTATCTATATCGCCTTGATTGTGTTTATTTTTATTAGACATATCCCCAATTACAAACGTTTATATCATGGTACTGAAAGAAAAATGAGTTTTAGCAAGAAAGAAAACGATGAACTAAATAAATAACCTGTTTGAACTAACTTCTAGTTTAACAGGTTTTTTTAAAAAAAAAGATCAAGCAGTCGCTTAATCTTATGGGTAACACTGTTTATTTGTTTTGGTCCATTGAAGCCATGATTTGTCTTACTTGTTTTTCAGATGGGGTTCTTCCCATTTGACGCATCATTTCACGAATCATTTTTTCATTTACTGGAGGATTTTTCTTTAAGTATTTCTTAAACCAAGTTCTAGCTAAGAAAAAGCCAATAATACCACCCACTAGTAAGACACCCACTAATGAGACTACAAATAGCCATATTTGAATTTGCATCATAATAATCTTCACTCCTTATACCCATTCATTGTACCCTATTTTCCCTTATTTATCAACTAATTAAATAGTCAAAATCACCTTTACTTTTTAGGCCTAATCAGTTACAATGTATTCAAGGAGTGATGAATATGCCAAGATGGATTGATGATTCTTGTATCGCATGCGGTTCATGCCAAGCGGAATGCCCAGTTGAATGTATTTCTGAAGGTGACATCTATGTTATCGATGAAGAAGTCTGTATTGATTGTGGCGCTTGCCAAGAAGTTTGCCCGGTTGACGCAATTTCAGAACGATAAAAACGTACGCTAGTGCGTTTTTTTTCGAAAAAAATAGATTAGCTTTTGGGGCTAATCTTTTTCATATATTGTGATTTGTTTAATGCCATATTGTTTGTTTTTAATCAAATTAAACCCAGGTATTTCCAATTGAACTTTTCCTTTATCTCTTTCAACGACGACCTTTAATCCACTTGCTTGTGTTTCACCAATCCATTGAAAGATGTCTAAAAATATGTCATCGGTTAATTCATAGGGCGGATCTAAAAAGACGATATCAAATTTGATTTTTTCTTTTTGATAATATTTTAAAGCAGACTGGTAGTCACTATTAGAAAGAAAAGCTTTTGGTAATAAATCTAAAGATTGAATATTTTCTTGTATAGATTTAAAGGCTTCTTTATTCATGTCGTTAAAGTAGACTTTATCAAGGCCTCTTGAGATACCCTCAATTCCATAAGCACCAGACCCAGCAAATAAATCAAGCCCAATACCCTTTACGTGAAACAGCATATTAAACACAGCTATTTTTACATTTTGGGCGGTAGGTCTGGTTAAATTACTATAACTGACAATTTTACGGCCTCTTAAATAGCCGCCTGTAATAGTAATAACAACCGGTTTCATTTTAAAATATTTAATAAAGCGTGATTATAATAGAGATTTCGATCATAATTCTTTTTTTGTTTAACCAATCCCAAGTCAATTAATAAACGATATCTTTTTACTATTGTCTTTGGTAACACGTTAAAACGTTCCATTAACGGTTCACTCTTCAAATAAATTGTTTTATGGGTTTGATGTAATATTTCTAACAAACGCCGTTTTTGATAAATCGTATGGTCACTGCGTTCAATCACATTTTCTTGTCTAACTTTTAAGGCATTATAACCTTTAATCATTCTTTTGGCATCTTTAATAGCCAATTTAACCGCTTTTAAATAGGCGGAAAGGAAAACATGGATATTGTTTTCTTTAATCGCTTCAAAACGAATTGTTTCAATGTTTTTCAAATGTTTAGACAGAGGAATGTAATGAAGTAAGCCATCATATTCTATTAAATATAGTTGACTTGCCATTCGGGCAACTTCTTCATTCCCTTTTTCAAAAGGTAAGTTAACCATAATTTGATAATATAGCAAAGCCGCTCTAATAAAGATTGAGATATCATCACGATACATAAATAGTTCCATCTCATCCATATTATCTTGCATATGATCATAATCTGCCGAAACAAAGGGTGCCGTTAAAATATCTTCAGAGCCTAAAAAAGTAATCCCTTTTCTAAACTGTCCTGGTAAATAATCTGGTTTATCTTTAAAGAATTCAAAATGAAGGTACTTTAAAAACTTATTACAATACCCCAATCTTTTAAGTTCACTTGGTGCATTGTCATAAAGAGATTGTCGTTGTTTAAGTGTACTAGAAAAAAGATTAAAGCCACTTGAGGCATAAATATCTTTAAATTGTAGTTCGACATCAGAACGCTTCAAACTATCTAACATTTCCTTATCTTGAATTAAGCGTAAGAAAAACTTGTTTGAGGGCGTATCTAGAGGAAAAAGTGCTTCAATCTCACTACTTAAATGAATGGTTTCTGGGTTTTTCTTTGACTTGATTAATAATCCATTTAAAGAGTAAGGATAAAAGCTTAAATATTCCTTAGAATCAATATTGACTTTTTGATAGTCTCCAAGCATATTATCACCTCATCTAATTATATAAAAAAAATACCGAAAAGGCAATAAAAAAAGCGTTCATAAACGCTTTTTATAATTGTGTGAGTCACGGGATTAATCGATACTTTATCATTTAATCAAAATAAGACCCAGAAAGTAAGTAAGAACGAAAATAATATAGTGGTAATCTCTATCGGCTTGTTTCGTGATTCCTAAATAAATAGGCATTCTACCCCTACAAGCCTTAAATTTCCGTTTCTGTGCTTTGGGTTCTACCGGACTTTCCAGGCACCTATAGTATATCAAATATAAACCAAATTGGCAACTATAGAGATTGAACCTTTTTCTTTAATAAGCTCTTTACTTGTTCTTTCAAATCATCTCGGCTTAATCCAAAATCAATCATCGCTTCGACATAACCGATTCTTGACCCAATATCATAACGACGTGCTTCAATATCATGTGAATAAACCGATTCATAATTCATTAAATTTAAGATGCCATCCGTTAATTGAATCTCTCCACCAACCCCTTTTCTTTGGGTTGCGAGTAATTCAAAAATCTTTGGGGTTAAAATATATCTCCCCCCAATTGCGCTTAAACTTGGGGCAACACTAGGATCTGGTTTTTCAACAACCCCTCTTAGTTTATAGGTTTTGCTGTCCATCGCTTTTTCTGGATCACAAATGCCATATTTTTTAGTTTCGCTTGGACTAACTTCTAGGGTGCCGACGATGGTAGATTGATACTTATTATATTCATCGATCAATTCTTTTATTGCGGGCACTTTACCCATATATAAGTCATCCCCTAGCAAGACCGCAAATGGTTCATCACCCACAAAAGCTCTTGCGTGTAGAATCGCATGACCCAAGCCTAATTGTTCTTTTTGTCTAATAAAGTGAACGTTGGCTAAGTTTGACACATGTTCAACAATTTTCAATTCCACATCTTTGTTCTTTTCTTTTAAAATATGTTCAAGCTCATAATTTTTATCGAAATGATCAATAATTGCATTTTTTGAAGCCGATGTAATTATCAAGATTTCTTTGATGCCAGCATTAATCGCTTCTTCAACAATAAATTGAATTGTTGGTGTATCAATCACGGGAAATAGTTCTTTGGGAACTGTTTTAGTTGCCGGTAGGAATCTAGTTCCATAACCTGCTGCAGGAATAACTGCTTTTTTTACCATTGTATTTTCTCCTTATTTTTAATAATATACCATAACTCTTACAAAAGTGCCACCATTAACCAACATATCTAATAAGACATCACGTAAACTTTGTTCAATCATGAAATCAATGTTTTTAACGGAAATATTTATTTCAAGTAAACAATAATCGGTTTTATTTTCTAGTAGGTTGATATTGTATTTTTTAAATAAAGTTCTTGCAAAATCGATATTTGTAAAATACATTGAGGTTGAAATAATCACCTCATCCTTGATTTCTAGATCTTTTAACAAATGCGCCAGCGTCAACGCTCTCGTAATAATATACTCATGATTATGTAAGAATGTTTTTTCATAAAACAAAGGATCTGTTATTTCAACAATATTCGTTTTTGATTTAAAAATGGTTTCCAGTTTTTTAGATGCTTTCGTAATCTGCTTTTTATTGTAAAATTCAACATATAAATCAACCGAACCCTTATTGTAGGTGTAGGCTGTCAAGATAAACCTATGAACATTTGCGTAAACGAGTAGTTCTTTAAAGTTTTTAACGAAGACATCTTTTGAAGAATCAATGCTGAATTTCACCATTGATTCACGATCCTCATTGTAAATAAATGGTTCATAAAGTGCGTTTGCGAATACTTCATGATTCGTAATCGGATCAATATAATTATAAGCGTTGTAATCCACTCTTGTATAAGTTAATAATGTTTCTGTAACCACTAAACCAATAAATCCAATGACGAATAATGCCACAAAACTATATTTTAACAAATCATCCAATCCACTCATAATGATCAAATAAATGATTGGTAAGAATATGGCGATTCTTAATAATCTAAACATGGTTGTAAATCCACGTTTATGTAATAAAATGATTAAAAAGGCGATAACGATCTGAAAGTATATCGATAATATATTAATATCATTAATTCCTTGTAGTCTAATAATATCATTTGTTGTATAAATAAGTAAGAATATTAATGCTGTGAATAACGTTACAACAAAGAAAGTTCTAAAAAATTTATAGAGGGGTTTCGTGAATAGTTTTCTAGTTTGTGGCAAATGATAATAATCAGTCATTTGTTTTTTGTATAAATAGAATGTTTTGTATCTGCCTCCCATGTTAAACTTAAATGTTTCTGTTGCAGAGGGGCTTAGTTTTTTATCTAGGTAGTGTTCAAATCCTGAGAGTGGATTAATCACAATAACAACGGTTAAGATTAAGATTAACATCAGTCTATAATCTTCATGAATCGAAAAACTTATTCCTAAAATGATTGCCCAATAGATCGAATAGACCACTAATCTCGGCATCCCATATAGCCAATAAATTAACGCAGAAATAATGATATAACTCCCTATAATATAAATATAGGCATCAATATCATGATTTGTGATTGCTGTGGAAACCATTGTCCCTAGCAAAGTTATTAAAATGATTAGTGCAGCTGTAAATTGTCTTTTCTTCATATATCAATTATAAGTTATAAACGGTTTTTTGTCTATTAAATATCTTGATAGTGGTTAGAAAACCTCTAAAAAAGATGAATATCGTTATCTTATAAGAAAAAAAGACACGCTGTGTCTTTTTATTATCAATAATCTAGTTATTAATTATTTTTTTAAAGCTTCTAAAGCTTCAACTAATTCAGCCTTTTTCATGGTTGAATAGCCGGTAATATTGTTTTCTTTTGCAAGTTCTACAAGTTCAACCACTTTTAAAGCCTTTAAGTCTTGTTCTTCTGAAACAACTGCTTTAACTTCAACTTTTTTCGCTGCTTTTGGAGCCGCTGGTGCAACATTACCATCAATTGCATTTCTAGCGATATTAACTAATCCTGTAAATGTTTCTGCATCGTTCATGGCGATATCAGCTAACATTTTTCTATTAATTTCAACACCAGCTAGACTTAAACCATGGATTAATTTTGAATATTTGAAGCCGTTTAATTTTGCAGCTGCATTAATTCTTTGAATCCAAAGTTTACGGAAATCTCTTTTTCTTTGCTTTCTACCAATATATGCATAATTTAAGGCACGCATAACTTGTTCATTAGCTGTTCTATATAAGGTTCTTTTTGAACCAAAATAACCTTTAGCTAATTTTAATATTTTTTTACGTCTTTTTCGTGTTACAACACTGTTTTTTACTCTTGGCATGGTTTATTACCTCATATTAGAAATAAGAGATTTGATACGTTTTTCATCACTCTTAGATACCATTGTTTCTTTTCTTAATTGTCTGTTTTGCTTTGTAGTCTTGCTCGCTGCAAGGTGGTTCTTATATGCTCTACCACGCATTAATTTTCCGGTTCCGGTTACCTTAATTCTTTTTTTAAGGCCACTATGTGTTTTTTGTTTTGGCATAATTATTCTCCTTATTTCTTCGCTATTGGGGCAATGGTCGCATAGATAGATCTACCTTCCATTTTTGGTTTAGCTTCAACTTGAATGTCTTCACCAAACATGTTGATGAACTGATTAACGACATCGAAACCTTGTTCCTTGTGGGTAATCATTCTTCCTCTAAATCTTAAGCTAATTTTAACTTTGTCGCCCTTTTCAATAAACTTTTGGGCTTGATTAAACTTTGTTTGTAAATCATGTTCTCCAATAACAGCCGATAATCTAATTTCTTTAACCTCAACCGTTTTTTGGCTTTTCTTCATTTCGCGTAATCTTCTTTGTTGATCATAGCGGTATTTAGAATAATCCATGATTTTGGCAACAGGTGGATTTGAGTTTGGACTTACAACAACGAGATCTAATTCTCTATTGTAAGCTTCTCTTAAAGCCTGAGCACGTTTTAAAATTCCTAATTTCTCACCGTCATCTGTAATGACTAACACTTCATTAAAAGGAATATTTTCATTGTAAAAATCAGTTTCTTTACCTTTCTTACTAGGCATTTTATTAATATAAATCACTCCTTATCTATACTTTTTAAAAAGAAAAAGTGGATATAAATACCCACTTTAAAATAGTCAACGTTTATGTTTGTGCTATTTGCCCAAAGACTCTTATCAATCAGGCGAGAAGTGGATACTTCTTCTTTTCACTTATTTAATTCCGTTAGTATTATATCTAAATAAAGACTTGATGTCAAGAAAAAGATTTCAAATGTTTTGTAATCGCTAAAAAATAAATCAATACAATCATTAATAATACGTGTATATAGCCATAAACAGGATGATTGAGGTCTAATATTGGATAAAAAAAGGTAATATATTTTGTTAACAAATTATCAAACATTGTTAGTCGATCTAATAACACAATTAACAGGGTAAATAAGATTGACACTAAAATACTTTTAGATTTCCCCAACGCCAAAACAGTTATACCATGAACGATACTAACATTCAAGACTAAATGGAGCATAAAATAATAATTAAAGGGATTGACGCCAAATGAAACACATTTAATAATTTGGTAAATGCCATAAAACAAGAACGTAATACATAAATAAAATATTAAATAGCTGATTATCTTACTTATAAGATACTTTTTTTTACTAATGGTAACAACATGTGGTTCTTCAAAACACAACAGTTCTTTAGACGAGATAAAAACCCATAATGACAACAACAAATTAATCACGATAAACGCTTCTTTTTCATAAGATTCACTGTATTCTTGGTAGTTTAACAACCGTTCTGTAATGGGTTCATACAATGATCCAAAATAGCCTAAAATTAAGGTTAAGCATATCGCAATCATCAAGACCATCAACCACCACTTCTTATCCATTAAAAATAAAAAGTGATACTTTATCCACTTACCCAAAGTGAATCACCTCTATATTCATTAAAGCGTCATACTTCTTTGTATCGTGTGTGGATATGATAAAAGTTGAATTAGGCATTTGCAGAAAATAATCAATGACTTTGTTTTGCATATTAATATCTAAGCCATCTAATGGTTCATCTAAAAACAAAATTTCTGGTGTTCCGACTAAAGCCAAATAGATTAATACTTTTTTTAGATTCCCTTTAGATAAGTGCCTTAACTGTTTATTTAAATCGATTTCTAAATTCAGTTCCATCTCTAAATTCCGCTTCAATCCCCTTAAACTTAAAACTGCTTTAATATAGGATAGAACCTTGACCTCACTCTTGATTGTTAACAGTTCGGGCACATATCTAAAATCTTCATAATGTCTGGTTATGATGCCAGAGGTTGGCAAATATAAATCAACCAACATTTTAATGAACGTTGATTTTCCTGATCCATTTTCACCTAATAATAAATAGACTTTTCCCCCTTCAATGTTGAGGCTTAAATCATTAATAACTTGAAGGTCATTGAAGCTTTTTGAAACATGATTCACTTCAATCAAATAAGTACACATGATTCAGCACGCCATAATCTAATGGATTTTCAATTGTCTCATAAAATAAATAATAAGGTAAGATTTCTTCTACTCTATTATCGCCTACACTATAAATTAACTTAAAAGACAATTGATTAAACGTTTTATTAATTGGTGAAATATCAATTTGAATTAATGAATCATCTCTAACCATTTGATTCACTGGGATCAGATCCGTAGATGAAATAACTAAATACTCGATATATATTGGCTCACTTACTTCAAACCGCAAAGAAACTTGGTCTAAAGAAGGAAATGATGTATTTTTCCGTCCATATAATTCGGTTAAGTTTAAAGTATTTTCTGTTGGTTGGTAATAATCAAACGAGCCTATCATGAACTTGGTTTCTTCTCCATTTTTAAGTCTAAGATTAAAATAAGCTTCTTCAATATAAAAATAATCATTTAAATCAGGTAGTTCAATGTGATACAAATATTTATGATACGTTTCATCTAAATATTGATATTGATTAGATTTGGTTATTTTTTCTAATTTTACGGCTAACTTTTTCGTTCCATTGCTATTTTCAATGGAGGCAACATCAACCGCCTCGACTAATTGATAAGCCCCTTTATAATTACTGTATAAACTAATTGTAAATGTTTTCGTATTTCCTAGTGAATAAACCGTTTTTTGAGCAATCATTTTATGATCTTCTGGACTTTTATAAGCCCAATAATTCAACAACAACAAACCACTTATTAAAATGACTATAAGGGGCACAAACACTTTTTTCTTCATTAGATTTTCACCATCTCTAAACGGTAATATTGTGTTGTCACCGTGAATACCTCATAGCCACCTTTAGCCGTTCTAATCCAAAATAGATAATTTGCGGCTACACCATTGGAAATTAAACCTTCTCCATAAATGTATAAATTTAACATCGTTCCCGGTTCAACGCTCACTTTAAGCTTATAATTCTCTTCAATTAGATCCGTAGTAGTATCAGAATCGGTTATTTTTAAAGAACTATCTAAACCACCTTTAAATTTGTCAACTGTTCCACTGACATTGACACCAATCGAGCCCGTTGAAGAAAGACTTCTGGTTTTGGTATTTTTTTTCGTTTGTTCATAAGTATATTCAATTTTACTATAACCATCGTTATAATAAGAAAACAAGGTTTCAGTTTTGTAAGTAACCTTAATATTCGTATTGACTTGGTTGATTCGCCAGCCATAAAACTTTCGTTTTGTTACATTTTTATAGTATTTAGTAAAATCACTACTGGTAAATGCGCTTAACAGTTTCCCACTTTCTAAATTCAATTCTTCATAAGCTTTATAATTACTATCTGCTTTAATAATCGTATTGGAAAGGGTTAATCCGATCACACAAAATAAAAATAAAAACCACTTCTTCATACTATCACCTCTATCTAATAGTTACATCAGTGGTTTTTATTTTACTTTAAATTTAAAATTTATTTTGTTGCCATAAAGGCTTCAATGTCTTTTACTTCTTTAATAATGTTTTTTGATAAGTTGATGTTTCCATCTTTGGTTAATAAAATATTGTCTTCAATCCGGATTCCAATGCCTTCATCAGCAATGTATAATCCTGGTTCCACCGTTAAGATTTGACCTTCTTTAAATGGAACTGTGTAATCACCAACATCATGAACATCTAAACCTAAGAAATGTCCGATTGAGTGGTAATAGTATTTGGAAAGTTCATTTTCATCTTGAATCTTACCAAGTTTAATTAATCCCTCAGCCAAAATCTTTTTCGCATAATCGTTCCATTCTTGGTTTGTCACACCGGGACGAAGGAATTCAATGGTCTTTTTATTACATTCTAAGACAATTTCATAATAAGCTTTTTGTCTTTCAGTAAACTTACCATTGATTGGGAATGTTCGACTAATATCACTACAATAAACATCATAATCAACCCCCAAATCAAATAAGATTAACTCATTATCTAAGGTCTTTCTATTATTAGATTCATAGTGAAGAATCGTGCCATTTAATCCTGAACCAGCAATCGTTTTAAAGGAAGGTTTAACCCCATGTTTTTTTAACGTGTAATGATAAAACGCCTCAATTTCATATTCATACATTCCAGGTTTACTATGACGCATCATGGTTTGAATTCCTTGATCAGTAATCTTAATGGCTTCTTTAATCGCTTCAATTTCATTTGGTTCTTTAACACTTCTTAAACGATTTAAAACTGGGTGAACGGTTTCAATATTAATGTCAGGGTAATGTTTTTTGAGTTTATCCGCTAAAAACTCTTCATAACTTAACAACTCATCGGTGTTTTCTCGATGAAAATCAAAATAAAATGATTCGATTTTACCATATTGGGCTGCTCTAGAATCCCCTAAAAAACGACTTAATGTATCTAAGACCGTTAAATTAGATAAAACTTGATCCACTTCGGTTAATGATTTTGCTTCATCAAAGCTTAAACCACTCCCAACCCATAAGGCTTTTAAAGCATCATAGGGTTCAATAAACAGTAATCTTGAGGTTTTATGATTTCCCTTAATTAAGACTAAATAAGAATTTTCTTGAACCAATCCAGTTAAATAATAAAAGTTACGACCTACCTCATACTCATAGTGTTGATCAGCCGTTCTTTTTGGTGCCTTACCTGAATAAATAATCGTAATTGATTGATCTTTAACCTCATTTAATACTTTTAGTTGTCGTTCTTTATACATCGTATATTTCCTTCACTTTCTGTAATATTTCTTTTTCAATCGAGCCTAATTTTCGATTCGCCTCTTCAACATTTTTCCCTTTTATATAGAGATAGATTTTTAGTTTTGGTTCAGTTCCACTAGGCCTTAATATCGCAATGTTGCCTGATTTATAAATAAACTTAATTACGTTCGCTTTTGGTAAATCGATTTTAACTTGGTGATTATCTTCAGTCGCCAGTTGAGTCAAATTATCTTCTACTCTAATAACCTCATCATTCGATAAGCTGAGGACATTTTCACGATAATAGGCCATAATCTCACTAATTCGGTTCAGTCCATTAACCCCTTCATAAGTTTGAGAGATCGTCTTTTCAGCATAAGCCCCAACTCTTGTATAAATATCTAATAAGACTTGATATAAACTTCTATTTTGTTCATGATAATAGGTCGCCATTTCAGCTAAGAATAACACCGCTTGAACCGCATCTTTATCCCTCACAAAAGGACTAATCAAAGAACCATAGGATTCTTCTGCGCCAAATAGATAAGGTAGCTTTCCTTTTTCAATCGCATCACCAATAAACTTAAAACCCGTTAAAACTTCATGAACCTTAATATTATATAATTTAGCGATCTCATCCATCAGGGGTGTGGTTACATTTGATTTGTAAACAACCCCATCTTTTGGTAGTTTATTTTTAAGCGTAAGTTGTTCTAAAATATAGAATAACTCTAATGATGCCGTTTGATTTCCATTTAAGATTTGATAGGCCCCATTATGTTTTACAATTACCCCCAGCCTATCAGCATCCGGGTCTGTCGCCATAATCATATCGGCATCGATTTTCTTAGCTAATTTTAATGAGCCGTTATAGGCATCAAACTCTTCCGGGTTTGATGAGGCGATGTGAGAAAAATTACCATCTGGTGTCATTTCTTCAGACACAGGATATAATTTATAGCCTTCTGACATTAGTAATGTTGGAATCAAAGTGGCCCCTGCTCCATGTAAAGGTGAATAAACAAACTTCAATGGTTTATCTAAAGAAGGATTGAGTTGTATTTCTTTCACTCTAGCCAAATAAGCACTATCTAGGTCATTTGTGACTTCATGTATATATTCAGGTGAATCTTTTTCCTGAATATGAAAATAATCGGTTATTTTATTGACTTCAATGGTTAATTTGTCTGCGAATTCAGGGATTAATTGAGCCCCGTGTTTATCATAAACTTTAAAACCATTATATTGTTTCGGGTTATGACTCGCTGTAATCATAATTCCCCCATCACAATGAAAATGTCTTACCATATAGGATAAAAAAGGGGTGGGCCTTAATTCCTTAGTGATATAGGATTCAATTCCTTCTTGGGCAAGTACGCTTGCTGAAGTATAGGCAAATTCTCTTGAATTCTTACGATTGTCATAACTAATTGCGATTTTATAATTTGTTTTTTTAGCTTGTTTTTTAATATATTTTGCATAGCCTAAGACTATTTTTTTAACCGTATAAACATTTAGTCTATTCGTTCCAACCCCCATTAATCCACGCGCACCAGCAGTCCCAAACTCTAGTTCTTTATAAAAAGCGTCTTCTATTTCTGATTCTGTCAATTTAATCAGTTCACTTTTAAGTGGTTCTTTTAAAGAGGATTCGTTTTTCCATTTTAAGTAATTTTCTTGATATGACATTAAATACCCTCCATTCAAACAATATTATACACCAATTTGATTTTTACATAAACATCTAATTAAAAAACAGCCTATTTAACAAGGCTGTTTCTTAAAAGTATTTCCAATAATCCCTCAAGTACTAAATGTTTAACGAAGGTTACAGGTATTTCTAATACATTTTTGAATAGGGGCGATAAACCACCCGTCATAACAACCAAAAAATCTTTACCAACTTCATTTTTAATCTTCGAAACTAAACCTTCTATTTGGGCTGCTGTTCCATAAATAATCCCTGATTGAAGACAACTAATCGTATTATTACCTAAGACCTTATTGGGTGCTTTTAATTCGAAGGTTGGTAGTAAAGCGGTATTAGAAACCAGTGCGTTCATGGAGACTTCAACCCCAGGTGAAATGACTACCCCATTTAAAGTACTATTTTCAACATAAACATATTTAGTGGCCGTACCTAAGTCAATAAATAAGACAGGTTGGTCCATTTTTGCCGCTGCAACACTGCCACAAATTAAATCAGCACCAACTTCAGCAGGGTAATCCGCTTTCATCTTTAAGCCCGTTTTAACGCCTGGTTCGACAACCACTGGATCAATTTCAAGATATTCTACTGATAAGGTTCTTAATTTTGTGGTCAGTTCAGGTACCACACTACAAATAGCCACTTTTGTAAATTCATAATCATCAAAAATCAAATAAAAGGATAAATACAATTCATCCACGGATTTTTCTTGAAACTTAGAAAATCGAAATACTTTTAAAACTTTTTCGTCGTTAGCAACCCCTACTTTAAGTTCCGTATTCCCAATATCAAATAAGAGATTCATCGAGTTCATCCTTTTCAATTAAATTCTTTAAAGCGACTACAATTGGCGTCCCAATTAAGACTGCCGCAGCCGCTTCAATAACACCATTGGTTCCTAATACCGATAAGATAATCCCAAAAATATCTGCATTATCGCCAAAAGCGGCTGGCTTCATTAAGCCAAGGGTTCCTAAGACTAAAACCGTATGAATTAAGGTTGAAACAATAAATGCCGCAGGGACATAAGCTAAGTTTTTATGTTTGCTCTTTCTAATAAAGAAAATATAACCGGTTAATAGTATCACTAACAATAAAATGCCTACTGGATAGACGATTGAGCGATACCAATTGGTTACGGTGACGATGCCTTCAGATGCAAATAAAATGAAGGCCGTAGAAACAACCGTTACAATAATAAAATTAATTAAATTACCGTACTTGCTCTTTTTTCTAATCAAGAACAATAAACGGATTATATAGAAAGCAACTAACGCAAAAACAATTCTCGGCAATACTGAAATAATCGGATTTTGAAAAGCTAAATCAGCTGGACTTGAAGCATACATAAATGCTGCAATCAAACTTGATAAGCCAAACACCAATCCTAAAGATAATGAATAGCCTAGCCCTAAAAACATAATACCAATTAAGACTGGGATATGGACAATCGTAATACTTGCGACTCCAACTCTAATATAACCAATATTTGGTACCAACGTTAAGATCAAGATGATAGCGGAAAACGTTGAAAACAGTACCATATCAAAAACTTTCTTATGTTTCATAAACTTCTCCTTTTTAGGCCTTTAAGGGTCCCATAATTAGGTTAATTATAAAACTTTTAGATTTATTTTACAACCCATACGCAAAAAAAAGACCCTTATCAAAGGGGTCTTTACTCAGGCTCAATTATTCTTAGGAAAGAATTCAAGATTTTAAAGGTAGTGTTTGAATAATTTCGCCTGTATCATAATTAACACTGATCATTTCGTATTCGGAGAACGTATAAACAACATTATCAATGTAGACACCTCGATCAACATTGAAATAATATTTGGCTGATCCGTGTTCAATTCGATAAGGTTTTGAGATAATTTCTTCTTTATTAAAATCAATCTTAAAGATTAAGTATTCACTTTGATAACTTGATTGATAAACATTGTCAATAAGTGTATAGGAATAAGTCGATATCGCAAACGCAAAGATTTGTTTTTCACTATCCACTAAAATCGCTTTTGGATCGAATAACGCATCACTATAGCTATAACTGTATCCATTGAGATTATAAGGTATTTCATAGGTTTGAAGTGGTTCAAGCGTGTTTGTATCATAGACGCTTAATTTAATTCCGGTTACCATTCCGCTTGAAGTGGCCATATTACCAATACCAACTAAGTAATCTTCTCCCCACGGATGTAGATAAGTCGAGAATCCCGGTTCTTCAATCGCGTTTGTAATCACTGGAAAGGCTGGATTAGATAGATCAATTGTATAAAGTGGATCGGTTTGTAAGAAGGTTACCACATGGGCTTTAGGGCCATTAAACCGAACACTTTTAACTTGTTCCTCTGTGACATCATTTCTTAGGCCAGTTTTGGTAACGGCTGGTTTACCAATCCCTTTATCAAGGACACTTATCGTGTCAAGTGAATCAATAAGTTCATTTTCTTTTAAGACATATAAACGGTGTTTGTAAATGGTTCGATTGCTAATATTTGGAACCCATGCCGGTGTTGAAGTGATCACTCTAAAGTAACCATCATATTCATCCATCCAATATTGTCCACCAACAAAACCTAATACTTTAGTACTACCCACATAGGCTACCGAACCATCTTCAAGAATACGGAATTTACGAATCGAAGTTTTATAAAACTCATCCCAATTAAATGAGCCTGTATCATCCGTATTTGCGTATTGATTATAATAGGCGTAATCATAGTAAGTAGAGGTTGTGTAGATGGCATCTTGACTGACATGGATTTGTTCAGTTCTACCTAAATAACCTTTTGTATCGGTTTCAAACGTTTCAAGGTCTAAGACGGTAATCGCGGTTATTCCTGAGACAATGTTTTCATCAAAATAATAAATTTCATTATAATCAACAATCTCTGTTTTTTGACTACCTTGATAATTAATCGTGGCTTGAGGTCTTGGATCATCTAAATTAATTTGGGTATTCGCGATAATGTATAACTTATTATCAATGACACGATAATCGGCAAAATTCGCTTGTGTTTCATAAACATAGACTTCTTCTAAGGTCGTTTTATCGTAAACATACAATGCCCCACTATAGACATATGGATACCATACATCGAAATAGGGTTCACCGGATGTAGTAGTGGCTTTTCTTTCTAATTTCTCATAGACATAACCCACCAAAACAACATAATTATCCGTTAAGAACATCGTTGATAGATAGAACTCTTCAAAATCAATTTCTTTTTTTAAAGTCGCTGTTCCATCGATTGAGATATCAAGGATTGAAACTTGATTTCTTCCATATGGGGCATAAAAGATTCGATTTCCATCTGTTTTGATGATATCCGCTTCTTGAACCCCTTCAACTTGATTATTCGTATCAATGAAATCTCGATCATTATTTTGGGTATCCCCATTACCAACTACAGTTCCTGGATTAAGCCCGTCTAGTCCCAAATCAACTGAACCGTTGATGTTACCTTCCCAAACAATCCCTTCTTCATAGTAATAGTAATTATTATAGTTATCTATCATACTCACAAGTTTCTCTTTTGAGCCAACTGTTTTCACATTCACCATTTGTTTATCCACATAAAACGGTGGTTCAATCTTTTGGTTGAATGTTAAGATTGGAGTGATAGCTAAAATCATCACGAACGAGAGCGCTAAGGTTGTAAACCTTTTTTGCAAAATATTGTAGCTTGGCTTAATTGGTTTTAGTGATTCACTTGTTCTGTATTTATTAAGTCTCTTAAGCCAAATACTGTCTTTAATGAGTAAATAAATCGTCACTAAAAACGTGATCGTTAATAATACGAGTAAGATTATTCCAAATTCTCTCATAATATGCCTCCTTTAAAGCATTAAGGTATGTTTGAAGTTTTTTAAATAACTTCTTGTGACTATTAGTTTATCGCCGCTCATCATGGTAAGTTCTAACTTTTGATTTAAAAGTGTTTTAATGTATCTAATATATTTGATGTTACAAACAAATGAGATACTGATTCTTACAAAAACATTTTTATTCAAGCGTTCTTCTAGTTGATACAACGGCGTCTTAACGGTATAGGTGTTTTGATTGATATCATGAATATAAACTTCATTCAAATAAGATTCAAGATAGTTTATTTCATAAATATTTAGATTGACCCATCCCTCAGATGTTTCAAATAACGTCATTTCTTTATTACCAGATGCAAGGTTAATAATATCAGTAACCACATTTTCATCTAAATCATCTAAAGAAACAACCGCTTGTGTATTATTGATGTCTTTTGTGATTAAGTTGTAAGAAGTTTTAAGTTTTAAGATTAGTGCTTCATCTTTAACTTTATCCAACAAAAGTTTTGCCATCTCTACACCACCTTCACTATAACCTACTTATCTAGATAAATAAATAGATTAACCATACCTTACCTCAAAAGAGGAATACCTTACTTATATTATAAACAAAAAGTGTCTAAATCCCTAGACACTTATTGTGAATATTAAATAAAAATTACTTTTTAACATATGGAACATTATCAGGATCTGTATAAACTCTAGTTCCTTGATTTAATAGGGAAATCATTTCCATTTCTTGATTGGTTAAAACCAAATCTAATGCTTTAAAGTTTTCTAATATTCTAGATGGCGTTACACTTTTTGGAATCATCATGATGTCTCTTTGAAGCCCCCAAGCGATAATAACTTGAGCCACTGATGCTTTATGATTATCTCCAATTTTATCGAGAGACTCATAGAATTTTCCCTCTCTATTAAAGACTTCACCTTTCATAAAGGGTCCATAAGAGATCATTTTAATGTTGTTTTTATCAAGAAATACTTTTAAAGGTTCTTGTTGTAAGCCTGGATGCATTTCAACTTGGTTAACCATCGGCATCACACTGGCTACTTTAAAGAGATCTAATAGATGATGAATTTGGAAATTTGAAACACCAATCGCGTGAGTTCTTCCAGTGTTATAACAAACTTCCATTCCCTTCCAAGTTTCTTGATTCAAAGCGGTGTTAGAACTTGGCCAGTGAATTAAATACAAATCAACATAATCTAATCCTAATTTGAATAAAGATTCATCTAACGCTTCACTTGTTTCTTTATAGCCTAGTTTACGTGCGCTTAGTTTCGTAGTTACAAAGATTTCCTCTCTAGGTATACCTGAATCTTTGATCGCTCTACCTATTTCTGTTTCATTACGATAGGCTTGAGCCGTATCAATGTGTCTGTATCCTACTTTTAAAGCTTCTTTAACTGTTTCATAACCATCTTGTTCACTCACTAAAAATGTTCCAATACCAAGCATGGGCATTTTTATGCCATTTGAGAGTGTAGTCATCTTCATCGTTATTCTCCTTTAGTTTTCTTTTAAATAGGTAATCTTTTCATTTGTTAAATCATTAAGTAATGCTCTAATCATTTTATGAGCACTCATGTGATCATGAATGCTAAACATACTCACAGTTGAATGAATGTATCTTGCAGGTAACCCAATCGTTGTAGAAACAACACCATCTTTATTGTATTGGGCTTTTGCCGCATCTGTTCCACCTTTAGAAAAATAAATTTGATGATTTATTTCATTATTTTTCGCAACCGCTTTAAAATAATTAAAAAGCGATGGTCTCATAATATTACTTGGATCATATAATCTGACTAAAAAGCCTTCATCCATTTTACCAGAAGCATTTGGATCTAATAAGTCATTAAGTGGGCTTGCATCTAAGGCAATAAACATGTCTGGGCTAATCTTATAAGTTATGGTGCCAGCTCCTCTTAAGCCAACTTCTTCTTGAACGGTTGCACCAATCGCTAAATTAAACTCATAATCCTTATCATGACAGTCTCTAATAAGTTCTAATGCCATCCCAACACCCCATCTGTTGTCGACAGCTTTTGCCATGACACGTTCTTCATTAAGTGAATAAATGAACTTCGTTTTTGGTAACACCATTTGACCAATTTCTATACCTGCTTTTAAAACTTCTTCTTTATTTTTTAACCCAACATCCAAAACCATATCATCAAAACTAACTTTTTGATCTTTTGATAAATGTGGTGGTACTGAACCGATAATTCCGGGAATATCTTTAGAAGACGTATGTACATATAGTAATTGAGAAATAAATACTTCTGGCATTAATCCCCCAATTGGAATTACTTTTATCGCACCATTAGGACGAATATCAGAAATCATTAATCCGACTTCATCCATATGTCCAGCAATCATTATTGTTTTCGCATTAGGATTTTTTGATTTCTTATACGCAAAAATGCTTCCTAAATTATCCTTAACAATTTCATAGTTTGGATATTTTTCAATTTCTCTTAAAACAATTGCTTTGATTTCTTCTTCTCTACTCGAAATACCAAAGGCTTCTGTTAACTTTTTATAAATTGGATCTATTTTCATAATCTTCACCTCATATATTTATTATAACATGTAAAAATTATGACGTTAACTTTATTTCTAGTAAAGTATTCTATAATTATTCATAAAAAAAGCCCCTACAATAATCACGGAGCTTAAGAAATCTCTTTTTCTAATCTTCGTCAGATGTATTTACTTGTTCTATTTTATTACTTCTAGATATTATAAGAAGGTTTGGATTGAATATAGAAATAATCGCTAAAACTAGAATCCCTAACGCAAGAATCGTCTGTAACCAGGTAGCAAAACTTTGTGTGTACCCAGGAATGGTATTTTTAATAATAAAGTAATCCAAAATATTGGTTACGCTGAATAAAAATCTAGCTGTTACAAACCATGGTATAAATCTTTCTTCTTCAAACCATACTAACAAAACAATCGGTAAAACAAACGCTAAAGTACCACTAAAACTTACGAACAACAAATAATAACCAATCGCTATTAACGGTAATAGAAAGTTTCTTAAATGAAGAAAATTAAATTTAGGTATTTCTCTTCGTAGTATGGTTACAATAACAATGACTGAATAGACAAAGATTACAAAAACCACGAAATGATAAAATCCTGCAAATGTCGATAAAGAAATCGTGCCATCAATTAAAGTTCTGATGAAAGAAAGACCTCTTTCAATTATTAAAGTCAATAAAAAGAATGTTGTTCCTAACAAAGTCTTTCCTTTTGATGCGGTAAATATTACTACAAAACTTAACAAAATTGTTGACAATAAACCACCCATCATAAAGGTTTGTTTAATCGCAGTATCACCAAAATAATATAACAGCACATCTAATAAAACAAATACTGTATAAACCAAAACAGCAATCATTACCCCTATCGAAAGGATATCTTGAGGTTTTTGAATCTTGTATTCTCCGTTATTCATATTAATCTTGTATACTCAGAACTGTAATAATAGTTAGAGTATAACTTCCTTTCTTTCTATTGTTATAATTAAATTAAGCACTGTGGATTTGTGTCATATTTGTATAGCTTTGACTATTGAAGGAGACTCTTACCACAGTTCTTATTTTTAATGTCAATCAGTAAGTTAGCGCTAGACGCTTCATCACAAGACTACATAAATAAGAAATCTGTGACTTACCCAGTGCTAAAACTTATATTGAAGGTGTTTTTATGTACTTAATCGGAATTGATATCTCTAAGTACAAACACGACTGCTTCATAGCTACTGAAGCAGGTATTCAAATCAAAGTATTCAGCTTTGATAACAATCGTTTAGGTTTTGATTTATTTCTTGAGGTCTTAAAATCTTTAGATCAGTCAAAAGAAATAAGAATAGGTCTTGAGTCAACAGGACACTATGGATCAAACCTTAAACAGTTCATCACGTCAAATAGCTACACTTATCTAGAATTTAACCCTTACTTAACGCACATGTTTTCCAAGGCATTATCGTTACGTAAGACAAAGACAGATAAAGTTGACGCCAAAACAATTTCAAGTATGCTAGGTTCTGTTGACTACAAGACCTTACATACTAAATTTTACCACATCAATGAATTAAAACAACTAGTAAGATATCGACATTCACAAATGGTTAGTCGCTCCAAAACACTCATTGAACTCACAAACATCCTAGATCGCATCTTTCCTGAATTTAAACCTTTTTTTAACGAAAGACTCGCTGGTAGTGCGATATTTATCCTTAAGAAGTTCAAATCAAGAGCAAGAATTTCCAAACTTTCAAATAAAGATTATGAATCCATTAGGAGTTACTCTAAAGGTAGATTATCTTACGTTAGGGTTCAAAAATTGAAATCTTTAGCTAAATCATCAGTTGGATATGAAACTCAGTCTGATCTGTTACTTCTTAAACATTCCATAAAACACTATGAGGATTTAACTGAAATTATTGAATCTGTTGAGCATGAAATCATCCATCTGATGGAAAATATCAATCAAACACTAACAACCATTCCAGGGCTTAACATCATCTCTGCAGCAATCATCATCGCCGAACTTGGTGATTTTAAAAACTTCACAAGTCCTGCTCAAATTGTTTCATTTTCTGGACTGGATACATCTGTCAATCAATCAGGAACAATAGAAACCAGAGGACATATTGTTAAACGTGGATCCGGACTACTTAGAATGACCTTTTGGCAAATCACTTTTGCGGGTTTAAGATTGAATCCTAAACTCTATGATTATTACCTTAAGAAGCGAGCTGAGGGTAAACATCATAAAGTCGCCATGGTTCACTCTGCTAGAAAATTAATTCGTACCATATACTATTTAGGTGTCAATCAACTGACATTTGATCATTCACAATTCAAATAATCAAATGAGGGTGTAGCTACCTCTATGTCTGATTCATATACTAATTCCAGACTTCAATTTGAGGTCTTTTACTATTTTTCATCATTTATTGCTTGACTTATTATAGTAAGTCTCCTTTTTTGTAAATCACTAAATTTAAAATGAATAAACAATTTACTTTATTTCATTATTACCACTTTATTTTCTAAATTGCAATGACTTTTGTGTATGATATCTTAATTACTTTAAAATTACGACAATTTAGACCGGTTTAATTCAATATTTTTCATAGTTTATAAAGTTATTTATAAAGCCTATAAGGTAATTATAACTTTACTTGTATATGAAAACGCTATATTGTAATATGAAACCATCTTACACACGGGAGGAAAAATGCGTGGATACAAACCAAAAACGTCGTTTAATCGTCATAATTTCATTATTGATTCTTTTAGGCGTATCGACTTATCAACATGGGCCAAACATGTTGTTAATTACTCTGGTTTCAGTAATTACTTCATTAGTACTTGAACTACTAGCTGCATGGTTAAGGAAAGAAAAGCTAGATTTTACAGCTTATTTTATCTCACCTTTAATTGTAACACTTATTCTACCGCACACGATCACAAGCCATCTTTGGATGGTAGCGCTAGGACTTAGTTTTGGCCTATTTTTTGCAAAATTGTTGTTCGGCGGACAAGACAAAAATGTCTTTAATGCTGAATCATTAGGATTCTTGTTTTTACTTTTATCATTTCCGATATATATCCTAAATCAAAAAACAGGAAATGCAATGGGTGAAATATTTGTTTATACTTGTTTAGCTATGGCGCTTCTACTGATGTTATTCAAAGCGATATCACCATATACGCTCATTAGTTACTTTGTTAGTTTATTAGGTATGTATGGCTTATTTTATTTAATAAACGCTACAAATCCTAATCCACTTGATATCATCTTTCAAACAAACTTTATCTTCGTTGGAGTATTCATGGTGACGGAACCTTCAACTGGCGCAAAGAAAAACACAGGTAAAATAATACACGGATTTCTTTTAGGTTTAATGGTATGGTTAATTAATACACAATCATCTAATAGAGAGTTTGCAGCGATTTATGCCATCATGCTGGGTAACACTTTATCACCTTTAATTGATTATTTATTGGCTTCTTATCTCACAAAAACTGAAATCCAGGAGATAACCCTATGAAAAATTTAAAATTATTCATCTTTGTTATCTTATTAGGTGGTTTGACTGCTGGTTTAATCCAAGGTATGGATATTATAACCGCTGATCGTATTAAAAATAACAAAAACTATGAATGGAAAGCAGCAATGTTGGATCATCATGGTTTAAGCACAGGCGTTGGCGTTTATATAGAACTTTTTGATGAAACTTTCACCTCGTTAGATGAAGAACCAGATCCCATTAATCGTGTTTATCGTCATAAAAGTTTAGGGACTTACAGTTTCTTTTTCACTGGCAATGGTTTATGGGGAGAAATCAATGGTGTAATCACATTAGAAAGCGACAAAATTACGATTCTTAAAGTCACTGTATTAAACCAACAAGAAACACCGGGTTTAGGTGGCGTTGTGTCAACTAGGGAATATCTCGATAATTATGTAGGTGTTAAATTTGATCCAAATATCAGTTTATCAAAACCAGATAATACATCAGATCCAGAAACTCAAGTGGATCAAATAACAGGAGCTACAGGAACATCAAATCGATTTATCTCTATTTTAAATAATGCCTATCTATTGAAAATGGGGGATCAGATATGAAATTTCTTAGAATCAAGTATACCAAATGGTATCAAACTTTAAGTAATGGTATTTCCAAACAAAATCCGATCTTAATTTCAGTTTTGGGTATTTGTAGTGCACTAGCAGTAACAAACCAAGTTGAAAATGCGATTGCGATGGGTCTTGGAGTAACATTTGTTGTTATCGCATCTTCTGGTACTGTTTCAATGTTAAGAAACTTTATCCCCTTTAAAATAAGAATGGTTGTCTATATGGTAATCATTTCACTATACGTTATTTTAGTTCAAATGTTTTTGGAAGGTTTCTTTCCTACAATCGCTAAAAGTTTAAGTGCATATGTGGGGTTAATCATTACCAACTGTATTGTCATGGGACGGGCAGAAGCTTACGCTGTTAAGAATCCTGTAAAATATACTTTAATTGATGGTTTCGCAAACGGTATGGGATATACACTGGTTTTAATTGTTGTCGCATCCATTCGTGAAATACTTGGATTTGGTACTTGGCTTGGTATGCAGGTAATGCCAGGTAACTGGATTAATTGGGTTGTCATGTCTATTGCGCCAGGGGGATTCTTTATTATAGGATTATTGGCTTGGGGTTTACGCAGTATGACTAAAACTTATGAGGAGTAGGTGATTATATGCAACGTTTAATTGATTTATTTTTAGCTTCAATTTTATCACAAAATATCGCGCTTATCTTTATTTTAGGCATGTGTTCTTTAATTGCGGTTTCAACCTCAATTAAAAACGCCATAAATATGGGGCTTGCGGTGGTACTTGTAGTAACCTTAACAGCCATGATTAACTGGCCAATTTATCAATTATTAATTATAACC
The DNA here is from genome assembly GCA_002410615.1 of Acholeplasmataceae bacterium UBA5409. GTDB lineage: Bacteria > Bacillota_I > Bacilli_A > Acholeplasmatales > UBA5453 > UBA5409. The sequence goes on from DHNT01000005.1 coordinate 224,929, forward strand.
AACACGACTAATTTAGCTTTATTAGTCTTCATAATTACTATTGCCGCAACCGTACAGTTACTAGAAATGTTCATTGAAAAGTTCTTACCAAAAGTTTATAACTCATTTGGTATATTCTTACCACTGATTACAGTTAACTGTGTGGTTCTTGCGATTTCATTATTCTTTATGAATCGTGATTATAACTTTATAGAAACAACCGTATTTGCCCTCGGTTCTGGAATAGGTTGGTTACTAGCGATTGTATTACTCGCTGGTGTGAAAATCAAAATGAAAGAAATCTCAAATATTCCTAAAGGTTTAAGAGGAAGAGCCATCTCATTTATTATTCTTGGAATTCTTGCACTAGCATTCTTTGCTTTCACAGGCATTGGAAGCATATAAAAGGAGAAAAATATTATGTGGACATTTATTATTATTTTAGGCTTATTATTTGCGATTACAGGTTTAGTTTTACTCTTTGATAAAATTATGGGTGGCAGTGGTGAAAAAATAATTACCATCAATGAAGATACCTTAATTCCAGTTGTCGGTAATGATACTGCCCTTAACTCACTAAGTCGAAATAAAATCTATATTCCTTCTGCTTGTGGTGGAAAAGGCACTTGTGGAACATGTAAATTTAGATTAATTGACTATCATGAGCCACCAAAACCAACTGAAATGTCATTTTTATCTCAAGCAGAGGTGGATACAGGTATTAGACTTTCATGTCAAACAAAAGTATCCACTGATTTAAAAATATTAATACCACCTGGACTACTTAACGCGAATGTATTTCAAAGTAAAGTCGTTAAAATAGAAAGAATGACTTATGACATTAAAATGGTTAGATTTGAGTTAACTGAACCGATGCATTTTAAACCAGGTCAATACGCTCAAATAATGGTGCCTGGATTTGAAGAAGATAGAGCTTATTCAATCGCTTCTGATTCTAAAGACCCTTATATGATTGAATTAATTATTAGACAAGTGCCAAAAGGACTTGCTTCTACTTATGTTAATCAAGCCTTAAAAGTTGGTGATAAAGTTAGACTTACTGGGCCATTTGGAGACTTCTTCCTCCAAGAGGAGTCTACAAAACCAATCATTATGATTGCGGGTGGTTCTGGTAAAGCACCTATTAGATCCATCATTTATCGCTTAATTGATAAAGGATTTGATAGAGAGGCAACTTACTTCTTTGGTGCTCGTACTCAAGCTGACCTTTATTTAACAGATTATTTCATGGATATTTCCAAACAGTTTAAAAACTTCACTTATGTTCCTGCTCTATCCCACTTACCTAAAGAAGATGATTGGGCTGGTGAAAGAGGTTTAATTACGGATGTTGTTGGGAGATATACTGAAGATTTATCTAATCATGAAGCATATTTATGCGGGTCACCAGGAATGATTGACGCCTGTATTAAAGTACTTAAATCAAAAGGTATGAAAGAGCAAAACATCTTCTTCGATAAATTTTAATTAAAAAGCCACTTTGACTTAAAGTCATTGTGGCTTTTTTTATCTAATTAAATAATATTCAAATGAATCCCCCATATGACATAACTATTATCAATCTTAAGGGTTCTATACTTTATCCCTTTATTGGTTAACCAGGAAGGTATTTCAATGACATTATAACTCGTATCAATAGATTCAAATAAATAATTGGTTTTTGTTAATTCTTCTAATTTTTCTACTGTATCTAAAGTAAATGAATTGTAGGACCAAGATTCAAAATTTTTATTGGTTACAATTTTAATTTCCTTTACATCCATTTGGGGACTTTTTATGTAAAAAACAACTTCAACATTTGAACCTTTTTCTATATCAACTGTGTAATATAAACCTTTATTAAGTTTTTGGGGTTGATCATAATTAATCCAGACCTCACCATCATAATATTGAATGGTTCCTTCGACTAATATACCCTCTACATAAATATCAATGTGATCAATATAAATTAGCCCATCTTGATTAATACACCCATTTAATAATAATACAGAAATAGACAACACAATTAATTGCATAATTTTCCTCATATTCCGTTTTCTCCTATGCATCTTATTAACTTAAGTATAACATAATTATATAATTAATTTTATAAATTTATTCATTTTAGTGGATGCGTAATCAACACTCCAATTTCCGCCTACAGGGGAGTACACCCGCCAATAAAAAACCACCAGCGGTTTTAAGCTGGTGGTTCTTTTTTCATAATAGGTGTTAATTTTTGACGTTTACGGAAAACTACCCCTAAAAGGTAGTTTAATTTATCTTTGTGTTAGGGCGACTGTTTTGATGCAATTTTGGAGAAATCAGGTATTTTTTGACCACCCTATTTGTGATTTTTTTAGTTAATATGTCATATTCAACAAATCCTGAGTTTCTCAGTTCAATAAAAGAATAAGAGACGATATCGGTCTACTATAGCCAACATCATCTCTTTTTAATCACTTTTTTTTGTAGTACACCAGAAATTATTGAACTGATTTAATGTTATAAATGATTAAATAAGAGTACACAATACTGAGCAAATAAGAAATTGGAGCCGCATTATAGGGCTCCGATTTTCATTATTCTAGTTCCAAATATTTCTTGGTTTCAATTTTCTTAGATTCTCTAGGGATTTGAATCTTCAATACACCCTTATCAAAGGATCCCTTGATTTCATCCATGTGAACATCACCGACATAGAAACTACGTCTCATGACACCATAGTAGCGTTCACGACGGATAAATTTGCCTTTAGGATCATCGTTATTGGTTTCATGCTTTCTTTCGGCTTCCACCATTAGATACCCTTCTTCAAGGCTCACTTTAATATCCTGTTTGTCAAAACCAGGCATTTCAATGGCCAATTCGTAGCCATGTTCATTTTCTTTGATATCAGTTCTCATGGAGACATCATTACCAAATGGTGCGACTCTAAATTCATCGAACAAGCTATCAAAGAAGTCTCGATCTTTTTTGAGTAAACTCAACATAAACATCTCTCCTTTTTTATATTGTTCTTGAACTTATTCCCTAAGTTCACTTATATTATAATACAAATAATTAGCACTGTCAAGCATGGAGTGCCAAATTTATGATAAAAAGAAAGACTTTCGTCTCTCTTAGTTATTCATTAAGTCAAGGTTGATTCGACCATCTTTAATTTCTGGAGCAAGCGAGGGGAATCGAACCCCCAATATTTGCTTGGGAAGCAAAAGTTATACCATTTAACTACGCCTGCATAAGATTATTATAATACGTTTTATAATAATCTACAACCACTATTTAGTGGTGTTTTCTTCTAAAATTTTAATGGTTTCACTTAATCTTTTTAAACCTTCTTTTAATTGTTCAGTTGAACAAGCAAAATTTAATCTGAAATACCCTTCACTGTGTGGACTATAAATGGTTCCTTTACCTACAGAGATATGATGGTTCATTAATTCTTTTGTGGCTTCTTCACAAGATATTTTTAAATAGTTCATATCTAACCATACTAAATACGTACCTTCTACTTGTGATAAAATCACTTGAGGATGTTTTTCATGAAAGTAATCTTTAATAATTTGATAGTTTTTAGATAAATGTTGGTTTTGTAAAGCCATCCATTTGTCACAGTCTTTATAGGCAGCCTTTAATGCTGTGATTGATAACAAACTTGGGTTCTTGAAGTACCCTTCATCGGTAATCTTTTTATAGGATGCCATTAAATCATCATTTTTAGAGATGACTAAACTGATATGTAGTCCAGCTATATTAAAAGTTTTAGATGGGGCAATAAACACCATCATATTTTCATATAAATCATAATATTTCATCAACGAAATGAATTTATTGTCATTTAAAATAATATCGGCATGAATTTCATCACTTAATAGATATACATCATACTTTTTAGCCAATAAAACGAGTTTTTTAAGTTCATCATCTTTATAAACTCTCCCCACTGGGTTATGCGGGTTACATAAAATCATAATCTTGTGACCTTGAGAAAACAAATATTCAAGGTTATCAAAATCCATTCGATAATAACCATCTTCTTCGATTAGTTTATTTTCAATTACTTTTTTGTTCGCTTTTTCAATTAAACCATAAAACATGTTATAAACAGGGGTTTGAATGATTATACCTTCAGATTTGTCATCCAACATTTTAATAGCGTAATACAATGACCCCACAACCCCCATCGTGGTTGTGATTTGGTTTGCGGTAATTTCATAATAATAATGTCTTTTTACAAAACTAATAATAATGTTATAGTAATCATCATCAAAATACGTATATCCAAAAACACCATGGTTGACTCTTTCGTTTAAAGCGTCAATAACCGGTTTTGGTGAAGCATAATCACTATCTGCGATAGTAAAAGGTATACAATCTTCTTTTTTTGTTTGATCCCATTTTATACTTTGAGTATTTTTTCTATCCACTGTGTTAAACATATTTATCTCCCTATTTTCTTAATAATCCGGCAACAAAGCCACTACTCCAAGCCCATTGTAAGTTATATCCACCACTCTTACCATCAATGTCTAGTGTTTCACCTGTGAAGTATAACCCTTTAACTAGTAAACTTTCTAGTGTGTATTTATTAACTTCTTTTAAATTGATTCCCCCTGAAGTAACTTGGGCATCAAGAAAGCCATCTGAGCCAATAACTTCAAATTCGAATCCTAGTAATACTTTTATTAACTTGTTTATTTCTTTCGTGCTTAGTTTTGAAACCAGTGTATCATAATTTCTAATCCCTGCTTCATTTAATACAGGTACAATTAATTTTCGGTTAATTAGTCCTATTAAGCTATTAAATACTGTTTTATAATGTAATGTTTCAAAACGTTTTGTTAAAGTATATTCATCTGAATTAACCAATCTCACAATAACTTTTGTCGGTAAATTATTATTAATACTAAAATTTGCATACTTAGACATACTTAAAATGCCTAAGCCACTAATACCTGTTTTATTGAATATGACATCATCATAGGTTTCATAGATGAGCTCTCCATTAGAAACCAATTGAATATTATTAGTAAACCTTACCCCACTCATGCCATTTAAATGTTTATGTTTTAATTTTAATCTTGTTAAAGAAGGTACCAATTTGGTAATGCTATGGCCTAATGATTCAGCGATTTTATATCCATCCCCAGTTGAACCAGATTGAGGTAAACTAATACCACCCGTAGAAATAATCAAATTTTTACTAATCACACTACTTGAATCAGCCAAATCCACTTTAAATAAACCATTCTTAAAAGATACTTGTCTTACTTCTTTTTCTAGCCATACCTCAACATTTAGACGGTTAAGCTCATATTCTAATACATCTATAATTGATTGGGCTTGTTCACTGGCCGGGTAGCACCTACCTTGACCCTCTTCTAGTTTCATTAACCCCAAAGAATCAAATAAATCAAGGGTAGCTTCTACATTAAACTGGTTAAATACCCCTTCCACAAAATCACTATTGTAATCTTTTTCAGATGCTAAAACATTGGTAAAATTACATCTACCATTTCCAGTAGCAAGTATTTTTTTACCAAGTTTATTATTCTTTTCAAGTAAAAGGGTTTTATACCCTTTTCTTCCTGAAGACAAAGCTGCCATCATCCCTGATGCTCCGCCTCCAATAATTATAACGTCTATCATGTAACCACCAACTTCATTATACTATTATGTTGCTTGTTTTAAAATAGTTCCTAATCAAAAAAAACGAATGAACTAGTCATTCGGTTTTTATTCATTAGTCTTTAGGTTTATCATTCTTTTTTATGGAAATAAAATCAACCCCACCACGCTTATCTATTTTATAATAATTATTTAGCATGGCATGAAAGAAAGGTAAAGCACTATTGTTTCTAAAACCGTAGTTCTTAGGAGAAAAGTCGGTTTGACGTTTCTTTAATAGTGCGATTGCAAGAGAAAATTGAACTTCCCCATTTTCATCTCTATTTTCATTAATAATTGAATTAACTACTTTAACTAGTTTTTCAATTCTATCATCTTTTTTACTTGTTTGTTTTTGAGTTTCTTTAACGACTTTATCAGCTTGTTCTTTTGTATCTTTAATACGTGTATCAATATTAATAAAATAGTTACATTCTACTTTAAATGGTTTTGGTGTTGATTCTATTCCTGCCCCAATAACAAATTTGTTTTCATTTTTTAGCTTGGTTGCAAGTGGTGTTAAATCTGAATCTGATGATGCTAGACAAAAACAAGTAATATAATCCTTATTTAAAAGATCCATCGCTTCTATCGCAATTCTTATATCTGCCGCATTTTTTCCTTTCGTATAAGGAATTTGTAGTTTAGGGTTAATCCCTAGGGTTTGTAGTTTTTCAATAAATTTATGTTTAGTTGCCTTACTCTTATTGGTAATGGTACTATCTAAATCAGAAAAATAGGCTTCCTTAATGATGATATCGCCATATTCATTTAATTCTTCAAACAATACCTTTAAAAATTCTTCATTATTAAAATTATCATAATCAATTAAAACCGCAATTTTATGATTGTTTTCAGTTACTGCCATAGTAACCTCCCTCTTATCTTTAACTTGTTATATACAATTCTTAAACAATTTAGTTGACTCTATACCTATTATACCTTTTTTCTTCATTTTTTAAAACTATTCTATTGAAGTAATCACGAAAAAAATTATTCTTTTTTTTGTTGACATTAACCTTACGTCATAGTTTATACTATAGTTAGGTGGTGATAATATTGAATTATAAAATAGGTTATATTTCTAAAATATCCGGTGTATCTACTAGAACTTTAAGATTTTATGAACAAAAAGGGCTAATCATTCCTAAGAAAGATCCCCAAACTAATTATAGATACTACACCGATCAAGATATTAATACACTTCAACAAATTCTACTCTATAAGGAACTTGGACTAGAATTATCAGAAATCAAACCCTTAATTCAAGGATTAGATAATAAGACAACCATTGAACTATTAGAAAGTCATCTTAATGAACTATCAAAAAGACAAGTTCAAATCCAAACTATTATTAATACTATTCAATCAACAATACAATCAATTAAAGGAGAAATAACAATGAAAAACGACCAAAAATTCGAAGGTTTAAAAAATAAACTTATTAATGACAATGACACAAAGTATAAAGATGAAGTTATTGATAAGTATGGAAACGAATCATATGAACAATCTAAGAAATCTTTTAAGAATATGACAAAAGAAACGTTCGATCATATGAATAACCTAAATGACGAATTAATACAAACCCTAATTAAACTTAAAAACGATAGAAACAACCCTAAATTAGAGGAAAAAGTATTTAATCTACATAAAGAGTGGATTACGATCACATGGGGTAAATATAACCCTCAAGCTCATAAAGGCGTTACTGATTTATATATTAGTGATGAGCGTTTTACATCCTATTATGATAATCATGAACCAGGTATCGCAAAAATCTTAAGAGATACCGTTCATAAGTTTATTCTTGATTAATATAAAATTAATCTTAGTAATTACTCCATATAAAAAGACTTCCGCTTGGAAAGTCTTTTTTTATTACATATATTTGTTAATAACGTATCTAACTTCTAAAAGGTCTGTTAAAAGATCCAATCTCAATGATATTATCTTCTGGATCTAAAATATAACAAGTTCTTTGACCCCACGGTTCAGTGGTTGGTTCTAAGAGTGGTTTCGCCCCTTTAGAAATAACCTCATGATACTTCTTGTCAACTTCTTCAAAGGTATCAACATATAATGCAATCTCAAAGTGCGCATTAGCCCCTTTTAAGTATTCAAATTTTCTACTGACCATACGTTCGAAACTTTTTCTTGGGTACATCAAAAAAAGTGTATCATCTTTTATTAAATAGACATGACCTACAGTTTCTAACTCTTTAATCTCAAAACCTAAGACATCACGGTAAAACTTAATCATAATTCCGATATTATCAACAAACAAACCAAATCCGTCTAATCTCATATTATCTAACCTCTTGATTTATGTAGTCAAGGATAAAATCCTTAATCATTTCTACATTGATATTTTCAATAAGATCTTTCTCAAAAATGGAAAGATAAAACGTATTTGTCAGAATGCTAACTTTTCCAACCTCAGCCCATTTATAACAAAACATGAACTCAGTTCGTAGATTATTAGTTATTGGAATATCAAATGCCGAAGTAATTGGGGTAAAATCTTTCCAACTTTCTAATAGTTCTAAATCACAATCAAGAACCGTACGGAAGGCAAAAATTCCATTTCTATAAAAGTAATCTCTAGGTTTCATCTTATGTTTCCTAAGATATTTGACTAACTTCTTATCGTTGGTTGGGGTATAAAAATCCCCCTTTTTATGATAATACACATCTGTATACATCCCATTAACTAAATCTACAACAAAATCGCCGTAAACCTCTGGATGTGGGTAAAATTTACTAATTAAATTCCTTGGTACTTTTGCATTAATAACTCTCATATGCTCTCCTTTTGAATTTATGCCTTATTTACAGGTTTGACCTGTATTACCCTTTGTACCAAGATTTAATTTTTTATATTACTGTTCCTATTAATAATTATATTAGGTTTGTTTGATTAACTTTCTATTAATCAATTTAAGTAAACCAAACCATAAGGTTATTAATAAGGCAATCGTTAACATCCATAATACTGTATAAAACGGACTTCCTATCGCATCAGAAATCTCTTTAATTGGATTTTCAAGTAAGTAAAACCAATTCTTTTCAAGAATAATATCCATAACAAGAACTATTAACGAATACCCTAATAAATATATTAATGCAGTCTTGAGATACTTTAATGTTATATTTAGTTGACCGGTAAAAAAATAATACAGCGAAGCTATAATAAACCCAGTGTGTACTAAGAAATAATGAAAATATCTGAAATGGGGTGCCCCATAGGTTGTATCAACAAACACTAAAGCAAAGAATGCACCCGTTAACGCAAAGTAAATAATATAATTAAACCATTCTTTCTTGTTACTTAAAAGTGCTACAATGGTTGCTAAATTCGTTAAGGCACAAAACCCTGTTAGGGGAATCATATCTAAGGCATAATCACCTCTACTTAACACCCATAGGTGAAAGCCTAATTCAAATCCAAGTAGAAATACGCCTAAAATGATTCTAAACTTCTTCTCAAAGCGTTCATTATTAATGTTATTTCTATAAAGATATAATAATCCAATTAAAACGGCAATTATGAACAAGGTGAATAAATGTAATCCATCAAACATAGATAAACGGTTGTTGTATGCTTCATTAAACATAGTATCCCTCACACAGTATATATTTATTAATAAACGGTTCTTACTTAATTTTGATTATATCACAACAAACCTTATCTTAAGAATAATGTTTTTTTATACCCAAATTACTTTTTAATCTTTATAAACAAAATTATTAATTAAAGGTGTTTCTCATAAAACACTAAGATAGAGTTCATTAAATCTAGATTCAGTTCTGAAATTAGTTCATCATTAAGTTCTGCATAAAAAGCTTGATTCAGGTTATAAGGAATTTTAGCATCATATTCATTATATAGTATTAAATACTCGGCATTAATCTCATCAATATAAGTTAATGCTTCTTCTGATCTAAATAAGTTATTATGCCCCCCATGAACACCCGTTGTGATTATATATTCTACCTTATCATTGGTGATTTTAGATTTATGTAAAATGATTGAATCACGGTCATAAACAACCACATCATCATTTTCACCATGGATTAATAAGACTGGAACATTACTATCATTAATACCATTAACCGCTGTTAATTTATATGTATTCCCAAAAAGACGGTTTTGATAAATGGATAAAAATGGTTTTTCTAGATGTCCAAACCACCCTAACATGTCAATCATGACATTTTCCCCAAATTGTTTTCCTGAATTAACACCCGCGACACTCACAACAGCTTTAATATCGTGATCAAAATTTAAGATATTTGCAACTGCATAACCACCCCATGAATGACCAAACAATAAAACATCTAAAGTGTTTAAAAACACATTAGCTTCAACGTAGGTTAACACAGCATCTAAATCAATCAATGATTGCGTAAATCCTATGGTTGATTTTCCTTCACTTTCATAACTACCTGTACAGTTATACGCTAATACTTTATAACCATTATCAACAAAGGAGGTAATTTGAAGTAAATAATCATCTGCCCCACCACCTAAACCGTGTGCTAAAACAATTAAAGCTTTGTTATTATCACTACCATAAACATAACCCGTTATTTATTTTCATTTGAATAAAATGAAATATTCTCACGGGGATAATTATCCTTTATATCATCATAATTTCTTATACCAGCGGTAATTGAATAATCTGGTCTTTCTACTTTAGTAAAACTACTATCATAGACTTTTATTACCACCACCATTGATACAATTGAACATATAATAACAATCCCTAGGATTATTATTGAAATCCATATAAATGCTTTTTCATGATTACCTCCATTAAAATTTACTTTTTTATAGTTCTTATAATAAAGGCATTATAACAAAATAAAGTCTAGATGCAAACGTAACATCTAGACTATTTTCTACCTGTAAACGGTTTAATCGAATCACATTATTGACAAGACTTAACCAGATTATCTAAAACATAATCCCATGCTTTATCAAAATAATCATAAACCCCTTGCCAAGCTTGATCATCAGGATACCCTAAATTAGACAGTCTAATTAATGTTTCATCTTCTAATTCAATAAATTCTAACACCACCCAGGTATAATACCCTGAATGTCTTAACTCTTTAAATTTAGGCGGTGTATTCCATTTAAATGAAAACATTACATTAGGTATAAAGGATAAGATTACACAACCTTCACTACCCCGTTCAAGAATACTGGTATCTTTAGAAAAATAAATCTCATACTTTCCATTTTGTTTTAATTCAACTTGATTATCTGCGCTAAAAAAAGAATTTAACCCTTCTTTGGTCGTCCATTTTTGATAAAGAAACTCTCTACTTTTATTAATTACTCTTTCTTTGATGATTGATTTAGTCATTTAATTAATCAACCTTTCATTATACTAATTACACAAAATTAAACTATAAATTATTGTTCTACTATTAAATTTATTATATCATATCAAACTAAGTGTTCTCTTCTATTGCTAGTTATCTATCTTACTTCAAATAGGCTTATTATGTTATACTAATAAATGAAAAGAGATGATATTAATGATGAAATTTAAAATATTTGATGCCCATTCTGACATTCTTTATGATGTTTATCAAAGTAGTTTAAAAGGAGATTTTAACCGCTTTAATGAGTATCATGTCCCACAATTAAAGGATACTGTTAAAGGCGGTATTTGGACTGTTTATTCTCCAAATGATTTTAACCTCATTGAAGCCTTAACGAAAAGTAAGGCATTAGTTGATTTAAAATCATTTGAAGTTATATTAGGCATTGAAGGGCTAAGAAACCTAAAAAGTGTGTCTGATTTACAAAAGATTTATGATTTGGGGTATCGCCATGCCATGTTAACTTGGAATGAAGCTAATGATTACGCGACCGGTGTTAAAGGTCCTATAGACCGCGGTATAACACCTAAAGGTTATGAAGTTTTAGATTTTATGATTAGCCACGATATGATTATTGATTTATCTCACTTAAATGAAAAATCATTTTATGATGTCTTAAATTATACCCATCAAAACATCTTAGTATCCCATAGCAACCTTAATAAATTTAGAAATCACCCAAGAAACCTCACCGATGCCCAACTTCAAAAATTAAAAGATGCCAACAGCCTCTTGTGTTTAACACTTGCGGGTGGGTTTATTGCTGAATCAGAAAAAGATCGTAATTTAGATACTTTTATGCTTCACTTAAAAGAAGCTGTTCATGTAATGGGGATTGATAATGTTGGTTTTGGTTTTGACTTTATGGACTATTTTGGATCTGAAAAAACCATGAATATTGAAGAACTCAAAGATGCTTCTGAGTTACCTAAACTCATTAACAAACTTATTTGTGAAGGTTATACTAACGAGGAGATTGAAAAACTTACTTACTATAATTTATACAATAGATTTAAAAGACATATTTTCAGTCATATCTAATTGACACTTTAAAAAAACTCAACGAACACCTTAAGAAATATTTTTATTTTCTCGGTTCGTTGAGTTTTTTATTGTTAATTTCGGTGTTTTATAATATTTTAGGAAGAAACAACTTGTTTAATTAGTTATCAATAACAAGACCCATAAATTTCTTGTTAACTTTTATAAAAATAATCTGTATTCAAATATTTTGTTGTTTTATTTATGTCGTGAACTGATACCCAAAAGTTGTACTTTGATATAATAGAAGTATATGCTGGAGGCATCAGATGAAAGATAAAAAGAAAAAGAATAGGTTATGGAGCGGAGAGTTTAAGTTAAAGTTTGTTTTAGATATCATTGAAAACGATAAAAACTCTTGTTTTTGTTTGTATCAAACCTATGCTTTTTATATGTGTTGGGTGACCTATTTTGATACACCAGCGCACCCCTGCTAAAATTTATGCACCCTTGAAGGATTTCACGCACCCCTAAATTGATGGCTTTGTTAAGCTGTTATTATTCGAATCTTGCCATGTCATCATTCAACGATTTATATATATTATTAAAAACTCGTTTTGCATAGTCAATGTTTTCTTGCGAAATTGTAGTATAGTAAGGTTTTGTGGTTGTATAATTATTTAACGTTAAAGAGATAGTTGGTGAATAATTAATGTTCGTTGACTTAAGTGTATACCAAGACGTCTGAGACCACGTGTACTTATATTCAAATGTAAATTCTTTCAATCCACTGCTATGTGAATAATAACCATAAAATTTAACTTCTCTTCTGCTACCATCCTCCCAATAAAAATTCTCTTCGTAGTTCATCAATCCGTCAGAGTCAATTTTCAGTTTTCGAATATAAGTATAGGCAGTGCCACTATCATTAACATCTTCTTTTTCCCAAGTATATGTATATCTCACATATGTCGAAAATTCTTTTCGTACTGTACCATTACTTTTAACTTCATGAGACATTGCCTCTTTAAAGTATCCTATAAATATTTTTTCTTCTGGATGTAAAAATATAGCATAAACTTTTAAAGATGAATTTTGTGGAGACGAGATTAAATTAATATAATTAAATGCTTCAATGGATCCCCCTAAATCAAAACTCCCATCTTTATTTGAAATCCCAATAGTAGTCATACCGAGTATTTTCAAGTTATTATTAAGTAAAATCCCACCACTACTCCCAGGAGCTATAAAACTAGTTGAGCCTATATAATTAATCCCAGAATAAACTTTATCATATAGACTTGATAAATCTGTCCGAATATATCCTTCGTTGATTTCAAGTCTAATTGAAGAATTTGGATATCCAACTGAATATGTTAAATCGCCTGGTTTATATACTGTTTCAAATTCAAATTCTTGATAATATTTATTGCCAATCTTAGAATAATTATCTATCTTCCCGATAAAAATATCTTTATCTTCATGTTTGTATGAAGCAAGATTTATATCTAACTTTGTATAGTTTTCCCCTTTCTGCCAAATATCATAAATTTGGTGGCAAAACACATTTTTTCCTTTCTGCCAGACATTATTTTCTTCTAATAATTCCCTTTTCCGTTATGTATTCATCACTAAATTCTTGAACTCTTGCTCTAACTGTTCTTTCGGATATACCTAAATACTCAGCTAAAATTATCGCTTCACATGTTTCATCTTCTAATTTATTAATGTCAAACACATTATCAAATTCAAGCTTTCTAGACTCTTTAGTTTGTTTTCTTTTTCCACTTTTATCTAGATTTGCTCTTGGATCGCCAGAGGCAAAATGTTTACTTAATAAACCTTTTTCATCCACATAATGTATTGGATAATCAAACCAAAAGTTAACTGGTTTTATATTAGCGAATTCTCTCAAGCTACTTTCAAGTCTCCACGCTGTTGCACGAGGATTATCTAAGTATTGTTGTCTAAATTCATCTTCAAGTTCTAATTCAATCATGTCTAATTCAATCATGTCTAATTGTGCGTCAGGATCTCTTGCGAACACTCCTGAACCTGATGCACGATCCATTGCTCTTTTAAAACCTTGAGCTCCTTTAGAATGATGATGACAATATGTTGCTGTTGCACCTGTTTCATTACAAATCCTATCGAATTGATTTGAGAATGCTCCCATATCTGATGCATTATTCTCATCACCAGTTATAACTTTATAAATAGGGTCAATAATAATTGCATCATAGCCTTGACCTTCTACTTTTCTTACAATTTTTGGTACAAGTTTATCAAGTGGCATTGCTTTACCTCTAAGAGTCCATATCTCTATGTCTCTTTTGTGCTTAGGTTTTATTTTTAAAGCTTTATAAATTTCATCAAATCTATCTATAAAACTTGCATTATCGATTTCTAAGTTAATATAACTGGGCTTAGGTGCAAAGT
>DHNT01000003.1:0-128974 GCA_002410615.1 Acholeplasmataceae bacterium UBA5409
CGGAGGTCGTAGGTTCAAATCCTTCCCCCGCAACCAATTTTAGTAGGTCCGGTGGTGTAGTGGTTAACATGCCAGTCTGTCACACTGGAGATCGCGGGTTCAAGTCCCGTCCGGACCGCCACTTATATGGCTCTGTAGCTCAGTCGGTAGAGCAACGGACTGAAAATCCGTGCGTCACCGGTTCAATTCCGGTTGGAGCCACCATTTACGTATTCAATGACTATTTATGTAGTCATTTTTTTTCCTCATCTGAAAATGCGATAATATAAAACTATGTATTTACATTTACTTTTTGATAGAATAGTTTATAATTAAGATATAAAAAGTGGGTGATATTATGTTTCAAGCAACTGACTTGTTAATGTACTTCAATATTGTTTGTGGAATTACACTCTTAACTTCAATACTCTATGGTTTGATTAATGGATTTTTAAAGACGTCATTTATGACGCTTTTTTTTCTGTTAGTGCTGGTTATTGGTGCATTTGCGATTCCATTCATTTCTGAATTAATGTTAGATATTAATTTGAGTTTTGTTAATTCATTTATAGCTGGAGATATAACCACTGAAATTACCACTCTTAGAGTATCCGTACCCCTAATCTTACAAGAAATGATGCCTGAACAAGCATTCTTGTTCCAACCAGGCACTGAATCACTGCTGTTTATTTTTGGGATAGTTAAGATGGTTATTAATATCATTTTATTTATTATATTATTGTTATTAAACTTTACGGTATTCAAGTTTATTTCATGGATTCTATGGAAATTTGTCAAACCTAAGAAGGATTCTGAAACTGGCGAAAAACCAAAAAAACGTCGTTTATTAGGCGCGGGTGTTGGTGTTATTAGGGGATTAATTTTATTATTATTACTTGCAATTCCAATGGCTGGCATAGCTTCTATGGCATCTAGCGGGGAAGTCTTGATGAGTTTAGCAGAATCAGGAAATTCAGGTGAAACTCAACAGGCTGCTGAAACCGATGAAATGGACGAAATATTCGCTTTCTTCAAAGGGTATAGAAACACTTTTGTGGGACAAGTATATAAGCCAATTGATACTAAATTGTTTGATAGTGTTGTTAGTATATCGACCACAGCAGGTGAAAAAAAGGTTTCTATAAAACTTAGAAAAGAGATAGAAAGTCTAGTAGGTATATATCAAATATTACTAGATGCGAATGAAGGAAATTCTAAGATTGATCAAAATATCGTTTTTAAATTGACGGATGCTCAAATTACTCAAATCGGCGATTTCTTAGCTCAAGCTGATATTATTAAAGTTGGTACTTCAATTGGGGCTGAATACTTATATGATTATCTGGTTACTAATGAACTATTAAATGGTTATGAAACACATCTAACTTTAAAAAATTTAAAAGCGATGGATATCGGGGCCGATATTAAGAAAATTGCTGAAGCAGCTATTTTAGTTCGGGCCATTGATTTTCAAGAAGACATCGAAAATAATATTTTTACGTTAACAGAAGAACAAGCCACTGAAATTATTACTAAATTAACTGAACTTCGACTCTTAGAATATGGTCTTCCAATCGCTATCAACTATTTCTTAAGTATGGAAGATATCCAAACAATGATGTTAGATAATGGAATTGATTTGGCTGATTTAGTTAAACCAACCCCAGAAGAACTGATAGTTGATCTTGGAAATTTGGTTGAAGTATATATCGCTGTAAAAGATTTAGGTTATACTTCAATTGAAGAACTTGAACAACTCCAAAATACTGAAAATCTTGGATTAATAACCGATCAACAAGTCACAAATTTAGTTTCTAGTCTATTCGGATTTAATATTTTAAATGACAATAGTATCCTGATTTCAACGCTATTATACGATATGTTAAAAGAAGGATTACCAGAAGATTACCAATCTGTGATAACACTGCAATCTTTACAAGATAACTTTAATGAAACTGAAGTGACTAATTTAGTCTTATTAGCAAAACTATTCTTAGAAGTAGGCATTTTTGAAGACAACTTTGACTATGAAAATTTATTTACCGAAGCGATTATTGAAAAATTAGCTTCAAGAATATCCGGAAGTAGTTTAATTAGTGGTATGGCAGAAGGATTAATCATAACCATGGCTTCATCTCTTGAAATGCCATTTGAAATTGAAGTCCCACCAGGGGTTACATTTGGGGGCGCAGCCGGCAAATCTGAGATTAAAGCGGTGTTAACCTCTATTAAAGGTGTGTTAGATGCAGGGTTATTAGATTCTACTTTTGATCCCGGTACTTTATCTGATCAGACGATTGAAGACTTAGCACAATCCATTTCTGATTCTAAGATTATGACCCATAATGTTCCCCTTATTTTAGAAGAACTTCTAAACAATATGGGGACTGTAACCATCGAAATACCTGAAGACTTTAGTTTTACTGGACAAGCAGGCAAAAATGAGTTGATTGCCTTATTCAAGACAGTTAGAACATTTTCAAATGCGGGTTTCTTAGATACTGGTTTTGATATAGCTACTCTAGATGATGCTACAATTAGAGAGATCGCCGTTGATATTTCTAGTTCAGTCATTATGACACACAACATTAATAACTTCATGAGTAATATTGCTTCAGGGTCGAATTTTGATTTCTTAAGTGCTAATGAGGTCAGTGTGGTTTGGGATGAAGATGAAATTTACTATACTTTAAAAGCAGCCCAAATATTTATGAGTAATAATATCACAGAGTCAAATATTAATAGTTTATCAGATAGTGATATTCATATGATTGCGATGAGTGAGTACATTTCTACTATTTTAGGTCAAACAGTTATCAATATGAATGAACCAGGGGGAACTTTAGATGGTAAATTAAGTATCCCAGAAGGTATTGATTGGCACTCAACGGGTACAACCACGGGTGAGTTAGAAAACTTATTCCTAGGCATTAAAGAATTGATGGGCGAAAATGATTTATCTACTTTTAACCCAACAGTTGATGTAATCTTAAACTTAAATCACCAATTAATATTTGAGTCATTAATCCTAGAAGCGACCATTGTCAATGAACATATTAAACCAATGATTGATTCAGGCAGTTTAGAATCATTCATCAATAATAAGAAACTAGATAATACCGATTATCAATGGTTCATCGATAGAAATACCCCAGGTAGCTCAAGTGATGCGTTAGATTTCTTAGTCGCAATTAGAGATCTCAATTCAGAAGGGATCACTTATAATAATTTAACCTATATTGGATTCGTTGATTTGTTTGAAGATGATACGAAACCAAAAGCAATCAATGATATTTTAGTTAAATCAGAAATATTCGCGAATTCATTTGGTAAGATGTTTGGGGAATTGTTAACCCCAACCCTTAACATTTCAGTTAAGCAAGATGGTGATGCATCCTATTGGGGTAGTGAATCAGATGATGGAGAACTTCTTTATATGTTAGAGGGGTTATTCGCAGCGGATGATTTAAAGGGTATTGACTTTGGGTTAGTTACATCAGCTAATAAAACCACTTACAAAAACAAGATGGAAGATATCACAGAAAGTCTTTATGATTCAGAGACATTGAGAGAACTTTTAATTGACTTACCAAACACTGCTTTAAGTTCAGCAGACCACCTTAGAAGAGAGCCTTCGGATCCAATGTATAAAGCACCAGAAGATCTAACTAAAGCAGAATGGGTTTCTGAAGTGGATATACTTATTGAAGTATTGGTTGTTGTAAATGAGGGTTATAATTTATCAGAATCACCTTCAACACCAGAACAAATCATCCAATACGCGAATTTAATCACAATCTTAAGCAGTTCAATTCTCTATGATAGTTCAAACCTAATACCTTAATAATTTATTTAAAGCACATCTAAATGGTGTGCTTTTTTCTTTTATAAGGGAGTCTAAATTATCGCAAATTAATGTAAAAATTGTGTGATTTTAGTTGAAAACAAAGGTAAGATAACACGTTAAAGTGCGTTTTTTCTTGTTTTAAAATTAATATGATAAAATAAGGAATATTTATATACAACAAAGGAGATATTATGAGTAAGATAGGAATTTTAGTTTGTGGAAACTCAGGTGTAGATTATGAAAAGGTAGCTTATCCATTTGAAGTTATTCACTCGACACTGATTATAAATAATAAAGAATATGAGGACTATATAGATATTACGGCTGATGAATTTTATGATATTCTTTCTAAGAATTCCAATGTATCACTTTCAACGGCACAAGCTTCCACAGGATTAATCGTAACTAAGTTAGAAAAGTTAAAAAGTGAGGGTTATGATGAAGTTATCGCGGTAATTATTTCATCTGCTTTATCAGGAACGGCTCAAAACGTTAAGTTAGCTGGAGAATTAGTTGAGGGGATAAAATTACATTTAGTTGATTCTCATACAGTTAGTTATGGTCAAATGTTTTTAGTTAACAAAACAATTGAAATGATTAAAGCGGGCAAACCAGCTAATAAAATTGTTGAAACGCTTGAGGAAATGAAAGAAAAAATTCAAGTTTATGTCTTGGTTGATACCTTAAAGTTCTTGGTTAAAAATGGTCGACTTTCTGCGACCAGTGGCGCGATTGGATCTTTACTAAAAATTAAACCATTGTTAAATTTTAGTAAAGACGGTAAATTAGTTCCCTATGAAAAGATTAGAACCGCTTCAAAAGCAAGAGCGCGTTTAATCGAGATTATTAAAGAAGAAATCGATAAGGGCGTTGAAGAACTATTTTTCGCTTATACCAACAATAAACCTTATGTTGAAGGCATTCAAGCTGAGATTAAAGAATATGCACCAAAACTAGTCACGCGGGTGGTTTCGTTGACCCCAGTTGTTGGAGCGCATGCTGGTCCAGGCACATGCGGTGTGGGAATTTTGAGAAAATAAACTGAATAAAAAGGAAGAAAAACACGCTTAAAGCGTGTTTTTATGTTATAATGTGATTGCTTATAAAGGTGTAATTATTAATTAATAAGGAGTAAGTAAATGAATTATCTATTCGGAATTGATGTGGGTGGAACTAATATTAAAATAGGTCTTTTTACTGAAAAAGGCGAATTGCTTGAAAAAAATAGTATCAAAACGAAGAAATTGGATGATGGGGCTTATATCATTGGTGATATCGCATCATTTTGTTTAAGTTTGTTAGAAAAAAAAGGAATTAATAAAAAAGAAGTTTTGGGTTTTGGGTTTGGAATCCCCGGACCTGTATCTAATAATAGGGTTATTCAAGCCCCTAATATCGGTTGGAAAAACTTAGATTTGGCTAAAGAGTTTCAAAACGCAATTGGCTTTAAAACGATCATCAAATTAGCCAATGATGCGACGATTGCCGCACTGGGTGAATATAAAGAAATGGGTTTAAAAGAAAATATTGTTTTTATAACACTGGGAACGGGTGTTGGTGGTGGGATTGTATTGGATTCTAAAGCGATTGAAGGCGCCCACGGAGCTGGTGGAGAAATAGGGCATATTAAAGTGGAATACAATCATCCAATACAGTGTAGTTGTGGGTTATATGGCTGTTTAGAAACAGTCGCGAGTATTAGTGGTATTACCAGGATAGCTCAAGAATTAATAGATGAAGGTAAATTTGAAACAACATTAAATAAGAATCATTTGAATCCTAAAACAATATTTGATGCGGCTAGAAGTGGCGATCAACTGGGTAATGAAGTATTAAATCATGTTTCTGATTATATTGGTAGGGCTTGTGCCTCTATCGCTGTAACCGTTGATCCGGCTGTATTTATTATTGGCGGGGGTATTTCGAACGCAGGCGATACTTTATTAAATGCGATTGAAAAAGCCTATCAAAAGTACAGTCATTATGGAACAATAAAAGCCACTTTTAGACTGGCTGAATTAGGCAATGACGCAGGGATGTATGGTTCGGCAGAATTAGTAAGGGGACAACTAGAGTGAATTTTAATGTAATTGTAAACGGATATGGAGCAGGCAAGGCCTATAACTTGGATGAAATTTACATGCTTGAAACAGTTAAATGTAAAAATCCATATCGAGAAAAAAGAGTTTTTATTGACGCCATAAATAATTATGTATCCGATCTTTATGAAATTGAAAATAAGATGCAAGGTGAAGGAAAACAAATTGTTGCCGCGCATCGTTATTTGGTTTCTGATCATGTTGTCGGCAATGAAGTTTTTTCAAGAATTAAGCTAAACAGCGAAACAGCGGGTTATGCTTATATTAAAGTAATCGATAAGCATATTGCTGAATTAAAAAAATCACACAATGAATTATTTAAAGAACGAATCGCGGATTTTGAAGATGTTAAATATCAAGTTTTATCAAGAATTTATAATAAAAAATTTAAACAAAACTTTAATGGACCAACCATCTTAATCGTCAACGAAGTATTGCCGTCGATGATACTTAATTTATCAAAAAATGTCAAAGGCATCATTGCGAGAAAAGGCTCTACTTTATCCCATGCGGCAATCTTAGTCAAAGAGAAGGGCATACCTTTAATCGTTATTAAGAACATCAACATTAAAAACAATACCTTCATTGCGATTGATACCCAAACTAAATTAATTGACATTAATCCAGATGCAGACACCAAAAAAGCTTATCAAACAAGAGGTAGAATTAATACTTACAAACTAAACGATAGAAAAAAAATCTATTTAAAGAACTTCAACTTACAATTAAATATTTCTGGCCCAGAAGATTTTCTTCAAAGTAGTTTAAAACATGTGGATGGGATTGGTTTATTTAGAACAGAGCATCTGTTTTTAAAAAGCCCTCATTATTTGAGCGTGGAGGAACAAACCCTCATTTATGAAAAAGTGGCTTTAAAAAGTTTTCCAAAATATGTCAACATTCGCCTTGTCGATTTCAAAGGAGATAAATCACCATCGTATCTTAAAAATCTTGATTTAAATGAATTTCTCTTTTTTGGACCCTTAAACGAGATTTACAAGGAACAAATAGAATCCATTATCAGAGCCAATGAAAAATATGGTAATTTAAGAATCATGATTCCGATGATTAGACAAATAGAAGAGTATCATCATGTTAGGGATTATATGAATTTGGTGTTAGATAACCTTAATCGAGTTCGGTTAACACCAGCGCTTAAATTAGGTGTTATGTTAGAGACGTTTGAGGCGTTTGAAAATCTTAATGACTATAAAACAGTTGATTTCATTTCTATCGGGACCAATGATTTATCAACTGAACTATATTTGACAGATAGAAGTAAAATAACCGATTACGTTTATCATACAAAAAGTATGATTGAACCAATTAAGACCATTTCAAAATTTTCTAAAAGACACAATGTACCTTACTCAATATGTGGAGATTTAGCCTCTAATACGGACTCCTTTAGTAAATTATTGAGAAGTCAAGAAATAGGGTTTAGTTTTCCAGAAAGTTTCTTGAATCAAGCCATCTATTTAATCAACACTTATGTAGTAGAGAAGAAGAAAAGTAAAGATCTACGAGATAAAAAGCAAAAGACAAAAAAATAAATGTAAAAAAAAAAAATAATTTGAAGAAAGCGCATAAAAAGGTTGCACTTTCTTCATTTTTCATATATAATAATAAACGCTTGCGCATTAAGCAGGCAAGGCTTTGAAATGGGAGGTTGTCGGCACGCGGGAATCCGTTGTCTAGCCGGGGTATTCTCATGGAGCAAGTCTATGACGCGATTATAGGCGAAAGGAGAAAGAATAATGGCAAAAGAAGTTATCAAAATTCGTTTGAAAGCTTACGATCACAGATTAATTGATCAATCAGCGAAAAAAATTATTGAAAGTGTGACAAAATCAGGTGCGAAGGTTCATGGACCAATTCCACTACCAACTGAAAAAGAAATTTTCACAGTTCTTAGAAGTCCACACGTTAATAAAGATTCTCGCGAACAGTTCGAAAGAAGAACGCACAAGAGATTGATTGAAATCGTGAATCCAAATGCATCAACGATTGAAGCATTAATGCATATTGACTTACCAAGTGGTGTCGATATCGTACTTAAGAAGTAATAAAATTTTAAAAGAATAAGGAGAAGAAACATGGCCAAAGGAATCTTAGGTAGAAAACTAGGCATGACTCAAATCTTCAATGAAGATGGTCATCTAGTACCCGTAACGGTTATCGATGTCGCTAATAACGTTGTTCTACAACAAAAGACAGTCGAAACTGATGGATATGTCGCAACCCAATTAGGGTTTGAAGACAAACGGGAAAAATTAAGCAACAAGCCTGAACAAGGGCACGTTGCAAAAGCTAATACAGCACCTAAGCGCTTCGTTAAAGAAATCCGCTTTGACAAAACGCTTAATGAAATGACTGAATTAGCGGTAGGTAGTGTTGTATCTACAGATATATTTAATGAAGGCGACGTCATTGACGTAACTGGAACCTCAAAAGGTAAAGGTTTTGCCGGAGCAATCAAACGTCACAATCAATCAAGAGGGCCTATGTCTCACGGTTCTAGATATCACCGTGGACCTGGTTCAATGGGTGCCATTAAAGGCAATATGAAGGGTAAAAACTTACCAGGTCATATGGGGCACGAAACTAAGACAGTTCAAAACTTAGTTGTTGTTGGGGTTGACAAAGAAAGAGAATTACTTTTAGTTAAAGGCTCAGTACCAGGACCTAGAAAAGGTCTTGTCGTTGTGAGAACTGCAATTAAGAGTGGTAAGTAGGAGGATAACATGTTACAAGTACAAGTATTAAACCAAACTGGTGAAAAAGTATCCGAACTTACTTTAAATGAATTGGTATTTGGTATTGAACCAAACAATCAAGTAATTTATGAAGTGGTAAAGGCTCAAAGAGCTGCTATGCGTCAAGGGACTCATGATGTATTAAATCGTGGCGAAGTTAGAGGCGGCGGTAAGAAACCATGGCGTCAAAAAGGAACTGGTAGAGCAAGACACGGCTCAAGAAGAAGTCCAATCTGGCGTGGTGGTGGTGTTGTATTCGGACCTACACCAAGAGCATATAATGTTAAAGTAAATAGAAAAGTTGTAAAACTTGCAACAAAGAGTGTTTTATCACTACATGCCTCAAAAGGTCAATTGATTGTAGTTGATAAAATTGAATTTGAACAACCAAAAACTAAATTGTTCCAAAACACATTAAACAGTATTAACGCGAATGGTAAAACATTATATATTGATGTTAATTTAGCTGACAACGTAATTTTGGCAGGACGTAACATTCCTACCTTAAAACTTGAAACAACAGCCCATACAAGTGTATACGATTTAATGAATTGCGCACAATTAGTTTTAACGACTGAAGCAGTCAAATATTTTGAGGGGGTGCTTCTAAATGATTAAGTATTATGAAATTATTAAAGCGCCAATCATTACTGAACAATCTCAAAAAATGATTGAAGCAGCAAATACTTATACATTTAAAGTAGACAAAAAGGCAAATAAGATTGAAATCAAAAATGCCATTGAAGAAATCTTTAAAGTTAAAGTGTTAAGAGTTAACACAACAAACGTGAAAAAGAAATTTAAACGGATGGGTAAATACGAAGGATACAAACCAGCTTATAAAAAAGCAATGGTTACCTTAGTTGAAGGCGACAAAATCGATGCCTTCACAATTTAATCGATAGATATATTAAAGGAGAATTAACTTATGGCGGTTAAAATTTACAAACCGACGACAAACGGTCGTCGTAATATGAGCGTTTTAACGTTCGAAGAAATTACAACAACAACTCCTGAAAAATCACTACTTGAGCCATTGAAGAAACAAGGCGGACGCAACAATCAAGGTAAAATCACTGTTCGTCATCAAGGCGGTGGCGCTAAGCGCAAATACCGTGTGATCGATTTCAAGAGAGACAAAGATAATATTCCAGGCAAAGTTGCCACAATCGAATATGATCCAAACAGAAGTGCAAATATCGCACTAATCCACTACGTAGATGGTGAAAAACGCTACATCCTAGCCTGTAAAGACTTAGCAGTTGGCACAGAAATTATGTCTGGCGAAAAAGTCGACATCAAACCTGGTAACGCGGCACCATTAATGAGTATTCCAGTGGGTACAGTCGTTCATAACATTGAATTACATCCTGGAAAAGGTGGACAATTAGCAAGAAGCGCTGGCGCGAAAGCCCAAATTCTTGGTAGAGAAGACAAATATGTTTTAGTCAGACTTTCATCAGGTGAAGTTAGAAAGATTCTAGGCACTTGCCGCGCAACGGTTGGTGAAGTGGGTAATGAATCCTATGAACTTGTTAACATCGGTAAAGCTGGTCGTACAAGACACTTAGGTATTAGACCTACCGTCCGTGGTTCTGTTATGAACCCTAACGATCACCCACACGGTGGTGGTGAAGGTAAAGCACCGATTGGTAGAAAATCACCAATGTCACCTTGGGGCAAACCTGCAAGAGGTATTAAAACAAGAGATTCAAAGAAAGCTTCTAATGACTTAATCGTCAGAAGAAGAACGAAGTAGGAGGACACATATGGCACGTTCAATTAAAAAAGGACCTTTTTGCGATGAACACTTATTAAATAAGGTACGCGCACAAAAGAAGTTAAAAGAAAACAAAGTAATTCAAACATGGTCAAGACGTTCAACAATATTCCCTGATTTTGTCGGGCATACGATTGCTGTATATAACGGTAGAGAACATGTACCTGTCTATGTGACTGAAGATATGGTTGGCCACAAGTTCGGTGAATTCGCACCAACAAGAACTTTCCGTGGACACGCTGGCGATAAGAAACTCGTCAAGAAAGCTTAGGAGGGATTTTAATGGAAGCTAAAGCAATTGCTAGGACCGTTAGAGTCGCACCTAGAAAAGCAAGACTTGTTGTAGACTTAATCAAGGGATTAGATATACCTGAAGCACAAGCGGTATTACTCTATACACCTAAGGCTGCATCACCTATTATCTTGAAAGTATTAAACAGTGCTGTCGCGAATGCAGACCACAACTATAAAATGGATGTTTCTAAACTTTATGTTAAAGAAGCATACGTTAACGAAGGGGTAAGAATGAAAAGATTATTACCTCGTGCTAAAGGTCAAGGCGATATCATCCAAAAAAGAACAAGTCACATCACAGTTGTTGTGGCGGAAAGAGAGTAAAGGAGGGGAACCATGGGTCAAAAAGTAAGTCCAAAGGGTTTAAGAATTGGAATTAATAAAGGTTGGGATTCAACTTGGTACGCAGATAAGACATTAGTCCCTGCATTAATAAAAGAAGACCACCAAATTAGAACATTTTTAAACAAAACTTATAAAGGAGCAGGGGTTTCTCAAATTGAAATCGAACGCTTAAAAGGAAAAACAAAAGATCGTGTGAAAATCACACTTTACACTGCAAATCCTGGTATGGTTATCGGTAGAGATGCAGTCATCAAAAACAAAACAGTCTCAACATTAGAATACATGACAAAAAAAGAAGTTATCTTTAATGTTGTTGAAGTAAGACGTGCGGAACTTGATGCGAAATTAGTTGCAGAATCAATTGCAAAACAATTAGAATCAAGAGCCAGTTTTAGAAGAGTTCAAAAGATGGCTATTTCAAGAGCGCTTAGATCTGGTGCTAAAGGGGTTAGAACTTTAGTTTCAGGGAGATTGGGTGGCGCTGAAATTGCGAGAAATGAAGGGTATTCAGAAGGTAGAGTTTCTTTACATACTTTAAGAGCGGACATTGATTATGCCACCGCTGAAGCCTTAACTACTTATGGTATTTTAGGGATTAAAGTATGGATTTATAAAGGTGAAATCTTACCAGGTCAAAAACCTCAAGCAGAAGAACCTCAAAAGAAACGTCCATCTAGAAAACCTAGGGGAGGTAATAGAAATGTTAATGCCAAAGAGAACTAAATATAGAAAACCTCACCGAATTAGTTACGAAGGCAAAGCTAAAGGTAACTTAACAGTTCAAAATGGTGATTTCGGTTTAGTCGCTTTAGAAGGCGCTTGGATTACAAACGCTCAAATTGAAGCTGCTCGTATCGCAATGACAAGACATATGAAACGTGTAGGGAATGTGTGGATTAATATTTTCCCACATTTAGCAAAAACAAAAAAACCGCTTGAAGTGCGTATGGGTTCCGGTAAAGGAGCACCAGACAGCTGGGTTGCGGTGGTTAAGACTGGCAAAGTAATGTTTGAAATTGGTGGGGTATCTGAAGTTGTCGCTAAAGAAGCACTCCGCCTTGCCTCACACAAACTACCAATCAAAACCAAAATTGTTCAAAAGGTTGGTGACCAATAATGAAAGCTAATGAAGTTAGAAAACTATCTACTCAAGACTTAGAAAAAAGAGTCGAAGAATTAAAAATTGAACTTTTTAACTTAAGATTCCAAGCTGCAGTTGGTCAATTAGAAAACACAGCTAGAATCCCTCAAGTTAGAAAATTAATTGCGCAGATGAAAACCATCATCACTGAACGCGCGAAATAAGGAGGATACTATGGAAAGAAATACAAGAAAGAGTTTCACTGGTACTGTGGTATCTGCGAAATCTGATAAGACGATTACAGTTGTCGTTGACACATATAAAAAAGCTGCAATCTATGGGAAACGGGTAAAAGTTTCCAAAAAATTCCACGTGCATGACGAAGACAATCAGGCTACGGAGGGCGATGTAGTAATTTTTACAGAATGCCGTCCAATTTCTAAGACTAAGAGTTTTAGATTAACCAAGGTTGTTTCTAAAGCCGTCGTAATATAGGAGGCTATTATGATTCAACAAGAAAGTAGATTAAACGTTGCTGATAATAGTGGCGCTAGAGAAGTCCTAGTCATTAAAGTATTAGGCGGAACTGGCAGAAGATACGCAAACATTGGTGATATTGTTACTGTGACTGTCAAGAAATCAGCACCTGGCGCAGCCGTAAAAAAAGGTGATGTTGTTAAGGCAGTTATCGTAAGAACTAAAACTGGTTTAAGAAGAAAAGATGGTTCCTATATTAAATTTGATGATAACGCAGTTGTTATCTTAAAAGAAGATCTAAACCCACGTGGCACGCGTATTTTTGGTCCAGTGGCTAGAGAGTTGAGAGAAAGTAATTTCATGAAGATTATTTCCCTTGCTCCAGAAGTACTATAGGAGGTCACTTATGCGAATTAAAGCAGGAGATACCGTAATCATAATTGCGGGTAAAAACAAATTCACTACCGATAAAAAAGGCAATCAAGTAAGAACCACAGGCACTGTCCTTAAAGCTTACCCAAAAATTAATAAAGTAGTGGTTCAAGGTGTAAACATCGTAAAAAAACATGAACGCGCAACACAACAAAATGAATCTGGTCAGATTTTAAGTATTGAAGCACCAATCCATGTTTCCAATGTGATGATTTTAGACCCAAAGAAAAATGTACCAACACGAGTTGGTTATAAAGAAGTTAATGGCAAAAAAGTTCGCTATGCAAAAGTTTCCGGCGAAGTTTTGGATAAGTAGGAGGCCACAATGAGCAGATTAAAAGAACATTATAATCAAACTACAAAGCCAGAACTCATGAAACAATTTAACTATGATTCAGTGATGGAAGTTCCAGTCGTTGAAAAAATAGTTGTTAATATGGGGGTCGGTGATGCAGTTGCAAATCCAAAGGCATTAGATGATGCTTTTGAAGAGTTGACAATCATTACTGGTCAAAAACCAGTAATTACCAAAGCCAAAAAATCCATCGCTAACTTCAAATTAAGAGAAGACATGCCAATTGGTTGTAAAGTAACTTTAAGAGGTGAAAGAATGTACTACTTCTTAGATAAGCTAGTGACTATCGCCCTACCACGTGTTCGTGACTTTAGAGGGACTTCTAAAGAAGCGTTTGATGGTAGAGGTAACTACACACTTGGGGTTAAAGAACAATTGATTTTCCCTGAAATTAACTTTGATAAAGTTAAAAAGGTAAGAGGTATGGACATCGTTATCGTAACAACGGCTAAAACAGATGATGAAGGTAGAGCACTACTTAAATCATTAGGCATGCCGTTCAAGAAATAGGAGGACCTATGGCTAAAAAATCACAAATTGTTAGACAACAACGTCAAGCTAAGTTTTCAACTAGAGCTTATACACGTTGTAGCGTATGTGGAAGACCACACGCTGTATATAAAAAATTCGGTTTATGCCGTATTTGTTTAAGAGAAATGGCTTACAAAGGTGAACTACCTGGTGTAAGAAAATCAAGCTGGTAAGGAGGACAATAAAATGGTTATGACTGATCCAATTGCTGATATGCTAACGCGTATTAGAAATGCTAATCAAATGCATCATGAAACAGTGGAAATGCCTGCTTCAAGACTTAAAGCCGACGTGCTTCAAGTATTAAAAGAAGAAGGGTTCATTGTTGACTATAAAAAAGAAGAATCTGAAAACAAGTTCGAAGTCTTAGTTGTTAACTTAAAGTACAATGGCAACGAACGTGTTATTAAAGGATTAAAAAGGATATCGAAACCAGGTCTACGTGTTTATGCTAGAGTAGACCAATTACCAAAAGTTCTTAACGGCTTAGGTATCGCGATTATTTCTACATCTAAAGGCATTATGACTGACAGAGATGCTAGAATACAACAAATTGGTGGCGAAGTACTCGCCTACGTATGGTAAGGAGGATAATATGAGTCGTATAGGCAATAAAGAAATTATCGTTCCTGCAGGCGTAGAAGTAAAAATTGAGAATAACTTCGTGACTGTTAAAGGTTCACATGGAACGTTAGAAAGACAATTTTCTGATTTAATAACAATTGAACAAGAACCAGGTAAGATTGTGATTAAACGTTCAGGTAATACAGATCCTGAAAAGAAGATTCATGGCACAACAAGAGCGCTATTGGCCAATATGGTCCATGGTGTACACACTAAATTTAAAAAAGAATTAGAAATCAATGGTGTCGGATACAGAGCCCAACTTCAAGGTAAAACACTTGTTGTTAACGCAGGGTATTCACACAACTTTGAATTTGAAATTCCACAAGGCATTACCGTCACTGTACCTAAGAATACCCTAATTATTATTGAAGGTATTGATAAACAGGTAGTAGGTGAACTTGCGGCTAATATTCGTGAAGTTAGAAAACCAGAACCTTATAAAGGTAAAGGGATTCGCTATATTGACGAAC
Organism: Acholeplasmataceae bacterium UBA5409; assembly: GCA_002410615.1. Classification (GTDB taxonomy): domain Bacteria; phylum Bacillota_I; class Bacilli_A; order Acholeplasmatales; family UBA5453; genus UBA5409. The sequence goes on from DHNT01000003.1 coordinate 15,074, forward strand.
ATGTTAGACGTAAGGAAGGTAAGACAGCAGCTAAATAGGAGGGTATATGAATGATTAAAAAATTATCAAGTAACGAAATGCGTCAAAAACGTCATTTACGTATTAGAGCTCATTTACATGGCTCAGCCGATAGACCACGTCTAAGTGTGTACCGTTCTAATAAGCAATTTTATGTTCAATTAATTGATGATGAAGCACAAGTAACATTAGCATTCGCACATTCAAGTGAAGTCGTGCCTGGTGTGAATATGAAAAGTGCAGAAGCAGTTGGTAAATTAATTGCTGAAAGAGCCTTAGAAAAAGGCATTACAAAAGTGGTATTTGACCGTTCTGGTTATCTTTATCACGGTAGAGTTAAAACCTTGGCAGAAGCTGCAAGAGCAGCTGGCCTAGAATTTTAGGAGGGTATCATGGCGAAACAACAAAGAAGAGAAAAAGAAATCGATATATTTGAAGATCGCGTGGTCTCAATTAACCGTGTAACTAAGGTTGTTAAAGGTGGTAGAAGAATTCGTTTCTCCGCGCTCGTTATTGTCGGTGATAAAAATGGGACGGTTGGATTTGGGACGGGTAAAGCCCAAGAAGTACCAGATGCGATTAAAAAAGCGATTCAAGCTGCTAAAAACAATACCATTAAAGTTAGCTTAGTTGGCGCTACAATTCCACATGGTGTAGTTGGTAAATATGGCGCAAGTAGCGTATTATTACGCCCAGCTTCAGAAGGTACTGGGGTGATTGCAGGTGGTGCGGTTCGTACAATCTGTGAACTTGCTGGTATCAACGATATTTTATCTAAATCATTGGGTTCTAAGTCCCCAATTAATACAGTCAGAGCAACTTTCGCTGGCTTAGAATTATTAAAGACAAAGGAAGATGTCGCAGAATTACGTGGTATTTCTGTAGACAAATTGGGTTAGGTCATGAAATTAGAAATTACATTAGTTAAAAGTCTAATTGGCCAAAAACCAAATCAAGTAAAAACAGCACACGCACTAGGACTTAGAAAAATTAATAGTGTTGTCGTTAAAGAATCAAATGAAGCGATAGTAGGGATGATTAAAACTATCCAACATTTGGTTAATGTAGTAGAAGTTGCGTAAAGGAGGTTAAGAACATGTTAAATGAATTAAAACCTAATGAATCAGCATTGAAGTCACGCAAACGTAAAGGTAGAGGTCCGGGATCAGGTCTTGGTAAAACATCAGGTAGAGGTCAAAAAGGACAATTATCACGATCAGGTGGAGGACCACGTCCAGGATTTGAAGGGGGACAACTTCCTTTATTCCAACGTTTACCAAAACGCGGATTTAATAATGTGAATCACGTTGAATACGCAAATATTAATCTAAAAGATTTAAATGTATTTGAAAACGGTGCGGTTGTAACACCTGAAGTTCTTCTAGAAAAAAGAATTATTCGTAAATTAAACGACGGCGTTAAGGTGTTAGCTAGCGGAACGCTTGAAAAATCATTAACGGTTAAAGCTCACGCGTTTTCCAAACAAGCCCTAATAGCAATAACAGAGGCGGGCGGAACGGCTGAGGTGATTTAAGGTGTTGTACAAACTTAAAGCAGTTTTTACGAATCCAAAATTACTAAAGAAAATTGGAATTACTATCTTTATATTATTCATCTTTAGAATATTAACATGGGTACCAATCCCATTACTTGATACAGAAGGGATTCAAGCGTTTGTTAAAAACAATAGTTTTTTGGCAATCTTAAATAACTTTTCAGGTAATGCTTTAGGTAGATTTTCAATTATGGCGATGGGGATTAGCCCATATATTACAGCCAGCATCGTGGTTCAATTACTCCAAATGGATATTATCCCAGTTTTAAAAGAATGGAGCGAACAAGGAGAAGCCGGTAAACGTAAATTAAACCGTTTAACAAGAATTTTAGGGTTAGTTTTATCATTTGTTCAAGCTTCAGTATTCTTACTAGGGTTATCTGTTGGTGGTGCGGAATTTATTCCGGACATCTTAGAACCAAATGCCTTCTACTATATTTACATGGCATTAATCGTAACTGCAGGTACAGCACTTGCAATGTGGATTGCTGATTTAATTACCCGTTATGGTATTGGTAACGGTGGTAGTATGTTAATTGTGGCAGGGATTATTACATCCTTACCAGCAATGGTTACAACCCTTTGGAGCAAATATATCGTTAGTGATGGATCAGCATTAGGCATCTTCTTATTCTGTTTAATTATCTTATTATATGCGCTAATTCTAATTGGGGTAACCTATCTAGAACTGGCCAGAAGAAAGATACCTATTCAGTATGCGAACAGAAGAGCTGGTCAAGGTAGAACGGATTCTAACTTACCAATTAAGTTAAACACATCAGGGGTTATTCCAGTTATTTTCGCCTCAACCATATTATCAATTCCACTTTCCATTGTCGGGTCATTTGGTGGGTCGGCAACCAGTGGGGCTTCATATTGGATTGATCAAATATTTAACTATCAACAACCAATCGGGTTTGTCTTATACATGATATTGATTTTGATATTCTCATTCTTCTATTCATTTATTATGATGAGTCCAGAAAAGGTTGCGGATAACTTGTCAAAGAGTAACGCTTATATTCCAGGGGTAAGACCTGGTCAAGATACGGAAAACTATGTATCAAGACTACTGTTCAAAATTACCTTATTGGGGACAGTTTACTTAATGGCACTGGCCGCTACACCAATTGTTACATCAATGATATTCGGGTTCACCGCAGCTGAAGCTCAAGTCGTTTCACTAGGGGGGACTTCATTATTGATCGTCGTTGGGGTCGCGCTAGAAACAACCAACCAAATTATTACACAAGCCACAGAGCAAGAATACAAAGGTTTGTTTTAACCTTTAATTGGTGGAGGTAACGTGATGAGACTAATTATATTTGGTCCGCCTGCTTCTGGTAAAGGAACACAGGCACCGTTTTTCACTGAAAAATTCAATATTCCGCATATATCTACAGGGTCAATGTTTAGAGAAGAAACCAAAAAAGATACTAAACTAGGTTTAAAAATTAAACAGCTTTTAGATAAAGGGCATCTAATCGATGATGAAACCACTAATTTAATGGTTAAAGATAGGTTAAGTATGCCTGATGCTAAGAATGGCTTCTTATTAGATGGTTATCCAAGAACGCTTAATCAAGCAAAATACTTAGATGAGATGCTAAATGAGGCCGGACTTAAACTAGATTATGCGATTGATTTATTCTGCGATGACGAAATTGCAATTAAACGTATAACAGGACGTAGAATGTGTCCAAAATGCGGAAAGATTTATAATATTTACTTCACAAAACCAAGTGTTGACGGTATTTGTGATGTGGATGGAACTTTATTGATCCGTCGAGCGGATGATACGGTTGAAATTGCAAAAAAGCGGCTAGAGATTTATTATCAATCAACTGAGCCTTTAATCAATTATTATAAAAATAAAGGTAATTTGATACTGGCAGATGGTGGGCTCTTAGATGCAGCACATACATTTGACCAAATAATTAACAAAATTGGTGATAAAAAGTGATTACCATTAAATCAAAAAGAGAAATAGAACTCATGCGTGAGGCCGGCCGAATGGTGGCCTTGACGCGTGATTATCTAAAAGATCACATCGCTGTCGGTGTGTCAACCAAACAGTTAGATGAATTGGCGGAAGCTTATATCTTATCTTTAGGTGGAATACCCTCATTTAAGAATTATAATGGCTTTCCAGGTTCAATTTGTGTAAGTGTTAATGAGGTTGTCGTTCACGGGATTCCTTCAAAAAAGGTAATCTTAAAAGAAGGCGACATTGTTACTTTAGATATTGGCGTTCAATATAAAGGGTATCATGGCGATTCTGCCTGGACATATGGGGTTGGTAAGATTAGTAATGAAGACCAACAACTTCTAGATGTGACATTAAATAGTCTATTTGAAGGCTTAAAACAAGCTAAGCCTGGTAATCGTGTTTCTGATATTTCTCACGCGATTGAATCATATGTAAAACCATATCGATATGGCATCGTTGAAGAGTTTACAGGACACGGAATTGGATTAAGTTTACACGAAGATCCCTATATCCCAAATTTTGGCCCGAAAGGCTTCGGTCCAGTCCTTAAAAAGGGCATGACATTTTGTGTAGAACCGATGATTAACTTAGGAACAAAATCAGTTAGAATTCTAAAGGACAACTGGACAACCGTAACAAGAGATAAAAAGAAAAGTGCCCATTTTGAGCACATGATTGCCATCACAGAAGATGGCTATGAAGTTTTAACAGAACTTTAAAGGAGGCATTATGGCTAGAGAAGACTTAATAGAAGTACAAGCAAAAGTAATCGAAGTATTACCAAATACCAAGTTTAAGGTTCAGCTTGAAAATGGACACATAGTACTTGCACATGTATCTGGTAAAATCCGTATGCATAACATACGCATCTTACCTGGTGATAGCGTTACAGTAGAGTTATCACCATACGATCTGTCAAGAGGCAGAATTACATACCGTAGGAGGTAATTAAAATGAAAGTAAGAGCATCAGTAAAACCTATTTGCGATAAATGTAAAGTGATCAAACGCAAAGGTAAAGTAATGGTTATTTGTGAAAATCCAAAACACAAACAACGACAAGGATAAAAGGAGAGCTAATATATGGCACGTATAGCAGGTATCGATATTCCACGTGAGAAGCGTGTAGTAATATCATTAACCTATATTTATGGAATAGGTGATTCAACGGCAGTTAAAATCTTACAAGATGCAGGCGTATCTGAAGATACACGCGTTAAAGATTTAAATGAAGATGAATTAAATAGAATTCGTACAGAAGTAACGAAATATCAAGTTGAAGGAGACTTACGCAGAGAAGTCACTTTAAACATTAAACGACTAATGGAAATTGGTTCTTACAGAGGAATTAGACATAGAAAAGGTCTACCAGTAAGAGGCCAAAACACTAAGAATAACGCACGTACTAGAAAAGGTAAAGCTAGAACGATTGCGAATAAGAAGAAATAGGAGGCATCACCATGGCAACTAAAAGACCAACAAAACGTCGCGTAAAAAAGAATATCGCTCTTGGAATGGCTCATATTCATACAACATTTAACAACACAATTGTTACCATAACTGATAAAGCTGGTAACGCGATTGCGTGGAGCAGTGCTGGTGCACTAGGATTTAAAGGATCCAAGAAATCTACCCCATTTGCCGCTCAAATGAGTGCTGAAGCAGCAGCTAAAGCAGCCATTGACCAAGGCATGATCAAAGTAGATGTTTCTATTAAAGGTCCAGGACCTGGAAGAGAAGCAGCGGTACGTTCACTTCAAGCAACAGGCTTAGAAATTACATCCATTAGAGATGTTACACCAATACCACATAACGGATGTCGTCCTCCAAAACGACCACGTGGTTAATAGAATAAAATACAGATTGGGAGGGAATCATTTTGCAAGAACTTAAATTTTCAAAACCAGTAGTAAAGGCTGAACCTTTTGCCGGTGAACCAAATAAGGCAACATTTACCATTAGCCCACTTGAAAGAGGCTACGGAATTACCATTGGTAATGCATTAAGAAGAATCCTACTTTCTTCTCTGCCTGGAACAGCAATTGTAAATGTACAAATTGATGGTGTAGAACACGAGTTTCAAACGATTGAAGGCGTCATGGAAGATGTGATGACGATTGTTTTAAACTTGAAAAAGGTCATATTTACAACCGATTCTACAGAATCAAACTTTGAAAAACATGTTGAGATTCACCAAGTTGGGGCTGGCGTAGTTACAGCTGGCGATATTAATACAGATACTGAATTAAAAGTGGTTAACCCTGACCAAGTTATCGCAACCGTTGTTGAAGGTGGGAAGTTATCGATGTTTTTGACCGTGAGACGAGGAATTGGTTATGTCGGATCTGATGAAAATAAGATTTTCACGACGGCAATTGGAACCATCGCGATTGACTCACTATTTACCCCTGTAACACGTGTTTCATACAATGTCGAAAAAACCAGAGTTGACAAAAATGCCAACTATGATGAATTACACATGGATGTTGAAACTAACGGTGCAATCAAACCACATGAAGCCGTTTCGCTTGCAGCTAAAATGATGATCGATTACCTAAATGTTATTGTCGATTTGGATTTATCGACCCATGAATTATCATTCATGACAGATAAACTAGTAGACACTGACAATCAAAAACTAGAAAAACCGATTGAAGAACTAGATTTAAGTGTTCGTTCATTTAACTGTTTGAAAAGAGCAGGAATCAATACGTTAGCTGAGTTAACTAAGAAGACTGAAGAAGAAATGATGCGCGTTAGAAACTTAGGACGCAAGTCATTAAAAGAAGTTAAAGACAAATTAGAAGAATTAGGATTATCATTCTCGCCAAGCTTTATTGGTAGAAAACAAGACGATTCTTCTGTAGAAGATTAAGGAGATAAATCTTATGGCATATTCAAGATTAAGACGTACAAGTGATCAAAGAAAAGCTTTAATGAGAGACCTTGTAACGGATTTAATAATTCATGAACAAATTGAGACTACTGAAGCAAAAGCTAAAGAATTAAGAAAATTGGCTGATAGAATGGTTACATTAGGAAAAAAAGGCACCTTAGCAGCAAGAAGACAAGCAGCTAAAATGGTTAGACCTGAAAATGTTAGTGAAACTGAAACAGCTTTACAAAAATTATTTGGTCCATTAGCAGAACGTTTCCAAGATAGAGAAGGCGGCTACACTAGAGTATTAAAAACAATCGCTAGACGTGGCGATAACGCACCGATGGCTATCATTCAATTCGTTGAATAATCAATAAAATATTACAGAAGGCAAAAACCTTCTGTTTTTTTTATCCGAATTACAACATAATTTTTACTATATTTGCAGGATTATTATTATTTTGGATATTTTTAGAGTATAATATTTTTAGTTGGAGGTTATTATGAAATTTAATGATTTTAAATATGAAAGACCTGATTTTGAACAGGTTAAAAAAGAATTTGAAAGTATAATTGAAACATTTAAGGCATCAAAAAGTGGACAAGAACAAATCCAATTAATTGAAAAGGCATTTAAGTTGTTTGATGAGATTGATTCTATGGCAACTTTAGTTTCAATCCGTAATTCAATTAATACTAAAGATGAATTTTATGAAAATGAATCTGAATTTATGGATGAAAATATGCCCCTTATTTCGAACTATTCAAATATATTGGACAAATCGATTGTAAAAAGTCCTTTTAAAGATGAATTAAAAGTTCATTTTGGGGATCATTTCTTTAATCAAATTGAAGTCTCTTTAAAAGCGTTTGATGAAAAGCTAATACCATTTATTATCGAAGAATCTAAATTATCAAGAGAATATTCTAAGTTGATAGCTGGTGCTCAAATTGAATTTGAGGGCGGCGTTTATAACTTGAGTCAAATGTCACCATTTACCCAGAGTGTAAATCGCAAGACAAGACATCAAGCGCAACTTAAAGTAAGTGGCTTTTTTGAAGAAAATGAAAAAGCCATTGATGATATTTATGATAAATTAGTTCACTTAAGAGATGATATGGCTAAAGCGATGGGCTATAAAAATTATATTGAACTTGGCTATTATCGAATGGGTAGAACCGATTACGGAGAAAAAGAAGTCAATAACTATCGTGAACAAATCAAAGCTTCTGTGGTTCCAGCTGTCAGCAAACTCACTGAACGTAAAGCTAAAAGATTGGGTATCAAAGATTTAAAAAGCTACGATACCATCGCATTTTTAAGTGGTAACCCAACCCCTAAAGGATCTAAAGACCATTTAGTGGATGTCGCGAAAAACATGTATCAAGAAATGAGCGAAGAAACAGATAAATTCTTTACATTCATGTTAAACCATGATTTATTTGATTTAGATAGCAAGCCTGGCAAACAAGGCGGGGGGTATTGTACCTACATACCTAAATATGAATCACCTTTTATCTTTGCGAATTTTAATGGAACCTCACATGACGTTGATGTTTTAACCCATGAAGCAGGACATGCTTTCCAAATATTTTCTTCACGTCATCATATTCCTTCTCAAAGATGGCCAGGGATGGAAGGGGCAGAAATTCATTCCATGAGTATGGAGTTTTTTGCGTGGCCATGGGTTAAAGATTTCTTTAAAGAAGATACAGAGAAATATTACTTTACACACCTATCAAGCGCTATCTCATTCTTACCATATGGAGCACTTGTGGATGAATTTCAGCACGAAGTATACAAAAAACCTGATATGACTCCAGATGAAAGAAAAGCGACTTGGAGAAGATTAGAAAAAGTTTATTTACCTTCTAAAGATTATGACGATGATCATTTTATGGAAAAGGGAACTTATTGGTATAGACAAGGACATATTTTTGGTTCTCCATTCTATTATATAGATTACACATTAGCTCAAGTTTGTGCCTTCCAATACTGGATTAAAAATCGAGAAAATCATGAAATGGCCTGGAAATCTTATTACCATTTATGTACATTAGGTGGAACAAAAGGATTTGTAGGTTTAATCGAAGCAGCAAAACTTGATAGCCCGTTCATCGATGGAACTATCTCAAGAACAATTAAACCTTTAATGGCATTCTTAGACACCATTGACGATACAAAATTATAAGTAAGATATTAATAAAAAAAACCTTGAAATCATTTAGTTTCAAGGTTTTTTTATTTAGATAATCGTTTTAAATCATTTAGTTTATTCTTAATATGCATCGCGGCCATCATCCCATCGTATGAGGCTTTTGTTAATTGAAGGGTACCGCCAATGGCGTCACCAGCAGCATATAAACCCTCAATATTAGTTTGATAAGACGCATTAACAACTAGGTTATTGTTATCTAAAATTGCGCCTACTCTTAACGCAAAATCGGCAGCACTAGGTGTTCCTAAAGCGATAAAGACACCATCAAAATCGTAAGAACCATTTTCGGTTTTAACACCTGTTAGGACGTCATCTCCAACAAATTCAATGATTTTATCAGTGACCACTTTATGTTTGACTGGAGCGGTAAGCTCGTTACCTTCAGTAAATACTGTAATATCTTTTGTCAACAATTCCATATCACTCAGTTCATGAAGCATAAAATCATTATAACCAACGAGCGCTAAACGTTTATTTCTAAAGAAAAATCCATCACAAGTAACACAGAAACTAATCCCTTTACCTTGAAGATGTTTAAATCCTTTTACATTAATTGGGCTCCGTTTTTTACCAGTCGCAATTAAGACAGTTTTGGCTTTATATTCATGGTTTGGTGTCGTCACTAAAAAGTATTCTAATGTGTTATCGATTTGAACGACTTCTTCATCATAAACATCAATTCCCAGATGTTTTGCTTGAGTAATCCCGTTTTGAATAAGCTCTTTACCATCGATTCCTGTAGGAAATCCATAATAATTTTCTATTTTTACAGTTTTTTCTAAAGCCCCAAAATCTTTACCAATGACTAATACATTTTTGTTATAACGTTTTAAATAAATGGCTGCTGTAATTCCAGCAGCCCCTTTGCCAATAATAATTGTATCAATCATTATTACTAAACGCCAAGCATTTTCCTTAGATCTTCTTTAGAATGAACGCCCACTGCGTGATCAACTATTTTGCCATTTTTAAATACCACTAGGGTTGGAATGGACATTACTTTGTATTCAGCGGCTAATTCTTGTTGATCATCAACGTTAAGTTTAGCGACAACAGCTAACCCTTTAACGTCGCTCGCTAATTGGTCTACAATCGGACCTTGCATTTGACAAGGACGGCACCAGGTTGCCCAGAAATCAACTAAAACTGGTTTATCACTTTTTAAAACGACTTCTTTGAAATTTTCTTTTGTTATGGTTATTGCCATGATTAAAAATCCTCCTAATATAAATTCATCTAATATTATACTAACATCTAAGGATAATATCTAATCATTTGCATTAATAAATACCTAATTATGTTATAATAAAAGTTGTATCGTAGGTGAAATAATGGAAAAAATCAAAATCGAAAATTTAAGTTTTTCTTATGATAAGAAAAATGAAGCCATAAAAAATTTAGACTTGACTATTGAATCAGGAAAATGGATTGCCGTTGTGGGCCATAATGGTTCTGGGAAAAGCACATTAGCTAAGTTACTGGTAGGTTTATTAGTTCCTGACAAAGGCAGTATATATATAGACGGTCTTTTAATGAACGAAGAAAATATCCATGAAATAAGAAAAAGAATTGGGATTGTCTTTCAAAATCCTGATAATCAGTTTGTTGGTGTAACGGTTAAACATGATATTGCCTTTGGTTTAGAAAACCAACAAGTTCCCCAACCCGAAATGGTTAAGTTAATAGAAGAATATTCTGAAGTCGTGGGGATGTCTGAATATTTAAATAAGGAACCGCATCAACTTTCTGGCGGACAAAAACAAAGAGTTGCGATTGCTGGCGCACTCGCAATGAATCAAGACATTATGATTTTTGATGAAGCAACCTCAATGTTAGATCCCGAAGGAACAAAAGATATTACTGATTTTATTATAAGACTTAATAAAGATTTTAATAAAACGATTCTCACGATTACACATGATTTAGAATTTGCACGAAAAGCAGATGAAATTATTGTTATGAATGAGGGAGAAGTGATGTTTTTAGGGACACCCGACATCATCTTTGAAAACTCTAAGATATTAAAAGAAATTGATTTGGACATTCCTTTTGGACTTCAAGTCTATGAAGCAGCGCATGAGGATGAAACCTTAAATAAACAGAAAGATTTGGTTGAAGCACTATGGGAATACAGTTTAAACAAGTAAGTTATGCCTATAGAGGCGTTAAAAATGAACGTTATGAAGCCATCCTAAATATTAATCTTGAAATTAAAGATGGGGAATTTGTCGCGATAATTGGTCATACAGGGAGTGGTAAGACAACCCTTGTTCAACATATGAATGCACTGTTAGAACCGACTAAAGGGGAAGTGCAAATTTTTAACTACCGATTACCAAAAAAGAAAAAAGAAAAAGTTGGTCCGATTCGAAAATGTGTGGGGCTAGTTTTTCAATTTCCTGAGTATCAATTATTTGAAGAAACTGTTTTAAAAGATATTATGTTTGGACCTAAAAACTTCGGGCTAACGAATGAAGAAGCGGAAGTAAAAGCTAGAGAAGCAGCTCAATTAGTTGGTTTAACGGAGGAAATATTAAATAAAAGTCCTTTTAGAATTAGTGGGGGACAAATGAGAAGGGTTGCGATTGCGGGTATTCTTGCGATGGAACCAGATATCTTAGTCCTTGATGAACCAACCAGGGGCCTTGATCCACAAGGATCAAAAGAAATCATGACACTATTTAAAGAGTTACATGTAAACCATCATAAAACAATTGTTTTAATTAGTCACGATATGAACATTGTAAGCCAGTATGCATCAAGGATATTGGTAATGGACAGTGGTCATGTTGTGTTTGATGGCAAAAGAGATGATCTATTTAATCACCCTCAATTTGATGCATTTCATTTAGCAAGACCACACGCCTATGAACAAATGATTCATTTATCTCAACAATTGAATATCCCTTTTAAACCTGTTTATACAAAAGGTGAACTTCTAGAACATTTAAAGGAGGTTTACCATGAATAATATCGTTATTGGTCAATATATTCCCGGTGATAGTTGGATATACAAAATAGATCCACGGATTAAACTATCTGCCTTGGTTATTTTATTGGTGACCACTTTTTTACTTAATTCATTTTTATTAATGAGTATGATGTTTGTTTTAATGATTATCATGTTTTTATCATCAAGTGTTCCCTTTATGAAAATGATTAGAGGTTTAAAACCTTTAATGTTCTTATTAACATTTACATTCTTTATTCAAATATTCAGTGTCCGAACCGGTAAATTATTATTTGAACAACAAATGTATATTAGTTATTCAAGTTTAGGGGCAATTGCCGGGATTATCGTATTATATTTTGGGTTAAAACGTTTTACAAGGTTTAGAGTAACTTACTTTTTATTAATGGTTTTATTGGCCTTCGTTGTTCAAGCATTATTGCCATATGGACCAATTTCTGAGTATACTTTCCAAATCTATGAAGGTGGCTTATCTCAAACTGGATTTTTCTTATTTAGGATTATAATCGTTGTCATTTTATCAAGTTTATTAACTTTTACAACGATGCCTACCGATATCACAAACGGTTTGGAATCTTTGTTAAAACCATTAAAAGTTATCCGCTTCCCCGTTAGTGAACTTGCGATGATGCTAAGTTTGACGTTAAGATTTATTCCCACATTATTAGAAGAAACCGGTAAAATTATGAAGGCTCAAGCTTCTAGAGGCGTAGATTTTAATGAGTCTAAATTTAAAGATAAAGTCTCTCAAGTCATCTCTCTATTAATTCCTATTTTTGTGGTCTCATTTAAACGTGCTGAAGATTTAGCCAACGCCATGGAAGCGAGAGGTTATATTGTTGGGGGAAAGAGAACAAAAATAGACCTCATGAAATTTAGGATGATTGATTTAGTCGCCATCGTGGTTTGTTTTGGCTTACTAAGTCTCTCAATTCTATTAAGAACAGGTGTGATTGCCATTGCGTTATAAGTTGACGGTTTCTTATGATGGAACGAATTATCATGGTTTTCAATCGCAGATTAATGGAAATTCGATTGAAGCTGAATTGAATAAAGCTTTAACAAAATTAATCCATAAACCAGTAAAAGTGGTTGGTTCTGGTAGAACGGATAAAGGCGTTCACGCCAAAGGTCAAGTGGTTCATTTTGATAGCCCCCTAAATATCCCCGCTTATAATTATTTAAGTGCCATTAATAGTTTTCTACCCAATGATATTAAAGCAGTTGAAATAGAAAAAGTGGATAAGGATTTTCATGCCAGACATAGCGCAGTTAAAAAAACTTATCAATATGTCATAGGGAGAGAATATAATCTATTTAATCGAAATCATGAAGCTTATATTAAGTATCCATTAGATATTGATTTAATGAATCAAGCAACCAAAAAGTTTATTGGGACACATGATTTTAAGGGCTTTTCCGGTTATGTAAAAGATAAACCGACAATTAAAGAAATTTATGAAGCAACCCTTGAAGTTAAAGAAGATCAAATCTATTTAACGTTTACAGGCAATGGATTTTTAAAGTATATGGTTAGAAGAATGGTCGGAACCATCATTGAAATTGGATTAAAGAGAATAGCATTAGATGTGATTGATGAAATTTTTTCAACCCAAAACAGTAGTTTATGCGGTAAAACCGCAAGCCCAGAAGGGTTATATTTAATTAAAGTTTATTATTAGGAGGATTAACAATGTTTATCACATTTGAAGGTGGAGAAGGATCAGGAAAAACCTCTCTTATAAAAGAAGTGTCTAAATGGATGATTGAAAATGGGAAGGAAACCCTAACCACAAGAGAACCAGGGGGTTCTTTTATTGCTGAGCAAATAAGAAAGGTAATCTTAGATAATAAAAATGTCGATATGAGTCCTAAAACAGAAGCCTTATTATTCGCAGCATCAAGAATTCAACACTTAGAAGAGATCATTTTACCCGCTTTAAATGATAATAAAATTGTTTTGTGTGACCGCTATATCGATTCAAGTTTAGCTTACCAAGGTTATGCCAGAGGATTAGGTTTAGAAGCGATTTTGAAAGCGAATAACTTTGTTTTAGGACACATGCCTAATTACACGGTTTATATTGATGAAGACCCAAAAATTGGATTGAATAGAGCCCATTCTAGAGGGATGACTAACAGATTAGATAATGAAACTTTGGCCTTTCATCAAAAGGTAAGAGAAGGTTATTTATTGATTAGCCAAACGTATAAAGAACGTTTTATTATCGTTGATGGCAATTGTGATATGAAGACTTTAGTTGAAAGAACCATCACGAAATTAAAGGATGTTTTAAAATGGTAGAAAACAAAGCGACTGAAATTATTGAGTTGTTTCAAAAGGCCATTAAAAATAATCGTTTAAGTCACCTTTATTTAATCAATGGTCCTAAAGGAACAGGAAAAAAAGCTTTAAGTTATAAGATTTCAGCAATCCTGTTAAAAACAACTGAAGAAGCCTTAACAAAAGGTCATATGAATCTGTTTTTTATTGAACCTCAAGGACAAAGTATTAAGAAAAAACAAATTGAAGATCTTCAAGAAGAATTTTCCAAAACATCACTGGTTAGTGGTAAAAGAGTTTATATTATTGACCATGTTGAAACGATGACCAATGAGGCTTCAAATAGTTTGTTGAAATTTTTAGAAGAACCGGTATCAAACTTGACGATCGGATTACTATTAACAGACAATATTGAACAAGTTATTAAAACGATTGTTTCAAGAAGTCAAATCATTAATTTACCTGGTTTAAGAGAAGAACGGTTAACAGACCAATTACTTGAACAAGGCGTTTCACCTCTAAAAAGTGAATTATTACCTTTTTTAAACAAAGATATTGTTGCTTTAATAGAAATGTCTAAAGATCCAACCATTGAAACAGTAATCGATGCCTTCGATAAGTTTGTTGACGCCATGATTGAAAAGAAAAATTTATGGATTTACACAGATAAAGAATTAACGATTATTAAATCAGATAAAAACTTAATGATCTATTTTTTACAAATGCTATTAATATTTTATTTAGATTTATATAAATTAGTCAATAATGAAGCAGTCTCTATAAAAAGTTTCAAAGTGAAATATGCTTCATTCAAACAGATCAATAAGAATAAAATTCAAGCAAATCTAGATGAGATACATTCACTTTTAGTAAGAATCAATTATAATATTAATAGTGATATAGCATTTAATCAAATGATTTTAAATATAAGTTAGGAGTTTTAATTATGCAAGTATGCGAAGTCCAGTTTAGACAAGCTGGTAAAAGATATTATTTTAGTCCCAATGGTTATCAATTAAACCACGGTGTTTTTGTCGTGGTGGAAACGGTTAGAGGCATAGAATTAGGTAAAGTCATGGGTGATTTAAAGGAAGTTGTCGATGAACAATTAAATAATGAAGTAAAATCGATTTTAAGAATCGCCACACCTGAAGATATTGAAGAATCAAAGTATAACACAACTTTAGAAGAAGAAGTTGTTAACACAACCAAAGTTTTAGTCAAACAAAACGAACTAGAAATGAAGGTTTTAGCAGGTGAGTATACCCTAGATAGAGACCGCTTAGTTATTTACTTCGAGGCCGACTCAAGGGTTGATTTTAGACAACTTGTTAAAGATTTAAATGAAGTTTATAAAACAAGAATTGAATTAAGACAGGTTGGTTCTAGAGATGGGGCTAAGTTTATCGGTTCGATAGGACCTTGTGGATTAATCACGTGTTGTACAACTTATTTAGGCACATTTGAGAATGTTTCCATTAAAATGGCAAAGAATCAAAATTTAAGCTTAAATCCCCAAAAAATCAGTGGCACTTGTGGTAAATTATTGTGTTGTATCAAATATGAAAATGAAGCCTATGAAGAACTTAGAGAAAATATGCCAGATATGAATGAAATAGTTGATACCCCAGATGGTAGTGGAAAAGTGATCAGTATTCAACTAATTAAAAGACAAGTAAGAGTCCTCTTCCCTGATGATAGTGCGGAAACATACAATATTGCAGAGGTTAAAAGACGTGATCATAAAAAATGATTTATTAGGCTATCGAAGATTAGATATTTATCAAGATAGCGAAATGTTTCATTTTTCAATTGATTCGATGTTACTGGCTGATTTTGTAAGGATAAAAAAAGGGACTAAAAAGATACTCGATTTAGGAACGGGAAATGCTGCAATTCCGCTATTTCTGTCACTTAAGACTAGTGCTGAAATTCACGGCATTGAGATTCAAGAAGCAGTTTATAATTTGGGTGTTAGAAGTGTTAAAGAAAATAATTTAGAATCTCAAATTCAACTTCATCTAGGGGATATGAAAGAAGCACCGCAATTGTTTAAAAATCAAGCCTTTGATATAGTTATTTCAAACCCACCTTTTTTTAAATATAAACCCTCTTCAGTCATTAATAAAAATGAATATCTTACGATTGCACGTCATGAAATAAAGATAACTTTAGAAGAAATTATTCAACTTGCGAATAAGTTGTTAAAAAACAGTGGTTCATTTTATTTAATCCACAGACCAGAAAGATTGACGGATGTTTTGATTGCGTTAAGAGAAAATAATTTGGAACCGAAACGGTTAAAATTTGTTTATCCAAAACAAAATTCCAAACCGAATCATATTTTAATTGAAGCGATGAAGAACACGAACCATTCCAATTTAGAAATATTACCACCGCTTGTTATTTATGATGAAGATGGTAAATGGACAGAAGATACCTTAAAAATTTATAATTACGGGAGAGATTAAAATGTTATTAAGCATGTTATCAAGAAAAGAAAAACTTAAATTTTTAGATTTAGCCATTCATATGGTTGCGGTAGATGGTGAAGCAACTATTTATGAAAAACGTATTTTAAATATTATGTTAGCCGAAGTTGGCGATGAAATTATTAAAGAATATACGTTTTCTTTATCAAGTGATTTAGAAGAAACGATCGACTTTTTTACCCAAGCCCCAAAACCGATTAGAAATGTTGTTTTATTGAACTTATTTAAAATTTCTATGTTTGATGATCTTTATAACGCTACGGAACATTTCTTTTTAGATAACATTAGACGACAGTTTAAGATTAGTATCGCAAAAAGAAAAGAATTGATGAGTCTAATTTACGAAGAAAGAGATTTAAAAGAAAAAGCCCGTCGCGCTT
This sequence comes from Acholeplasmataceae bacterium UBA5409, assembly GCA_002410615.1. Lineage (GTDB taxonomy): Bacteria > Bacillota_I > Bacilli_A > Acholeplasmatales > UBA5453 > UBA5409. Next base: position 31,860 of record DHNT01000003.1, read on the forward strand.
GCTTATCCGCATGAAAACTCAAGTTTCCTTCAATGGAAAACCAACCCTATACTTAATCTCAACCCCGATCGGTAATTTAAAAGACATGACATACCGGGCCGTTGAAGTATTGGATAAAGTTGATGTTATCTATGCAGAAGACACTAGGGTTACGGTGAAACTATTAAATCACTATAATATTAAAAAACAACTCAAAATGTATCATAGTTTTAATGAAGAAACAGCGAGTGAAGAAATACTTAATGATTTAAAAAACGGTTTAAATGTTGGCTTATGTACCGATGCGGGAACCCCAGGAATTAGTGATCCTGGTTATGAGGTCGTTAGGAAAGTCAAAGACTATTTTAACGTGGTTTCCATTCCTGGCGCAAGCGCGATATTAACTGCCCTTGTTTCATCAGGCTTAATTCCTCAGCCTTTTACCTTTATTGGATTTTTGGATAAAAAAACAAGTTTGAGAGAAAAACAATTAGAAAGTTTTAAAACACTCTCTCACACAACGATATATTATGAAAGAGCGAGTCGAATACCTAATTTACTTGAAGAGATGTTTAAAATATTTGGTCCTAGAGAAGTTGTCATCGCGAGAGAACTAACCAAACTGTATGAGTCTTTTTATACGTTTACATTAGGAGAAGCTATTTCAACGATTGAACTAAAAGGTGAGTTTGTGATAATGGTAAGTGGTTCTTTAACCAAAGAGATTACCAGCAATGATATTATCGAAAAAATGCATTCGTTATTACAACTGGGATATACAAAAAAAGAAGCGATCAGATTGACGAGCGAAGCCTTAAATATTGGTAAAAACAGAGTATATGAGGAGGTTCTTAATTATGAGAAATAAAGCATTACTTATGATTTTAGTTTTAAGTGTTATTGTGTTACTTACGGCTTGTGGTAGTAACCCTAAAATATACCGCTTAGCTTTTAATGATACCAATCAAAATGTAAGAGGGACAATAAGATTGGATTCTACCTACGAGGGTGAAAACATTATTTGGTCATCAAGTGATGATTCCATCATTGAAATACATCAAAACAACCTGACTTATTCAACCACAATCAAGCGTGGTAGTACCGCAAAAGAAGTTAGGTTAACCGCTAAAGTAGGCGGTAAAGAATATCATTATGATTTTGTGGTAAGCGAGCAGGTTAGCGATGTTTTTTATAATATCTATCCAAGTGTTAATGACCCTGATCATATCTATGAAATTCTTAATTATGATCAATTATTAGCGTTATTTAATTCGGGAACTCATATCCTATATTTAGGTTTTCCAACCTGTCCTTGGTGTATTGAATATACCTACTATTACAATTTAATTGCGAAGGAGTTAGGCATAGAAGTGATTAAATACTATGATTTTCAATCGATTAGAGTTACAGAAGAGGCAGAGGGTGAAATCGTTTTAAATGCTCAATTTCAAGCGCTTGTTGATTTGATAGATCCTAATTATCTCTCTTCAAGAACAGTTGATGATACCACACTTCCTTGGCTTTTTGCTCCAACCTTATTTATTATTAGCGAGGGTGAAGTGATTGATTGGCTTCCAGGGGCCTTTGATGGACATGTTGCCGCTGAAGGACCATTGACTGGAACACAGTTAAAAGACTTTCAATCTGCTTTAGAAACACGTTTTCAAACATACCTAAATGCCTTGAATTAAAGGCATTTTTTCTTTATAATAGAATAGGCTAGATTTTTAGGAGATGATATTATGAAAAAACCATTTTATATTACAACTGCGATTGCTTATGCTTCATCCATCCCTCATGTTGGAAATGTATATGAAGCAGTTTTAGCGGATAGTATTGCTAGATTTAAGCGATTAGACGGTTTTGATGTTTACTTTCAAACAGGAACAGATGAACATGGGTTAAAGATTCAAACAAAGGCCAATGAATTAGGTATTTCCCCCAAAGACCATGTTGATAATATTTCTAATGACATAAAAAGAATTTATAAAACACTAGATGTTTCCTACGATTTCTTTTTAAGAACAACAGATGAAAAACATCAAGAAATGGTTCAAAAAATATTTAAGAAACTCTATGATCAAGGGGATATTTATTTGGATAAATATTCTGGTTGGTACAGTGTTAGTGAAGAAGCTTATATTTTTGAAAAAGATATTGTTGATGGGAAAGGGCCTAATGGGGACACCTTAATCTGGATGGAAGAAGAAACGTATTTCTTTGATTTAAAGAAATATCAGGCTAGACTTGTCAAATATATTAAAGATAATCCGAACTTCATTCAACCTGAATCAAGAAAGAATGAAATGTTACAAAATTTCTTAAGTGAACCCCTTCAAGATCTTAGTGTGACTCGAAAAAATATGGATTGGGGTATTCATTCATTCGACAAAGAACATACAATATATGTTTGGATTGATGCGTTAACTAACTATATTACTAGTTTTGATTTAGATGATAATTTCACCAGTCCTAAATTTGAAAAATACTGGCCAGCTGATATTCACTTAATTGGCAAAGATATTTTAAGATTTCATACCATATACTGGCCAATTATGTTGATGGCGTTAGACATTGAATTACCTAAAGTAATTTTTGGTCATCCTTGGGTGTTGATTGATAAATCGAAAATGAGTAAGTCAAAAGGAAATACGATCTATACAGATGATATATTAAAACATTTTCCCAAAGATTCTTTAAGATATTACATGTTACACGAGATACCTTATGCATCTGATGGTAATCTGACGTATGAATTATTAATTGAAAGACATAATTCAGATTTAACAAATACGTTAGGAAACTTAGTTAATAGAACGATCGGCATGATTAACAAGTATCGTGGTGGGATGGTTAAAAAAGCTTTTACAAAAGAAACGTATGAGATTGATTTAGTTAAATCTAGTGAATCTTTGTTAGATAACGTTAGAAGTAAAATGGATCAATATAAGGTTAGTGATGCTTTAGAAGAAATCATGAAAGTATTAAGACAAGCCAATAAATTTATTGATGTTACAGAACCATGGAACTTAAAAAAAGACTCTAATAAACAAGATGAACTAGATGGTGTTTTATATGAATTGATCGAAACCATTAGAATTACGACAACATTACTTCAAGCGTTTATACCTGAAACCGCATCAAGAATTTATGATCAAATCAACTGCCATATTAATACATTTGCCTCGACAATAAAATTTGGCGCCTTTCCTGATAATCACACACTGAATAAACCAGAAGCGCTATTTGAACGTTATGATTCAGAAAAGAAAATGGCAGAGATATTAGGTGAATAAGCATGTCCAAAACACGTATATATCATGAGATTAGAACTCTCTTAGCGGTTTTCATTTTTACTTTCATCTATGGGATTGGGGTCGTTTGGTTTTTAGAAGCGGCCATTGAACCACTTTATACAGGCGGAATTCCTGGTATTGGTCAATTAATCAGAAGTATTGTCTTAAAGTATAGCAATTATGATTTAGGGAACATCTTCTTAGGGGCGTTTGTGTTATTGATGAACATCCCAACCATGATTTTGGGTTTTATTGGCGTATCGAAAAGATTTACTATTTATTCATTTATCAGCGTTTTGATTCAGGCAACCATGTTGGGGTTTATTCCAAGAATTGATTTTCAAATTACAGATACATTTACACTCGCGGTTTTAGGGGGTTTATTAACTGGTATTGGAATTGGAGGATCTTTAAGGTTTGGGACATCTACCGGTGGTCTTGACATTATAGCGCAGTACTTAAGTTTAAGAAAAGGGATGAGTGTGGGGTATGTATCATTACTCTTAAACGTGCTCATTGCCTTAATTGGTGGTTTTGTTTATGGTAGTGGTGCGATCGTTGCCTATACCGTGATTAGAATTATTGTGACTACACTGGTTACAGATAAGATACATACGTCTTATAATTTCTTGAAAGTGGAAATTATTACCAAGGTTCCTGAAAAGATGTATGATGAAATATTAGTTAAATTATATCGTGGTGTCACTATTTTAAAAGCAGAAGGGGCATACTCCCACGATGAAAAATCCTTTTTGGTTGTGGTAATTTCAGCTTATGAACTTAGGAATTTAAAATCTTTATTAAAAGAAAATGATCCAAAAGCATTCACAATCATTACACCGGTTAAGGATATTTATGGCAATTTTAAACGGAAGACAATAGTTTAACAAAAAAGAAAATGTTAACTTATGCATTTTTTGTTTGACAATTAAATACGCTTAGTGTAATATTTATACGGTACGTTTTAAAGCCAATAGCCCTTATTATAAATAAGGAGAGGTTAAAATTATGAAGCAAACAAAAATGCTTAGCGCGCACAACATTGAAAGAAAATGGTATGTTGTTGACGCTGAAGGCAAAACACTAGGTCGTTTAGCGACTCAAGTAGCATCTGTTTTAAGAGGCAAACATAACCCAAGCTACACCCCTCATGTAGATTCAGGTGATTATGTGGTTGTTATTAACGCAGACAAAATTAAATTAACAGGGAAAAAATGGACAGATAAACTTTACTATCGTCACAGCGATTATGCAGGAAGTTTAAAAACTAGAACTGCTAAAGAAGTTATGGACAAATTCCCAACAAGAATGGTTGAAGAAGCCATAGAAGGTATGTTACCTCATAATCCACTAGGAAGAGCAATGTTTAGAAAGCTTTACGTTTATGCAGGTCCAGAACATCCACATATTGCACAACAACCACAAGTCTTGGAGGTAGAATAAAATGGCAAAAGTACAATACTTAGGTACAGGTCGTAGAAAAAAGAGTGTCGCAAGAGTTATTTTAACGAGCGGTACAGGTGTTTTCACGATTAATGATAGAACCTTTGAAGAATATATTCCATCAGCAGCTACACGTAAAGACGTCGTTCAACCATTAGGTTTAACTGAGAACGAAGGCAGATTTGATATTTCTGTAAATGTCTTTGGTGGTGGGATTACAGGACAAGCAGGGGCAATCCGTTTAGGGATTACAAGAGCTTTATTAGAAGTTAACCCTGATTTCCGTAAGATTTTAAAACCAGCTGGTATGATTACAAGAGATTCTAGAAGTAAAGAACGTAAAAAATACGGTCTTAAGAAAGCTAGAAAAGCAAGCCAATTCTCAAAACGTTAATGAAATTGCAGGACCAGTTTGGTCCTCTTTTTTTATTATAATATAAATAAAATGTTAATGATCGAGGAAATGATTTGATTTTGGTTTAAAAGGTTAATTTAGTTTGTCATAATAACAAAATTCTTGTATAATATTATTTGCATGTAAAAGGAAGTGTTTTAATGAAAAAAGTTAGAGTGCGTTATGCACCAAGCCCAACGGGATTATTGCATATTGGCAATGCTAGAACAGCGCTGTTCAATTACTTATTTGCCCGTCATCATAAAGGTGACTTTATTATAAGAATTGAAGATACCGATATTGCAAGAAACGTAAAAGGTGGCGAAGCTTCTCAGTTAGATAATCTTAAATGGTTAGGCTTGGACTGGGATGAATCGCCTGATAAAGGTGGTCTTTATGGACCTTATCGTCAACTAGAACGATTAGATTTATATAAAAAATACGCCGATGATTTATTAGAACGTGGATTAGCATACAAAGAATATAAAGAGGGTAGTGATTATTACGCTGTTCGGTTTAAAGTACCAGAGGCGCAAACCTATTGTTTTGAGGATATGGTTAGAGGCTCTTTATCATTCGAAAGTAAAGATATTGAAGATTGGATTATTTTAAAGGATAACGGGATTCCTACCTATAATTTCGCGGTTGTTGTAGACGACCACTTTATGAAAATTACCCATGTTTTTAGAGGGGAAGAACACATTACCAATACCCCTAAACAAATCATGGTTTATCAAGCCTTTGGTTGGGAAATTCCACTATTCGGTCACATGACTTTAATTGTCAATGAAGAGAGGAAAAAGTTATCTAAAAGAGATCATTCTATTGTCCAATTTATTGGTCAATATCGAGATTTAGGTTACTTGCCTCAAGCACTGTTTAATTTTATTTCCTTATTAGGATGGAGCCCATCTATTAATGAGGAAATATTATCACAAGATCAAATCATTGAATTATTTGACGCGGATAGACTTACTAAAGCCCCTAGCTTCTTTGATGTGGATAAATTGACATTTATTAACCATACCTATATTAAGAAATTAAGTGATGAAGCGTTTGTTGAATTTATAAGACCATTTTTAGTCAGTCATGGTGTCGAAATTAAGGATGAAGTATGGTTATCTGATTTAGCGAGTTTATTACATGATAGATGTGAATATGGGGCGCAAATTGTTGAGCTTTATGATGAATTTTTTAAAGCGGATTTTGTCATTGAAGCGGAAGCCTTAAATTTCATCAAAGAAGAAACAACGACTTTGTCCACGATTAAACAATTTAAATTATTAATTAAAGACATTGATTTTGAACCAGAATTGATTCAAGATATCATTAAACAAACGGGTAAAGATGTCGGGGTTAAAGGGAAAAATTTATATATGCCATGTAGAATTGCCACCACAGGTAATATGCACGGTCCAGAATTACCGAAGATGTTGTCGTTGTTAGGTAAACAAACCATAATGGATAGAATAAACTACACGATTAGTTTATTGGAGGAGCAAAAATGAAAAAATATAGTATCTTACTTTTAAGTGTATTAAGCCTATTATTGCTGGCTTCATGCAACAAGGATCCGCTTACAGCAAAAATTACGATTGAATCAATTACACCAGCTAGAACGTCAGTTTTTCTAGTTTTAAATGTAGATGACCCATTAGAAGAATTAACAGAAGAGACCATTGAAGCAAAAGCATATTATAATGGTGATTTAGTCGCAACAGCGACTGCTGTTACAGATGAAGACGAAATAACGACGGTTGAACTAACAGGATTATCAATTGGGTATGAATATAAACTAGAAATTTTCGCAACCGCAGATAAAAAAGGTTATAAGTTTATAGAGACTACTTTTAAAACCTCTACGCTCGGTGCGACAATTGATAACCCTAAAATAATTAATACGGTTGAGGAATTTAGAAAGATGGAATCTGACGTGAGTGCCTACTATCAATTAGGATCCGATATTGATTTTTCTGAAACTCCTTTTGTCCCAATGTTCCAATCAACGAACTTTCAAGGTTTCTTAGATGGAAATGGTAAAACATTAAAGAATATTACAATTAATCAAAGAAGAAGTTACACCAGCGTTTTTGGAAGAAATAATGGAACTATTAAAGACTTAAATGTTGAAAACATAACCATTAGTTTGGTTGGATCGAACACTTCAAGTCAATATGTTGGTTTAATTGTTGCTAGAAATACAGGCACCATAAACAACGTTAACATTCTAAGTGGTCAAATCACACTAGACTTTAATTATGTTGGGAATGTGTATGTCGGTGGTTTAGCTGCTTATAATGATGTTAATGGAAAGATTTTGAATAGTAGTGTTAAGGCAACCTTCGACTTGACTGCTGCGGGTAGAACAGAATTTAGTGCTGGAGGGATTGCTGGAAGAGTGGTCGCTTCAACTGTTACTAACGCGTCTTCTGAACTAACCGTTAACCTTGATAATGCTGACAGTGCTTATATCGGTGGTGCGATTGGATATATAACGAATTCAGCCACATTAACGCCAACTGTCACTAAAACAAAAGCAACTTTAGCTTTATCCACTAAGACAAATGTTATCCAAACTTCTAAAACAGATGGTAAAGTTGAAGTCATTCAAGTTTCAATTGGCGGATTTGTTGGTAGAGCTATCGGGACGACATTTAATGAAGTATATGCTCATTTAGATATGACTTTACTAGAAGCTTCAAATACAGCCAACGAACAATCAAATTATGACACTTATGCGGTCGGCGGATTTGCAGGAAGTATATCAAGCAGTACCACAGTAACTAACGTTTTAGTTTCATCTGATATTATCGTCGGTAATTCAGCCGATGAAATGATTCATGGATTTGAAAGACTTTTTGTCGGGTCAATTACTGGTGAAGCTTACAATTCTAGTTATGATAAAGTTTTAAGTATTGATAGTAGTATTGTCGTGGATTCCAATGATCTTTTGATTTCATTAAGCCCGCTTAATGGAAACTCAGAAAAAACAAGTTCAGGTAGTTTTGATGGGGTTACAATCACCTTAAACGCGGTAGAATATTTAGATAAAAAAGTTATCTATAGAAGCGCAGATGATTTAGAAGCATTAGATTTAGTAGCTAGTTCAAGGGATGATTATTTCACTTCAGAATTTATTCTTGGCATCTTAAATAACCTTTAACTATAATAACCCATTTACGGATGGGTTATTTTTTTCTATCCGCTATAAAATTTTATTATTATTAATAATAATAATAAAATATAAGTTTGACAATTAACTATAAAAGTATAAAATTTAAGTAATAGGGAGGTAATGTTATGAAAATAAGTAAGACAGGATTTATTAACTTAATTCGCTGTAATAGGTTTGCTGGACTAGAAGAAATTTATCGTAAAAAAGGCGATAGTCTAGTATCTTTTTCTGAAGATTTAGATGATTTGATGACTATCGAAAATTTAGAGAAAAGAAATATCTTACTTGATGATATGTGGGATTTAGAAGGTGAAGAATCAGATTTACTACGAAAAGACGATCCGCAATTTGAAGTGATGATGCCTTATTATAATGAAATAGAAGTGGTATCAGCGAAAAGTATTAAAGATAAATTCAAGGGAAACTTAATCTTTAATACCGATACATTTAAACAAAAGTCTTTTAAAATGGAACGTGATGGATATAGTTTTTATTGTTTTTTGGACGGCTTCTTAGAAACAAAAGATCAATTTAGCGTCTTTGAAACTAAAGCCACCACCACCAGGAAGTTTTTAGCGATGGCGATTAAAGGAGATCCAATCTTCGTTTACAACGATGAGGGTGTTTTATGTTTAAAAAAGGATCTGGGGTATTCAACCGATGAAACTTATAATCAAAAAGAGGAACGTTTTTATGATAAATATTCTCAAGAGGGTCGATATGTATATGACCTTGCCTTCCAAAGATATATTATTGAAAACGCGGATGGGTTTAAAAAGAATAACAACAATAAATACTATTTAGCTGTTTTAAACAGTGAATATGTTTTTGATGGTTCCTATGATGAAAATGATAAACCGATTTATGATAATGAAATCATTGTTTTTATCGATTTTACTAGAATAACCGAAAACTACATGCCGATTATTGAAGAAGATATGAAACAAGTGATTTTTAATTTAAATAGAATGGTCGCCTCACCCGTACCTCTAGGAAGATATTGTCAAAGAAAAGATCGAAAACAATGTAAGTTTTATGATATTTGTTTTAGTATTTTACCAAAAGAAAACAGTCTATTTACTTATCTAGATTCCCATCATGGATTTAAAGATGAAGAAGGGAATAAACACGACCGTTTTGATTTGATAAATAAGGGTGTAACAAAAATGTTAGATATTCCAGAAGGCTGGTTAACTAGACCCAATAACGTTATTCAACGTCAAGTGGTTGAGAGTGGTGTTATTTATTATGATACAGCTAAAATAAGAGCGGGTATTAATCAATTAAGATACCCTATTTATCATCTTGATTTTGAATCGTTTCCTGGACCACTTCCAAGATTTAGAGGAGAAAAACCCTACGCTCAAAGTTTATTTCAATTTTCGATCCACATTGAAACAGAACCTGGCGTCATTGATAAAGATAAAGACAACTATTATTTCTTAGCAAAAGATCATAAAGATCATCGTGAAGAATTAATTCAAGCCATGATTGATGTTATTAAACCTGATGGTGGTTCGGTGTTGGTTTACAATATTGCTTTTGAGAAAACAAGAATTAAAGAGTTAGGTCTAATGTTTCCGAAATACAAAAATAGATTGGAAGATATTTCGGATAGGCTATTTGATTTAATGGATATTGTGAAGGGAAACACGAAATTCTATGAAGCTTTAGGTTATGAAAAAGATCGGGCGAAAACGATTAACTACTATCATACTAAATTAAATGGTTCTTTTTCGATTAAAAAGGTATTGCCATTGTTTTCAAACCTAACTTATGATGATTTAGAAGTGGCAAACGGGGGAGAAGCTTTAGCGTCATATGGCAAATTTCCATTAATGGATGAAAAAACTTTCAATGAAACGTATGCGAATATGTTAGAATATTGTAAACAAGATACATGGGCTATGGTGGAAATATTAGATAAACTACGTGAAATATGATGTATTTCTTGAGTTTAAGGCAATTTTAATTTATAATACAAACAAATGATATTATATTTTTAGAATAGATTTAAGAGGTTGATTTAAATGAAAATATTTAATACCCTTACTGGGAAAAAGGAAGATTTCGAAACAATTAAAGAAAAAGAACTTTCGATGTACGTTTGTGGACCGACAGTTTATAATTATATTCATATTGGGAATGCTCGACCAGTGGTGTTTTTTGATGTTGTGAGAAGGTATTTTGAATATATTGGCTATAAAGTCAATTATGTCTCTAATATAACCGATGTTGATGACAAAATAATACTAGAGGCTGAAAGACTTAATATTGATGAAAAAACCTTAACAAAGGTATTTATTGATGCTTATATAAAAGATACAGGTAATTTGGGTTCGTTACTACCAACCAAGATGCCTAAAGCGACAGATTATGTGCCTCATATGATTAAGTATATTGAAAATTTAATTGAAACCGGCTATGCGTATCATAGCGGAGATGCGGTTTATTTTAGAGTTAATAAAGTAGATGATTATGGGAAACTCTCTAATCAAGTGTTAGAGGATTTAAATGTTGGTGCCAGAATTGAAGAGAATTACCAAAAAGAATCCCCATTTGATTTTGTGGTTTGGAAATCTACGGAACTAGGGATGCGCTTTGATTCTCCATGGGGAGAAGGTAGACCTGGGTGGCATACAGAATGTGTAACGATGAACCAAGAAATATTTAAAGAAGAAATCGATATTCATGGTGGTGGATCAGATTTAAAGTTTCCGCATCATGAAAATGAGATTGCCCAATCAGAAGCACTGCATCATCATCCCATCGCAAAAACCTGGATGCATGTCGGTAGACTTGGGATGGATAATGTTGATATGAGTAAATCCTTAGGTAATATTATTTGGGTGAAAGATTTACTACAAGAGTATGAATATCAAGCATTTAGATTGATGTTGTTGTCTCATCATTATCGACAACCAATCAATTATTCAACGGATTTGATGAATCAATTTAATCATGAATGGCAACGAATTAAACGTGCTTTAAAAGGTGTTTTTGTTGACATGTCGATTGAACATTATGACACGGTTGAATATAACAATGAAACACTAGATAGATTTAAAGAACAAATGGAAGATGACTTTAATATCGCCAATGCCTTAACCATTGTTTATGAAGAAATCAAAATGATGAACCGTGCCACTGAATTATCAGCCAAAGCGAGATCATACTATACGATTATTCAAATGTTAAGTGTCTTAGGTATTTCTGTAGAACAAAAAATGTTAACAGAAGAAGATATCAGAAATTATCAAGACTGGCAAATCGCAAGAAGTGAAAAACGTTTTAATGACGCGGATCAAATCAGAATTAGACTTGTCGAAGCAGGCATCTTATAATGGATCCTAATTTACTTAACGGGACAACCCTGGCTTATATCGGAGATAGTTATTACGAACATAAAATAAGAATTTACTTATTAACCACAGGCCAAACTAAAGTGAATACATTACATAAGATGGCGACTAAATTTACAAGTGGTTCTAGTCAATCTGAAATCATTAGATATTTACAGAACGAATCACTTGTTACTTTAGATGAGTTAAAAATCTTTAAAAAGGGACGCAATCAATCTGGTCCGGGAAGAAAAAATATCGATCAAACAACCTATCATGAATCTACGGGGTTTGAAGCATTGATGGGTTATTTGTCATTATCTAACCCTGCTAGAGCAGATGAACTGATTGATTTATCAATTCGATATATAGAAGGTGCCTATGAAAAATGAAAAAAATGTGGTTGAATTGTCGCCACTAGATCCAAGTGTTGGTTTATCTAGTAGTGAGGTTCAAAAACGGGTTAGTCAAGGTTTAACCAATGAAACGAATACGGGTTCAACCAAAACAATAAGAAGAATTGTTTTTTCTAACATTTTCACTTTTTTTAATATGCTTAATATCTTTATTGCTGCACTCTTAATCTATGTGGGTGCCTATAAAGATATTTTCTTTATGGTGATTGTGACTGCCAATACAGCTATTGGGATTATCCAAGAAGTTAAAGCTAAGAAAACGATTGATAAGTTGTCTTTGTTAAGTGCACCAATAGGTCACGTTTTAAGAGATGGACAAGAAAGAGAAATCCCAGTTCAAGACATTGTTATCAATGATTTATTGATCTTAAAAACGGGCAATCAAATCAGTGCGGATTGTGTGATTACAGAAGGTTCAATTGAAGTAGATGAATCCTTATTAACAGGAGAATCAGATTCAATTATTAAAAACGTGGGTGACACTTTACTCTCTGGTAGTTTCGTTGTATCGGGGACTTGTCGGGCTGAGGCAACTAGCGTTGGTAAAAACGCTTATATAGAAAATCTAACTAAACAAGCTAAAGTATATAAAAAACCTAAATCAGATTTAATGAAATCTTTGAAGATAATTGTTAGAACGGTTGGCGTCTTTATTGTTCCGATGGGGCTAGCTTTGTTCTTTATGCAGTATGAAGGGGGAACATTGCTACCAGTAAGGGGTTCTCTAGAGTGGAGTCAGTTTTCTAGTGCTGTAAGGGCAACCGCGGGGGCTGTAGTGGGGATGATCCCCTCAGGTCTATTCTTATTAACCAGTGTAGCCTTAGCGGTAGGGGTTTTGAAATTAGCCCAAAATAACACTTTGGTTCAAGAATTATACTGTATCGAAATGTTGGCTAGAGTGGACACTTTGTGTCTAGATAAAACAGGGACCATTACCGATGGAACCATGACAGTTAGAAGCATATTAGAATATGGTAACGATCCCAAAACACAAGCCAAAAAGATTATTCCTCAAATGATGGCGACATTTAAGGATAAGAACCAAACTTCTCAAGCCTTAATAGATAAATTAGGTTTAGCATCCAAGAGTGTTAACGCAACCCATGTTATAAACTTTTCTTCTAAGCGTAAATTTTCAGCGATTACATTTGAGAAAATAGGAACATTTGCGATTGGCGCCCCAGAATTTGTTTTAACCAAAGAAGCTTATCAAACCATTGAAAATGATGTAGAACGTTATGCTGCACAAGGTTTAAGAGTATTAGTTTATGCCTACAGTTCTAAGAACATTGACCAAAAAGAATTGCCGAATAATATGAGTGCAAAAGCTTTGATATTGATAGAAGATACGATTAGACCTGATGCAATTTTAACCATTGAATACTTTAAAACGCATAATGTGGATGTTAAAGTAATTAGTGGTGATTCACCGGTTACGGTGGCACACATTGCTCAAAGAGCAGGCATTGATAATGCAGATAAGTATATTTCATTAGATGGCCTATCAGACCGAGAAGTTATCGATAGTGCGATGAAGTATTCTGTCTTTGGTAGAGTTAATCCAAATCAAAAGAAAATATTGGTTCAAACCTTAAAAAGCAATGGTAGAACCGTTGCCATGACAGGCGATGGTGTTAATGATATCTTAGCTTTAAGAGAGGCAGACACCTCTATCGCAATGGCTTCTGGTAGTGAAGCGGCGCGTAATGTTTCCCATTTAGTGTTGCTAGATTCTAATTTTTCGAGTATGCCTAAAGTGGTTAATGAAGGTAGAAGAGTTATTAATAATGTTCAAAGAGTGGCTACCTTATTCTTAACAAAAACAATTTTCTCGATAATATTGGCAATTATTGCACTGATGACGAATAGTAAGTATCCAATTACACCGTCTCAACTATTTATGATTGATTTCTTGGTCATTGGATTACCAGCCTTGGTGTTGAGCTTACAAGCCAATCATGAACAAGTTACGGGGAAATTTTTATCGAATGTATTAAAGAAAGCCTCCCCTGGTGCCTTAACGGTTGGGTTACAAACATTGATTATCATGTATTTGGCACCGATTTTAGGGATGGATTCTCAAGCCCAATCCACCCTAATTGTGGTTGCGGCAACCTTCACTTGTATGATGGTGCTTTATAGGGTCTTACAGCCATTTAATAATTTCAGAAAATTATTGTTTATTATTATGTTTTCAACTTTTGTGATTGCGGTGTTAATGTTGCCGGAATTCTTTGAGTTTAAGGCTTTAGTTCCTTACTATGTATCAAGTGGTAATGTTATTCCAGAACTGTCTAATTCAGAAAAATTATTATTATTAGTCCTAGTACAGTCTAGTAGTTCATTAATAAACGTATTTATTAAGTTACCTGGTATGATTAAGCGCGGGTTCTTAACAAGTATTAAGAAGTTATCAGGGATATAAGCATGATTATTTATGGAAAAAATACAGTTAAAGAAGCAATTCTTGCTAAAAGAACTGTATATATAATATATAAAGATAAAAAAGCTAGCGATCGGGCCATTGATAATTTAATCGAAGAAAATAAGATTAAAGTTAAACTAACCGATAAACATGAACTTAATTTAATGACGCATGATGGCCTCCATCAGGGGATAGTGGCAGAAGTTCAAGATTATAAAACCTATGACATTGAAGAAATCTTTGATGAGGAAATTAAACGTGTTGTTATCTTAGATAAAATAGAAGATCCGCATAATTTTGGAGCAATCATTAGAACGGCTGAGGCTGTAAAAATGGATTACATTATTATTCAATCTAAAGGACAAGCCCAAATTTCACCAGTGGTAGCTAAAATTGCATCTGGGGCATTGGAACATGTTAAGATTGTGGTTGTTCAAAACTTAAATAATGCGGTCTCAAAGATGAAAGAAAACGGGTTTTGGATAATTGGTTCAAGTTTAGATGGGTCTGAAGAATTTACAGATATTGATCCTAAATTAAATTACGGCGTTATTGTTGGTAATGAGGGTGTAGGGATTTCATATCAACTAAAACAAAATTGTGATTTCATGGTTAAAATCCCTATGATCGGACAAGTAAATAGTTTGAATGTAAGTGTAGCTGCGGCACTGCTGATGTATAAACTAAAAAAATTATATTAGGAGGAGTTATGTCATACAAAGCCTACAATGATTATGAACTATTGTATTTAGTTAATAATCAGCAAGACATGGTGGCTTTGGACATACTGCTAAAGAAGTACGAAAAATTTATCTACAAGAAAATTAATAGTTTTTTTCCACGAAGTAAAGACATTGATGATTATTATCAAGAGGGTCTTCTTAGTCTTTATAAAGCGATTAGAAGCTTTAAAGATTCGTATAATAAAACATTTATGCGGTACTTTGAAGTTATCTTAGATCGTTGTTTTATAAATATTTACCATAAACAAAAACGAGAGAAAGAACAGTTTTTTCTATATATTAATGAATGTCATATCGAAGAATTTTATGAACCATCATTAGAAGACGATATTACAAACGATATCAAGTTTAACAATATTAGAGAACAAAAAGTTTATGAATTATACTTTTTGGAAAATAAAACGATTAGCTACATTTCAGAAAATCTTCAATTAAACAAAAAGCAAATCTATAATACGATTTATAAAATCAAGAAAAAACTTTTATCTGAAATTAAATTGTAGTATAATGTATTGACTAAGTCATTTGCATTTGATAGAATAATCATGCGAATGACCACAGGAGTGGTTTTTTTATGCGAGAGAAGATAATTTTAATATGTGAGGAATGTTTATCTAGAAACTACCAAACGACCAAAAATAAACAAACACAAAAAGAACGTTTAGAATTAAAAAAGTTTTGTAGTAAATGTAATAAATACACCCTTCACAAGGAAACAAAATAGGAGGCTATTTTAATGGCAATCAAAGAAAAAACAAAAACATCATCAAAGGTTTTAGAAGTTTTAAAAACCGAATATAAATGGGAAAATGTTTTACTCGCAATCTTAGCGAGCTTAGCTTTAGCGTTTTCTTTATTAATTATTAATGGAACACTAGTCGTTAGAGACAACTTTCCAATTATTGGTCAATATCCAATGGTATTTGCGTGGATTTTATTTGCAATATCTATTATTGGGATTTTACTGGTTGTGTATCCGTTTTTTGCAGCAGCGCTCCCAGAAGTCAAAAAGATTACTTGGGCCAACTTCCCAACAACCGCTGTAGCAGTTGGTAAAGTATTTACGTTCGTCATTATATTTGCCCTGCTATTTGTTGGATTTGATGCATTAATTGGTCTTGTTATTGGCAGATTGTAATTATGACAGATCCAAGAAGATGGTATGTTGTTCAAACATATTCTGGTCAAGAAGACTCTGTAAAAAAGGATATCGAAAGACGTATCGAATCCATGGGAATGCAAAACCTTATCTTTAAGGTTCTTATTCCTGAAGAAACTGTTTTAGAAAAGAAAGTTAACACCAAAGGCGAAGAAGAAACCATTGAAAAAATAAAAAAGATTTTTCCTGGTTATGTTTTCGTTGAAACCATTATTACCGATGAATCATGGCACGTCATTAGAAATACCCCACAAGTAACAGGCTTTTTAGGATCAAGTGGTGGTAGAACTAAACCAGTTCCAATCCCACAAGATGAAATGACTCAAATTTTATTACATATTGGCGCGATTGAAAAACCAACCTTCAAATATGAAATTGGTGAAGTGGTTGAAATTATTAATGGACCATGGGCAGGATTAAAAGGTGAAGTCGTCACATATGACAATCAAAAAGAAACAGTGATTGTTAAAATTGAAATGTTTGGAAGAGCGACACCGACAGAATTTAATTTTACAGATATTAAGGAGAAGTAATTCTCCTTTTTTTCTAGTCAAATGTGGTAAAATAAACTAGGTGATAGTATGAGTGCAATTAAAATGATTGAAGAATTAAATAATCTTAAAATCCTTGAATTGAAAAACCCTACGTATATAGGGATTTTACCAAATGATGGCGATATCATTCCGGGATATCCTCAAGCGATACTTACTTATGATGAAACACACTTTAACATTTACACATTCAAAGGATTAATTAAGTTTAAATTTGACGGTAATATTTATAAATATGCTTTTAGTGATTTAAGAGAAATTGAACTGGGTAAATATAATTTTAAAAATCATTATATTAAACTAACCTTTGATAATGAAAAGTTTATCGCGTTTACTTATTTTAAAAAGGTAAGACAGTTTCCAGAACAACTAGGAAGAATTAATCTTTTCATAAAACTATTAGAAAGTACCGCTACGGTTATTGAATCAGACCGACCGTTTACTAAAGATATGTAAGTATTTGCTTAAATATTTCAAAAGATGAGAAAATTCTGTTGACAAAAAGTGATTAGTTTGATAAAATCATTGAGCGTGTGTAGATACACCATAGTGGCAGGACAAGTCCGTTTACCACATACTTATAAAAAGAAGGAGGATGTGTCTAATGGCAAAAAAAGTAACAAAAGTAGTTAAATTACAGATTGCGGCAGGTAAAGCCAATCCGGCGCCACCTGTAGGACCAGCTTTAGGTCAAGCTGGTGTTAACATTCCACAATTTGTTTCACAATTTAACGAACGCACCAAAGACCAAATGGGTTATGTTGTTCCGGTTGTAATTTCAGTTTATGATGATCGTTCATTTACATTTATAACCAAAACACCCCCAGCAAGTGATTTAATTAAAAAAGCTGCAGGCATTCAAAAAGGTGCGGCTAACTCTAAAACTTCAATTGGTTCTATTACCACTGAACAGCTTAGAGAAATTGCAACATTAAAAATGCCAGATTTAAATGCTTACGATGTTGAAGCAGCAATGAAGATTATTGCAGGTACATGCAAAAACATGGGCGTTACAATCAAAGATTAAATTTAGATATCTACGTCTAAATTGTGGGAGGATATCCCGCTAGACCACATTTTAGGAGGAAAAAATATGAAAAGAGGAAAAAAATACGCTGAAGCTGCAAAATTAGTTGATAAAGCTAAAAAGTATGCAGTGAATGAAGCGTTCGACCTTGTCCAAAAAACTTCAATTACAAAGTTTGATGCGACAGTCGAGATTGCTTTTCGCTTAAATATTGATCCACGTAAAGCTGATCAAAACTTACGTGGCGCAATGGTTTTACCTCATGGAACAGGAAAAACTCAAACGGTTGTAGTAATCGCTAGAGGAGAAAAAGCCAAAGAAGCTGAAGCAGCCGGTGCGGATTACGTAGGAGATAGTGAACTTTTACAAAAAATCCAAGGTGGTTGGTTTGATTTCGATGTGATGGTGGCAACACCTGATATGATGGCTGAGCTTGGTAAGTTAGGTCGTATTTTAGGGCCAAAAGGTTTAATGCCTAACCCTAAAACAGGAACCGTTACAATGGACATTACCAACGCTGTTCATGAAATTAAAAATGGTAAAATCGAATATCGTGTTGACAAAGTCGGCAATATTCAAGCTGCAATTGGTAAAGTATCATTTGGTACTGAAAAACTAGTTGATAACGCAAAAGCAATTTATCAAACGATGGCTCGTTTGAAACCATCTACCGTTAAAGGTGTATACATGAAAAATATTACTGTATCATCTACAATGGGACCTGGGATTCGTCTTGATGAAGAATCTCTAAAATCTTAAACAAAAATGAATAGCCAAAGACAGTAGGTGGCTTAGCCTTAATTTCCTACCGAGGTATAAAAACTGATTTTATAAACCCTCTTTGTCTTGGCTCATGAGGGTTTTATTTATCAATAGGAGGAGACTTATGAAAGAAACCGTATTGGAACGTAAACAACGTGAGGTTTTAGAACTTAAGGACCGTATCGAACAAGCAAAAACGATCGTTGCTTTTGATGATACAGGCTTAACAGTTTTAGAATCAACGGAGCTAAGAACTAGCCTTCATAAAGAAGGTAGCTCAATGGCTGTTTACAAAAACAACATTGCCCGTCGCGCAATGGAACTCGCTGGTTATGGCGAAATTACACCACTGTTAGTCGGCAAAAAAGTTTTGGTTTTCTCAAATGAAGATGTCGTTGCACCAGCACGTATCGTCTATGATTTTGGAAAAACAAATAAGAAAGTTGCTGTTAAAGGCGGTATCGTCGAAGGCAAAGTTGCTCATTATGATCAAATCATTGAATTAGCGACACTACCATCTTACGAAACACTATTAACACAATTAGCAGCAGGATTATTGATGCCATTGAAAGAACTTTCAATTGGACTTAATATGATTGCAGAATTAGAACAAGAACAAGCATAAGGAAAAAGGAGAACATAACATGGCAAAATTAACAAAAGCTGATTTCGTCGCAGCTATTAAAGAAATGACTATTCTTGAAATCAAAGAATTAGTTGATGGATTAAAAGAAGAGTTTGGTATTGACCCAACTGCAGTATCTGCAGCTCCAGCAGCAGCTGGCGCAGCAGCAGTTGAAGAACAAACAGAATTCACAGTACTTATCAAATCATTTGGTGATCAAAAGATTCAAGTTATCAAAGTTGTTAGAGAATTAACAGGTCTTGGATTAGCTGACGCTAAGAAATTAACAGAAACTGAAAACGGCGTTATTAAAGAAAACGTTAAGAAAGAAGACGCAGATGCAGCTAAAGAAGCTTTAGAAGCAGCTGGGGCTACTGTTGAAGTTAAATAATTAAAATTAATACAATAAACCTGGGCAAGACTCGGGTTTTTGTGTTTGGAGAAACGTTCAATGTCAAATCATTATTTTACCAATGATCCTAACTTAAAACATGATATCCAACACGTTAGATTTGTGAATAACGGTATAACTTACCGTTTTTTCACTGATAGCGGGGTGTTTTCAAAATCACAAATTGATTTTGGGACGAAAACATTATTAGAAGCATTTTTGTTTAATAATTATTGTTCTTTATTAGATTTGGGATGTGGGTATGGGGTTATCGGGATTGTGATAAAAAAACAATTTTTAGATCTTGAAGTTACTCAATCAGATGTGAATGAAAGGGCAATAGACCTTACCAAGAAAAACACAGCTGAAAACAACGTTTCAACCAATATCATCACGAGTAATGGGTATAAAAATATCACAGGTACTTTTGATTGTATTACATTAAATCCGCCCATCAGAGCCGGTAAAGAAGTCATATTTAAACTATATGATGAAACATATAAACACCTGAATAAAGATGGTGAATTTTGGATTGTGATCCAGAAAAAACAAGGCGCACCATCGCACATTAAATATTTGCAAAATTTATTTAGTAATGCTGAAATTATTACTAAAAACAAAGGCTATCACATTTTACGAATGAAGAAGGTTCAATAGACTTGACTTATTGCCTACTTTAATATAAAATATTAAGATGCAGCATTATGGCCGAGATAATAATAAAATGTGACGATTATTAGAAAATACCACAATTAGGGAGCGTGAACAAATGGGATTTCGTGACGTACAGTACGGAAAAAGAGCACAACGACGTAATTATTCAAATATGCGGTACGACGTTGACTTACCAAATTTGATTGAAATCCAAACCAGTTCTTTTGAATGGTTTGTGAACGATGGATTAAAACTCTTATTTGAAGAGTTATCACCAATCGAATCATATAACGGAGATTACAAACTTTATTTTTCAAATCATCGTTTTGAAGAACCTAAGTACAATATAATGGAGTCTAAACAAAGAGACATTAACTACTCTAAACCATTATTTGTTACCGTTAGATTAGAAAAAGTTAAAACAGGGGAAGTTGTTGAAAGACAACTTTTTATGGGTGATTTCCAATTTATGACGCCAACAGGCACATTTATTATTAATGGTGCAGAACGTGTTGTGGTTTCACAAATCGTTCGTTCAAGCGGTGTTTATTATACCAGTGAATTTGACAAAAAGAACAATATTGTTAAATTCCAAAGCCAAGTTATTCCAACTAGAGGGGCTTGGTTAGAATATGAAATGGGTGCCAAAAACATCTTTTATGGTAAGCTAGATAGATCCAAAAAAGTATCATTAACTTCAATGATTCAAGCATTAGGGTTTAATGGTTTTGAAGCAGTTGAAAAACTATTTCCTACTTACGCTAAAGAATTAGAAGATACTTTTAAAAAGGATGAAAAAGATAGCATTTTTGATTCAAATGATGCCGTAGAAGAGTTATACTCAAAAATGCGTCAAGGTGAAAAAATTCCTATTGAAGCAGCAAAAGACTTCATTAGAATGCGTTTATTTGATCCAAGACGATATGACTTAGAAGAAGTTGGGCGTTATAAATATGGACAAAAACTCAATGTTGTTCAACGTTTAAAATCAATCGCTCAAGGCATCCCTTATGTGAATCATCCAACCGTTTATACCTACGCAAAAGACATTGTTGATATTAAAACAGGTGATGTTTTAATTGAAAAAGGGTCTGTTGTAGACTTAGACTCAGTTGAACTAATTTCTAAGCACAAAGACTCAATTAGAGTCAATATCTTAGCTAAAGAAGAATCACTTCAAAATGAATCTGAAACAGCTGTTTTTGGGGTTAAGACTTCAGACTTAACCGAACAATATGCTAACCATGATATCTTATATTTACCGAAGGATTCACCTGAGGCAGCGCTTTTGGTTCAAAAGGGTGAAAAGATTACTAAAGAGGTTAGAGCGCGTATTCAAAAGTTCCAAAACCAAATTGTTTTTGTTGAAAAAGATGAATACGGTAAAGAACAATATTTTAAAAATGCTGAAAAATTAAATATTATTTTAAACTTATATGGGTCAACAGAATTAATTAAACCAATTAAATTCCAAAAACAAATTAAGATTAATGAAAACATTGTTAACTTGTTAACAGGCGAAATCATTGTTACAAAAGGAACACTATTAACACCGGATGTAAGACATACGCTTCTTGTTAATAGGAATGGTTTAACTGCAGAGGCACTTAAATATTTAAAGACATTTGTCGAAGAAGATATCAAACTGACAGACGGTTCAGTTCTTTATAAGAAAGGGACTGATGTCGACGATGAAGTTTATTTTAATATTTATAAGAACCAAGATAGACTGGTTAATCTTAGTGATTTAAAATATGCAACGGTATATGCTAAGACAGATATTGATATTTTAGAAGACTACAAACGTAATGAAAACAATGATACTGAACGTAAACCAATCATTTATGCAGGTCATGAAATTACTGAAGTAGATTTATACAACCTGCAAATGGTTCGTAATAAACTAGATGAAAATGTGATTAAATATTTCTTAGTGTCTGGTAAGAAAAATGAATTCTTTAGAAAAGAATCTCAAAGAAGAGATGTCTTTGTTGAAGTCGTCTCTATAATCGCAGATAAGGATAAATCAGCAAAAGAAGTCATCGAGATTATGGGCAATGACTCAACTGAAGATAGACTTCATATTACGGTTAGTGATATCGTTGCCTCAATCAGTTATTATTTTAATCTTTATGACGGGGTTGGAATTACAGATGATATTGACCACTTATCAAACCGAAGACTAAGACTGATTGGAGAATTATTAAAGAACCAATTTAGAATTGGATTATCCAAACTTGAAAAGAACATTAAAGATAAGATGTCTACTGCTGATGTAGCTGAGGCAACCCCTCAAAGTCTCATTAACATCAAACCTTTAACCGCTTCATTAAAAGAATTCTTTGGATCAAGCCAACTTTCACAATTCATGGATCAAATTAACCCATTGGCAGAGTTAACCCAAAAAAGAAGAATTTCAGCTTTGGGTACAGGGGGTCTTGCCCGTGATAGAGCGGGTGTTGAAGTCCGTGACGTTCATGAATCACACTACGGAAGAATTTGTCCGATTGAAACACCAGAAGGGCCATCAATTGGTTTAATTAGTAGTTTGGCTTCCTATGCTAAAGCGGATCAGTATGGCTTCATTCAAACACCTTATTTAAAGGTTGAACACAATAACGAAGGTGAACCAGTGGTTACCGATGAAATTGTTTATTTAACAGCCGGTGAAGAAGAAAGTTCTTTGATAGCCTCAGCCAATAGTGAACTAGACGATAAAGGTCGTTTTGTTGATGACTTTATTGTTGGTCGTTTATTAGGTGAAACCAACTTATTCGATAAGAGTGAAATTAAATATATGGACGTTAGTCCAAAACAAATTGTATCGGTTGCGACTTCATCGATTCCATTCTTGGAACACGATGATGCTTCACGTGCCTTAATGGGTGCCAACATGCAACGTCAAGCAGTGCCATTATTGGTACCTGAATCACCAATCGTTGGAACGGGTATTGAATACCGTGCCGCAAAAGATTCAGGGGCAACGATTGTGACTGATGTTGCCGGTATTATTACTTATGCCGATGCTAGAAGAATTGAAGTTACAGTTAAACCAACCGAAAATATCACAACCACAAGAGGTAAGGTTGTATATGACATCAATGATCCATTTAATTGGGATGCTTATGATGCCATCAGGGTTCAAAAACAAACCGATAAATTAGTAAGAAAAACTTTCTATTTAATTAATTTCTTAAGATCTAACCAAGATACCGCTATCCTCCAAAGACCAATTGTTCAAGTAGGTGAAGTGGTTGAAGCGGGTCAAATTATCGCTGACGGACCTTCTACTGAAAAAGGAGAATTAGCCTTAGGTAGAAACGTTACGGTTGCCTTCATGACTTGGGAAGGTTATAACTATGAAGACGCGATTATTATGAGCGAAAGATTAGTTAAAGAAGACGTGTATACATCCATTCATATTGATGAACACCAAGTCGAATCAAGAGACACCAAATTAGGTAGAGAAGAAATTACCCGTGAAATTCCAAATGGACCTACGGAACAACTTAAATATTTAGATGACCGTGGCGTTATTATTCCAGGAACTGAAGTTCATGAAGGTGATATTTTAGTCGGTAAGATTACCCCTAAAGGGCTAACCGATCCAACACCAGAAGAAAAATTACTTCAAGCTATCTTTAATGAAAAAGCAAGAGAAGTAAGAGATTCTAGTTTAAGAGTACCTCATGGTGGTGGTGGGATTGTTCACTCCATCCAACATTTCTCTAAAGCAAATGGAGACGATTTAGGGCCAGGAATCAATGAAGCAATTCGTGTTTATATCGTGAAGAAACGTAAAATCTCTGAAGGGGATAAAATGGCGGGACGTCACGGTAATAAAGGGGTTATTTCGAAGATTTTACCAGTAGAAGATATGCCATATATGGAAGATGGTACACCGATTGACATTATGTTAAACCCACTTGGGGTTCCAAGCCGTATGAACATTGGTCAAGTATTAGAAGTCCATTTAGGAATGGCTGCCAAATCACTTGGCATTAAAGTTGCCACACCCGTATTTGATGGGCTATCAGAAAAAGATTTAAAAGAAATAATGGCTGAGGCGAATATGGCTTCAGATGGTAAACGTGTGCTTTATGATGGCCGTACTGGCGAACCTTATGAAAACAGGATTAACGTTGGGGTCATGTATATGATTAAGCTATCTCACATGGTTGAAGATAAACTACACGCAAGAAGTGTTGGACCATACACACTGGTTACACAACAACCAATGGGTGGTAAAGCTCAAAATGGGGGACAACGTTTTGGGGAAATGGAAGTTTGGGCACTATACGCTTATGGCGCAGCGCACACACTTAAAGAAATTCTTACCGTTAAGTCTGATGATATTATCGGTAGAAATAAGGTTTATAAAGCCATTACAGATGGTAAACCAATTCCCGATTCTCACATTCCTGAGTCATTTAGAGTCCTTACACGTGAACTTCAATCACTGGGTTTATATGTCGAATTGATTGACACAGAAACCGGTGAAAATGAAGTGAACAAATCACTTGTTGACCAAACCAGTCCATTCGATCGAAGAGGGAGGTTTTAAACTTGAAAACAGCTGATTTAAAGAAAATAGCGATTAAAGATCTTAAATTAGGTGAAGAAATTGTTGTCGCTCTGCACCTATCAGGGATTGATACAGTAGAAGATTTAGCTGGATTTACTTTAACGCAATTAAGAAAATACATTTTTAGAGAAGATGAATCTCAATTTGAACAAATACTCCCTATTTTAAGAAAATATGAAATCCCAGCTCAGGTTGAATCGTTGAGTTTATCTAAAGACTTAGAACAAGCCTTAAGTGATATCAGTATTACTGAAACACAAGATTTGTTCTTAATGTCAAAAGAAGATTATGACACTTTAACACATGATGACGCCTTATTTAAAAAAGAGTTGGATGAAATATTCAAATTATATAACATTGATTTAGAAGATGGTGAAGACCAACCAATTGATGTTAGCGAGTATGTCAGAATTGAACAAGCTAAACCTAAAAATAAAGCTTATGGTTCAAAAGATTATTCTCACTTAAAAATTAGACTGGCCTCACCTGATGAAATTAGAATGTGGAGTTATGGTGAAGTCTTAAAACATGAAACGATTAACTACCGAACTTTAAAACCTGAAGTCGACGGTTTATTCTGTGAAAGAATCTTTGGGCCTACTAAAGACTATCAATGTGCTTGTGGGAAAAAGAGAAACTTAGATAAAGGTCAAATTTGTGACAAGTGCGGGGTTGAAATTACAGAGTCTAAAGTTAGACGTGAACGTATGGGTCATATCGAACTTGAAGCGCCTGTTGTTCATACTTGGTATTTAAAGAATTCACCTTCAAGACTCGCTTTATTATTAGATATTAAAGCGAAAGACTTAGAAGAAATTGTTTATTTAGCGAGTTATATTGTTACTGACCCAGGAAAACCTGGTGAAACTGATTTAACCAAGAAACAAATCTTATCAGAAATAGAATATTCTTTATATTATGAAAGATATGGTAATAAGTTCACGGCGATGACGGGTGCGGAAGCGATTAAGAAATTGTTACAAGAAATTGACCTAGAACAAGAAGTCAAAATTTTAAGAAAGAAACTAAGAACACCTTCTAAACAAAAACGTGATCGAATCATTAAACGTCTAGAAGTGGTTGAAGCTTTCAAAAATAGTGATAACAAACCGGAATGGATGGTCTTAGACGTTCTTCCTGTTATTCCACCTGACTTACGTCCAATGGTTGCCCTAGATGGTGGCCGTTTCGCGACAACCGACTTAAATGACTTATATAGACGTATTTTAAATAGAAATAACCGTCTAAAACGTCAAAAAGAACAATTCGTTCCAAGACTCATCATTAAAAACGAAAAACGTTTATTACAAGAAGCCGTTGATGCTTTAATTGATAACTCTAAAAAGGGTAGAAGAGCAAACGTTGAGAAAAACCGTCAACTTAAATCATTAAGTGATATGTTACGTGGTAAACAAGGTCGTTTCAGACAAAACTTACTTGGTAAACGTGTTGACTTTAGTGGTAGAAGCGTTATTATTGTTGGTCCAGACTTAGAAATGTATCAAGCTGGTATTCCACGTGAAATGGCGATTACTTTATTCAAACCATTCGTTATTCGTGAACTAACAGTTCGTTTAGGTTCCGTTCAAGAAGCGAAAAAGAGTTATGAAAATGCCGATGATGATGCTTGGAGTGCATTAGAAGCGATTGTTAAAGAACACCCCGTATTATTAAATAGAGCCCCTACATTACATAGACTTGGTATTCAAGCATTTGAACCTAAGTTGATTGAAGGTAAAGCAATTCGTCTTCACCCACTCGTAACCCCTGCGTTTAACGCGGACTTCGATGGTGACCAAATGGCGGTTCACTTACCTCTGTCACATGAAGCTCAAGCTGAAGCCAGACTGTTAATGTTAGCCTCAAATAACATCTTAAACCCTAAGGATGGGAAGCCTGTTGTTACCCCATCTCAAGATATGGTATTAGGAAACTATTATTTGACAATTGCCAGAAAAGGCGAACGAAACGAAGGACATTTTTACTCTTCTTATGAAGAAGCTTATATTGCCTATAAAAATGGTCTAATAGGGCTTCATACTATGATAACTTTAGATCCTACTACGTTAGATCATTATTTTACAGATGATCAAAAGACAAAGTATTTGGTGACTACATTAGGAAGAATTATCTTCAATGAAATTCTTCCACCTTCATTCCCTTATTTGAATGAACCAACTGAAGAAAACTTGATTAATCAAGCCAACGACATTTATTTTATTGAAAAAGGGAAAAATGTTTATGAAATTATTAAAACGTTACCTGAACTAGACTCGTTTGGTAAAGGGTTCTTAGCGAGAATTATCGCCGAAGTATTCAAACGTTTTGAAGTATCTGAAACCTCAAAAATGTTAGACAAACTTAAAGATTTAGGTTTTAAATATTCAACCATTTCTGGTATTACCGTATCGGCATCAGATATGAATGTTTACTCTGGTAAAGAAGAAAGAGTTAAACAAGCAGAAGAACATGTTGCGGAACTTCAAGAATACTTTGAAGACGGTGTCTTAACAAACGATGAAAGATATAAACTCGTTGTGGAAGAATGGAAAAACGCGCGTGATGACATTGAAAAAGGTGTCATGAAAGAATTCAATCATGATAACCACATTTTCATGATGTTTGATTCCGGTGCCCGTGGTTCTAAATCTAACTTCGCCCAAATGTTAGGGATGCGTGGTCTGATGTATAACCCAACCGGGGAAGTCATTGAAATTCCAGTTAAAGCAAACTTTAAAGAAGGTTTAACCGTATCAGAATTCTTTATTTCGACACACGGTGCTAGAAAAGGATCAACTGACACTGCCTTAAAGACGGCTGAATCAGGCTATCTAACAAGAAGATTGGTTGACGTTTCACAAGACTTAATCGTTGACATGGAAGACTGTGGCACTGATAGAGGTGTCGTAGTCGATTCGATTTATGGGGATGATGGTAAACTAATTGTTCCCTTTATCGACCGTATTATTGGTCGTTATACCAATGAAGATGTTTATTCTAAAGAAACCGGCCAACTATTACTTAAACGTAATGAACTCATTACCAATGAAATTGCGGATGAGATTGTTCAAAGCGGAAACACACAACTTGAAATCAAGAGTGTCTTAACTTGTAATAGTGTTAACGGGGTATGTAAACACTGTTATGGTAGAAACCTTGCCACTAATAAATCAGTTGAAGTTGGTGAAGCTGTTGGGGTTGTTGCGGCTCAATCAATTGGTGAACCAGGTACTCAATTAACGATGCGTACCTTCCACACGGGTGGGGTTGCCTCAGCCAGCGATATTACCGCAGGTTTACCACGTATTCAAGAATTATTTGAAGCACGCAAGCCGAAAGGTCAAGCAATTATTGCTGAAATCGGTGGTAAAGTTGACCGTATCGAATCACGTCAAACGGGTATTACGGTCACGATTAAGGAAAATTCACAAGGTGGCCAAGAATCGAAAGAAAGAAAGTATTTACTTGATCCAAATGCACAACTTCTCATCAAGAAAGGCGATGTTGTTGTTGCGGGTCAAAAACTTCACAAAGGTTCTATTCACCCTAAAGAATTATTAAGAGTTACTGGTGTCAATGCCGTTCAAAAATATATATTAGAAGAAGTTCAAAAAGTATACCGAGCGACTGGGGTTGCGATTAGTGATAAACACGTTGAAATCATTATCCACCAAATGCTTAAGAAAGTTCATATCATTTATGAGGGTGACACAGACTTGTTGCCAGGGGCTAAAATATCCATTCGTGAGTTTAAAGAAGCCAATGAGAAAGCATTTAAAGAACGTAAGCATCCAGCTGTTGGCCAACCTGAATTACTTGGTATTACAAGAGCCTCACTTCAAAGTGAATCGTTCTTGTCAGCTGCTTCATTCCAAGAAACCACAAGAGTCTTAACAGACGCAGCAATTCGTGGTAAGACAGATGAATTACACGGTTTGAAAGAAAACGTCATTATCGGTGGATTAATTCCTGCCGGTACAGGTATCTTAAAAGATAAAAAGTTTGAGTACGAACCAGCCATTCAATCTATTGATGAAGAATTAGAGTATTAAACGAATAAAAAGCGTCCCGATAAAGGACGCTTTATTATTGGACTATATTAATATGAAAAAATACGATTTAAATTGTTGACAAATAAAATCAAAAAAGGTATAATTAAAACGCTGTCTTAATTGACACAACTTTAAAATCTGTTTTGAGCCTTAATAAGCCAAAACATATATTTAAGAAGACAAATGAAACACCGGGTTACGTGTCCGGTAGAAAGGAGAACTTATGCCTACAATAGCACAACTTGTTAGAAACGGTAGAACAGACAAGACTTACAAATCAAAAGCACCTTACCTAAGTGTGGGATACAACAGCCTTAAAAAGAAAGAAACCAAACTAAATAGTCCACAAAAACGTGGGGTTTGTGTGAGAGTATCTACCATGACACCTAAAAAACCGAACTCTGCTTTACGTAAGTATGCACGTGTTAGATTATCTAATGGTATTGAAGTCAACGCTTATATTCCAGGTGTTGGACACTCACTACAAGAACACAGTGTTGTTCTAGTTCGTGGTGGTCGTGTTAAAGACTTACCAGGGGTTAGATATCACATCGTTCGTGGTACATTAGATACATCTGGTGTAGCAAACAGAAAACAAGCTCGTTCCAAATATGGAGCAAAACGTCCAAAAGCAGTTAAAAAATAATAAAATCAATTAAGTATATCTGAAAGGAGGATATATATGCCAAGAAAAGGACATATCGCTAAGCGCGATGTATTACCTGATCCTATCTACAATTCAAAATTAGTAACTAGATTAATTAATACGATTATGTTAGACGGTAAAAAAGGTACAGCACAAACAATTTTATATAACGCATTTTCAAAAATAGAACAAGAAACAGGCAGAAATGCTGTTGAAGTGTTCAATGAAGCCATTACGAACATTACGCCAATCCTAGAAGTTAAATCAAGACGTATTGGTGGTCAAAACTATCAAGTACCAATTGAGGTGCGCCCTGAGAGAAAACAAACATTAGGTTTAAGATGGTTGGTTCAATATTCACGACTACGTCATGAAAAAACAATGGAAGAAAGATTAGCAAAAGAGATTTTAGATGCTTCAAACGGCACCGGCGCTGCTGTTAAGAAAAAAGAAGACACCCATAGAATGGCTGAAGCAAATAAAGCTTTCGCGCACTACAGGTGGTAATTTATGCCAAGAGAATATCCGATTAATAAAATAAGAAATATTGGGATCATGGCACATATTGACGCTGGTAAAACAACAACCACAGAAAGAATTTTGTATCATACCCATAAAATCCATAAATTAGGAGAAACCCATGATGGCGCTTCTCAAATGGACTGGATGGAACAAGAACAAGAACGTGGGATTACAATTACCAGTGCAGCGACAACAGCTTATTGGAAAGGGTATAAATTAAATATTATTGATACCCCAGGTCACGTTGACTTTACAGTTGAAGTGTCAAGATCCTTAAGAGTATTAGATGGTGCCATCACTGTCTTAGATGCTCAAGCTGGTGTAGAACCTCAAACAGAAACGGTTTGGCGTCAAGCAACAGAGTATAAAGTCCCAAGAGTCATTCTTGTCAATAAGATGGATAAGATTGGGGCAGACTTTGAGTATGCAATAAAAACGATTAAACAACGTTTAGGGGTTAAAACTGCTGCAATCCAATACCCTATTGGAGCAGAAAGTCAATTTGCTGGAATTATCGATTTAGTTGAAATGAAAGCTTACCATTATGATGGTAATCCAGAAGAAGAATACACTGAAATTGATATCCCAACGAATTTGAAAGATATGGTTAAAGAAAAGCGTGTTGAATTAATTGAAGCGATTGCTGATTTTGATGAAGAACTGATGATTTCATACCTTGAAGGTGAAGAAATTACGGTTGAGATGATTAAAAGAGCGATTCGAAAAGGGACATTAGAAGTTGAATTTTTCCCAGTTATATGCGGATCCGCATTTAAGAATAAAGGGATTAAGTTAGCGCTAGACGCAGTCATAGACTACTTACCTTCACCAGTTGAAGTTCAAGATGTGGTCGGATTTAACAGTGATGATGAAGAAATCAAGATTAAATCAGATGATGATGAACCATTTACCGCTTTAGCATTTAAAGTGATGACAGACCCTTTCGTTGGAAGACTTACTTTCTTTAGAGTTTATTCAGGAACCCTAAAAAATGGTTCTTATATTATGAATACCACCAAAGGAAAGAAAGAACGTCTTGGTAGACTGTTATTAATGCATGCAAACCACCGTGAAGAAACGGATCAAGTTTATGCCGGTGATATTGCCGCAGCAATTGGTTTAAAAGACACAACAACCGGTGATACACTTGCGGATGAAAAAACTGATGTCATTTTAGAATCAATGAAATTCCCAGAACCAGTTATTAGTGTTGCCATTGAACCAAAAACAAAGAATGACCAAGATAAAATGTCTACAGCATTGGTAAAACTTGCTGAAGAAGATCCAACATTCAAAACTTATACCGATAAAGAAACGGGACAAACCATCATCTCAGGGATGGGTGAATTACACCTTGATATTATTGTTGATCGTATGAAACGAGAATTTAAAGTTGAGGCCAATGTTGGTGCACCACAAGTTTCTTACCGTGAAACCATTACAAAAACTTCAGAAATTGAAGGTAAGTTCATTAGACAATCTGGTGGTAGAGGTCAATACGGTCATGTTTGGTTAAGATTTGAACCAAATCCTGGTAAAGGTTTTGAATTTGTAGATAAGATTGTCGGTGGGGTTGTTCCAAGAGAATACATTCCCGCTGTTCAAAAAGGTCTAGAAGATGCTTTACAAAATGGGATTATCGCTGGTTATCCAATTGTCGATCTCAAAGCCACTTTATTCGATGGATCATACCACGATGTGGACTCATCAGAAATGGCCTTTAAGATTGCCGCAAGTATGGCATTAAAGGGCACTAAAGATAAAGGCGGTCCTTCATTACTAGAACCTATCATGAAAGTTGAAATTGTTTCACCAGACGAATATATTGGTAACGTTATCGGCGATATTACCTCAAGAAGAGGTCGATTAGAATCGCAAGAAATAAGAAGTGGAAATGCGATTGGAATTAAAGCATTTGTTCCATTGTCAGAAATGTTTGGGTACGCAACAGCGTTAAGAAGTAATTCTCAAGGTCGGGCAACATTTGTTATGCAGTTTGACCATTATGAAGCTGCACCTAAATCAATTACTGAAGAAATAGTCAAGTCAAGAAATGCCTAAAGACTTGCAAAACCGATTATAATAAGATAAAATAGTGATTGGTAGATATAAACAATAATTTATAAATATAAAGGAGAAATATAGCATGGCTAAACAAAAATTCGAAAGAACTAAAACACACGTTAACGTTGGTACTATTGGTCACGTTGACCATGGTAAAACAACATTAACTGCTGCTATTACAACCGTACTTGCTAAACAAGGATTTGCTAAAGTTATGGATTATGCAGCAATTGATAAAGCACCAGAAGAAAAAGAAAGAGGTATTACCATTAATACTTCTCACGTAGAGTATGAAACTGCACACCGTCACTATGCTCACGTTGACTGCCCAGGTCACGCTGACTATGTTAAAAACATGATTACAGGTGCTGCTCAAATGGACGGCGGGATCTTAGTTGTTTCTGCTGCAGATGGTCCAATGCCACAAACAAGAGAACACATCTTACTTGCTAGACAAGTTGGAGTGCCTAAATTAGTTGTTTTCTTAAACAAATGCGACATGGTTGATGATGAAGAATTAATCGACTTAGTTGAAATGGAAGTAAGAGAACTATTAAGCGAATATGAATTCCCAGGTGATGATATTCCTGTGATTCGCGGTTCAGCTTTAAAAGCCCTTGAAGGCGATGAAAAATATCAAGAAGCAATTTTAGAATTAATGGCTGCAGTTGATGATTACATCGATGACCCAGTTAGAGAAACTGATAAACCATTCTTAATGCCAGTTGAAGACGTATTCACAATCACAGGTCGTGGTACAGTTGCGACAGGTAGAGTTGATCGTGGTACAGTTAAAGTAAATGATCCAGCTGAAATCATTGGTATTAGAGAAACTAAGAACACTGTAGTTACTGGTGTTGAAATGTTTAGAAAGATTCTTGATAGAGCAGAAGCTGGTGACAACATCGGTGCATTATTAAGAGGTGTTTCAAGAGACGAAATCGAACGTGGTCAAGTATTAGCTAAACCTGGTTCAGTTAAACCTCACCACAAATTTGAAGCACAAGTTTACGTATTAAGTAAAGAAGAAGGTGGAAGACACACTGCATTCTTCTCAAACTACCGTCCACAATTCTATTTCCGTACAACTGATATTACAGGTGTTATTACACTTCAAGAAGGTACAGAAATGGTTATGCCTGGCGATAATACAGTAATGACTGTTGAACTTATTCACCCAATCGCATTAGAAAATGGAACTAAATTCTCTATTCGTGAAGGTGGCCGTACCGTTGGTGCTGGTTCAGTAACTTCAATCATAGAATAAATTTAAGACTTAAAGACCATATCTCGTGATATGGTTTTTTTTCGCTCTAATGTGGTAAAATAGAGATGGTGATAAGATGATCGATACACATACACATATCAATACAGAATCACTTCTTAATGATATTGATAATATCGTTAAAAGAGCTGTCAAAAATAACGTACTTCATATGATTGCGGTAGGAATGAATAAAGAAGCGAATGAACAGGGTATTTTGTTAAGTGAGAAATATCCATGTATTTATGCTGCAATTGGATTACACCCCAGTGATGTTAATGATGAACAATTGGATGTTGAATTACTTCTACAACAAGCTAAACATAATAAAGTTGTCGCAATCGGTGAAATTGGAATTGATTTGTATTGGGCCAAAGACAACTTTAAGCTTCAAAAGGAAGTCTTTATTAAACAAATCGAATTGGCTTTAGCAGTTGATTTACCGGTAATCATTCACTCAAGAAACTCAGCAAGAGAGATATATGATATTGTCAAAAACTATCCTAGTTTAAGAGGCGTAATGCATTGTTATAGTGAACATACAGAACTGCTTGATAAATTTATAAATTTGGGTTTCTATATTGGAATCGGTGGTATCGTAACCTTTAAGAATTCTAAAGAAGTCTTAGAGATTGCGAAAAATACACCACTTGATAGATTATTGGTGGAAACAGATGCGCCTTATTTAGCGCCAGTACCATTTAGAGGTAAAATCAACGAACCCGCTTATACCGCTTATACATTAAGTAAACTGGCAGAGATCAGAGGATTAACTACCCGTGAAATGGACCGAATCACAACCGAGAACACAGTCCGCTTATTTACTAAAATGAACATTCAAAAACAAACTGTTTTATGATAAAATAGAAACAATCGAGGTGCCTTATGTTATTTAAAGGATTATTATTAAAAATTGAAACTGGACAAGTTTTATCTGAAAAACAAGAAAAGAGTTTAGCCTCTAAACTGATGTTAATACCATCGTTTGGAAGAACACTTGTTCAGTTACTTCTAGTATTAATTATCGTTATTATGGCGATAGTGGGTATATTAGGGGGTAAAGAACCATTATCAGAAATGGTTGCGTTTATTATCTCAGGGGTTGCCTTAGTGATATTTTTATATTTATTATTTTTTCCTAAACGGAGAAGAATTACTAAATATTTAGTAGCAGTAGATAGGTTCTATCAAACTAAGTTTGATGGCTTAGATAACTTCGATTTATACTATATTGGACAACATAAAAACCCCCATATGAAATCACTAAAAGCGGGTAAAATCTATGTGTTAATAGATGGGTATCAATTTTTGTTTGTCGATGATTACTTTAAAGATACGAAGTATAAGATGCCTAGTTATCTGTCTAATGGAAGACAAGATGTTTACCTAAGAGTGATTGATGCTCAAAAATCAGATGCCTCAAGATTGATAGTGACTTTAGATGAAATTGAATATTTCTATTTACCAGATAAAAATATCCCGCATCATAAATCCGTTAACAATCGAAAATATGAAACGTATTTCAAAAACTTTTTTGACCAAGATATTCATATGACGGATACTTGTTCGGTTATATTGAGACTTACATCTGGCGCCGTATTTAGATTAAGTTATGATATTTATGAAGGCTTTCAAAACGCAATGCCTTTAAAAGAAAGACAATGAAAAGTAAAATAGTACTAGATAAATTAATCCAAAAACAATATAAGATTGCCTTTGCAGAATCAATGACAGGTGGTAGAGTAGTTAGCCAGTTGATTCAACATCCTGGGGCTTCTGAAGTTGTCGAATTAGGTTTAGTAACGTACTCAAATAAAATGAAAGAAGAACTTTTAGAAGTGACCCCCCACATTATTAAGTTACATGGTGTTGTCAGTAATGCGGTTAGTATGATTATGGCGGAAAATGTCGCTTTGAAGGGTTATGCCAGTATTGGGGTTGGAATTACAGGTAGTGCTGGACCGACCGCTGAAGAAGGTAGCCAGGTAGGCGAAGTCTGGGTTTGTATCTATAAAGGTGGCAAGCATAACAGTTATCATTTTCAATTTGGGAATCTAGAAAGATCAGTCATTATCGAGAAAACTTGTGAAGCTGTATATAGTCTTTTGGACAAACTTATTTAATCAGTTTCATTAAGCAATATTTTAATTGTATAATTTATACCTTTATGATATAATAATCAAGCGTGGTTTTATAACCATCCTTGTCATAACTTAGATTATGACCAATAGACCAAAAGGAGGAAACAAGATGAAGAATTACGAAATTATGTATATCATCAAACCAGATCTTGAAACAGAAGAAACCAAACAAGTGATTGAAAATCTAACAAAGGTATTTACCGATTTACAAGCACAAGTTAAGGAACACAAAGAGATTGGATTGAAAGATCTTGCATATGAGATTGACCACTTCAAAAAAGGCTACTATGTTTGGCAATTAGTTAGTGCTAGCCCTGAAGCAGTTAAAGAATTTAACCGTGTCGTAAGAATTACAGAAGAAGTTATTCGCTTTATAGTTATTAAAGAAGGCGAGTAAGGAGAATTTATGAACAGAGTAGTATTAGTAGGTCGTATCACCAAAGACCCAGAACTAAAATACACACAAAGTAATGTCCCTTTTGTCAATTTTTCGATTGCTGTTAACAGAACATTCGTGAATAACCAAGGGGAAAGAGAAGCTGACTTTATCAACTGTGTTGTTTGGAGAGCTCAAGCAGAAAACCTTGCTAAGTTTATTAGCAAAGGCGGTTTAATTGGTGTTGATGGTCGTTTACAAACTAGAACATATCAAACTCAAACTGGAGAAAACAGATATATTACAGAAGTTGTATGCGATTCAGTTCAATTCATAGAAGCCAAATCAAACAATAATAATCCAAGTCATGAAGTTCCAGCTGATGATGATCCATTTTTAGACAGTGCAATCGATATTGCCTCTGAAGATGATCTACCATTTTAAAGAAAGGACTAATTATGCAACAAAGAAGATTTAATAGACGCAAAAAAGTATGTTATTTTACTCAAAATAAAGTTACTCACATCGATTTTAAAGATGTTGATTTGTTAAGAAGATTTATTTCAGATAGAGGTAAAATCTTACCAAGACGAGTAACGGGTACATCAAGTAAATGGCAACGTCCACTTGCGATAGCTATTAAGCGCGCAAGACATATGGCGCTTCTACCATACGTTAAAGAATAAAGACTTATTATAAGTCTTTTTTTTCACTATAATAATAGTTATAAACATGTTATAATTTAAGAAAGTAGGTGGACAATGAAAAGGTTTTTTACACTAGCGATTTCGTTAATTGTACTTGTTATGGTAGTCATATACGGCGTAATGAACAACTATTTCTCATCTGTCGCAGATGCATTTTATTATATTGTATTGGTCGTTTCAGGTGTAGTAACTGTAATGATTCTATTCTTAGCAATTAACCATCAAAGATCAATTAAAATTAAATCATTAGAAAACAGATTGACCGCTTGGAGCAGTCTTTCTTATCATGTTAATAAAATAGGTGATGAATCTTTTAATGAACTTCCTATTGGGATTATTTTATATGAAAGTGATGATTATACCGTTAAATGGCATAATCCTTTTAGTTCTAAAATATTTGATAATCAAAAAATTGAGAATAAAGCACTATTTGAACTTCATCCAAGTTTTGTTGACTTAATCAGCAGCAATGACACAAATATGACACTTCAAATTGGATCCAATAAATTTGATGCCATCAACAATAAACAAAATCAAGTATTATATCTATTTGACGTGACTGAAAGAGAAAATATTAAAGAAAAATATATTAGTAGATCAAGCGCATTGGGATTACTCTATTTAGACAACTTTGAAGAAGCGCTTCAAAGTTTTGATGTTTATGAAAAAAGTAATATACGAGGAGAGTATTTAGGTTTAATTAGTGACTGGGTAAGTAATCATAAAGGTTACTTAAAACTATATACTGAAGATCGTATGGTAATAGGGTTTTATTATGAAGAATTACAAAGAATTATCCAAGAAAAATTTGATATATTAAATAAAATTAGAGAAGTTTCAGATAAACATCGAATTCGTGTCACGGCATCGATTGGGATTGCGAGTTGGGAAGTAAGTTACGAAGAATTAGGAATATTAGCTCAAAACGCAATTGAACTCGCGGAAAAACGCGGTGGTGACCAAGCAGTTGTTAATATTCAAGGTGAAAAGATTGCTTACTTTGGTGGTAAAACCAACGCTTCGGAAAAAAGTAGTCGTGTTCAAGTTAGAGTTCAAACCCAAGCCTTTAAGGATTTGGTTGAAGCCTCAAAAAATGTTTTGACAATCGCTCATAAGCAATCTGATATTGACGCTTTTGGTGCAATGATTGGGGTTTATAGAATGGCGATGGCATCAAAAGTACCATGTAAAATTATTTGTGATGATAATCAAATTGATGATACGGTCAAAAAAGTTTTCCTTGACTTGAAAAATGAGTCAAAGGAGATATTTAAAAATATTATTGACACCAAAGAAGCTTTGAGATTAATTAGTGATGAAACATTATTGGTTGTTGTTGATACCCAATCACCATCGATTATTTCTTCACCAACTGTATTAGAGGCTGCTAAGAAGATTGCTATCATTGACCATCATCGACATGGTGAAAATACATTTGAAGGAGACTTTGTTTATATTGAACCTTATGCCTCTAGTAGCGTTGAGTTAATTGCTGAAATGATGGAATTCTATCCACATGAAGTAGAATTAGAGCCAATTGAAGCCTCAATTATGTATGGGGGAATTTTAGTGGATACCAATGAATTTACTTATCGAACAGGGACTAGAACATTTGGAGCAGCCGCTTATTTAAAAGAACAACAGGCATCTTCGGTTAAAGTTAAAGAATGGTTGAGACTAGACAAAGAAAGAACATTATTAATTAACAATTTATTAAACAAAGTCGAATCACCAATTATTGGATTTGGTATCGTAAAAGATGATTCAGGTGATATTCAAGATAGAGTCTTGTTAGCTCAAGTAAGTGAAAGAATCTTGGATATTGATGGAATTAAAGCTGGATTTACTATGGCTAGAGTTGCGGAAAAC
The DNA here is from genome assembly GCA_002410615.1 of Acholeplasmataceae bacterium UBA5409. Lineage (GTDB taxonomy): Bacteria > Bacillota_I > Bacilli_A > Acholeplasmatales > UBA5453 > UBA5409. The sequence goes on from DHNT01000003.1 coordinate 70,467, forward strand.
ATAATCGGTGTTAGTGCAAGAAGTTATGATGATGTAAACGTTCAAATCATTATGGAAGAAATGAATGGTGGCGGACATTTAAATAGTGCCGCAACCCAATTAGAAAACAAAACCGTTGATGAGGTTTATGATCAACTTAAAAGTATCTTAATCAGAGAATCAGATGAAGGTGGTGAACCTATGAAAATTATTTTATTAGAAGATGTTAAGTCAAAAGGTAGCAAAGATGATATTATTTCGGTTCCAAATGGTTATGGTCAATATCTACTATCCAATAATAAGGCGATATTAGCAACTCCAGAAGCTATTAAGAAACTAGAAGATGAGAAAGCAGCTAAAATTGAACAAGAAAAACAACATATCCAATTAATGAAAAAACTTAAAGACGAAATTGAATCTAAGAGTGTGACCATTTTTATTAATATTGGACATGATGGGAAACTATTTGGCAGCGTCACAACCAAGCAAATTGCTGAAGCATTTGCTGAACAAAACGGAATTGAATTTGATAAGAAAAAAGTTGAATTAACCAGCGAAATCAATTCAATCGGAATTTATACAGCAACAGTTTCGTTATCAAAAGATATTAAAGCGCAATTCGAAATTAACGTATTAGAAAAATAGGAGGGTTCTATGGCTGAAACTAGAGTCATGCCCCACAATATTGATGCTGAAAAATCAGTTTTAGGGGCTATATTTGTCGATCCTACTTGTTTGGCAAGTGTTGCGGATAAGTTAACGGTTGAGGATTTTTATGAAACAAAAAACAAAAATATCTATCGAGCATTTTTAAACCTATTAGAAAGTGATTCTAAAATAGATTATACGACTGTATCAACAGAATTAGCCAGTTTAAAAGTAATGAGTCAAGTCGGTGTAGATTATTTAGTTGAAGTAACTGACTACCTACCAACAATATCTAACTTAGATTCCTATATCGAACTGGTTAGAGATGAATCTTTAAAACGTTCCATGATTCAAGTTAGTAGTGAAATATATGCTAAAGGATTTGATCCTGCAATCACCGCATCTGATTATGTCGATGATGCGGAAGAAGCTATTTTTACACTGATTAGAAAAAGACGTGCCGGCGAATTTTTAACTTTAGGCGAAGTTCTAAAAGAAGTTAGAAACAAAGCGGAAGTAAAACGATCCGACAGTACCGTTACGGGTATTGATACTGGATTTGCGAAACTTAATTATGCGACTGCTGGTTTCCAACCAGAAGAACTTATTATCTTAGCCGCAAGACCATCAGTTGGGAAGAGCGCACTCGCAATGAATTTAGCCTTACAAATTGCTAAATTTAACAAACAAGGTAAAGCTGGGGTTGCCATATTTTCATTAGAAATGTCTAATGAACAGTTAGTTAGTAGAATGCTGTCCTGTGAAAGCTTAGTTTCCAATCGAAGAATAAAAACGGGTAACTTGACGTCGAATGAATGGGACGACATTAACGCGGCAACCAACTCACTAAATCAACTTAGAATATTTTTTGATGATTCATCCGATGTTAAAGTAAAAGATATTCGCGCGAAGTGTCGTAAATTAAGACAAGAAGGCAGATTGGATTTTGTTATTATTGACTATCTACAGTTAATTAATGAATCCTCAAATCGTGGTAATCGTCAAGAAGGGGTTGCGGAAATCTCAAGATCATTAAAACAAATGGCAAGAGAACTTAAAATCCCAGTCCTTGCGTTATCTCAGTTATCAAGAGATTTGGAAAAGCGAGAAGATAAAACACCAGTACTTGCTGACTTAAGAGAATCTGGTTCAATTGAACAAGATGCGGACATTGTATTATTTATGTATGCACCAAGAGATGAAACAAACACTTTAATTGGTGAAGATATTATTGAGGTAAAAATTGCGAAAAATAGGCAAGGTTCACTGGGAGACTTTAGATTGAAGTTCAACAAGGATCAATCAAAATTTTATGCAATTACAGATAGAGAAGAATAAAAAAGGTAGGCGGGAAGCCTACCTTTTAAACTTTTTTAATTATTTAATTAACTCAGATAACATCCAAATGTGTTTTTGGAATGTGGCACGAGTTGAAGTTAATAAATCAACCGTTACATCATCATCAGCAGCTTCAGCAGCTGGAATTGCATGACCAAATTCATCATTTAATAACTTGTAATCATGGATTAAAGATTCAATCATTTCTTTATTGGTTTCTTTTCCTGTAGCTTCTTTAATAGTAGCCAATTCTAAAGCTTCTTTAAGGGTTGCAACTGGTTTTTCTCCAATCATAAGAATTCTTTCTGCGACTTCATCATAAATTTCTGTTACTTCATCGTATAATTCTTCAAATTTTTCATGTAATTGAAAGAAATTTTGTCCTTTAACAAACCAATGAAAGTTGTGTAATTTAACGTATAACACACTTAGGTTTGCAACTTGTTGATTTAATTGTTTTGTTACTGTCATAATATATTCCTCCTCTTTCTTGTTGATTATATTATAGCACTATTTAGAATTTACCTCAAGTTTTATGATTTAAAATTCCTCTAGTGAGAACATGTGGAAATAATAACATTATTGTGATAAAATAACTTAGTCCTAGGAGAGATACTATGTTTGATAGATTAGAATTAATGGAAAAAAGATATAAAGAAATTAATAATTCATTGATGGATTCCAAAGTTGTTTCTAATGTAAAGGAAATGACTAAATTAATGAAAGAACAAAAGGGACTTGAGAGAGTCGTTATTAAATATCGAGATTATATAGATAAAGAAAGTCAATTAAAAGAGTTGAAAGTATTATTACATGATGATGACGAAGAAATTTCATCAATGGCTGAATTGGAAAGTGAATCTCTCCAAGAAGCAATGGAAAAACTAGAGGAAGAATTAAAAATTTTATTGTTACCAAAAGATCCAAATGATGAAAAGAACGTTATTGTTGAGATTAAAGGTGCAGCTGGTGGAGATGAAGGAAATATTTTTGCCGGTGACCTATTTAGAATGTACTCTAAATTTGCTGAATCGCAAGGCTGGAAGATCGAAGTTTTAAGTGCGACTGAAGGCGCAATGGGCGGATTTACATCGATTGAATTCCTGATTAGTGGAGATCATGTTTATTCAATGTTGAAATATGAAGCAGGTGTTCATCGAGTACAAAGAGTTCCTGAAACAGAATCACAAGGTAGAATTCATACTTCAACTGCAACGGTAATTGTGATGCCTGAAGCTGAAGAAGTTGAAATTAACATTTCATGGAATGATATTCGTTTTGATACCTTTAACTCAAGTGGACCAGGCGGACAATCGGTTAATACCACTTATTCTGCAGTAAGGTTGACACATATTCCAACCGGAATAGCTGTTGCCAGTCAAGAAGGTAAGAGCCAACACGAAAATAAAGATAAAGCTTATCGCTTACTTGTCACAAGAATTTATGACCAGTATCTTCAAGAACAAGCTGAAAAAGAAGGCGAAGCTAGATTATCAATGGTAGGAAAAGGTTCAAGAAGTGAAAAGATAAGGACGTATAATTATCCTCAAAATAGAGTATCTGATCACAGAATTAATCTAACGGTTCAAAGACTAGATGCAATCATGGAAGGTAAACTGGAATTAATTTTAGAACCTCTACAAAACGAAATTCAAAAACGAAAACTAGAAGCTGGAGAAGCTTATGACCTATAAAGCTTTACTAAAACAAGCAGAAAAAGACATCGATAAAGAAAATTTAGAAAAAGATGTCGCCAAATTTTTGATTATGCACTATGCAGATATTAGCGTTCAAGAATTGTATTTAAGATTAGTTCAAGAAGTCGATGTTGATTTAATCGAACAGTTTAATCAAGGATTGGGGTTATATATTAATGAAAAGCAACCGCTTCAATACATAACAGGTAAACAAGCTTTTTACGGACATGAGTTTTATGTTAATGAAGATGTACTGATTCCAAGGTGGGAAACTGAGGAATTGGTTGAAAGATTAATTATTTACATTGATATCACGTTTTCGGATAAAAAACTAGATATTTTAGATATTGGTACCGGTTCAGGATGTATTGCGGTAACTTTGGCTAAAGAAACATCTAATTCGAATGTTGTCGCAACAGATATTAGTGAAAAAGCATTAAAGATTGCACAAAAAAATAATGAAAAACTAGAAACCAATGTTAAATTTTTGGTGGGTGACTTATTTGAACCTGTTAAAAATATGAGCTTTGATCTTATTGTCTCTAATCCACCCTATATCCCAAATGGTGAAGCCATTGGGCCAACTGTCATTCACGAACCAGAGGTTGCTTTGTATGGTGGAAATAAAGGATTGGATTTTTACGAAAGAATTATTAGAGAAAGTAAAAACTATATTAATCCTCATGGTTTGATTGCTTTTGAACATGCTAATAATACAAAAGCTGAATTAGCTGAACTCGCGCTTAAGTATTATCCGAATGCTAAAGTGACACAATTTCAAGATTTAAGTAAAAGAGATAGATTTACATTTATTGAGGTAGGTGAACTATAATGTTTGAATATGGCTATGAAGAAGGTTTCTTAACGGATGGATCAGTCGTGATTTTTCCAACCGATACCGTTTGGGGATTAGCGTGCCGATTATATGATAATGCTGCTATAGAACGTATTTATGCATTAAAAGAAAGATCTGCCACAAAACACTTGGCAGTTTTATGCGATAACCTTGTATCAGTTAATGATATTGCGGTTATCGATGAAAGAGTACGTAAACTCGCTTATGCTTTCTGGCCTGGTGCATTAACATTGATTTTGAATTCTACTAAGTCACATTTTGAGAAAACTGGTAATAAAACGATAGGGATTAGAATTCCAAATCATGAGGCTGCATTATGGTTAATTAAAAAGAACGGACCGCTTTTAACAACATCCGTTAATAAGAGTGGTTCAGCACCGATGATGGATTTAAAAGAGATTATTAAGGCGTTTGGAGATAAAGTAGATTATATTTATGAAGAATATAATGCCTATTATTTAAATGTATCATCAACAACCATCGATTTAACCAATGATAACATCGAGTATCTTAGGATAGGTTCGATATCAAAAGAAGCTATTGAAGAGGTCTTAGAAAAGGACATTGAAGAGATATAAACACACGTTTGTGTGTTTTTTTCTTGATTTAAGATAAAAAAATATTCAGGTTAATAATTATGTGTTATAATAGAACGGTTTTTAGGAAGTGAATATATGGAAATTAGAAATGTTGCGATAGTCGCACACGTTGATCATGGCAAAACCACCTTGGTTGACGAACTATTAAAAGAATCAGAAAAAAAGGATGCCCATGAAGTAATTGCTGAAAGAGCGATGGATTCAGGGGACCTAGAAAGAGAACGCGGGATTACGATTCTTGCCAAAAATACGGCAATTGAATATAAAAACGTAAAGATTAATATTTTAGATACGCCAGGTCATGCTGACTTTGGTGGTGAAGTTGAAAGAATTATGAAAATGGTTGATGCGGTTTGTTTGGTCGTTGATGCGTTCGAAGGTGTTATGCCTCAAACTAAATTTGTTTTAAACAAAGCGCTTCAAGAAGGTTTAAAACCGATTGTTGTTATTAATAAGATTGATAGAACATTCTCAAGACCAAAAGAAGTACTTGATGAAGTTTATGAACTATTTATGGACTTAGGGGCAACCGAAGATCAATTAGACTTTCCGATTTTGTATGCTTCAGGTATTCAAGGTAAAGCATCTTATACAGCAGATTTATCTAAAACGACTAACATGGTACCTTTATTGGATACCATTATTAAGCATGTTAAACGTCCTGATGGTGATCCAAATGGGAAATTTCAGTTTCAACCAGCCTTGTTTGACTATAATGAATACGTCGGTAGAATTGGAATTGGCAAGATCGTAAGAGGAAAAGTCTCTCAAAACCAAACTGTCTCAGTCATTCGGTTAGATGGAAAAATCGAACAATTTAGAATTCAAAAGTTATTAGGTTTCATGGGTTTAGAAAGAATCGAAATTAAAGAAGCTTATGCCGGAGATATTGTCGCAATCGCAGGATTAAGTGATATTAACATTGGTGAAACAATTTGTGAAGTTGGATTTGAAGAACCACTTGAAAGATTACATATTGAAAAACCAACCGTTCAGATGACATTTTCAACCAATTCTTCACCATTAGTTGGTCAAGAAGGTAAACTACTCACCGCTTCAAAAATTGAAGAAAGACTTTATAAAGAAACTCAAAAAGATGTATCCTTATTGGTTAGTAGATCAACTGAAAGTGAATCATGGATTGTGTCTGGTAGAGGGGAACTCCATTTATCTATCTTGGTTGAAACAATGCGAAGAGAAGGGTTCGAATTCACTATTTCAAGACCGAAAGTTATCTTTAAAACGGTTCATGATCAACTTTTAGAACCTTATGAATATGTTACTGTAGATTGTCCAAATGAAGTTGTCGGAAACGTGATTGAACTATTTGGTTCAAGAAAAGGAATCCTAATCGAAATGAATCCCCATCTTAATCAAGCAAGGCTGATCTATCACATGCCTTCAAGAGGTATTATTGGTTTATTAACGCAGTTTTTAACCCAAACTCAAGGGTATGGCGTCTTATCGCATACATTCTTAGATTATAGACCGGTAACAGATACGGCTCCTGTTGAAAGAACAACCGGTGCTTTAGTATCAATCAGTGAGGGTTTAACGACTGCTTATGCAATCGGTAAACTAGAAAGTAGAGGCGTCCTATTTGTAGAACCAAGAACGCAAGTTTATGAAGGGATGATTGTTGGTGAAGCCTCAAAAGAAACCGATTTAGCAGTGAATATCGTTCAAGGCAAACAACTTACCAATATGAGAAGCAGTTCTAAAGATTCTACGGTTGTTTTAAGAAGACCACGAGAAATGGGACTAGAAGCCTGTATGGCGTTCATTAATGAAGATGAACTTATTGAAATAACCCCCAAATCGATTCGTTTGAGAAAACGTATTTTACAAACTAATGAAAGAAAAAAATATGATAAAAAATCCTAATTAGGGATTTTCTATCTTTTTTTTACATTATAATGCCTTAAATTATGGTATACTTTAAAAAAGGAAGTGAGACTATGATAGTAATAGCGGCTGATCATGCAGGTTATGAATTAAAAGAAGGTTTAAAAGCTTATTTTGATAAGAATAATATGGCCTATAAAGACTTAGGAACACACAGTTTAGAATCGGTTGATTACCCGGATTATGGATTTAAAATAGGTAAAGCGATTCAATCTGGTGACTATGAATTTGGGATTGCTATTTGTGGTACGGGTATCGGTATATCTATTGCCGCAAATAAAGTATCTGGGGCAAGAGCGGCACTTGTTTATGACGACAATACAGCTGTTTTAGCGCGTCAACATAATAATGCTAATATTATTGCCTTAGGTGGAAGAACGACGAAACTTGATGATGCGATTCGTTATGTTAATTTATTTAAAAATACTGATTTTGAAATAAGACATCAACAGAGAATAAACAAATTAAATAATTATGAGGGAAAGTGATGAGTAAAGTAACCATTTTAAAACACCCATTGATTGATCACAAATTAGCTATTATCAGAGATAAAAAAACGGGGTCAAAAGATTTTAGAGAAACAGTCAGTGAAATTGGGATGTTAATCACTTATGAAATTTCAAGAGACTTTAAGACAGTTGAAGTTGAGGTTGATACCCCAATAGCTAAAACAACTTGCCGGATGCTTGAAAAACCAGTCGTCATTGTCCCAATTTTAAGAGCTGGGTTAGGGATGGTTAATGGAATTCATAATATTATTCCCCAGGCTAAGATTGGTCATATCGGAATATATCGTGATGAAGAAACCCTTCAACCCCATGAGTATTTTGCGAAATTCCCTAAAGATATAAAAGAATCAACGGTTTTACTCGTTGATCCTATGTTGGCAACAGGTGGTTCGGCTGAGGCATCTATTACAATGCTCAAAAAACGTGGTGTTACGGATATTCGGTTTGTCGGAATTGTCGGGTGTCCTGAAGGGATTCAAAAGCTTCAAGAAGCACATCCGGATGTGGATATTTATTTAGCAGCCTTAGATGAAAAACTGAATAAGAATAGTTATATTGTCCCGGGGTTAGGTGACGCAGGGGACAGACTTTTTGGAACAAAATAATGGCTTCTTACTTTTATTTTGGGGGTCTATTGATTGGGTTTATGTGGACTTTTCAAACCTTGAGAGCCTCACAACTGGATAAGTTTTTTAAACAAAGTCAAATTTGGCAAATAAGAAGTGCTTATACGATCTTATCATTACTAGGGGGTCATGTTATCGGTGCTATCTTTAAAGAGATATATCTAATGTTTCAAGGGGTTCTTTAACTACTATTTCTCCTATTTTGTTGATAATTAATTTATTATTGAACTGATTAATTAACGCATCAAGTGTTAAATCAGTAAAATACAATTCAATTAAAACATGTTCACCATAAAGGGTAGAAATAATATGTGCTCTGTCTTTTAGATAATATTGAACGGATTCATATAAGGAATAATCCGTTTGGATTTGATAAATTACTTTTAAGGCTTTGGTATAGACCGAAGCTTTTTTTATTGCTTCAAGGGCGCTATTTTTATAGGCTCTAATCAACCCGCCTTTACCTAGTTTAATTCCGCCAAAATACCTTGTTACAACACAAAGGACATTATCTAAATCGTTAGCCTTTAAAGCTTCTAAAATCGGCATTCCTGCCGTTCTAGAAGGTTCTCCGTCATCACTCATCTTTTGAATCATTTGATTATCTAAAATATAAGCATAACAATTATGCGTCGCATTATAGTGTGTTTTTCTTATTTGAGATAAAGTTTCATTGGCTTCATCTAAATTTGCAATAGGGATTAAATTTGTAATAAAACGAGATTTATCAATAATGATTTCATTTTCAATCTTATTAGCTATATATTTCATAGTCTCACCGAAATAATTGTAACACACAAAGTCATTAAATAAATGAAACGGGTCTTTTATTTTTCTAAGTTTTAAAGAAAATAACCCCGTAAAAAAATCATATTCCATCGCGACATTATGGTATAATAATAAAAGGTGATATTAATGGAAACAATTAGAAATGGACGCTTTGTAATAGAAAAATTAAAATCAAATGGTCATGAAGCCTATTATGTCGGTGGTTGTGTACGGGATCACCTTCTAGGATTAGAAATACGTGACATCGATATAACCACTTCAGCCAAACCTTTTGAAGTGTTAAAACTATTTAAAAGTGAACCAACCGGATTAAAATATGGCACCATAACGGTGCTTCATGAAAAAGTAAATATTGAAGTAACGACCTATCGAGTCGACGGCACCTATGAAGATTTTAGAAAACCAACTGAGGTCACGCTAACCGATTCAAAAGAAGAAGACGTCAAAAGAAGAGACTTTACCATTAATGGTTTATTAATGGATGAAAACTATGAAATTACCGATTATGTTGGTGGTCAAGAAGACTTACAAAACCACATTATTAGAGCGATTGGTAATCCAGTTGAACGCTTCAATGAAGATGCCTTAAGACTATTAAGAGCGGTTTACTTTCAAACTAAACTAGGTTTTCAAATTGATAAAGACACGAGAGACGCTATGAAAGAAAACGCCCATTTAATCACGCATTTACCCAATGAAAGAGTCTTAAATGAGACATTAAAAATACTCTCTGGTGACTATCAATTAATGGGGCTTAAAACGATAGAAACTACCGGTTTATCAAAGTATTTACCGGGCTTAGAAAAAGGGATTAACTTTATCAATGAAAACTTAAAAGATAGAATCTTTATCGACAGTTTCTTTGTCTTATGTTTTAGTCTACATGGCAGTGTCCCAAATGATTGGAAGTTTTCTAATGTACATCGAAACAAGTATCAAAAATCAGTTGAATTGGTTCTAAAGAATTCAGAAATTGATGCCCTGATTTTATATAATTACGGGTTAGAAATATCACTTTTAGCGAATAAAATATTGTTTATTTTAGGTAAACAAAAAAACCAAAAGAATCAAATTAAAACTTTATTTGAAGCATTACCTATTAATAGCGTCACAGATTTAAAAGTTAAAGGGTCTGATATACTTTCATTAACAGAGAAGAAACAAGGCGCATGGCTCTCTAAGCTATTAGATGAACTTGTGACAAAGGTTCTTAAAAAAGAATTAGTTAACAAGCATGAGGATTTAATGAATTATTGTCGAGGTATCTTAAATGAAAAATGATTTTTTCTCTTACCTGGACGGGTTTAATTTAATTAGTGTGATTGTGCCAAAACAAATTGATAAACCAAATAAAACGTTTCAATTGGATGCGGAAAATGAATCCATTCCTTTGATTATAAAAGAAGTTGTTTCTCTGGGGAGAGAGACCAAATATATCTGTGAGTTTAATGAAACGATTGAACTAAATCAAGCTTACATTCTCAAAGATGAAGAGGATAACCAATCATTCTTAAGGATGGGGAAGATAGTTCGGACAGATCTGTTTGACATGATGTTTGAGTATGATGATCTCGATTTGGGGGTCACCTATCAAGAAGAAGAAACCATCTTTAAAATTTGGAGTCCTGTCGCAAAAGAAATTGAACTTGAACTGATTAGAACGAATGGTTCTAGACAATTTATGGACCTTTTGTATGAAACTTCTGGACTTTGGCAACTCACAGTTAAGGATAACCTAGATGGGTGTAAATACCGCTATCGTGTTAGAGTCAATGAACGCTTTAAAACGATTAGAGATCCTTACGGGATTGCCTCTACCGCAAACGGTCAATATAACTACGTAGTTAATCCTGCCAAATTCAGAAAATTTAAACATCCAAAACCAGCGTTTTCTGGTAAAAAAGTAGACTCTATCATTTATGAAGCGAGTATTCGTGATTTAACCAGTTCGAAAACTTCAAAATCAATTCATAAAGGGATGTTTAAAGGTTTAACCGAAGATATTAAAGGCCAAGGTTTAGATTATATTATGAGTCTAGGGGTCACACACCTACAATTGTTACCAATTTATGATTTCGAAGGTGTTGACGAACTTAACCCCAAAGAATCTTATAATTGGGGGTATAACCCGAGTCAATTTAATGTGGTGGAAGGTTCATTTACACAGGACCCTAATGATCCCTATCAAAGAATAAATGAATTGATTGAACTGATTGATTTAGCGCATTCTAAAGGGTTAAGAGTCAATATGGACGTCGTTTACAACCATGTCTTCAACATGAATACATTTCCTTATGAGTCGTTAGTGCCAGGTTATTTTTTTAGATTTGATAAAAACGGAATCAGAACCGATTCAAGTGGCTGTGGAAATGATGTTGCCAGTGAAAGAATCATGGTTCATCATTTCATTATTCAATCGATTAAGTATTGGATGCGAACATTTAATATAAGTGGATTTAGATTTGATTTAATGGGGTTATTAGACCTTGAGACAATGACGAAAATTGAAATTGAAGCGAAACAAATAGATCCAGATGTGATGATTTATGGCGAAGGTTGGAATATGGAATCTTATCTACCAGAAAACCTAAAAAGTCATATGGATAATGCGAAATATATGCCTAATATTGCCTTCTTTAATGATAAATTTAGAGAGACCATTAAAGGTGGGACGTTTTCTAGTACGATTGGTTACGCATTGGGCGCTAAGGTTAGCCGAAGTGACTTATATTATTTATTTACAGGAAGTAGTGTTGATTTTTATAAGTTCATTAATCCAAACCAATCGCTAAACTATGTTGAGTGTCATGACAATCATACATTTCATGACCGCGCTAGAATACTAAGAAAAGATTTAAATGATGAACAAATTAAAGATTATGCGGCTTTATCATTAGCCTATGTTGTGTTAAGTCAGGGGATTCCTTTTATTCATGCTGGTGAGGAGTTTTTAAGATCAAAACAAGGGATCGAAAATTCTTATAAATCTCCAGACGCAATTAATGAAATTAACTGGGATTTAAAAGAAAAACATGCCGATTTAGTTCGAACTTTAAGAGATCTTATTGACATTAGAAAAACGTATCGCGTATTTAGATTAGATAGCAACTCTAAAATTAAAAAACAAATTCGAATTTCTGATGAAGCCCCACAAAATAAGACGATCCAATTTGTATTAAATAACTTAAACCAACACATTAGCATTTATTTTAAAAATGATTATGAAAAAGAATTACTAACGCCAGGTAAACAGTTTAAATTAATGTTTGATGGGGTTAAAAAAAATAATAATGGATTTGAGTATCTGGCGAGTAAACCAGGTGCTTATATCTTTATAGAGGAGTGAAAAAAATGTTTATTGAAGGAAAAATTGATAATTTAAACATTGGCGAAGATTATTTTAACTGTAATATCGTTTCTAGTAAGAATGAACGGTTAAACATCAAACTTACCAAGGAACAAGCTAACGACATTAAAGTGGATAAAGTGTATCATTTTGAATTTGAACAAGTGGTTCATAATGATAAAATTCAAAATCATTTATTGAATTATCAAGAGCTATTTGATTATGTTACGGACCCTGTGGAACTAAAAGAAAAGTTGTCCGAATACTATGAGTTTTCACCGGTATCGACAACAGAAATTAAACTAGCAATCGAATCTTATTTAAGTCAAATTACGAATCAAGTTTTATTAGAAGTTACCACTAACCTTTATAAAACTTATGAAAAAGGATTCTATACTTATCCAGCCGCGGTTAAGTTTCATCATGCCTATATTGGTGGTTTAGCTTATCACACGAAGACAATGTTAGATTTGGCGACCAAGTTTATTGAGGTTTACCCGTTTATTAATCAAGACTTAGTCTATAGCGCCATTATTTTACATGATTTGTGTAAAGTCAAAGAACTTTCAGGCTTTGAAGGTGGCGAATATACAACTGAAGGGCAACTGGTTGGTCACCTTGTGATGATAAGTCAAAAAGTTGTCATAGAGGCAACTAAATTAGGTTATCAAGATAAAGAAGAAGTCTTGATGTTAAATCATATTTTATTAGCCCACCACGGCCTACCCAATTTTGGTGCAGCAAAAAGACCACAAACCGCTGAGGCGTTATTGGTATGGTATGTTGATACAATTGATTCTAAGTTCACAGTCTTAGGCGAAATATTAGATAGTACAGAACCAGGCACATTTACCGCTCCAATCGGTGTTATTGATAAAACAAAGATGTACAAACATAATATAAAATAGTTAATATTAATTAAAGAGCACACCAATCGGTGTGCCTTTTTATTGAGGTAAAAAAAAACAACCTATTGCTAGGTTGTTAAATTATTAATCAAAGATTGTGAACCAGTCTCCATAAATCTCCATGAATAAATCATTGGTTCTATCATAACTTAAGAATTGGTTTTCATTAATTACAAGCAATTGAGTTACGCGTGCTTCATTTAATGGGTTACTATAAGTAACATTCAAATCTTTTAAGTAGTTTGATAAGATATGAAGTTTAGTGTAGTTGTTTTCATATTTAGTCTTAACTGGGGTAAAGTAAGCGCTGATTGCGTCTTTAACCGCGGTAGGAAGACTTGTTACACCATACTCAGTGTTAATTTCATTTAAGTAAATACGGATTTGGTTTGCGGAAATATGATCGGTTTCACTATAAGCGTTATAGTAGGTTGTTGTACCATCTTTGTCTTTAATAGCGATATTTTCATAGATTTTCTTCTCATCACCAGAGGAAGCATAAGTGTCATCTTCAAAAGTAAATTTAGCTGACTTAGCAACTGCTCCACCTGTCGCAAGAATCAAATGCCAACCAAAGTCTGTTTCTAATACGTTAGAATAAGTAACTGGTTTTGAATCAAGTACTTGTGAAGGGAACTTGTTATCGATATCATAATAATCTTCTTTAAGAGTTGTATATAAATCTGCTTCACGTTCAAAGAATTTCTTGTCTAAGGCAGATGTTTGATCAGGATAGTTCGTTTGGTTCGTTGTAGCACTTAATGATTCATACATGATTTGTAGACCAGCAGCTTTGAATCTAGCCCATTTATGTTCTGGTGTAGAACCTGGGATTGAACCAGCTGGTATAAATTTAGCACTGTCATTGTATTCACTAACGATGGTGGAAAATCCTGTTGCGAATGAAGGATATTTACTTACCTCATCGTGAATCAACTGCATAAGTTCGGTAATAAGTGTTTCATATTCTAATACTTTAGCTTGAGATAATGTTTCAAAGAATTCGCTTGGAACGTCATGGTTATCATCTTCATCCATATCCACATAAATTAATAGGTGAGAAGAACTAATTGAGAAGTATTGATCCATTAAACGGTTTGCGACAGTAGCGAACTTGTCATAGATATCTGTCCCAAAGTGGGCTTCGTAATCACTTAAGAATAACGATTCAATTTCAGCAGATACATAAACAGTTTCAACCGCTTCATCAATAGAATTAGCGCCAAATGCTAAACGTAAGAAGTTCTTTCTTCCCATTGAAGCTGGGAAGCCACTTGATGCGAATTGGTCTTGACCAAATTGTTGAATCATTGTTTCAATGTTAGAACGGTATTCTTTCATTTGATCGTCTGTGATTTGATCAAAATATTCACTACTTAATAAAGCTTTTCTTAAAGCTAAGTCTAAGGCAACACTAACCCCTAATTGATTTTCTAATTTAACGTAGAAATCATCTACTTTAATTTCAGTACCATCAACAGACGCAATTATATCATTACCAATTTTCTTAGGTAATTCCATGTTTGAATAACTCATTGACAAGTATAATTGAAGGTATTCATCATAAATTTTAATGTCACTTTCAGTTAATCTGGTGGTTGCTTTAGTACTGACATAGGAATCTGTTAGTTTAGATTCAACCAGTTTATCGTAATAAGTTTGTGCATGTTCAGTTAAAGTTGTCTTTGCTTCATCTGCCCATACGATTAATTTGTCGTCCTCATCTAATTGAGCAAGCAGGTCTTCATTGTGATCGGCAAGTTTGAAGACGATGTAATAGTAGCTACCATAGCTTCTTGGAGCTGCAGTAAATCTAGTGCTATTTTCTTTGACGCTTAATGTATCATAAATGTAAGTTCTTAAGGTAGATTGACTAGAAGCGAAATCGTCATAAGTTTTTGTGAAAAAACCTAAGTTATCTTCATCGGTGTTAACTAATGTTTCATCATCTAAAACAGATTGTACCGTTTGATAAGCATCAACATCAATTTGAGTTCTATATGGGTAAACATAGTTATAGATTTCTAAGAACTTAACTAAGACTTCGTCCATTGATAATGCTGAGTCAGCATGTTCTAGTGGTGTACGGTCAGGGTTTACTTGATAAGCATCATAATATTTTTGATAATCAACATCATTTAATGCGCCATCATTGGTATAACCTAAATCAGTCATCACTTCTAAGGCGTAGCCAGTGACAACTTCAACTCTTGGGTCTTGAATTTCATACCATTGTGAACGATATTGTTTTAAAGCAAATTGTTTTAAGGTTTGATTTGCTTCATAACTATTCGTAAAACGAATATTAATAGAACTTAAGTCGTAACGTTTTTGAACGTTAGATGTGAAATAAGTTTGAATATCTTTGTCTTTATCAATATAACTCGTTGATTTTTCATCAACCACTTCTAAATCTAATTTTTCTTTCGCATAAATCTTTTTAGCCGCGTCTAACTTGTAATAATTTAAGACAAGGTCTCCATGATTTAGGAAGGTTTCTCTATCAATGTCATTTGCCGTAATACTAATACCGGCTAAGTACATAGAATCAATATAAGAGTTGATTTGCTTTGTAAGCGTATCATCATCCATCTCTTGTAAATCCTCTAATACTTTTGTGCCAAATATTGACGTATTTGCGTAATCTGCCACTGTTTGTTTGTAATCTTCAAAGTTAGCATTAATGGTTGCTAATTGATCTTTAAAAAGAATTTCATTAAACATTCTAATTAGAACGTTCGTCCCAGAAACTTTCATTTCATCGTATAATTCTTTTTCGGTTATTTCAAAACCGTCTCCCTTAATATAGGCGGTATCGTCTAATGAACCGTACGGAATTTTAACAGCCTTACTTCCGCATGCTGCTAGAGTTAGTGTGGTTACTAAGACAATAAGTAGCCCCAAAACTCGTTTATAATTATTTGCTTTATTCACGTTTTTCACTCCTTGGATTTTGTTACAGCATTATTAATATAACATAGTTATAAACCGTTTGCAATTCTTTTATAAGACTCTTAAAGAAAAGTTAAATAGCTAAACTGATTATTATTTTACCAAAAAAACATTATTTAGCAAAACTATTTTTTAATATGATAAAATAGAAGACGGTGATAAAATGAAATTTCTCTCAATCGCATCTGGTTCAAAAGGCAACTGTTCCTATATAGAAACGGCTACTCACAAAATATTAATCGATGCTGGAATATCCTATACTAGAATAACAAATGCTTTAAAAGAAAATGAAGTTAATATTAATGATTTGACCCATCTGTTTATAACACATGAACATTCCGATCATGTAAATGGGTTGAAAATCTTATTAAAAAACACGAATCCAAAAATATACATTTCAAAAGGAACTAATGCATACTTAAAATTAACGGGTAACATCCAAATTATTAAAGCCTTAGAACCTATATATATTGAAAATTTAACCGTTATCCCAATCCCATTAAGTCATGATGCTAAAGAACCGTTAGGGTTCGTTTTTCAAAATAAGTTAAAAAGTATTTGTTATATAACGGATACGGGTTATATTAAAGATGATTTGTTAGGTCTCTTACAAAATCACGATCTCTATTATTTAGAATCTAATCATGACCCCTATTTACTTAGAACCAGTGGAAGACCCTACCATTTAATTAAGCGAATTTTAAATGAAAAAGGCCATTTATCTAATGAAGATTCGGCCTATTACTTTTCGAAAATGAAAGGGGATAATACTAAATATGTTATCCACGCACACATAAGTGAGGAGTGTAACAACGAAGCGGCAATTCAGCACACCTATCAACAAGTTTTAATGGCTCAAGGGGTTTCGGTCGATGACATAGAGTTTATAAACGCTTCTCAAATTGAACCACTAAAGGTTATCAAACTATGACAATTACCCTCATTTCTGTTGGAAAAATGAAACAAAACACCTATCAAAAAGAAATAGAATCTTATCTTAAACAATTACCTTATCCAATTCAATTTATCGAAATAAACGACGAACCCACCAAAGAAGGGGTTGTTAAAGAAGGAAAAGCTATTTTAAAAAGGATTCCTAAAAATTCAACCGTTATCGTTATGGCGATAGAAGGAAAAATGATGAACTCAGTTGAATTTTCAGCTTATTTAAATGAGTTGGTTTTAATGCCGAATAAAGATATTTGTTTTATTATCGGTGGTTCATATGGATTATCCGATGAGGTTATGAGTTTAGCAACTGATAAAATCAGTTTTTCAAAAATGACTTTTCCTCATCAATTATTTAAACTAATGTTGGTTGAACAAATTTACCGAGCGTTTAAGATTATGGAAAACCATCCATACCATAAGTGAGGAATTATGATTAAATACATATTTTGGGATTTTAATGGCACTATCTTAGACGATAGAGAGTTATCATTAATATTGTTGAATGAAATGTTAGAAAAACAAAACAAACCGAGTATTACTATGGAGCAATACTTAGAGGTGTTTGGATTTCCTATCCAAGACTATTACCTTAAAACAGGAATTAGTTTTGAACATAAATCATTTGAAGAAATGTCCATATGGTTTATTGAAAAATATCAACCTCAAAGTTTGGAACAATCACTTCATGAGGGTTTGTTAAGCACACTTAAAAGCTTACATAAAAAGGGAATTAAACAGATTGTTTTATCCGCTTCTGAACAAAACAACTTACTTGAACAAATGAATCATTACAAGATTACCCCTTACTTTGATTATATTTTAGGTACCTCTGATATCATTAATCATAATAAGGAAGAAGTGGGATTAAGTTTTATTGAAAAACACCACATTAATCCCAAGAACTGTCTTTATATTGGCGATACCATTTATGATTATGATGTTGCGATAAAAATGGGCGTTTATCCAGTTTTATATAGTGGCGGACACCAATCGATTTCAAGATTAAAACTGAAGACTAGTCTTGTAATTGACAAGATTAGTGATATAATTAAAATTGTAAACGATATGGAGAAAGGTGAAGAGAATCATGAAGAAATTTTTTAAAGATTTTAGCGCATTTATCATGAAAGGAAATGTCCTAGATCTTGCGGTTGGGATTATTATTGGTGGTGCATTTAACAAGATTGTAAGCAGTCTTGTCAACGATGTTATTATGCCAGTGATTAGTTTATTGACGAAAGGTGACATTTCCGGACAATTCTTTGTATTAAGAGGTGAAGCAGCTTATAAAACTAATCCAGATACGGGACTTATCGAACTTTATAAAGATGCGGATGCAGTACTGCTTTATTGGGGTAAATTCGTTCAATCGATTATTGACTTTTTAATTATTGGTTTAACTTTATTCATCATTATTAAAATAGTTATCATGTTAGACAAACGTCGCGAAAAGAGAAAAGCTCAAATTAAAGCGAAACTACAAAAAGGTGAACCTGTTTCTGAAGCAGAAAAAGAAGTTGTTCCACCTGAACCAGTTATTCCGGAAGATATTCTATTACTAAGAGAAATAAGAGACACGTTAAAAAAGGATAAATAAGATAATAAAAAGGCCAGTTCTAATCAACTCGCCTTTTTTTATTTTATAAACTTACTTTTTCTTTTTAATAACTATCAATACTACACCACCAGCAACAGCCAGTAAAACCACGGCTGGAACTAATATGACTAACCATAAAAGTGAGGGTTGAGGTGTTTCGGCATCAATTGTTGTGAACCCGTTTACAGTATTCATGAATGATTGGAAACTAGATACATTCTCAGTCGACTCATTTTTATATAGAATGAGTGATTCGTGAGCCGCGACTTTAATTCCTGCCCCGCCTTTGTAAGAAGTAATGGTTTCTGTTCCAGAGCCTTCATTACTAACCACCACATCCCAGCCAGAATCTTTCGGAAGTACTAATTTAACCACTTTATCATTGGCATTATGTATCACAAGGATTTCTTTGCCATCACTTATTTGATAACTGATTAATCCTTTAATGGCTTCATAATGAAAACTAATAGCCTGATTAATTTCAGCCGCAGTTGATAGTCTAAATGAATCATCGCTCTTTCTTAACGCAATCAACCCTTTAATATGGTTATATACCTTTAAGTTATCATCAAGTGATTTTTGATCCCATCTTATTTGGTTGACTGAATCAGGTGATTGATAACTGTTATGATCAAATCCTTCGCCACTAGCATTTGGTTTACTTCTTAATATTTCATCACCAGCATGAATAAACATTACCCCTTGAGAGGTTAATAGAATCGAATAAGCTTGCATAACCATCTCATCAATATTATCCAATTGATTCGTAATTTCATTGGTTAGATATAATTTATCATGAAGGGTATTGTTATCATGGGCGGTGACATAATTAATCGTTTTATTTGGATCGCCATGCCATGCTTTACTTTGTGATAAACCAGAAAGTGTTAAAGCGTCATGTTCAACCCCACCAACAATCCCATATTTAACCCGATTAATGACTTGAGAAGAAAACTCACCATTAACAAATCCAGGATATTCACGATTAAAAACACTTCCTTTAACCGCATCTCTAAAGTCGTCATTAAATGCGCCAATATTACCCATTTGATCTAGGTTTTCTTTACCCGCTTGTTGAAGAGCCGGTAGTGTTGAAGTACCACCCATCCAAGGTTCACCATAAACCATGATAGTTGGATCTATTTCATGTAAGGCGTCATTAAGTTCATTCATTGTGGAAACATCATGAAGTGCCATTAAATCAAATCTAAATCCTGAAATATTATATTCGGTAGCCCAAAAGAGCACAGAATCCACAATAAACTTTCTCACCATCACTCTTTCACTAGCTGTTTCATTACCCGTGCCTGAACCATTAGAGAAAGCGCCGGTTTCTGTTTTTCTATGATAGTAACCTGGAATTATTTGATTAAAGTTTGAATCAGCACTTAAACCGGTGTGGTTATAGACCACATCCATGTTAAGACGGATATTATTTTCAGTGTAAGCCATGGTTACTTGTTTAAGTTCGTTCACTCTTGTTAATCCGTCATAAGGATTACTACTAAAAGAACCTTCAGGTACATTAAAATGAAGTGGCATATAACCCCAGTTAAAAGCGTTATAGTCTTCATCATCTAATTTGGTTTCATCAACAACCCCAAAATCAAAGAATGGAAGTAGTTGAATATGCGTTATTCCTAAATCAAGAATATGATCAAATCCAGTTTTTTGGTTGTTGAAGGTGGTTCCTTTTTCAATTAAACCTAAGAAACGACCTCTATTTACTTCCGTACCATTCCATGAACTGTGTGTCGTTAAATCTCTAACTTGGAGTTCATAAATGATGGCGTCAGTATTATTTTCAATATTATTCGCGCGAGAGTCATAAGTAAAGCCTGCAGGGTTAACTTGATCAAAGTCAATTACTAAACCACGGTTACCATTAACACCAGTAGAATAAGCATACGGATCAACAACCTCAAATGTTTGTTGGCCATTGGTCACACTAAATGTATAGTAAGTGTTATGAAGATTCGCATTTTCTTCATAATAAAAGGTTCCATTTACATCCGCTACCATGTCAATAACACGAGTTGGGGTGTCTGTTGTACCACCATCTTTAACGGTTGTACCACTTGAATACAAGTTTAACTGAACCGCACTTGAAATAGGCGCCCACAGTCTAAAAGTCGTTTTAGTGTCCGTCACATGCGCACCTAAATCATCACCGTCATAATAAAAAGCGTTCTCAAATTCAGCTGAATCATAAATACCATCAAACGTGACGGTAATTGTATTCACACTATCATCAGAAAATACAGCAATAAGTTCATATTTAGATCCAAAATCAACTGGTTCATTTAAGGTGATCACACCTGATTTATCATTAATGCTGATCGATTTAGGTTCAACAATGATATCATCTTTTTTAAGCGTAATGGTATCAGCTGTTATCGCTTCTGTTGTTCTAAATGAAATTTCATCTGTTTTAGTGAAAAACGATTGTGTGAACTTAGGTGACTTAGAAGGGCCATCAGGGTCATTTAAAGCATATCCAATTAGTGGATCTCCTTGTACCAAGTAAATGTGTTGGTTACCATTTTCACTGGTTTCTGACACACTAAAGAAACGGTCATTATCAATATCTTTAGCAGACCAATCTGGTTTTCTAACGATAATTCCAAACTCAGTTGCATCCGCGATGGTACCAGTTAATTCAATCATTGACACAACACCACCAAAGTTGTAGGATTCATTGGTATCGTCTTCGGAAAAACTGTAAGCTTGACCTTCAAGACTTTCAGGTTTGGATTGCCAAACCCACAAATCCCATGGCGCATAATTATTATCAAAGCGATAATAGTGAACATAAATATTAGTGGTTTTGGAAGTGGCAGCAGCAATCGTTGAAACAAAAAGACCGCTCATCAACACCAGTATCACTAAAAATGATTTTTTAAGTAATTTATTTAACATTGTTAGTCCTCCTTGCGACCTCATTATATCATGAAAATATTAATTCAAAGCCGTTTAAATTCGAATACGTAAAAGCGCTTACCTTGTAACCGGTTTCGGGTTTCGTAAGTCCATGAAAGCACTTGCATAAAAGGGGCTGTAATGTTAAAATACTTTGTATAAAGGAGATGTAATAAATGAAAAAAACAATTTACTCACTCGTATTACTTGTAGTTAGTACAATATTACTCGCTAGTTGTGGTGGCGGTAAAAAAATAAATATTTGGGTTGGGATTGAATCCGTTGATTTTTATACAGAAAAAATAGCAGAATATACTGAAGCATACGCAGCAAAGCACGGTTCTGAATTAGGCTATACAATCGTTGTATCCGGTATTGATACTGGTACTGCAGCATCTACTTTCCTAGATGACCCAGAAGCGGGTGCAGATATCTTTACAGTAGCCCATGATAACTTAGGAAAATTAATTGCAGGTTCAAGTGCTGTCGCACCGATTGAATCACAAGCATTATTAAACCAAATTAATAGTGATAACCCACAAGCCTTTTTAGATGTTATTAAAGGGACTGTTGGGGGCACAGAATATACATTCGGGATACCTTATATTTCTCAATCATTAGTTTTATTCTATAATAAATCATTGGTATCAGCTGAACAAGTTAAAACTTGGGAAGGCATGGTAGAAGCAGCTCAAGCGGCTAATGCTAAAGCAGTCACAGTAACAGATGATAGTGGATTTAATAACTCATTCTTACTACTTGCAACCAACGCTGAAACTGGAGCAACTTCATTAAAACTTTATCCAAATGGTGTTGCAACAGATTCTTATTGTACAGGTGATGATACTGTTTCTATTATGAAATGGGGACAAAGATTCTTTACCAATGAAAATGGTGGTATGTTCCCAGGATCAGATAGTTGGGAAACTTCATTATTAAATCAAAAAGTTCTATCAGTCATTACGGGTGCCTGGGGTTATAACTCAGCTAGCAGAGCATTAGGTTCAGACTTAGGAATTGAAGTTTTACCTTCATTCACTATCACAGCTAATGATGCTTACGGTACTGTAGAAGCAGGTACAGTGTTCAATTCAGGGACATTCGCAGATACGAAGATGTTTGTTATGAAAAAGAACTCTGGCAAACAAGAAATCTTAGAAGATATCTTATTATTCTTATCAAGTAAAGAAGTTCAAGAAGCTTCATATGTTGCTGCTAATAACTTACCAGCATATAAGAATGCAGCAGAAGAATTTGATGCTTTATCAGGTGATTCTATTGAAGCAATTCTTGCAAGAAAACAAATTGAAATGTTTGAATCTGGTATCGCTCAACCATTTGGTGCTGAAGCTAGATTTAATACTTGGTATTACTCAAAGGGTGCTCCAGCGTTAATTAGAGAAATCCTTGAAAATACAGGTAGTAATTACACGACACATGCCCAAATAAAAGCTCAACTTGAAATTGTTCAACAGATTTGGCGCACAGGAGAAAAAGAATAATTTAATCTATATATATGAGGAAGAGCGGTACGAAGGTATCGCTTGTTTCATAAGTTTTCTAAAAAGGAGATTTTTCAATGGAATATGTAAAAGAAAAAAAACCCAACATTTTCATCAGAATAGGCCAATCATTTGTTGAAGGGCTTAAAAATTTTGGCAATGGAATAGTTCGTGTAATCAAATCAATTGGCAAGGGGTTTAAAACCTTTGGCAAGAGATTTGTTAATGGTTCTATTGGAACTAAATTATCCTATTTTATTATGGGGGCTGGGAACTTTTATCATAAACGATATGTCAAAGGATTGATTTACTTAATCATTCAAGCTGCATTCATTTTGTTTATGGTCATGAGTCCAGAGGTTAACTCAACGCCACTAGGTTATAAAGCATTAAGTAATCTGACTAATTTAGGTACCAATCCGGGTAGTATATTTACACCAACGGATAACTCAATGTTGATGATGCTGTTTGGTGTCTTAACATTAGGTATGATAGCCATCTATTTGTATGCATATGTTTCAAATACAAAGAGTGCTGAACTAGCGGATCAACTTGTTAAAGCAGGTAAAGTACCTCAAACATTTTATGGAGATTTACACTCACTAATTGACGATCGTTTTCATCTAACGATGTTAACACCGTCCATATTAGGGATAACCTTATTTACAGTTTTACCAACGATATTCATGATTTTAATCGCATTTACCGATTTTGACCAAACCAAACAAGTTGGACAACACCTATTTAATTGGGTTGGATTTGATAATTTCAAAGAAATATTTGATGGTAAATCAGAGATTTCTGTTAGATTTATTCCAGTTGTTACTTGGACTTTAACATGGGCCTTTTTTGCGACATTTACTTGTTATATAGGTGGTATTTTAATTGCTTTAGTAATCAATGGTAAAAACATTAAACTAAAAAAGATGTGGCGCACAATCTTCATGTTAACCATTGCGATACCACAATTTATTTCTTTATTGGCAGTTAGACAATTACTATCTGTTAGTGGTCCAATTAATACCCTTTTA
Source organism: Acholeplasmataceae bacterium UBA5409 (assembly GCA_002410615.1). Lineage (GTDB taxonomy): Bacteria > Bacillota_I > Bacilli_A > Acholeplasmatales > UBA5453 > UBA5409. The sequence continues at coordinate 94,619 of DHNT01000003.1, forward strand.
ATCAATATGGGGCTTATCAATCAAGGAATTGAGTTTTTAGGTAATGCCACGAACGGAATAACGCCTAAAGTGATGGTTATTTTAATTAATATGTGGGTTGGGATTCCTTTCACATTATTGATGACTTCAGGGATTTTAATGAATATTCCCAATGATTTATATGAAGCTGCTCAAATTGACGGCGCTAATAAATTCCAAGTATTCTTCAAAATTACCTTACCATACGTTGTCTTTATTACCACACCTTATCTAATTAGTTCGTTTGTTGGTAATATTACTTCATTTAATATTATCTTCTTGTTAACAGGCGGAGGACCAACTGTTCCAGGCGGATTCCAAGCCGGTGAAACAGATTTACTGGTTACCTGGCTTTATAAGTTAACCATTGATCAAGGCGATTATAACCAAGGTGCCGTTGTTTCTATCTTAACTTTCTTGATAATAGCCACAGGTACACTACTCACCTACAGAAGAAGTAAATCCTTTAAAGAGGAGGACACTTTCCAATGACAGATGTAAAAAGAATTAAGCATAGTAGTATTAGAAGAAATAACCTAATTTCTAGTATTACTGGGCATACACTCTTAACAATACTAGCGTTTATTTGGTTAATACCGATTGTTTGGATAGTACTTCAATCATTTAGTGCTGAACTAAATAACCAAGGACAATTAATCGGGTTTGTTAGAGGAAATTATTTTCCTAAAGTTTTAGGTATCGATAACTATATTAATCTATTTACTAACAAAAACTTTGAATTTGGTAAATGGTGGTTAAATACATTATTTGTTGCCTTCTTTACATTTATGATTTCAACATTATTAACCTTATCGGTTGCTTATGTAATGAGTAAACTTAGATTCAAATCACGAAAGACATTTATGTCTGTATCGATGATATTAGGATTATTCCCAGGCTTTATGAGTATGATTGCAATTTATTACATCTTAAAAGCCATGGGGCTAACAGGGTCATTATTCGCACTTATACTGGTCTACTCAGCTGGTTCAGGTCTAGGGTTCCATGTTGCCAAAGGGTTCTTTGATGTCATTCCAAACTCTCTGGTGGAATCGGCAAGACTCGATGGTTGCACGAATGCGGGGATTTTTTCAAAGATTATCTTACCACTTTCTAAACCAATTATTGTTTATACTGCTTTAACAGCTTTCATGGGACCTTGGATGGACTTTATCTTTGCGAAAACGATTATTGGAGAATCAAACCGGAGCAACTTAACGGTAGCATTCGGGTTATATTCAATGATATATGGGGAACAAGCTGACTCTAACTTGTTTACACAGTTTGCCGCCGGGTCAGTCTTGGTGGCTATTCCGATAGTTATCTTATTCGTCTCTATGCAACGTTATTATGTTGAAGGGGTTACAGCGGGAAGTGTTAAAGGTTAATGATTAAAAAACTATTACTGCTTACACTGATAACCTCGGTTGGTTTACTCGGTGGTTGTGTAAAAAAAGAAACCACTATAAAAGACGATAATCTAAAGGCGAATATGATAGATGACAATTATAGAACATATTACGAAATCTTTGTTGGCGGTTTTAGTGATTCCAATAAAGATGGTATTGGCGATATTCAAGGCTTGATTAACCGTTTAGATTACTTGAATGATGGTGACCCTAATAGTGGTAAAAGCTTAGGTGTTACGGGAATATGGTTAATGCCAATCATGCCATCAAACAGTTATCACAAATATGATGTTCGAGATTATAAAAACATTGATTCAAATTATGGAACATTAGAAGAGTTTCAAACCTTTTTAGAGGAAACAGAAAAAAGAGGGATTAATGTTATTATCGACTTGGTAATGAACCACACTTCAAAAGATCATCCCTGGTTTAAAGCCTTTACTCAAGCGGTTATAGAAGGGGACACATCTAATAAATACTATGACTACTATAGTTTATATACAGAAGAAACCAAAACGATGGGGAAGACCTATTATCCGATCAATAACGAGTACTTTTATGAAGGAAACTTCTCGAGTAGTATGCCAGAACTGAATTTTGATAATGAAGATGTCAAAGCTGAATTTATCGATATTATGCAGTTTTGGATTGATTTAGGTGTTGATGGGTTTAGATTGGATGCCGCTAAATATGTGTTCTTAAATGAACGTGAACGTAATATCACTTTTTGGAATTGGTTTATGGATGAAGCCAAAAAGATTAAAGAAGATATTTATGTGGTCGGTGAAGTATGGAGCGCAAACACTGAATTGATTCCTTACTATGAACCGTTTTCCAATTTTGATTTCGAAATGAGTGGTCAAGAAGGTTGGATTGCCTCAACCGCTATTGGTTATGAAACAGTGAATCGCTATGTTGAATACTTAAACAATTATCGAAATAGTGTTCAAAAGGTTAACGATAAAGCAATATTAACCCCATTTATTAGTAACCATGATCAAAACAGGTCTAGTGGTTACTTAGCAGGCGGGAAAAGTTATAGCGCCGCTAATTTATACTTACTTTCATACGGAACACCTTTTATTTATTATGGTGAAGAAATCGGTATGAAAGGGGCACGTGGTAGCGAAAACACCGATGCCAATCGGAGACTTGCCATGTTATGGGGCGATAAGGATACAGTCGAAGATCCGATTGGAACAACTTATGATCCTAAGCTACAAACTAACGGGACAGTTAAGTCTCAAATTAGCGATTCTACATCACTTTACAATCATTATAAAAAATTAATAATGATTAGAAACGCTTATCCAGAAGTATCTAGAGGCACCTATGAGCCGTTATACTTTGAGGGACATCAAACATTTGGTGGTTTTAAAACCACATATAAAGATAGCACAATTGGAATCTTTCATAATACGATGGATACCGCTATCGAAATCGATTTTAGTCAATATGACTTAGAGTTCGAAAAACTATTGGTATATGTCGGGATGGAAAAAGCATCATTAAATGGAAATATACTCACCATTGGTGCATATACCAGTGTCTTGTTACAATAATTTATTTTGGTATTAACGCGTAAGCGTGATATAATAAAACTATAATTAGAAAAAGGAGAACAGTATGAAAAAATTATTAGTTTTGGTTGTTGCATTAGTTGCAACATTTGGTTTAACTGCTTGTGGCTCTGATGAAATATTAGAGAACGAAAGCAAAGCGTATTATGCAACTGGACAATTTAATGGCTGGTCAGCACAAGATGATTTCGAAATGGAAGCGATTAAGCTTTCAGATGAAAGAGTAGCTTCAATTAAGAGTGACCTTAAAGGTGTAGAATCTCTATATATCTTAGAAATCACATTACCTACAGGTGAAGCTGGTTGGACAGTTACATACACTATTGATAGTAAAGAAGTAGTTGTTGATGGTAACTTAACCGTTAAGATTATCAAAACAGATGCTGCTGACAAAGACAGCGTAGACTTCTGGGCACAATCTCCAGAATCTGGTAAAGTTAAGAATTTAACACCTGATACTTTATATATTCCACCATTCGTTGAAGAAAACGTCGGCGGCGCTGGTACTTGGAATGATAATCCAATCGCATTTGAAGCAGGTACATACTACATCGTATTTGCTGAAAAAGGTGCTGGAACAACAGCTGAAAGATTCTTAGGCTTAGTGCCAAAGGCTTAGGTAAAACTAAAAAAATTTGACATTACTTCGGTAATGTCTTTTTTTTCGTGAAAGAAGTGAAGTATAATCATTGTGTTCAGTGATTGCCTGGTTGTAAAAAACAGGCTGTTATGGTAATATTATTCCAACTATAAGTGATGTTATATCAAAGAAAAAGAGGCGTTATTCATGATAGTTCAAATGAAACATGATAGTACAAAACAACAAACACAAAAATTAATTGATTTTTTACAACATAAAGGGTTTAGCATCAAGGATGTATCCAGCGAAAATGTTGTTATATTTGGCGTGATTGGTGATACAAAGAGCCTAAATCCTTCCGATATTGAAGCATTCGAAGGGGTTTTACAAGCGACTCGGGTACAATCACCTTATAAACTGGCCAGTCGTACCTTTGATAATCACGACACTATAGTGCATATTAAAGATGATATTTATATTGGTGGGAATCATTTTGGGATAATTGCCGGAACTTGTTCAGTGGAAACCTATGAGATTACGGAAGAGGTTGCTCAAAATTTAGTTAAAAATAATGTTAAGATGATTAGGGGCGGCGCATTTAAACCAAGAACCTCACCTTATTCTTTTCAAGGTTTAGGAATTGATGGGTTAAAAATACTATATGAAATAGGCAGGAAATATCATTTAGCAGTGGTTTCTGAAATCATGGATATGGATGATTTGGTTGCCTTTGAGAAATATGTTGATGTTTACCAAGTTGGCGCCCGTAATATGCAAAATTTTAGCCTACTTAAAGCATTAGGTGAAAGAACCAGAAAACCAATCATTTTAAAAAGAGGGATTTCAGCCACGATTGAAGAATGGTTGATGAGTGCAGAATACATTTTAAAAGGGGGTAATCCTAACGTTATTTTATGTGAAAGAGGGATAAGAACTTTTGAAAAATATACCAGAAACACGCTTGATATTTCAAGCGTCTTAGCGATAAAAGAATTATCACACTTACCTGTTATCGTAGATCCATCACATGCGAGCGGACGTTATACTATGATTGAGAAACTGTCTTTAGCTAGTTTAGCGGTTGGTGCTGATGGGATTATTGTTGAAATTCATCCAAAACCAGAAGAAGCTTTGTCTGATGGGGCGCAATCATTAAGACTAGAACGTTTTGATCATATGATGGATTCAATCAGAAAGCTACAAGAGGCTTTAAAATGAAACGGTTTTTCATCGTTGGGCTTGGGATGATGGGTTCGTCTTATGCCAAGAAACTATCAAGTTTAGGTTATCAAGTATATGGATACGATCAAGATGAATTGACCCTTAATAAAGCACTAAAATTAAATATCATTAAAGGTGCTAGTTTAAAGGAAATTTCTAAGGCAGATATGGTGATTTTAACGCTTTATCCAAAAGACAATGTTCGCTTTTTAAAAGAAAACTTAAATCGTTTTAATGAACAACAAATCATTACCGATATTGCCGGGGTTAAAATGCCCATGTTAAACGAAATTGAATCATTTTTGCCCAATTCATTTTCTTATCTATCTCACCATCCGATGGCGGGTAGTGAGAAAAGTGGCATTAATGGTTTAGATGAAACTATTTTCAAAGGGGCTAACTTTTTAATTATTTCTAATAAACATGCCTACCAAGAAGCAGAAACAGCATTAAGGAATTTAGCCAAAGACCTAGAATTTGGCGCTATCAAAGTCATTGATCGAGAAACACATGATAAAATGATTGGGTTTACGTCTCAATTACCACATATGCTGGCGGTTAGTTTAGTTAATAGTGATTCACATGAAGACACTAAATCGTTTTCAGGTGATTCCTACCGTGATTTAACAAGAATTGCCTCTATTAATGAAGTATTATGGACCGAATTATTTAATGAAAATAAGGATTTCTTATTAAAGGACATGGAAAAATTTCAAGAGGCCTTTAATGAATTGTATGAGGCTTTAAAAAATAATGATCTAAAAACGCTTAAGGCAAATTTAGTTCGTGCAAGGAAGAAGAGGGATTTATATTAAACAAATAAAGGTTAAAATTAAAGATTTTAAGTATGATATTTTGTTAGGGGAAAATATTAATTTAAAGGAAGTACTTAATCCTTTTATTTCTAGAAGGCTTTTTATTATTACGGATAAAAACCTATACCATTATTATGAATCCTATTTAAATAATCACTTAAATGATTTTAACTTTATATTTGTGGTAGTAGAGCCATCTGAACATTCAAAATCATTTGAATCCTATGAATCAGTTATCAATACTTTATTACAACATCATATCTCTAGAAATGATTTAATTGTTGCCTTAGGTGGCGGGGTAGTGGGAGATTTAGCAGGGTTTGTCAGTGCGACCATTTTAAGAGGGGTTGACTTGATTCAAATACCAACGTCTCTTTTGGCCATGGTTGATTCAAGTATCGGCGGAAAAACGGGGATTGATACTACCTATGGTAAAAACCTCGTTGGCGCGTTTAAACAACCCATCCTAGTGGTTACAGATACACATTTTTTAAAGACTTTACCGAAGGTTGAATTTATAAATGGTTTAGCAGAAGTTTTAAAAGCTGGTTTAATAAGAGATAAGGCTTTATTAGAATTACTGAAACAAGATCACTATGACGTGGTTGAAATGATCTATAAGGCAATTATGGTTAAAAAAGAAATTGTTGAATTAGATCCTTTTGAGTCCCACGAGCGGATGTTTTTAAATTTTGGACATACCTTTGGTCATTCGATTGAACAAGCCCATCACTATGAGATAAAACATGGATTTTGTGTGGCAATGGGAATGGACTTGGCCCTTCAATTAGGGATTCATTTGAAGGAAACAAACCCTAATTTATTAACTGAGTATTATCAGTTATCAGATAAGATAGGTTTACCTAGATTTGAAGGAAATAAAACAAATTATATCGAACAAATTAAATATGATAAGAAACATAAAAACGGTAAAATTTATTTTGTTTTATTGAAGGAAGTTGGACAACCAATCATTTGTCCAATTAGTGAGGAGAGTTTGTATGATTTATCAAATTAGACAAGGTAAATTAAAAGGACGTTTAGAGGTTATCGCTTCTAAAAGTTTAACGCATCGTGCCTTGATTGCGGCAAGTTTAGCAAATGGTCAATCGACCATCTATAACCCTTTGTACGCAGTAGACACGCTTCAAACGATGGATATTTTAAGAAATTTAGGGATCGATTTTGAGACAAGATTAGATAATATAACCGTAATCGGTGGTAACATTAAAAGTACCGGAACGATATTGAACGCCCATGAATCTGGATCGACATTAAGATTCTTAGTCCCAGTTTCATTACTGACAGGTGAAGAAGAGCATTTTGTTTGTAGCGCTTCTTTAGCTAGAAGACCAATGAATATCTATGATACTTTATTTAAACAAAAAGGAATCTATTTTTATAAGAAAGATCAACATATTTACTGTAAAGGTCCACTATTACCAGGTGAATATAGAATAAGTGGTGATGTTTCTAGTCAATTTATCAGTGGGATTTTGTTTGTGTTGCCTCTACTAAAAGAAGATAGTGAAATAGCGGTTACCTCACAATTTGAATCAAAAAGTTATGTTGAAATGACGATTAAAGTATTAAAGTTATTTAACATTGATATCACAATGAAAAATAACATCATCAGTATACCGGGAAATCAAACCTATTTACCGACCGTTTATAAAATAGAAAATGACTTTTCTCAAGCCGCGTTCTTTTTGATTGCCAGCGCATTAGGCAGCAATATTGAATTTGTAGGTTTAAATAGAGATTCTATTCAAGGTGATAAGAAAATCCTCGATTTCTTAATTAATTTTGGGTCAGAAATAGTTGAAAAAGAGGGTATTTTAAAACTTTCAAAAGCCACTCAAAAGCCGGTTATATTTGATATATCAGATACACCAGATTTAGGGCCAATTTTATTTACCCTAGCGGCACTTTCTAGTGTGCCTGTATCAATTAAAGGGATTAAACGTTTAAGATACAAGGAATCAGACAGAGTTAAAGCAATGTGCGATAACTTGGATTTAGTTGGGGCAACCTATGAGTTAAAACCAAACCAAATTGATTTTATACCCACTAAACTTAAAGGTGGGGTTACGGTAAATGGATTTAATGACCATAGAATTGTCATGAGTATGACTATTTTAGGCTCATTTATTGAGGATGGTTTAATCATTGATGGGGTTGAAGCGATTAAGAAAAGTTACCCGACTTTCTTTGAAGATTTTAGACAACTGGGAGGACAACTAGATGAGTTTGATGAGTGAAAGAAAAAAAATTGATCAAATCGATGAATCAATTGCGAAATTAATCAATGAACGCTTTAAAGTCGTTCAAAATATCAAAGATATTAAAAAAACAACCCTTACGCCAATCGAACACAAAGACCGTGAAGAAGCGATTATCACAAGAAATTTGGCATTTATAGATCAAGCCTATCAAGAATACTTTCTAAAAATCTATCAAACCATTATTGAAGCTTCAAAGGATTTTCAAAAACAATGAAACATTTTGGTTTAATTGGTAAAAATATAACCCATTCTATTTCGAATCAACTTCATCAAGAAATCGCACGTCATAATGGTTTAGAACTAACATACGAGCATTTTGACGTCGAAGAAGATGAGATTGAAGCACTCATTAATGATTTAAAAAAAGGTAAATATGACGGATTTAATGTAACTGTCCCTTATAAAGAAATCATTTTGGGTTATGTTGATGTGTTAAGTGAAAATGCGAAAGAAATCGGCGCTGTTAATACGCTGTCTTACAAAAACGGCCAAGTTTATGGAAATAATACGGATCTAATTGGATTTTCAAGAATCTTAGATAACTTAAATCTTGATTATCAGGGGAAAGTTGTTTATATATTAGGCTCAGGTGGTTCTAGTAGAATGGTCTACTACGCATTTAAGAAATATGGAGCCACACCAGTGGTTGTTTCAAGAAAAGGTGGGTCATCTAGTTATTTTGGTCAAATGATTACCTATGAAGCCTTAAGTAAGATGGATCATATTGATATTTTAGTCAATTGTACACCCGTGGGTAGTTATCCCAATTATGGAACACCTTATGAACCAGTAAATCAAGTGATTGAACTGGTGATTGACCTCATCTATAATCCAAGAAAAACGATATTAATGGAATATGGAATCAAGTCAATTAACGGGATTGATTTATTAATTTATCAAGGCATCGCCTCAGAATCAATTTGGCAAAAGAAATCCTTAAAAGATGATTTTGTAACAATAGAATCTATTAAAGAGGTGTTAAAATGAACAGTTTTGGAAAATTATTTAGAGTATCTATTTTTGGGGAATCACATGGAAATTCTGTGGGCATTCTTATTGATGGAATGAAGGCAGGAATCAAGGTCGATTACGATTTAATCAATCAAGATTTAGAAAGAAGAAAACCCAATTATAAAGGATCTACACCAAGAAAAGAAACCGATGAATTTTTGATTGAATCAGGTGTTTTTAATGATCTCACGACAGGTTCACCAATACTGATTAGATTTTTAAACAAGAATATCAAAAGTGGAGATTATAACCAGTTTCAAGATACCCCAAGACCCTCACATGCGGACTTTACTTCAACGGTAAAATACGGAATTAGTTTACCGGGATCAGGTCATTTTTCGGGACGATTAACGGTTGGATTAGTGATTGCGGGAAGTTTTGCGAAAATGATGATTCCTTTAGAAATATCATCGAAACTGATACAAGTAGGCACACTTAAAGATATGAGTAAGTTAGATGAATACATTTCTACCATTGCGGAACAAAAAGATTCAGTTGGTGGCATTATTGAAATCACCGTAAAAAATCCACCGAAAGGGTTGGGCGAGCCTTTCTTTGAATCGGTAGAATCAAAATTATCGCAATTATTATTTAGCGTTCCCGGGGTTAAAGGGGTTAGTTTTGGGGTTGGATTTGAAGGGGTTAATCTGTTAGGTAGTGAATTTAATGACCCGATTATAGATGAATTTGGACATACCAAAACCAATCATTCTGGTGGTATTAATGGTGGGTTAACCAATGGCAATGATTTAGTAATCAAAGTATTTGAAAGACCAGCTGCCTCAATTGGAAAACCTCAAGAAACCTTTAATTTTAAAACCGGTAAAACGGATACTTTAGTGATTGAAGGAAGACATGATTCATTTATCGCAAGAAGAGCGATGATTGTTTTAGAAAATGTTGTCGCGATTGGTCTATGTGACCTTTATAAAGAATCTAACATTAAAGGATAAAACTATCCTTTTTTTGTTATAATAATGATATGACAGATATTAAAGAAGTTCCTGGTGTTGGACCACAAACGTTACAACATTTAAATCAGGCCGGTATTTTTACAACTAAAGATTTGTTACTCAAATTCCCTAAAAAATATGACTCTTTTCAAGAGAGTTCTTTGTTGTTGGCAGTGGATAAAACCATTGTTACCACCACAGGTGTGGTTGCTAGCCTACCTAAAGTGATTCAACATCGTGGGGGCTTAAAAAGTTTACAATTCAAATTATTGGTTGATCATGAAACCTATTCGGTTATTGCCTACAGAAGAGAATACTTAAAAGATTCATTAAAAGAGAATATGGAAATTCAAGTTAGAGGACGTTTTGAAAAGAAACCAAGAAGAATAACCGCCAGTCAAATTAATTTAACACCAATAAAAAGTGATTTTAAACCGATTTATGGGATTGAAAATGTTTATGATTCTAGTGTAAGTAAAATGGTTAAAAATATCATTTCAAACCATTTAGCGACCATTGAAGAAACGCTGCCAATAACCATTCTCAAAAAAAGGAAAATCCAAGATCGATATGATATGATCTATAATCTGCATTTTCCTAAAGATGAAGTAAAATTAGCGCGCGCGTATTCAAGATTAAAGTATGAAGAAGCTTTGAATTTTCAATTAAAAGTAATGCGACAAAAATTAAATATTGAAGCCGTTCAAAAAGAACCCAAAAACTATGATTTATCACAGGTTAAAACGTTTATTTCAAAGATTCCCTATGAATTAACTGAAGATCAAAAAGAGGCAGTTAATGATGTATTTAGAGATTTTAAGAAGACCTATCCAGTTAAACGTTTAATCCAAGGCGATGTTGGATCTGGGAAAACAGTTGTTGTTGGAATTGGGATATTAGGCGCTAAAACCGCTGGGTATCAAAGCGCAATTATGGCACCTACAGAAATTCTTGCCCAACAACACTATCATCTTTTTAAAGAAACGTTTAAAGATTTGAACGTCGTTTTATTAACAGGTTCTACAAAGAAAAAAGAGGTCATTAAAACTAAAATTGCTTCTGGTGAAATCGATTTGGTGATCGGAACGCATGCGTTGATTACGGATGATACAACTTTCAAGAATTTAGGTTTTATTGTCATTGACGAACAACATCGATTTGGGGTAATGGCTCGAGAACAATTAGAATTAAAAGGAAATGCAGACATTGTTTACCTGACGGCAACCCCTATTCCAAGAACTTTAGCCATTGTCTTATTTGGGGATATGGAAATTTCAAATATCAGAGAAAAACCAGTGGGAAGATTACCTATTGTTACGCAATATTTTACGAAGAGTCAAACCGAGAGTGTTTTTAAACACGTTCAAAAAGAAATCGATTTAGGCAATCAAGTTTATTTTGTTGCGCCATCGATTGAATCTGAACTTCGTGGGGAAAGTGTTCAAAGTATAGAATCATTAGCTAAGAAACAGTTTGATGTGCCAATCTTCACGCTTCACGGCAGAATGAGTGGAGAAGAAAAACAATCTATTATGGAACAATTTAATGCCACAAAAGGTTCAATTCTAATTTCTACCTCAGTTATTGAAGTGGGTTTAGATATTAAAAACGCCACGATGATGGTTATTTTTGATGGAGAGTATTTCGGCTTAAGTCAACTACATCAGTTAAGAGGTAGAGTTGGAAGAAGTGACAAACAAAGTTATTGTTATGTGATTAGTGATGATGGTGATATTGAACGGTTAAAACTATTTGAACGTAACTTAGATGGATTTGCTTTATCAGAATACGATTTAGAGAATCGAGGACCAGGCGAATTCTTAGGGGTCAAACAAAGTGGAATTATTGATTTCCAGTACGCTGATTTAGGGACTGACTTTGATATTTTTATGTCTGCTAAAGAAGATGCATTATGGTTGTTAAGAACCAAACAAGTTTGATTAATGTATTAAATCTCACGCAATCTATAAACCAATTAAAAATTATGATATAATTATTAAACTTAAAAGGAGACATTTTTATGATTAGAATAGCACTAGATGGAATGGGTGGCGACATTGGCGCGAAAGTAAATGTGCTAGGTGCCATGAAAGCAGTTGAAACTTTTAAAGATATCGAAATCACTATTTTTGGCGATGAAACAGAAATTAAACAATATTTAACGAACTCAGAAAGGATTACGGTTATTCATTCTGGATCCGTTATTTCAATGGGTGAGTTTGACCCCATTAAAGCCATTAGAACACAAAAAGATGCTTCGCTTGTGATGGCAACTAAATATGTTAAAGATGGCTTTAGTGATGCCATTGTATCAGCTGGGCCTACTCAAGCCGTGGTGATTGCAGTTCATCTAATCATTAAAAGAATGGAAGGCATGCACAGAGTTGCGATCGCGCCAATTGTGCCTTCACTAGATCGGAAAGGGAAGATCTTATTAGATGTTGGCGCCAACATTGAATTAAGATCAGAACACTTGTTAGAATTAGCAATCTATGCCAGTGTAGTGGCAGAAAGTTTTTTAAATCGAAAAAACCCTAAAGTAGGTTTATTAAATATTGGAACTGAAGCCGGAAAAGGCAGAGAAGTAGACAAAGAGACATTTAAGTTACTTTCAGAATCTAAGGATGTAAATTTTGTTGGCAATATTGAACCAAAAGAATTATTCACGACGGACAGTGATATCTTAATTACGGATGGTTTTACTGGCAATATGATCTTGAAGACTTTAGAAGGAACAGCTAAAGGGATGGGGTTGATGTTGAAAGAAGAAATCAAATCATCCATCGGTGGTAAGATAGGGTATTTATTTATGAGAAAGAACTTAAAGCGATTTGCTAAGCGATTAGATGCTAGTGAAATTGGCGGAGCGATGATTTTCGGCATAAATGCACCAGTTATTAAAGCCCACGGTTCCAGTGACGCAAAAGCAATTTTAAATGCAATTAAACAAGCAAGAACGTTTGTTCAAGCAGATATTATTAATAAAGTAAAAGATAAAATTAAAGATTTTAATATAGAAGGTGAGTCCAATTAAAGACTTAGAACAAGTTTTAGGCATTAAGTTTAAAAACATTAACTTACTTAATCAAGCATTAACCCATTCAAGTTATGCGAATGAAAATCAATCGAGCATCGATAATGAAAGGCTTGAGTTTTTAGGTGACGCTGTGATTGGTTTATTGATGGCTGAATATCTCTATAATAAAGGGATTAAAACTGAAGGTGAAATGAGCAAGAAAAGAGCTCAAGCGGTTTGTGAAGAAGCTTTAGCCCTTTATGCGGCTAATATTCATTTATCAAACTATTTAAAGTTAGGTAAAGGTTCTGAACAACTTGGATCAAGAGAAAATCCATCGATAATTGCGGATGCTTTTGAGGCCATTTTTGGGGCCATCTTTTTAGATTCTGGATTTGAAGCAACGAGAACTTTATTTAAAAAAATAGTCATTTCCAATCTGGATGGAATTAAAGAAATAAAAGATTTTAAGTCGACTTTGCAAGAATATGTTCAAACAGATAGAAAAAATATCACTTATCATCTAGAACATCAAGAAGGGCCATCTCATGATAAATTATTTACCGTCAGTGTTAAAATGGATGATATCGTTTTAGGTATTGGGACAGCGAAAACAAAAAAAGAAGCAGAACAAAAAGCAGCAGAATATGCCTTGAGTAAATTGGCAAAGGAGTAACTATGATCGAAAAATTATTTGAAGAAGGCTACTTAGACTATCAAAAATTAATCTTTAGAAATGCCCAACGGTTCGATCTTACTTCAGATGAGATGGTTATTTTAATGCATCTTTTTAATTTAGCTGAAAAGAAAAGATTTAATTTATCAACGAATTCTCTTGCAAGACTAACCGGTTTTAAGGGAAATCATGTCGGTGAAATAGTGAACAGTTTGTTTGAAAAAGATTTGATTTGTATTAACTTAGAGAAAAAAAGCGATGATAAAGTCGGTGAAGTATTTAGTTTAAAACCATTTTTTGATAAAATAGCAACTTATTTTACGACTGAAATCAAAAAACAAAGCGAACTTAAACAAATGACTGAACTAGAAAAACTAGTTGAATCATTAGAATCTAAATTTAATAAAGCATTAACCCCAACCAATTTGGATATAATTAGACAGTGGCCAACGGATGGTTTTACACTAGAACAAGTTGATGAAGCCATTGAAGTGGCGATTAATCATCATAAAAAGAATGTTAATTATGTGGATAAGATCTTAAGAAGTGAGTCATTCTTAGAACCCTCTTCAATTGATGAAAAAACGGCCCAAGCGCTAAGAAAGTTAATCGGGAAATAATGGATAAAACAACTTTGATACTAAATGTTTTAGATGAAATGTTTCCTAACGCAAAAGCTGAACTTAACTATACAAATCATTATGAATTACTGGTAGCCGTTATCTTATCTGCTCAAACGACTGACATTCAAGTCAATAAAGTTACACCCATTCTCTTTAAAAGATACCCCACTGTTTATGAACTTTCTAGTGCCAAACAAGAAGCGGTAGAAGTATTAATTAATTCAATTGGACTCTATAAGAATAAAGCGAAAAACATCATTAAGATGGCCAATCAAGTCGTTACGCATTTTGATGGAATAATCCCATCAAGAAGAGAAGATTTAGAATCTCTAGCTGGCGTCGGTAGAAAGACGGCTAATGTAATCCTATCAAACTTATTTGATACGCCAGCGATTGCAGTAGATACGCATGTCCACCGAGTTTCAATTAGACTAGGTCTCGCAAAGAAAACGGATGATGTCTATCAAACAGAAATGAAACTTTATAAAATTTTTCCCAAAGAACGCTGGACTAAGCTCCATCATCAATTGATTTTCTTCGGTAGGTATCATTGTACAAGCCGAAATCCAAAGTGTTTAACTTGTAAACTTTATGAAGTATGTAAATATGATAATAAACCCAAAAAAGTGTAAAATACACTTTTTTTATTTTTTGTATCAAAATATTGTTGAATTAAAATTATGAATTTAGATAATAGTTGTAAAGGAGGAAAACTTATGAACGAATTATTGATTCATAAAGTAGGCACTAAAATAGAAAATGATTTAAAAACAGAAGGAAAGTATGGTGCAACTTTTAAATGTAAGAGATTGGAGAGGATGAAAACATTAAGTGAGATTTGTCGTAAGTATGGAATATCAATATCATATCTATCTAAAATCGAAAACGATATTTTGAAACCTAATGTTGGTATGTTAGGTTCTTATTTTAATGATATGCAGATTGATGAAGATATGGTTGCTTCAAGCGAAATTATGGATGCATGGTATTTGAAATTAGTTAGTTATATTATGGGAACTAAAGATTGTCGGCCTGAACTAATAGAATACTTATCAAAACGAGATGATTTTCAATCAAGGTTAATTAGTTTTGCGATTCAGGTGAAAGAAAAAAAGGTCGAAAATGAAGCACAAATAGTCAGTGTTTTATTGTACAGCATTGATGTCATGCAACCATTAGAATTAACCATATTCATCTTAACCTTAGTCAGTTTTTATATTGATACAAAAGATTATTTTTTAGCAGGTAGACTTTTAAAAGAGTTAAATGTTAATAATTTATTTCATATAAGTATTCGTTATTGGTATCTTGATTTAAAGTTTGAACTGTCTTTGTATCAAGCCTCATTTAAAGAATTAAAAAATAATTTTGAAAAGTTATGCCAAATGCATATTAAGTTTAATCAAATTGATGCGATTATAACAACAAAAAAGAAATATGTTGAGGCATTAGCTTATATGATGGAACCCAAAGCATTTAATGACAGTTTACTAGAAGATGATTATTTAAGTAGCTACCGAATCTCTTTAATCTTACATGAAGACTATGAAACTTTTGTCTCATTAGATTCAAAAGTAGATATTGCCTCAATGCTATATTATGATGTATTAGAAGATAAAAAGAATGTTTTAGAATTGTTAGATCAAGTACCTTTTTCAGATAGTTTAATTCAACAGTTTTTAAAAAACTATTTTATTCAAAAATATAAATATGACAATAGTTATCAATACCTAAGAGAAGCGTTGTTTTCTGAGATTGGTATCTCTCAACACTACTATGCTTCACAATTTATTTCGAATAAATTATCGGTTGTGTTAATTAAACTTCATAAGTACAAAGAATCTAGTTTGGTATCTGAAAGAATCTTTAATTTGAATAGAGATAATCGAATTTCACTCGCTAATAAGGATTTATTATAATAAAATCAAATGAAACTTTCATATTGACATTAATTTACAATCAAGTAAAATATAGATGTTGATAAGAAGGTTTTTTTTTATGAAAAGAGTTAAAAATTTATTTAAATTTGCAAAAGGTTATTATTGGATGATGACATTAATCATCTTTTTTGTGATATTTGGACGCTTTACCTACTCTTATGTGCCGTTGTTTACGCAGTATTTAATCGCGTTTTTGAAAGATTCAGCACCAGGGGCAATCTATAAGGTTAATTTTCCCAATTTTGTGTTAGATTTTTTCCAACCTAATGATGGATTAAATACTGTATTAAAAGTTGTAACTATGTTGGCTGTATTCCAGGCATTTAGATTCTTTATGATTTTCTTAGAAGCTTTATTACGGGGAAGATTATCTGAAAATATTCAAAGAAAATTAAGAAATGAAATGTATGAACATATTCAATCACTGGAGTATAAGTATCATAATAATGTGGATATCGGAGATTTAATTCAAAGAGTAACATCGGACATTGAAATGATTGGTGGCTTTTTATCTGAACGTGTCGCGGAAGCTATTCGTCTTGTCGCAACCGTTACCTTTGGAGCGATTCAAATTTACTTTATTAGCCCAACGATGATGTATGTCGCGATGATCATGATTCCGATTACTGCGACCACTTCAATATTCTTTTTTAGATATGTTAATAAAGCCCATAAAGTGATTGAAGAAAAAGAAGCTTCGATGATTACCATTATTCAAGAAAACTTAAATGCTTCAAAAATTGTTAGGGCGTTTGCGAATGAGCCATTTGAAATTGAAAAAATGGAGCAGGCTAATCAAGGTTATTCAAAAGAACTAAGAAAATTTCAAAATATTCAAGCGATTCATTGGGGCGTTAGTGATACAATCGCTTTGTTACAATATGTTTTAACTATTTTTATTGCGATTGGGTTGACCAGAAATAGCTTGATTTCTTCGGACCAAGTTATTGCCGTATTGATGTTGATTGGGATGTTAATTTGGCCGATTAGAGGATTAGGTAGAATGATTGGTGATTTTGGTCGAGCTTTGGTTTCAACGGACCGTATTATGGAAGTTTTAGATATTCCAAGTGAATTTAATTTAAACGGTACTGAAACACCTAAAATAAAAGGCATGATTGAATTTAAAGATGTTTCATTCAAGTTTTCTGATTCCAATGATCATTTATTAAACCAGGTTAACTTTACAATAAATCCTGGAGAAACAGTTGTCTTTATTGGTAGAACCGGGTCTGGGAAATCAACAATTGTGAACTTGCTGACTAGAATGTTGGAAGTCACTAGTGGTGATATCCTGATGGACGGCGTTTCTATCAAAGATATTGAGAAACATCATTTAAGAAAGAACTTAGGGGTGGTTTTACAAGAACCATTCTTATATTCGAAAACAGTCTATGAGAATATTGCGATATCAAATCGAAATACTATCTCTAATGATGTTTATAAGGCTGCTCAAATTGCCTCGCTACAAAGAGATATTTCCACTTTTGACAAAGGTTATGATACAGTCGTTGGTGAAAAAGGGACGACGCTTTCTGGGGGTCAAAAACAAAGGGTTGCGATTGCGAGAATTTTAGTTACAGAAAAACCAATTTTGATTTTTGATGACTCCTTAAGTGCCGTTGATACACAAACCGATTTCTTAATTCGTCAAGCACTTGAAACCAGAGACATTAAATCAACCACAATTATTATTACCCATCGTATCACAACAGCGAAACAAGCGGATAAGATTATTGTATTAGACAATGGTCAAGTCAGTGATATTGGAACACACGAAACCTTAAAGAATAAAGAGGGCTTATATAAGAAACTTTGGGATATCCAAGGTTCTTTAGAAGAAGAGTTTTTACAAATGGTAGAGGAGGTTTAGACTATGAATTACGAAGAAGATTATACCGTCGAGAAAGTCAACCTCGGGACATGGAAAAAGATCATTAAAACAGTTTTTGATGATAAAAAGAGTGTGTTTCTCTTATTCCTTTTTGCGGTTATAATGGGGTTCATTGATATGACAATGACCTTATTTAACGCGTATGCCATTGACAATTTCTTTGAAAAAGGCAATTATGAAACGGTCACACCATTTATTATTTTATATGTTTTAGCGGCCATCATAATGGGTTTCTCAGTTTGGGGATTTATTTATCAAGCCGGTAAGATTGAAGTGAAAACCAACTACAAACTAAGAAAAGAAGCTTTTGAAACAATTCAAAGATTACCATTTAGTTACTTTGATAAAACACCTCAAGGCTGGATTATGGCAAGAATGACTTCAGATTCTAGAAAACTTGCCAATATTATTAGTTGGGGTGTTGTCGACTTCTTGTGGAGTTTTGCCATTATGTTGGCGATTTTGATTATCTTATATATTTATAGTTGGCAATTAGCCTTAATTATTACCGCTTCCATTCCGGTGATGATTGTTTTAGCGTATTACTTTAGAAAGAAAATCTTGGCAGGCTATCGAGTTTCAAGGAAAAAGAACTCAATTGTTACAGCTGCCTTTAATGAAGCGTTCATGGGGGCTAAAACAACCAAGAGCCTTGCGATTGAAGCAGAATCTTATTATGAATTTGAACAAAAAACAAGCGACCTAAGACGCTCAACCACCAAAGCCATTCTTTGGAGCAGTATTTTCTCTCCGATTATGTTACTCATTAGTTATATTGTGTTAGGGGTTGTCATGTATCAAGGTAGTAAAGTTATTATTACGGCTGGTGTGGCTGCTTTATCTGTGGGAACATTTTATATTTTTATTGACTATACAACGAGATTTTTTGATCCTGTTATGCAAATATCACGTATTTTAGCGCAATTCCAACAAGCGCAAGCAAGTGCGGAAAGAATCGTTCAATTAATTGAAGAAAATCCAGCGATTTATGATACTGAACAAGTATCAGAAGAATATGGCGATTTACTACATCCAAAATATGAAAACTGGGAAGAATTGGAAGGATCAGTTGAGTTTAAAGATGTTACCTTTTCATACAATGAGAATGAAATTATATTAGAAAACTTCAAATTAAAAGTTGAAAAAGGAATGAGTGTTGCCCTAGTTGGTCATACAGGAAGTGGTAAAACCACCATTGTTAACTTACTCTCAAGATTCTATGAACCCACTTCAGGTGAAATATTAATTGATGGTAAAGACTATCGAACGCGATCTATTCACTGGTTACATAAACGCTTAGGCTATGTTTTACAGACACCACACTTATTTACTACAAACATTATGGAAAACATTCGTTATGGTCGATTAGAGGCTACAGATGAAGAAGTCATCAAAGCCGCTAAAGCGATTGGTGCTGATAAATTCATCTCTAAAATGCCAAATGGTTATTATTCAGATATTGGTGAAGGGGGTAACAAGTTATCAATTGGAGAAAAACAATTAATTAGTTTCGCCAGAGCTATCTTAGCAGATCCCAAGATATTAATTTTAGATGAAGCCACTTCATCGATTGACAGTGAAGCTGAGCAAGTCATCCAAGAAGCAACCCATACTTTGTTAAAAGGAAGAACTTCATTTATAGTTGCGCACAGGTTATCAACCATTGTTGATAGTGACTTAATTATTTTACTTTCAGAAGGTAAAATTGTTGAAATGGGTAAACATAAAGAATTACTTAAACTTAAAGGTGGTTATTACGAACTTTACCGCAATCAATTCTTAGAAGAACGGTCAAAGGTTATGTCAGAATTTTAATATAGAATAGGATAAAACCCGAGCAGTTAGACAACTCGGGTTTTTTTAATGTGTAATTCATATTCTGGTATAAAATCCGAATAGATAGATGTATCATGATATCTAAATAAGTAATCATCAAATTAGAAAAATTAGATTTCTATGCTGTATATATTGATTGGGTGATACGATGAAAAAAACCAATATTTTACTAATACTTTTGATTAGTACTCTGCTTCCAATGAAAACAATTAGCGCAGCAGATTCAATCTTTATTTGGGATACAGACACCATAATTATTCCTTATGGTGAAAGTTTAGATGACGCACTGGAAACTTTTAAAGCGAGCGTAAATTTAAAAGAAGGTTATACTGATCCGGATTTTACTGTATTTGATATTAACTATAACTATTGTATGAAAAGTGTTATTTCAACGAACAATATTACAACCTATAAACTATACCATAAGGCAATCTCTCCTAAGTATCAAAAAGAAGAAATAAAACTTATTTATATTAAGATCGTTGATATTAATAAACCGGTCGTTAAAAATTCTAAGCCCTATACATTTGTTTTAGGTGAAAAAAAACCAGACTATTTAACCAGTTTATCCTATGAAGATGACGTCAATAAGACAGAAGAGATAAAAGTAACCGTCAATGATTCAAATGTGAATTATTCGAAAGTTGGCGTATACACGGTTATATTTACCTTAGCTGATTTATCAGGGAATGAGTTTATTCATCAAGAAGCGGTTAACATTATTGATTTGATTCCACCAACGATTAAATTTACTGACTTAAATACATTTACGATTGGCTATACTTTTAAGGTTGAAAATTATGTTACTACTAGTGATAACCATGACGCTGTAATAGATATAAAATATGAAATCGTTGAGGGTTCTTTAGAAGAAGAGGGGGCGGTTACCTTACTCGTCACAGCAACCGATTCAAGTGGTAATGAAGTAAGTGCTTCAAAGATCATCTATGTCGAAATGATTGATACTGAACCCCCTCATATTATCTACTGTGCACCATTTCAAATCTTAGTTGGTTCAACTAAACCAAACTACGCCAAAAGTCTAATCGTTGAAGATAACCTCTCAGAAACAAAAAACATTTTAATCGTTGTCGATGAATCAGGCATTGATTATTCAAAAATAGGCTCATATGTCGTTAATTTTCAATTAATTGATGAGGTTGGAAACACCAGTTTTTATCAACAAACGGTTGAAATCTTTGACAATCTTGGACCAACTTTAATTTTTAAAGGGAATAACAGTCATCCGGTAGGGTTTATCTTTGATATTTTGGATTTTTATGAAATCACCGATAATTATGATAACCATGTTGAATATAGTTATTCCTTATCAAGTGAAATAGATAAAATAGGGGTAGTAAATATTAGTCTAATCGCGACCGATTCAAGTGGTAATATTTCAACAGCGACCCATCAAATTACCGTTAAGGATCTTGAAAGCCCATCTTTATCTTTATCACAAAAAAGTATCATTATCGAAGTTAGCAGTGCGCCAATTGATTATTTAAGTTATGTTAAAGTCAGTGACAACTATGATTTTTTAACGCTTGAGGATATCGAAGTCATTCCAAATATTGATTATAATACAATTGGCGCTTACGAAGTTATCTATAACGTTCATGATAGTTCATTAAACGAAGTCTCAGTTACAATGTTAATTTATGTTCAAGATAAAACCGCTCCATCAATTAGTGCCAGTACTATTTACGGTAAAAAAGAGGAAACAATTGATTTGATGGAAGGGATTATTATCAATGACAACTATACACCAATTGAAGAGCTTGTTGTAAGTGTATTTGAGACTAACTATATTACAGGCGTTTCGGGAACGTTCTATGTGACCTATGAAGTGGTTGACACGTCGGGAAATTATCAATATTTCACTAGGACAATCATTATCGAAGGGATTAACTCAAGTCAAATCAGTTATTACTTAATAGGCGGTGTTTTAGTAGTTACTGGGTGTGTTTTAAGTGTTCTCTATTTTGTGAAAAAAAGGAAAAACAAGATTGAAATATGATATACTTAAATAGAGGTATAACAAAGTGATTGGAGCGTTTGGATTCTTAAGTGAATATAATCTATTAGAGAGTGTATTTCGATTAGAGGACATTATCGGTTATGCATCTAATGAAAAATATCCGTTTATTGCCTTAGCGGATTCAAACAATTTATATGGTTCCTATAAATTATTTAAGCATGCCAAAACACCTTATATTATTGGGATGAAGTTGGATATTGTTCACCTTGAACAAAATACCTCAATCTTAGTTTATGCTTTAAATGATAAAGGTTTTAAGCACTTAATCATCTTATCCTCACTGGTTCAATTAAATGAGAATAAGCGTCTTCAATTTAAGGATATCTTACCCTATAAAGAAGGCCTTTATTTCATTAGTAGTGGTCATGAATCAGATATTGATATCAATATTCAAAAAGGTTTATTGGATGAGGCAAAAACTAGACTTTCTGATTATAAAAATAATTTACCTAACTTTTCAGTTGGTTTAGCGCTTCAAACGATGAATCAAGAAATTCAGATCGCACCTCATTTAAAAGTGATTGCGAAAGAAGAAAATGTTTTATTATTACCCCTAAATTATATGAGTTATTTGAAAGAAGATTGGTACGCCTATGATGTTTTCATTCAAATTCAAAATATTGGCAAAAAAAGATTGGATGAAATGGATTTATCGTTCTTAACTTTAGTTCAAATCGAAGAACGTTTTTCCGATTATAAAGAAGTGTTTAGTAACCTTGAGGCGGTTTTTAAAAAGTTTGAGTTTAATTATCAAAAACCTCAGTTTCATTTGGTATCGCCAATTAAATCAAAAGATCACCAAAAAGCGCTTCAAGAGCTAGCTTATGCAGGCCTTAATCAAATTATTGACAAAGAAAAAATAATGAATTCTAAACCCTATTTTGATCGATTAAGCAACGAATTAAATGTCATTGATTCAATGGGGTATAATGACTATTTTTTAATCGTTTGGGATTTTGTTAAATTCGCCAAAGAAAAAGGTATTTTAGTGGGGCCTGGGCGAGGTTCAGCGGCAGGAAGTTTAACAAGTTACGCGCTTCAAATTACCAATGTTGATCCTTTAAAATACGGCTTGTTATTTGAAAGGTTTTTAAATAAAGACAGAAGAAACATGCCAGACATTGACTTAGATTTTCCTGATGATAGAAGAGATGAAGTTATTCAGTATGTTAAAGATAAGTATGGTTCTAATCATGTTTTATCGATTAATACCTTTTCTAAGTTTGCCTCAAAAAGTTCTATTCGGGATATTGCTAGAATTAAAGGTTATACACCAAGTGATACCAATCAAATAGTTAAAAGAATTACTGCTTCACCCGATCAACTAGATGGTAAATTAAATGAAATCTTGACATTATCAAATCGCTTTGAAGGTCTACCTAGACAAACAGGCACCCACGCTGCCGGCATCATTATGGCAAAAGAGGATTTAAGATACTATATTCCGCTTCAACAAGGCCCAATGATTTATCAATCTCAATATGAACATGAAGACTTAGATGACATGGGCATTTTAAAGATAGACTTTTTAGGGATTAGAAACTTAAACATGATCAATAGAATGTTAGAGTTAATTGAAAAACATCAAGGCATTAAACTTGATTTAGACACCATTGATTATGAAGATGCCAAGACTTATGCCCTTTTGAGTAGTGGTGATTCAGCCGGAATATTCCAACTAGAATCTCAGGGAATGCGTAGTGTCTTAAGGAAATTAAAACCGACGCACTTTAATGACATTGTCGCCCTATTGGCTTTATATAGACCTGGTCCGATGCAAAACATTGATACCTATATTGAAAGAAGAAATGGGGCTAAGTTTAACTATATTGATCCCTTATTAGAACCCATATTAAAAGACACCTATGGAATCATCATTTACCAAGAACAAATCATGATGATTGCCCAAAGGTTTGCGGGGTATTCCTTAAATGAAGCAGATTTACTAAGAGTAGGGGTTTCTAAGAAAGATAAAGATATTTTAGAACGTGAAAAAGAACGTTTTATTACGAGAAGTGTCGAAAACGGGAAGACCAAAGAACTAGCGATTACCATTTATGATTACATCTTGAAGTTTGCTGATTATGGGTTTAATAAATCCCATTCGGTTGCGTATGGTATTGTTGCTTACCAAATGGCTTATTTAAAAGCGAATTATTATCCCATCTTTATGAGTGTATTAATGAGTAAGTCAGCTTCCTCAGATTTGAATACTTTTGAATATATCAAACAACTTAATAATAAAGGGGTTGTCGTATTACCACCCGATATCAATCTTTCTACCAATGAATATGAAATTAAAGATTCAAGTTTAGTTTACCCATTAACTGGGATAAAGAGTATTGGTCAAGTTGTTGCTGGAAAAATCATTGATGAACGTGAAATTAACGGTTCCTATCAATCCTATTCTGATTTAAAAGAAAGACTAAAGGGTATCTTAACCCCAAGAGTCTTAGAAGGATTAATTTTCAGTGGGGCTTTAGATTCGTTTGGATTAACAAAACGAACCTTGTTTGATGAACAAAATAGTTCAGTTCAAATTTACCAAACGGTTGTGTTTGATATAAAAGAGACAAACATTAAAGAATATCCCTTAGATCAACTGATTGAAAAAGAAAAAGAAGCGTTAGGATTTAATTTATCTTACGCACCGGTTTTACCACACGAAGATTTGATTGAAAAACGTAAGTTAACGCCTTTATCTAAGTTAACTTTCAAGGTAAAACAAGTAAAAACATTAGGCTTGTTGAAACAAATCAGAGAAATTACAACCAAAAAAGGTGACCCCATGGCATTTGTCGATATCACCGATTATCTAACGGTGATTAATGCGACCATTTTTCCCGAAGTATTTAACAAGATTAAATCAAAATTAGAACCAAACACTGTTTATATTTTTACTTTAGAAGCACAAAATTACCAAGGTGGTAAATGGATTTTGGCAGATCTAGAAGTTATTAATGAATAGACGAAAAAAAGCCTCGCGTTTGCGAGGCTTTATAATTATTATAGAGGAACATCTCTAATGATGATTATCCTTTATTTTTTATTGACAAGTACTTTTTTAAGGTTCGCAAATCTTGGAAGACCATCAACAAGTGGTGCTTTATTATCACCTTGGATTAGTGGTAGTGCATAGTCAACAAAATCATTTGTCATTCCTTGACCATGTGGCTTAATCCATTCTAGAGGGACTTTCTTTTCTGTGTTTGCGGCAACATCAAGTGGCACTAAGATATATTCCATTTTATAAGGCTTATTAGAAATTCTCTTAAACCCAATCATATGATCAGTTGTGCCGTTGACAGCGGCTTTAACAGCTTCAACACCGGCTTGATAAGCTTCTGTTACATCCACATTACTTGCCAAGTGAGCCGCACAACGTTGAAGTAATGAGAATTCAATTCCTCTAACTTTAACATTAAAGCGATTTTGAATTTCTGAAGCTAAAACTTCAGCCGTACCACCTAATTGGGCATGACCAAATGAGTCAGTGGTTAAGTTCGTGAATTTTTCTGGGACATAAAGACCATCTTTATCTTTAATTCCTTCTGAAACGACGATGATTGCTTTACTTTTTTGTTTTAGAATTTTTTCAACATCACTAAAAAATTCATCATAATCAAAGGTTAATTCAGGCAAATAGATTAAATCTGGACCTTGACCTTTTTCGATAGCGAGTTGAGCTGCTGCGGTTAACCAACCAGCATTTCTACCCATTACTTCAACCACTGTAACCATTGGTGTATCATAAACCGTTGCATCATGGTATAGTTCCATCAAAGTCGTGGCAACATATTTTGCGGCACTACCATAACCGGGACAGTGATCTGTTCCAAATAAATCATTATCAATGGTTTTTGGAACACCCATTACGCGACATTCGTAGTCGTGATCTTTAAAGAACTTAGAAACTTTATTGGCGGTATCCATGGAGTCATTACCACCATTGTAGAAGAAGTAACGAATGTTATATTTCTTAAATACTTCTAATAGTCTTTCATAATCACTTGGATCTTCTTCTAATTTTTTAAGTTTGTAACGAACAGACCCAATCATACTTGATGGGGTATTTTTTAATAGTTCTAGTTCCTCTAAATCTTCTTTAGAGATATCAAAGAACTCTTCATTTAAAATGCCTTTAATCCCATGTTTAGCACCATAAACTGCGGTTATATTTTCTTGTTTAAGGGCTTCAAGGAAAACGCCAGCTGCACTAGAGTTAATAACACTAGTTGGTCCACCGGATTGACCCAATATTGCAGCACCAATTAATTTTTTCATATTATATGCTCCTTTACTATGAACTTCTTTACCATATTACCACATTTAGAACCTTTTTTGAAATGAAAACGTGTTACATTATTTGAAAATTCACTCGTTTTTAATGAAACAGTAAAAAAGACCACCTAAATATGAAAATATCGCCACTAAACTTACTATCTCATCACAATTTATGTTATAATCTTTAGTAGTTTGAGGTGATATTATGAGAATTGCGATATTAACATCCGGTGGAGACGCTCCAGGTATGAACGCTGCGATTAGAGCGGTGGTAAGAACATGTATCTTTTATGGCGATGAACCTTATGCCATTATGGATGGTTATAAAGGGTTAGTAACCGGAGATTTTCAAAAGATGGAACGCAAAAGTGTATCAGAAATTCTATCTAGAGGTGGGACTATATTAGGAACTTCTAGAATGAAATCTTTTGTTGAAAAAGATGTTAGAGAAATTGCGATAGAAAACTTACATAAACATAAAATAGACTGTTTGATTGTTATTGGAGGAGACGGAACCTTTAAAGGCGCTGATGAACTTAATAAGATGGGTTTCCCAACCATTGGAATTCCCGCTTCGATTGACAATGATGTCAATGGAACAGACTATACGATCGGTTTTCAAACGGCCTTAAAAACCATTGTTGATGATATTGATAAACTTCGTGACACTTCATCGTCTCACCAAAGAAGTAGTATTATTGAAACCATGGGAAGAAAACGAGGCGACTTAGCTTTATATGCTGGTCTTTCAAGTGGGGCTGAATTCATTATTACGCCTGAAAACCCAATGGATAAGAATCAAATGATTGAAGCCTTGAAGAAACATAAAAAAGAAGGCCGTAGAAACGCAATTATTGTCATAACAGAAAACATTTTAAACGTTTATGAATTGGCTCAAGAAATCACTGAAAAAAGTGGTTTTGCGTGTAGAGCGACTGTCTTAGGCTATGTTCAAAGAGGGGGGTCACCGGTTCCTCAAGATCGTATTTTAGCTGCTAGAATGGGCGCTTACGCGGTTGAATGTGCAAAAAAAGGTTTAAGAGGGGTAGCCATTGGGGTTAACCATGAAAACATTATTCATTACGCTTTTAGTGAATCCTTTAAAGAGCCAAATCCAGATTCGTTAAAACCTTTGTTTGATTTAGTTCCCAAATTATCTTAAAACTAAACTCTTATCCTTAATATGGTAAGAGTTTTTTAATTATGTGAAAAAAAGACCATTTTGTTACCGATTGGTAAAATGGTCTTTTTTGTGTAAGTCTCAACAGACTTTAGTAGGTTCGATAAATCTTATTTGAACGTGTGTAATTAAATCTATAATTATTATAACATAAGAATTTAAAATATGCTATAATTTAATTAATAAGTTACATAAAATTTTGAAGGGAAATGTAAAGATGGCAAAAGTAAAGGATACCTACCAAATAGGGCTTGATTTGGGCGTAGCTTCTATTGGATGGTCTGTTGTTGATGATAACAACAAATTGATTCGTAAACGTGGTCAAAATTTGTGGGGAGTTAGACTGTTTGATGAAGCAAATACTGCAGCCGAAAGGCGTGGGTTTAGGAGACAAAGAAGAACTATCAGTAAACGTATTTGGAGATTAAGCTTATTAAAAAACGAACTGAAATCTTTTGTCATAAAAGAAGATCCTGGTTTTTTTGATAGATTTTCAAAAAGTCAAATAAAACCGGAAAAGTATATGCTATTTGATGGAAAATATAATGATGCTACATACATGAGGGAGTTTCCAACTATATTTCATTTGAGAGTAGCTTTACAAAGTGAAAAAAAGTGTCGTGAATATATTAAAAGAGGTATTTATTATAGACTGTTATTTTTAGCATGTCATGACATCTTAAAAACTAGAGGTAATTTCTTATCATCCAGTTCATTAGGAGGTTCAACAGGTAATTCCAAGGATTCGATTAATCAATTAATTAATAATCTTGTAACTGTAATACATGAAATTGATGAAAATTCTGAATTGGATTATAATTTTATTAGAAAAGCTTTAGCAGATCATCTAAGTTCAAAAGAAAAAATTAACGCAAGAAAATCTGACAAAAACACTACATTTTTAAAAGCAGTTTTAGGGTATAAATTTGATTTAAATAATATTGTTTATTTTAGCGATGAAAAATTAAATTTTGATTTTAATATAGAAACCTGGGATGAACAACTTACAAATGATGAATCAATTGATGGTATACTCCTTGAACTATTTGAGATATATAAGAATATAAAATTAAATGTTTTAATTGGTGAACATAAATCTTTATCATATGCTAAAGTTACCATTTATGAGAAACATAAAAAAGATTTATTTACATTGAAAAAAGATATTAAAAAGGTTGATAATAACTTAAATAGCAATCATTATGATGATTTATTTTTGACAGATGGTAAAAAAGTTTCTTATACTAGTTATGTAGGTAAACTATTAATAGATAAGCAAAAGATAAAAATTAAAAAAGAAACTTCAAGAGAAGATTTAGTTAAAAAACTTGTGGCAATAAGAAAAGAATATCAAGATAAAACGAATGATCTTAAGCTTTTATCCTATATTGAAGAAGAAGATTTCTTAATTATTCCAACTAATAAAGATAATCGACTCATTCCATATCAACTGCATTTTAATGAGTTGGAAGTTATATTAAATCAGTTTATAAACATAGCTAATTCCAAAGAAGCTATAGAACATGCAAAAAATATTAAGATACTTTTAAAGTTTAAAGTCCCATATTATGCTGGACCACTATCAAATCACGCAAGTGATGAAATGAGTAATTATTGGTTAATCAAGAAAGAAAATCATAAGAATTCGAAAATAACACCTTTTAATTTTGATGAAGTTGTAAACAAACGTGAAACAAACAAAGCATTCATTGGAAAAATGCTGAGAAAATGTACATATCTAACAAACGAAATATGTATTCAACAAGAAACTACTTTATATCAAACCTATATTTTTTATAATACTATTAATAAAGTGAAAGTAAATGATATAAATTTAACTAAGGAACAAAAACAAATATTATTTAATAATTCTAAATCAGGAAAAACGCTGACTAAATCAAGGATTATAAGTATGCTAGGGTTACCTAAAAACTCAGATTTAACAGGTTTTTCTAAAACAGATGAAGATAAACCACTTCAGATATCGTTAAGTGCTATTAAAAAATTCGAAAAAATATTTCCAGAATATAAAAATAACCCATTCTATATGAGCTTTTATGATGATGTTGTGAATAGCATTTCGCTGATTGATAGTGATGAACTAGATGTTCGTAGAGAACAAATTCAAGATATAATTGATAGTTACAAAACAATAATAATCTCCAATCAACAAGTTAATGAGCTCGCAAGTGTGAAATCGTCAAAATGGGGTAATCTATCTTCTAAATTCTTAAATGAAGTACTGTTTGATGATGGAGAAGGAGAACTAAGAACCATGTTAGAGACTTTAAAAGATTCTAACTTAAATATGATGGAAATACTCTATAAAGGTGACAATCAATTAACTTTAGATAGACTAAACAACAATGACTTTAATTTATCTGATTCTAATGGTCTTCATGAGTATCTGAAAACTAGATATATTTCACCTCAAGCAAAACGAACCATTACTCAAGCTAATTTAATTATAGATGAAATTATCAAAATTATGAATGGTGTAAAACCTACAAAAATATCAATAGAATTTACTAGAGAGAAAGAAATATATAAAAAAGAAACACAGTCAAGGTTTAAACAATTAAGTGAGATTTATAAAAACTTAGAATCTGAAAATATCCAAGTAATTAACGAACTAGGTAACTTACAAAAAAATAAAGAAGAAGACAAACTAAAATCTAAAAAAATTTACTTATATTTTATGCAATTAGGAAAAGATTTATATAGTGGTAAATCTATTGATTTTGATTTACTGATGAGTAATTCGAAATTTTATGATATTGATCATATATTTCCTCAATCAAGAATAAAAGACGATAGTTTAGACAATTTAGTCTTAACAAGTAGTGTAATCAATGGTGAAAAGAATAACATTTATCCACTTCCAAAAGAAGTACAAGACAACAATAAAGATTTATGGGCTTATTTGGTCAATAAAAAATTAATATCACAAAAGAAATATGAAAGATTAACAAGAATAACGCCATTATCTGATTATGAATTAGAGGATTTTGTAAACAGACAAAAAACTACTTTGGATTGGATTAATCTAGAAATAGCTAATATTTTTAATATTAAGTATAACGAAACTAATGATAAAAACTTTATTATATATTCTAAATCTAGACATGTTTCAGCTTTTAGAAATACATTTAATCTTTTGAAGTTTAGAGAGTTAAATGATTTTCATCATGCGCATGATGCTTATTTGAATATCGTACTAGGTAAAGCTATTCAAAAGAATCTTTATATAAATTCTGATGGAAAATTTAGAACATACAACTATGAACGAATACTTGAAAACACCCTAGAAGATCAGATTAAATACATTCAAGATATTTTTAAACATAATGATATTTTAGTAACAAAGAAAACCAAAATTAATAGTCAAGGCGCATTCTGGGATCAAAATATAGTATCAGCTAAAGAACCAGGAAAAAATGATGGTTATGCACCAATTAAAAATTTTTTAGAGGTAGATAAATATGGTGGTTATAATGGTGTGAAAACTGCTTTTTTTACCATATTAGATATTAATGGAAAAAAGGTTATAGAAGCAATTCCAACTGTAGACTGTAGTAATTTTTACGACGAGGAGATGTTTAATAATCAAAAATTTGAGCATTATATTGCATCAAATTACTCGAATGCAACCATCATTATACCCATTATTCCGATAGGGCAAAAAGTTCTCCTTGAAGGTGTTCCGCTTAGAATAGCCGGGAAGTCTAAAAATAGTATTATTTATCATAACTCTAGCCAGTTAGTTTTAGACAAGAATACTCAAGAATATCTTAGACAACTATTTTCAATACAAAGAAGATTCAAAGGTAAAAAAATCGAAGAAAATATATGGCTTTCTGCTGGTTTAACTAAAGAAATGAATATTAATGCGTTTGAAATAATATTAATGAAGGTAAATAGGTTAGCGGAAACTCACAAACTATATTCCAAACATACAATCGATAAAATTAATGGAAGTGGTGACACACTAGATGAGTTTAAGGGCTATAGTTTCATTGATCAAATTGAAACGTTAATTATGATTATTACTAAATTATTAAAGCCAAACTCATCGAATCAAGGGCGTCTTTTTGGTACAACTTATGGTGATATGCCTAGAAACAAGATCTTAACAAGTAAAGGTATTTCAGTTGTTAAAGAATCAGTTACAGGATTCTATACCAAGATTATAAACATTGATGTTTAGAACAGTTCTTATAAGAAAATCTTCTAAACTTCAATATCTTCAAGGATATTTAGTTATCTTTGATGGAGAAGAAGAAAAGAAAGTTTTCTTGACAGATATATCGATTTTATTAATAGAATCTACTAGCACATTGATAACAGTCCCCTTAATGATTCAGTTAATCAAGAATAATATAGCGGTTCTACTTTGTGATGAAAAACATAATCCTATAGGGACACTATTAGGAATTAATAA
The DNA here is from genome assembly GCA_002410615.1 of Acholeplasmataceae bacterium UBA5409. GTDB lineage: Bacteria > Bacillota_I > Bacilli_A > Acholeplasmatales > UBA5453 > UBA5409. Next base: position 126,422 of record DHNT01000003.1, read on the forward strand.
TCACTATAATTTATCTGGAAATATTTACAAACAATTGAGTTGGAAGGAAAAAGTATGCGAAGATTTATGGATAGAAATAGTAAAACATAAAATTCTCAATCAAATAAAGGTATTAACCACTTTTAATAAAAACAACCGTGAATTATTGGACCAGTATATTAAAGAAATAGAACCAAATGATAAAACAAATCGTGAAGGCTTAGCAGCTAAAGTTTATTTCTTTTCACTATTTGGTCAAGGATTTAATAGAAACGAAGAGACTGTAATTAATGGATTACTTAATTATGGTTATTCGATTTTACTTAGTTGTTTTAATAGAGAAATTGCTTCATCTGGTTACTTGACTCAGTTGGGTATTTTTCATAAAGGCAAAACAAATCCGTTTAATTTATCTTCGGATTTTATGGAACCATTTAGGCCATTTGTCGATGTAATGGCATATCTTAATATAAATAATAAAGATCCGATTAAATCAATAAGAAAGTTGGCTACTAAGAAAGTAGTATTTAACAATGAAGAAAGATATATTGATGATGCGATAGGTGTCTACGTTAAAATCTTACTTCGTTACTTGAACGAAGAATCTATAGAATTTCCTGTTATTGATTTTATGAATATGGAGCATTATAAAGATGTGGAGATCAATGAGATTAATAGTGATGTTTGATTTACCTTCAGTTTCAAACAAAGAAATAAAGATGGCTAACAAGTGGAGAAAATTTTTAATTCAATCTGGTTTTATTATGATGACTGAATCTGTTTATTCTAGATTGGTCATGAATAAATCGATTTCTTCATCTGTGAAAAAACTTATTAAAGAAAATTTGCCACCTAAAGGTGATGTTCAACTTTTAGAGATCACAGAAAGGCAATTTTCTTCAATTGACTATTATCTAGGTAAAAGTAAAAATAAAGTTATTGATTCAAACTTGAGGTATGTAGAATTATGATTATTTCTAATGAAAAATTTAATAAACCAATTTTAATTAACAGTAATCAACCCACTTTAATAGTCATCAAGGATTTAAATGAATTTTATCAATATCAAAAAGAGTTGGTTTCTCAAGTAAATGGAGAAGAAGGCAATTTTCTGATTTTTGACGGTGAAAAACCATTGAAAATTGAATCACAAGTTGAAGTTATTCACAATCTGTTGATGTTAAGCTTAAACAGTAGAAAAGCTATTAATTTTTTATATAAACAAATTAATTTAGAATTAGGAAAATCTGATTCCTTAGTTAGGTATGAAGAACTTAAGAATATGATTGCCGAGTTTTTACAAACATTAAAATCAGAAACACTACTTGATTTTTCATATGATAAAGAAGTTGAATTAACTGATATCTTAAAAATATTTGATGTCAAATTTTCAGAACATGAAGATACACCCATACAATTATTAATTAGATATCTTCATCTTGTATTAACACTGACTAAAACGAAGGTATTTTTTGTTTCTTTTGCATTATACTTATTTGGCCAAGAAGAAATAAAAGAGCTTATTCAATTTTCTGTTCAGCATGATATATACTTAGTCTTTATGGAAAAAGAAGTTCCCAAACACAACTATGAATTAAGTATTTATAGTATAGTTGATTCTTATGTTTTATAAGGATATTTTTATATAGAAAGAAGTAATATAGAGTAAATTATACCCAAAATCTCTAGATTTGAGGTTTGAGAGTTGTGTAATTTAAATCTAGGCTTTAACAATGGCGGAGAGTATTGGTTAGAGCCGAAAGTTTGAGAGTTGTGTAATTTAAATCTAGGCTTTAACTCAAAAGAAAACAGCAAGCAATGCAATCAAGTTTGAGAGTTGTGTAATTTAAATCTAGGCTTTAACTTGGAAGAATTGCAGGACTTAACGTATTTGGTTTGAGAGTTGTGTAATTTAAATCTAGGCTTTAACAGTAAAAAGAATACAACCAATTAGGCGGAGGTTTGAGAGTTGTGTAATTTAAATCTAGGCTTTAACCACCAGATGGTATTAATGCATCGACTGGTTGTTTGAGAGTTGTGTAATTTAAATCTAGGCTTTAACCTAAAGCTATTGATAAGCTAAAACGACATGGTTTGAGAGTTGTGTAATTTAAATCTAGGCTTTAACAATCAATTGAACTGATGCGATAAATCTTTTGTTTGAGAGTTGTGTAATTTAAATCTAGGCTTTAACCTATCTTTGGGTCTATGTAGTTTTCTTCAGGTTTGAGAGTTGTGTAATTTAAATCTAGGCTTTAACAAAATCAAAAAACAAACTATTATCTTTCTCGTTTGAGAGTTGTGTAATTTAAATCTAGGCTTTAACTAAAGGGTAAAGTTGCAGACTTCGACATAGGTTTGAGAGTTGTGTAATTTAAATCTAGGCTTTAACATGGGTTCGATAAAGTAGAAGAATATATAGGTTTGAGAGTTGTGTAATTTAAATCTAGGCTTTAACTTAAAGACTTACAGGCATTTATAAACATATGTTTGAGAGTTGTGTAATTTAAATCTAGGCTTTAACCTCTTTCATTGGTTGTTATCTACATGTTATGTTTGAGAGTTGTGTAATTT
>DHNT01000003.1:129346-129484 GCA_002410615.1 Acholeplasmataceae bacterium UBA5409
AATTTAAATCTAGGCTTTAACAAGGTAATAGAATGGATCACGTTGAATTGGGTTTGAGAGTTGTGTAATTTAAATCTAGGCTTTAACCATTGGATTACTATTGTTTATATGCCGTTCGTTTGAGAGTTGTGTAATTTA
>DHNT01000010.1 GCA_002410615.1 Acholeplasmataceae bacterium UBA5409
ACAAACATTTAAACGTTAATGTGGTTTTAGGGTCTGCCTTAGTTGGGATAACAGGGGGACTTGTTTTAAAGAAGTATGAAGCCGCTTTATATTGTGGCTCTTTTATTGGGATGTGTTCAATCGAAGTATTTAATTACCCAGAGTTTATTTTGGTAGCCTTATTAACCGGCGTCTTATTTATTTTAATAAAAGAAGTCTTTAATGGTTATGGGGGGAAATTAGGCACGACGGCTTTTATCTTTGGGTTTTTATTTTATTTTATTTTTTATAATAATCCCAATTTACCAAGTATCTTTACTCCACTTCAAATGGTAATTGTTGTGGTGGGGTCATCGTTGGCTGCCTGGATTACTTATGTGTTTAATGTGAAATTTGAATTAGGCCCGGTTCTAGCCAGTGGCTTGGTGGGATTAGGGATTGGGGTTGTTTTAGTACTAGAGGGAAGTAGTTTTTCACTTCATCTAGCAGGGATCATCTTTGGGGCAACCTTTATCGGAATGAGTTCAAAGGAAATAGCCAAGAATCAATGGTTTATCGTCATTGGCGGATTGTTGTTTGGCGTCGTTTATATTATGATGATTCCATTTAACGGGTTAGGTGGGATGTTAGGTACGACGGCTTTTATTAGCACGATTACCCTTTATGGATTAAGAAATCTTGTTTATAAAACGCAGCGATTCTTACCAAAATCTTAACAATTAATCCGCTATTGTGTTATACTAATATGTTAGTTAAGGAGTGGTAACTTGTACCAAGAAGTTGATAATTTAATTAAACAATATGATAAGATTATTATTCATAGACATAAAAATCCCGATATGGACGCGATTGGATCACAAATGGGGTTATATTATTTAATTAAAGAAAATTTTAAAGATAAACAGGTCTATGTGGTTGGGGATACAAATAAATATGTTAGCGAACCATTAGATAGTATTGATGAGGCTGTTTATGAAGGATCACTTGTAATAATTTTAGATGTCGCAGTGAGTCATTTAGTCAGTGATGAAAGATATAAACTTGCTAAAGAGATATTGATAATTGATCATCATCAAAATGATTGTGATATTACGACAAACCATCTCTATATGGATGTTACTTATTCAGCTTGTGCCGAATACGTAACCGATATATTTAGAAGCCTAAACTATCAATTTAATGATAAGGTTGCCAATTACCTTTATGCGGGAATTGTGACGGATACGGGAAGATTCCAGTGGATGAAAGATCCAATTAAGTTATTTAACATATCCGCTTTTCTGGTGAGTCAGGGTGCTAATCCAAGGGATATCTACAATGGTTTATATGTAGAGTCATTAGAATCTCGTCAAATGAAAACATACTTTCAAAGTAAGTATCAATATGAAGACGGGCTTGGGATACTAAAAAACGATAAATCGATTTATGATCTTTATGATGTGGATACGTTTAGTATTTCAAGAGGGATGGTTAATTTAGCAAGCGGGATCGAAGAAATAAAAATTTGGCTAAGTTTTACTGAAGATAAAACATCTGATAATATTATTGGTGAGTTTAGAAGTAGACAAATCCCAATTGTGGAGATAGCTAAAAAGTATGGCGGTGGGGGTCACCTTAACGCTTGTGGGGCAACATTAAAGAGTTGGGATGAAGTAAATTTAATGATTAAAGATTATAAGAAATTGTTGGAGGAAAATAAGAATGGAAATTAAACAACTAGTATTAGATAAAATCAAAGCGTATGATACGATTATCATTCATGGACATATGAGACCAGATGGCGATTGTTACGGGTCTACTTATGGGTTAAAGGGCATTATTGAAACAACTTTTCCTAAAAAGAATGTTTATGTTGTCGGTCAAGAGAGTGCTTATGTTAGCTTTTTGGGTAAACCAGATAAAATTGATGATTCTGTTTATGCTGGTGCATTATCCATCGTCTGTGACACAGCTACAGAAGATAGAATTAGTGATAAACGTTATAAATTAGGCAAAGAGATTATTAAAATTGATCACCATATTCCTAATGAAGATTCTTACTATGCGGATTATTATTGGGTAGAAGATGAATTGCCAAGTTGTAGTCAAATGATTGCTGATTTCTTTAACACGTTTGAAGACCAACTTTTATTAAATCATGCCGGAGCTCAGGCAATGTATGTAGGGATCTTAACCGATACGGGCAGATTTAGATTTAGAGGGGTTGATCGAAAGACCCATGAAATGGCAGGACTATTATTGGATTTTGGGGTTGATGTTGAATATGTTGATTACCAATTATCGATTCAAACCATGGATCAAGTTAAATTAAAAGGGGAAGTATTATCTAACTTTAAGACAACAGAAAATGGCTTTATCTATTTTATTATGACAAGAGAACTAATCGACAAATATAAAGTGAGTGATGAAGATGCTGCGGCAATGGTATCTAATTTAGGAGGGATTGAAGGTTATCCTGTTTGGGCACTGATTATTGAATACCCAACCGATATTAGAATTAGACTTAGAAGTAGAACCCCAGAAATAGAATCTATTGCGAGAGAATATGATGGCGGTGGACACGCAAAAGCCGCTGGTGCATCCTTAAAGAGTTGGGATGATTTAGCTCAGTTTGTTCTAGATGTGGACAATCATATTAAAGCCAATAAGGAATAATTTATGGTTAATGAAGCCTGTTTAAACCTAGAGGTTAAAACGCCTTTAAAACCTTTAGAAGAGATTGAAAGAAGTCTTCAAAAGACCTACCGAAAACCACTCTTAGGTAAATTTATTAAAGCGATTAAGGCTTATCATCTAATTGAACCAAATGACAAAATAGCGGTAGGAATTAGTGGCGGGAAGGATTCTTTATTGTTGGCGAAATTATTTATGGAACTTCATAAATATAGCGAGATTCCCTTTGAACTTGAATATATCGCGATGAACCCAGGCTGGAATCAAAAGAATTTAGATCAACTGATTGAAAACTGCCGATATTTAAATATTCCAGTTAAGATTAAAGAATCAAGAATTTTTGAAGTGACTGAAAAGATTGCTGGGGATAACCCTTGTTATATGTGTGCCCGAATGAGAAGAGGGTTCTTGTACCAGTTTGCGATAGAGGAAGGGTGTAATAAATTAGCACTGGGACATCATTTTGATGATGTGATAGAGACTACTATGTTAAATGTATTATACGGGTCACAATTTAAAACCATGGTACCTAAAATAGAGGCTGAAAACTTTTCTGATATGGAACTTATTAGACCGCTAGTATTAATTAAAGAAGAAGATATTATTAAATTTACGAGCGCCTCTGGAATTCAAACGATGAATTGTGGCTGTACGGTACAAGCTGAAAAATTTGGGAGTAAACGAGCGCTTATTAAAGAACTTATTAAAAAACTTAAAGAAGATAATCCAAATGTGGATCATTCTATCTTCACGAGTGCAACGAACATTAATCTAAACCAAGTTTATGGTTTCGAATATAATGATACAAATAAAGATTTTAATCAGATTTATGAAGAAAGGAAGAAAAAAGATGGCAAATAATGTTTTATTAGTTTCAAAGGAATTAGAATTAATCAAGAGTACTGGATTTTGGGAATATATCATTATTCCGCTTGCGCTAGTCTCTATCATTACATTTCTAATTGGGTTAGAACGCCAGAACATTGGGAAAAGTGCTGGTATCTCGCCTCACGTCTTAATTGGAGTATCTGCAGCAGTCATCGCAATCATACAACGCTATTTATGGATTGACGGGGGAATGTTACAAGATAATCAACGTTTAATTGCCCAAGTACTACCGGGCATCGGGTTTATTGGTGCGGGTGTGATTATGAAAGGCGATAAAACCATTGTGGGCCTAACTACTGCCGCAACCATCTGGACTTGTGCAGTTATAGGGTTAGTCGTAGGTAGTGGCTATATTATTATTGGTGGGCTATTTGGGATCGGCGTCTTATTATTTATTTATATGAGAGATATTAAACGCGGAATCAACCCATTTAAACAACATGTACACTATGACTTTGGTGATACAGATGTCGATGAAGACGAAAGAAGACGTCACGCATAATCTAAATTTATAGATGATTAAAGACCCTAATAAGGTCTTTTTTTTCGTTTTATAAGGAATTTGAAAATTTATCTTGACTTCATATACTATGTAATGTATAGTATTATGTGTAAGGGGGTATCGTATGAATCCACAACTTAAAAAAGGCTTTCTAGAAACATTAGTTTTAGCTGCGATTAAAGAAGAACCTTCTTATGGGTATAAGATCATTCAGGATGTTTCTGAAGTATTAGAAATGAGTGAATCAACCCTTTATCCAATCTTAAAAAGGTTGGAAACTCAAGGGTTTGTGACAACGTATGTAGAGGCACATCAATCACGTTTAAGAAAGTATTATAAGATTACTGCTAAGGGCCTAAAGGAAATTGAGAAGGCAAAAGATGATTTTAATGAAATAGAGAGTATCTATCGATACATAATGAGGTAGACATGAATAAGAAAGAATTTATCAAAGCGTTAAGTAAAGCGCTTCATGATTATGAAGACAAAGATGAGATTCTCAGTTATTATGAAGAGCTAATCGATGAAGCGGTCTTAAATGAAATGAGTGAAGAAACGTTTATCTTTAAGTTAGGATCACCGACACAAATTAGAGAAACTTTGTTAAATGACGGGTCATTTAAAAAGCGACTTAAAGAGAAAGAAAACTTTCAAATTAAGCGGTTATTTTCGACAACCGCTAAGCTATTTAGTGGAATTATTGTTGGGTTTGTGGCAATTGTGATGGGGATTGTTGGGTTTAGTTTTGTGATAGGGGGATTAAGTAATTCTGTAGCGATTATGTTAAGATTTATTGTTAACTTTCCCACTAAAATTGAAGTCTTTTTCTTTATTATTAGCCAACTTATCTTAGGCATTGGACTATTATTATTGGGGATAGGTATCCTTTGGTATACAGTAGCCAACACAAAAATAATTTTTATGAAGTTAACTGGGAAAATAGATTCGTCCATGGACAAAAGGAGACAAGCATGAAAACATTTCTTAAAATAGGATTAATTGTTTTTATTATTGGAATAGTAGGTAGTATTGGGTTTGGGATATGGGCTTATCCAGAACTTAAAAAGGAGGAAGAAGTGGTGGATAAAAGTTATACTTATGAACAAGATGCTTATGAAGGCATTCATCTAGAATTTAGCAATCAAGCGGTTGAAATGAAAAAAAGTACGGATGGTAAAATTCATATTGATTTTATCCATGAAAAACATGAAGAAGTTACCGTAGTGGATACGGGTTCAACACTAACAATTAGTGTTACTTCAACCTGGTGGGATCAATTTATAAACAGTTCATTGATTAATTTTAATGATTGGTTTGTTGCGAGAAAAGCCACTATCCAACTCCCAGAATCACTTTATAAGGTTTACATTAAAACCACAAACGGGGGATTTACTGTTAACGGTGTTGATACAGAATCTATGGAATTGAGAACCACAAATGGAATAATTATGGTAGAAAATAGTCACTCAGATAGTTTCCTATTAAAGACATCCAACGGAGCAATTGTTTTAACCAATGTGGAAGCGGTAAATATTAAAGGAGATAGTTCTAATGGAAGACTTACATTCACCAACCTCACGGCTGAGGTTATCAATGCTGAAACTTCTAATGGAAATATTATTTTAGATGTTATTAATAGTCCAAAACTTGTTACAACAACTTCTAACGGTACCATTACTGGAACTAATATTACCTCCAATGACATGAAATTTAATACCAGTAACGGTGCGATTAATCTAACGGTTAAGGGTCTCTTTGAGGATTATAAAGTTAAGACAAAAACGAGCAATGGAAACGTTAAAATAAACGAGGCAGAATATGGTAACGCGACTTACCACGATACAAAAATTCCTTATTTAGAAGCAATGACTTCGAATGGAAATGTTAAAATAACTTTTGAAAATTGAAATTAGACACCACTTTAAGCAGTGGTGTTTTTTCTCATAAAGTATAACTGAACTTTAAAATAAAAGGCAACAAAAATTGGTAATATTTCTTACACAATCAATTTTTTTATAGTCTGTTTATGATATAATAAGCATACGGTGATAATATGATAACTGATACAATTTGTGCCATCTCAACAGCGTATGGTACGGCAGGTATTTCTGTAATCAGAGTGAGCGGAGACGAAGCCATCGAAAAAGTAAATCAAATATTTAAGGGAAAAAACTTATTAAAAGTTGATTCTCATACCATTCATTATGGACATATCATGGGGAGTGACAATAAAGAAATTGATGAAGTGATGGTTGCAGTACTAAGAAATCCAAGAAGTTTTACCACGGAAGATATGGTAGAAATTTCAACACACGGGGGTATTTTAGTCACTCAAAAAGTATTGAAGCGGTTATTAAGTATTGGGGTTAGAATGGCGAACCCTGGCGAGTTTACAGAGCGCGCTTTTGTGAGTGGAAGAATTGACTTAGCGGAAAGTGAAGCGGTCATGGATCTCATTAATGCTAAGAATGACAATGCGATGAAATTGGCATTAAATGCTTTAAAAGGGGAAACTTCTAAACTGATTAATGACCTGAGGGATAAACTGCTTGGCATTATTGCGATAATTGAGGTCAATATTGATTACCCTGAATATGATGATACTGTGGAAATGACCAATCAACTGGTTAAACCTGAAATTGAAGCTTTCATTAAAGCGTTAGATGAAATCTTAAAAGGTTCTAATAAAGGAAGACTCTTAAAAGAAGGCGTTTCTACAGCGATTATTGGGAAACCTAATGTGGGTAAGAGCAGTCTATTAAATGCCCTTTTGAATGAAGAACGCGCAATTGTAACAAGTATCGCCGGAACAACAAGAGACACTGTCGAAGCTTCAATTAATATTGGCGGTATTACGCTAAACCTAATTGACACCGCAGGGATTAGAGAAACAAGTGATTTAGTTGAAAAAATAGGGATTGATAGAAGTAAAAAGGCGATTAATCAAGCTGAACTTGTGATCTTGGTGTTAGATTTAAGCGCGTCTTTATCAAAAGAAGATGAAATTTTATTAGAGTTAACCAAACACAAAAGAAGAATCTTAGTCGGTAATAAAAAAGATTTGGGTTATAAGTTAGAGTTGAAAGATATTATTCCTTTAAGTGCCCTGACAAAGGATAACTTAGATGCCCTGGAAAGTAAAATAATTAATATTTTACAGTTAGAAGATATTGGAGAAGATTTTAACTATATTTCCTCGGTTAGACATATTCAAAAGTTAGAAGAAACTAAAATTTTATTACAACAAGTATTGGGTGCTATCGAAGCAGGATTACCTATTGATATGGTAGAAATTGATATTAGAAACGCATGGCAAACACTAGGTGAAATCACAGGTGATTATCACCCAGAAGATTTAATTGACGAATTGTTTTCTAAATTTTGTTTGGGTAAGTGAAACTGACCCTTATATATGATATAATAAAAAAAACAAGCAAAAAGGAGGTAAACTAAATGGCATATCAAGCACTCTATAGAACGTATAGACCAAAAAACTTTGATGAAGTCGTTGGTCAAGATGTTATTGTTAAGACACTTCAAAACGCCTTATTAAACAACAAGATAGCGCATGCCTACCTATTTAGTGGACCTCGGGGAACAGGTAAAACGAGTATCGCTAAGATATTAGCTAAGGCGGTTAACTGTGAAAAATCCCCAACCGATAATCCTTGTGGCGTTTGTCCTACTTGTGTGGCCATTCAAGAAGGCAGTATTTCCGATGTGGTTGAAATTGACGCCGCCAGCAACAATGGTGTTAACGAAATTCGTGAACTAAGAGATAAGGTGAAGTATTTACCTTCACTAGGTAAGTATAAAGTTTATATTATCGACGAAGTCCATATGTTAACTTCCCAAGCCTTTAACGCTTTGTTAAAGACTTTAGAAGAACCACCTGCTCATGTTATTTTTATTCTTGCGACAACCGAACCGAATAAAGTCCCTCTTACGATTCTTTCTAGATGTCAACGCTTTGACTTTAGAGGCATTTCTAAAAAAGATATTATTAGAAAATTAGATGAAATTAGAACCCATGAAAATATTCTTATCACCAATGAAGCGATTAGTGAAATTAGTCGATTGGCTGAAGGTGGGTTAAGAGATGCGATTAGTTTATTTGATCAGGCAGTTGCCTTTAGTGATGGTGAAATTACGTTAGAGGATGTCTATAAAGTAAGTGGCAGTGTCTCAAAAGATAACTTATTACACTTACTGACAGATATCTTAGAGAAAAAAGCCTCTGAGGCATTAAAACTATTAAATGAAATTATTGAAGACGGAAAAGAAATACCTAAAGTCGTTAGTGATCTAGTGATGTTGTTAAGAGATATCTTGGTTGAAAAGAATGTTGTCTTTGACACAGAAAGAGCGACTTTATATCTAGAAGATTTCTCTAAGAAATTTAGTAACGATAAAATTTATTTCTATCTGGATATCTTAAATAAGACCCAAAATGATATTAAGTGGACCAATCAAAAAAGAGCTTATCTAGAACTAGCCATTATCAAAATGATTGACCACGAACAACTTAAACAAATTGACTCAACTGAACAAATTAGTCTGTTGATGAACAAAGTCAACGCACTAGAACTTCAAGTCACTAAATTAAAAAGTGAGCCCGTTCGAGTGGTGATGCCTGTTGAAACAAAACCAGCTGAAGAACAAGCCGTTGAGAAGGTAAAGACGGATGAACTAGTTTATAAAAAAGATATTACCGTCGATGATGTTAAAGATATTTTAATGAATGGCGATGTTAAGAAAAAAACGAAACTGATTATTAACTGGGAAAACTTATTAAAGATTAAAGAACCGCATTTACAAACGGTTGCTAGATACCTTCATGAAGGAAATCTAGTGGCCTGTAGTCAAGACAGTTTCCTATTAATCTATCCAGATAAAACGACTTGTTTAATGATGTTAAAGGAAGCGTATAAAAAGCTGGCTTTAGAAGTCATAAATTCTAAAGAACATCTCATTGATAACTATATTTGTTTAGATGAAGAAGCTTGGTCATTTTTATTTAATTCTTTCAAAGAACAATGGGCTAGTGGAAATAAAAATCCCGAATTACCAAAACTACAATTAGATATTTATGAAACCAAAGAGGAAAAATGGCAACCAGAAACGGTAAAATTAGCCCTTGATTTCTTTGGAGAAGATATAGTAATAATAAAGGAGTAAAATGATGAACCAAAATATGATTAAGAAATTACAAAAGATTCAGAAGGAAATGCAAGAAACTCAAGAGCGTCTTCAAATGACAGAATTTGAAGGTAAAGCCAGTGGGGTTAGAGTTGTGATGTTAGGCAGTCATCAAGTCGTTGAACTTGTGATTAATCCTGACTTATTAGAGGATGTTGATATGCTCCAAGATGCCATCTTAATTGCGATTAATGATGCTGTGGAAAATGTCGATAAAACAACTGCCAATGAAATGAGTAAGTATACCATGGGGATGGGATTCTAAGTGAAATACCCTGAGCCATTTAATAAGCTCGTTGAAGATTTAAGAGCCTTACCAGGAATCGGTGAAAAGACAGCTAGAAGACTGGCGCTCTTTATCGTAACCGAAATGGACAAAGAAAAAATTTTAAATTTAAGCAGTTCTTTAGCGACCATTAAAGCTAAAATTAAGAACTGTCCCGTCTGTGGGGCAATGATGGAAGAGAGTTGTCCAATCTGCTCAGACCCAACTAGACATCAAGAATCAATTATGGTGGTGGAATCGGTTAAAGATTTGTTTGTGATGGAAAACAGTGGGTCATACCACGGGTTATATCATGTATTAGGGGGAACCATTGATTTTTCTAGAGGGGTTGATCCTTCTAGCTTAAGATTTAATCAATTATTAATCAGGTTAGATAATATTAAAGAAGTCATAATTGCCCTAAATGCTTCAGTTGATGGAGATTTAACAGGCACTTATATTAAAGCGTTATTAAAAGAAAAAGACATTTTGATAAGCAGGATTGCCTATGGTATTCCTGTTGGGAGCGATCTATCTTATGCAGATCAAAAGACTTTATCCTTGGCTTTGGAAAACCGGACCAAGATAAAGTAACTATTAGGGGGGGAATACGAAATGGAACAAATACAAGAATTTATTGATTGGTTTAGACTGTTGTTTACTGACTTTAATACTTGGTTAAAGAACACGGTTAATTTTGATGTTAGAATTATGGATTTATATACGACCTATATCGAACCCTTGGATGAGTGGATTAAAATTGTCGGTTTCTTTGGGGTCGTTATCTTGGTGATTCTTGGTCTCTTTGGCGCCATTAAGAAAGCTTATAAATTAATTTTGATTGTCTTATTGGTGTTAATTTTACTCGCTGTATTATCCATCGTATTATAATTAAGAGGGGCAATCGCTCTTCTTTTTAAAATACTTATAAATAAAAAAAGGGTAATTTTAGACATTTACTAAAAAAATAAAAAAAATATTTTCATATTTTAATTTATCATACAAAAGGCCTTATAAAGCCATAAAATAAGATTTAATAAGGCTTAATAATCGCGAAATATGAATAAGATTAGTAAGTTTTTATAATTTTAAATAAATAATACTTGCATTATCAAATAGTTTCGTATAAAATAATGTGAAGTTTTTTATAGGAGGATTAAAAATGGCGCAATTTGATCAATCAAAATCCATGGTTGAAATCGCCGAAGAGTTCATTAGAATTAACGGCAAACAAAACATTTATACACTCATTGAATCTGTCGCAAATATTAAGGGAATCTCTTTTGAAAACACAGATAGACTAACCCAACTATATATCGAAATGACTTTATCAGCCAACTTTGTTTATTGTGGGAATGATGAGTGGGATTTAAAAGAAAACAATTTAGAAATGTGGGATAAGGATGGCTCTTATTTCAACAGACAAGATTATGAAGAGGAAGACGAAGACGACGACAACATCAGCTTAGAGGATTACTTCATCCCTGAAGAGATAGAAGAATTACATGCTAAAGATGATGATGACGAAGAAGATAAAGATCTTGACGATGAAGAAGTTATTATTATTGATGATGACATTCCTATTTATTCAACAGATGATGATGATCGTGACATCGAATTAGACTTTGATGATGACGATTATAACGAAATCATGGATGACTATGAAGATATGTATGATAAGTAATCCTAGTTAAACAATTTAAATGAATTAAAATAAAAAGGAGAATTCATAATGGATTCTCCTTTTAACTTATAAATCTATTTTTTTATCATAGGGAATAGTTAGGGGTTTATGAGATGCGATTAACAGTGTTTTGTTCAATCCTTTGAGGTTTTCATAAACCTTTGTTTCAGTTTCATAATCTAAAGAGGCGCCAATTTCATCTAGGATTAATATGGGGGTGTTCTTTAAGAGGGCTCTTGCGATCGCAATCCTTTGAGCTTGTCCTTGAGATAAACCTTTACCATCTTCTTGTAAGATCGTATCAAATCCATTATCTAGACTCATGATAGTTTCATATATTTCAGCCGCTTTAGTGGCCTCAATGATTTCTTTTTGTTGATAAGGATTACCAAGGGTTAGATTATCTAAGATCGAACCTTTAAATAAAAATGAAGCTTGAGGCACATAAGCCGTTAGAGATTGATTGACTTCATAATAAGGGTAATCTAGCGTGTTATAAGTAAGAAAAATTCCTTCAGTTTTATACAATCCCAATAATATTCTAAATAAAGTTGTTTTCCCAGAACCACTTGGGGTGTTTAGATAGATGACATTATTAGGTTCAATACGAAGATTAAGATTATTTAAAACAAGGGTTTTTTCATCATAAGAGAAAGAAACATTTTTTAGTTCAAGGTTATCAAAACCATCCAGTTTTGTTTGAGGCAAATCAGCTTCTAATTTCAAAATTGGGTCTAGCCTAGTTAGTGCACTAGATAGTTCAACATACTGGGTAATTAACCCACTAACATTTTTAAAGGGGGTTTGGATGTTTTGAACCAGTTGAACAAGCGCGGTTAAGTCTCCAACCGAAATATTGCCTGTGGTGATACGGTAAGCACCAAAAACAATCGAGAATAAATAACCAAACCCATAAAATGTTTGAATGCCTAATTGGGTGAAAACAGTATACTTTTCTTTTCTTAATGACTGTTGATAGACTTGTTCAGATTTATTTACCATCACCTGCTTAGAATATTTATCAGAATAGGTTTTAATAATATCAAGGTGAGAGAATGTTTCATTAAGATGTGCTTCTTTTTCATGAACGGATTCTAAAAACTTAATGTTTAATTTTTTTAAAGGGGATTTAAATAATCTAGCCAAGATCAGAAGTAATGTGCCCAGTCCAACAAAGATAACTGCGAAGATAGGATCGATAACAAATAAAAAAACAAAGGCACCGATGAACCGGCTCAAGTTAAATATAAAAGAAGGAAAGATTACCATGATGTTTTTACTAATCATTTGCAGTTCTGTTTTAAAATAGTTTGTGATATCTTCTGAATGATAAGCTGAGATATATTCGTAGTTGGTTAGTAACAACTTATCATATAAACTAACGGACATCACTAGATAGAGTTTTTGAGTATATTTACTGGTTAAATAACGCTGGGTACTAGAAGTGATTAATTGAAGGACAATCATGGAGGCTAAAAGAATAGCGAATAGATAGAATTTTTCCATGTTTCCCGCAATCGCGTTGTCAATCGTAAACTTAGAAAAATAGGCAAAAAATATCGCAGTAGCGGAACTAATAAGCGATAAAAATGAAAGTATGAATACTTGTTTGTGCGTATAGTGTTTAAAATTATCTAAGATATATTGTCTCAAAATATCACCAATTAAATTGTATCACACTTTAGAAGATAAATTAAGTGTGGTTTATATGAGTATTTATTTGTTATAATAAGAGTGAGGGATTTTATGCACACATACAAAATGATCGATTTAAACATTTTAATCGACTATAAATTTGATCGGTTCTATCAAGATAATATTGAAGCTTATTTAACGATGGATCAACCTACCCACTTTATTTATACCCATCTAGTTGATGAAATTATTGAACCCAAACTAGCTTTAACCCATCAAACCAATAAAAGATCATTTTATGAAGACGATCAGTATCGTTATGTGGTGTATCATAATGCGGATAAAGAACCCCTTACACTCATTAAACGAAGTAAAGATTTAACCCATTATGATATTTATTTAAATCAACATAAACAAGCACCCTTAGACGGAATAGAGTATTCAATTCATCAAATGGTATTTATGGAAATCGCGATTGAGAACTGATTTACGCCGATTCACGCCAGCGCATTTGCGTATAAAGATCAAGCTTATTTAGTATCTGCGCCTTCAGGAGGCGGGAAAACGACCCTCGCTAAAAGGATGGCGAGATTGTATCAAGCCGATATCATTAATGATGATAAACCACTTTTAAAGATTAAAGATAACCAACTAATGGTTTATTCATCGCCATTTTCCGGAAAAGAAGCCAAGAATCATAATTCTGTTTACCCATTAGGATTAATTATCTTCATTGAACAAGGATTAACCAATAAATTTAAGACATTAAAAACAGATGAAGCAATTAATCTAATTTTAAAGAATATGTTTAGACCAGATAAAAAAACTTTATGGGATACGGCCACTGAGGTAATGGGTAAGCTAATCAAAGAGAATAAGATTATTTTATATCAAGCACAAAATCATGATAATGCCGGTGTATCATTAAAAGAATATATCGATAATATAGGGAGAAAATAATGAAGATTAAAGAGGGGTTTATAATAAAAGAAATCGCTGGAAAAAATGTTGTTGTGACAACCGGTGATGAAGCATTAAATTTTAATATGATTATGCATCTAAATGATTCTGCAAAACTATTATTTGAAAAACTAAAACAAGGATCAACTATCGAAGAATTAATTGAATTATTAATGGATCATTATGAGGTTGAATTAGAAGTTGCGACAAAAGATGTTAAGGGTTTTATTCAAGTTTTAATCGATAAAAATATTCTATGAAAATGGAAGTCTCAAATGCGTTATTGTTTAGTGAACTTAAGACAATCCTAAAAGAAAAAGATGTCATTATTAGAATCAAAGGCAATTCAATGTGGCCCTTCTTTAAAAATGGGAAAACGTCAGTTTATCTACATCAAATAGATTTTATTAAAAAGTATGAAATCTATTTATTTAAATTAAATGATACTTATGTATTACACAGACTGATTAAAATTAAGAAAGATAAACTTATTTTTAAAGGGGATGGGAATAACTCAACAGAACTTGTCACAAAAGATGATTTAATTGGGCGTGTGGTTAGCTATCAAAATAAAAAAAATATTAATGCCAAAAGTAAGTTTTATAAATTAAGAGTGAGACTATATTTATTATGCCCAAGAAGAATAACAATAAAACTATTTAAGAGGTAATAAAATGATTCAAACACTACTTAACTTAACTAAATATGGTTTAAAGAATGAGACGTATCCATTTTCCATTGATAATGAAAAAGAATTCTTAAAGCTTGCCTATGAATCAGGGTTGATCGGAATCATTTTTGAGAGTGTTGATTCAAGTAAGGTATCAGCATCTTTTTATCAGGCATTACAAAGCTTGTTTTATAACTTTATTGGGAAAGACAACGCCCAACTTGCCTTAATCGATAAAATAGATAAATTATTTAACGATCATGAAATCAAACATACCTTTTTAAAAGGCGCTCACCTAAAACAACTTTATCCTAAATCCTATTATCGAGGGATGGGCGATATTGATTGTTTGGTTGATAAAAAAGATATTAAAAAGATTGGTAAACTGTTTAGAGAAAATGGCTTTAAAGTTTCATCTAAAAGTGAAGAACATGATGTTTATTCTTTTAAAGGGAATATGGTTGAAATCCATAGAACGATATCGCATTCGCTCAATAAGAAGACAGAAGCATTTTTTAAAAACCCTGAAGCTTACTTAATCCCCATTAAAGATTACAAATATCGATTAGATTATACGTATGAAGGGGTTTATTTATTACATCATTTATCCAAACATATATTATCAAGTGGGATTGGGCTTAGAAGTTTACTAGACATTTCTATCTTCTTTAAGCATTATGAAAAAGAGATCGATTTAAATAAATTAACAGACTATTTATTAAGCTCGGGATTAGATAAGTTTTTTGAAATCGTTTTATATTTTAATCAAGTTTCCTTTGATATAACGAGTCCTTTTTTAGATAAGGATTTTAAGCTGAATGAACAAGCGTATACGAATCTATTAAACTATCTTATAACCTCTGGGATACATGGAAAAGGTGTAGATTTCAATGCGATGGCTCCGCGTACTGTGCACGAGTCTAAAGTGAAGGTTTTACTCAGAGTTTTATTACCTAATTGGGGCAATATGAAAATGATGTATCCTTGGTTGAAATATATCCCGATATTATTACCAATCGCTTATCTATTAAGATGGTTTAAGTTGGTTTTTTTAAGGACTAAAAATTCTTTTAGAAAGTTATCTAAGTTATCGAAATCCAAACAAGATAAAGAGGAACTTAAGAAACTGTTTAATGAGTTGGGGTTATAACTCAATTTTGTGAAATTTATGGAAAATGATGTTAATCACAGTAATATATTTTTCTCTAGTATAATACAATAAAGAAGGGGTTTAAAATGAAAAAAATTACTTTACTTATTTCATTACTTGGTGTGCTATTATTAGTAGGATGTCATAGTCAAAATCAAATCATCGCTGGACCTAAAAATGTATACTATGATAACGATACATTTATTTTGTCGTGGGATAGTGTTGAAGGAGCGATTGAATATGAACTGGTTATTAATGATGAGAAACATCGCCTAACCACAACCTCGTTTGATTTAAAAGATTATGATCATGGGGTTTATCGTATTAAAGTAAAAGCTTTTTTAACCAATAAAGAATCCATTTATACTTCAACACATAGTTTCTTTGTGAATAAAGTTACCCATGTTTACATGTATACGGATAAGAATAAAATATATTGGAATGCTATTACCGACGCAACTTATGTATTAAGCTATCAAGAAATGTTTAGTCAAGTAGTTACTAACCTTCAACCCAAAACCAATGAATTTAAGATCCCTGATGAATTAAAAGATAAAAACACTTTGATCACATTAAAGACTTATTATGACAAACAACTGTTAGTGACTTCAACATTAGAACTTAATTTCAATATGGTTTTAGGGTTCTATGAATCAGACTATGAGATTGAAGTATCTGACCCCAAAGAGATCTATATTAATGGGGTTTTAGTAGAAGAAGGCTTTAGCCTAATGCCTAATAAAGTGATTTTATCCAAAGAATTAATTGCCGCTTATCGTGGTGAAACTCAAGTCTCAGTGACAGGGGATTCTAACATAAGTCATAATATATATTTTACCAACGAGATTCTAGTACTTTTAACGGATAAGACACAAACTTACCAGGGTGAAGATATTGTTTATGAATTTATATTAAATGGATTTGATTTTGTGAGTGAGGCTGTTTTTGATGGAATGTTCACCTTTGAAGATGGCACATTAACCATTCAAAAAGAATACTTTGAAACCATTAAAGAGTTTAATCCTAATAAAACGTTTATTGGGGTCAATGTTGTCTTTAAAAAACCTCAAGAACACACGATCTTAGTTTATCTAGAAATATTACTATAAAAGAAGTAAACCAATCAAGGTTTACTTCTTTTTTTCGTTATTTATTAATGATTATCTCATATCCATTAGAAAAGTAGATGTTATAATTATGCACCATCACATCTAAACCTTCCAATACTTGAATATACTTACATCCCACTTCAGGGAGGTTCGTGTTAAATGTATCTGTGTCAGTGAGATCATCAATATTAGTGATGACAATTAATCCGGTATCTGTCCCAACCCCATTATAAATACCATCGCCTAATGTAGAAGTCAAGTAGAAGGTTAACATACCTACTTGTATCTTTTGAAATTTGTCAGGCTCTTTATAGAATTCATCATAAATGGATTCTAAAATAGGGGTAGCTTTTTGGTTCTTTTTAAATAATCGTCCAGGATCACCGATATAGTAAGTTCCCGGTCTTAAGGTGTAATAGGTCATGAGAAGAGAACTTTTCTTTCAATGAAGTAATGCATCTGCATCATCATTACGGTAGGTTCTTCCTCAGTTAGAGGCTCAGTTAAATCTTCAATGGTTTTTCCTTCCCAAATAAGATGAACATATTCTGGTTTATCAATAAAGGGATTACGGTTACCTTGAGCCTCATAGATAACCTCATTTCGATTTCTTTCAAAGTCATCAACAGGATCTTCTTTATGCCATTTAAGTAATAACGTCAGTTGGCCCATTCTTGCCCCTTCAGGCAAATAGTGGTTAGATTCATCTAATAATAAATCTAAATCATCTGTTAATACCAAAATATCTTGATACATCACAGCCATATAAAGAATAATTCTTGCGACATCACCTTTATGGGCATCGCCTGGATAAAAACCGCCCACTTCTGTGGTAGCCCAAATACCCGCACCTTCTGTGTAAACACGATCACTTCTTGAAGAGTTTACCCGTGGGGTAATCGCTCTTAAATTATGAAGATCACTGGCTTGATTTTTTCCACTTTCAGTCACTCTAGCCATCCCTAATCGAGAGTTCGGCCAAACATGTTCTCTATGCCAGCTAGTAGAATCCCATATGGCATTCACAAACACACCATCATAAACGTTCATGACCTTGGTAGGATCATCAAGACTTTGGTCAGCTTCTGCTAATATTTCTTTTGCTTGAGCATAACTGGTTGGATTAAAACCAGTGTTTAATACTTCATTTAGTTCATCTTTTAAAGCCTCACCAACTAAGTTATTGGCTGAAGTATAGTAAGTGTTATTAGGGGCAGTACTGTAGTAGTAAAATCCATTTTCATCTTGAGAAGAACTGTAGGTAACAGGATCTTGTTTATCTAAATAGGGTTTTATGACATAAACCCACCCAAAATACCCCCCCACGACTAAAACCAAAAGTAATAGAATTGGTAAAGGTAATTTTTTTATTTTATTTTTTTGTTTTTTTGTTAGTTTCTTTTTTTGTGCCATAATTTCCTCCAAATAGTCTAAACTATTGTATCATGTAAACGATAAATTTTCACAATTATGCTATAAAAATGTAATTAACCAGTTTAATAAAGAGAAGTTCATTTGTTTTTAAAAATGATATTGTGATAAAAAAAATACTTTGGTATAATTAAAAAGGGCACACCATAGAAAAGTTCTCCTCAGGGGGACTTTTTTCTTTTAAAAGGAGGTCATTATGAAAACGAAATTTATCTTTGTTACAGGCGGGGTAGTATCCTCTTTAGGAAAAGGGATTATGGCTTCGTCAATTGGACAATTACTAAAAAATAGAGGTTTTAAAATCTTTATGCAAAAGTTTGATCCTTATATTAATGTTGATCCAGGGACCATGAGTCCTTATCAACACGGGGAAGTTTTTGTGACTGAAGATGGGGCAGAAACCGACCTGGATTTAGGGCACTATGAGCGCTTTATTGACGAAAACTTAAGTAAAGAATCGACTATCACAACCGGGAAAATATATTCAACCGTCATTGATAAAGAAAGAAGTGGTGAATATTTGGGCGCCACTATCCAAGTTATTCCCCACATTACGAATGAAATTAAACAACGTTTAAAGGATGCGGCTGTTAGCTCAAAAGCAGATGTCGTGATTACTGAAATTGGTGGAACGGTGGGGGATATTGAATCTCTTCCTTTCTTGGAAGCGATTAGGCAAACAAGAAGAGATATCGGTTTTGAAAATACCTTATATATTCATACGACTTTACTACCTTTCTTAAAGGCAGCCAATGAGATCAAAACCAAACCGACTCAACACTCAGTAAAAGAACTTAGAAGTCTAGGGATAACACCAGATATGATTGTTTTAAGAAGTGAAGTACCTGTATCTAGTGATATTAAAGAAAAAATAGCTTTATTTTGTGACGTTAAAAAAGACTTGGTATTTGAATCTGTTGACGTTGATATCATTTATAAGATGATTCTAAATTTGAAGAATCAACAAATTGACGATAAGATTCTAGCCCACTTTAATTTGGATGCGAAACAGGAATCTAATTTAATCCCTTGGGAAAACTTAATTAGTAAAATTAGTAAACTAGAACAAAGTGTCACGATTGGTTTAGTCGGTAAATATGTTAGTTTACATGATGCCTATTTAAGTGTCAGTGAGTCATTGAATCATGCGGGATACCATTTAGATAGACACATTAAACTAGTTTGGTTAAATAGTGAAAAAATAACGGAAGAGAATGTGGCTTTTACCCTAAAAAACTTAGATGGTATTTTAGTACCAGGCGGATTTGGTAAAAGAGGGACAGACGGAAAAATTCTCGCGATTCAATATGCGAGAGAAAACAACCTCCCCTTCTTAGGCATTTGTTTAGGGTTACAACTAACAGCCATCGAGTTCGCGAGAAATGTGCTAGGGATTAAAGACGCAACATCAAGTGAATTCCATCCTCATTCTAAATACGCAGTAATCGATTTAATGAAAGACATGGACTTAAATAAACTAGGTGGAACACAACGTTTAGGCGCAAATCCGTTTAAGATTAAAAAAGGAACACTAGCTTATAAAGTTTATAACGCGACTGAAGTGTCTGAAAGACATCGTCACCGCTATGAATTTAATAAGATGTATCAAAATCAATTTGAACAAGCAGGTATGGTGTTCAGCGGCATTAATACAGACTATGAAGGCATTGAGATTATTGAATACCCCAAAAATGACTTCTTCGTTGCTGCACAGTTCCACCCTGAATTTAAATCAAGACCGTTAAGACCACATCCGTTATTTTGTGGATTTGTCAAAGCCTGTAAAACATTTAAAGATTCAAAAATGTAACTGCATTCATTTGTAATATAAGATATTTAGGCGTATAATAAGGTTGAAAATAAATTATTTAGGAGGATATTAAATATGGCATTAGTTTCAGCAAAAGAAATGCTACAAAAAGCAAGAAAAGAAGGCTACGGCGTAGCACAAATTAACATCAACAACTTAGAGTGGACTAAAAGTGCACTTTCTGTTGCACAAGAATTAAATTCACCAATCATTTTAGGGGTATCAGAAGGTGCTGCTAAATACATGGGCGGTTTTAGAACGGTTGTCGCAATCGTAACAGAATTAATCAATAATTATGGATACACAGTGCCTGTGGCAATCCATTTAGACCATGGTTCCTATGAGGGTTCATTTAAAGCATTAGAAGCCGGATTTACTTCAATTATGTTTGACGGATCACATTATCCAATCGATGAAAACGTTGAAAAAACAAAAGCAGTTTTAAAAGCTTGTCATGCGAAAGGTGTTTCAGTGGAAGCTGAAGTTGGTGGTATTGGTGGAGAAGAAGATGGGGTTGTTTCAACGGGTGAACAAGCGAACGTTGAAGAATGCCGTTTAGTTGCTTCATTAGGCGTAGATTTATTCGCCGCTGGTATTGGTAACATCCACGGCACATACCCAGCAAACTGGGCAGGCTTAAACTTTGATTTATTAAAAGAAATTAGTGATGTAACAGGCGGTGTTCCACTCGTATTACACGGCGGGACTGGTATTCCTGAAGATCAAGTTTTAAGAGCGATTAGCTTAGGGGTATCAAAGATTAACGTTAACACAGAATGTCAATTAGCATTCGCTGCAGCAACTAGAAAGTATATTGAAGAAGGTAAAGATAAGTTAGGTAAAGGTTTTGACCCTCGTAAATTACTCGCACCTGGTGCGGAAGCGATCAAACAAGTTGTTAGAGAAAAACTAACCATGTTTGGCTCAGTTAACAAAGCGTAAATAAACCAATTGAAAGAGTACTTTTGGGTACTCTTTTTTTGTTCATAAAAGAACGATGAATCAAATGTCATCCTACTTGATTAAATTTTAATAAACGGTATAATATAATTTATTGAAGAAGGTGAAAGAATGGATGATAAAGTATTTCATGATTATGCCAGTTGGTTAATTGAAAATTCAAATTTATTTGATAAACTAAATTTAGCAGAATCATCACTAATGGACAGATACAAGCATGTATTTGACGTTATTCAGCATTTATATGATAAAAATATCGAAAGTGAAGCGTTAGATGATGAAGAATTTAACATTTTTAATGCTGGGTTTTACTATCTATTCGAACAATTTGATCAAATTAGTCTCATCTTAGAACATACCTATAACGGCGATATTTATGCCCTTGATAAACAAGCACCAACGATTATTTTGTTGTTGAACACCATTGAAATGGAAAATGAACTCTATGAAGCTCTTGAAGGTGAAGAAGAAAAGACAAAACCATTAACTGATATCGAACAAGAAATTCTAAGTATCATTGAAAGAAAAGAAGATGCCCCCGTAGAACTATATGAAAAACTAGATCAAGTGTCCGTAAAACTATACGATGAATACGGCTTAAACTTTTATCCGATTGGTGATATATTCTATGATATTGCCGGAGAATATGATTTACTTGAAGAAAACTAAACCATTAATTAAATGGTTTTTTTTTACCTTCTTTATTGGGTTTTAAGTTATTAAAGTGATATAATACCGTTAAGTAAAAAAGGAGTGATTTTTATGAAAAAAATATTAGTAACCATTAGTTTATTGGTGATTTCATTAACGCTTGTGGGATGTGGTTTAACCATTCCCACCCAAAGTACAGAACAACCAAAAATAGAAAGAGTTGTTTTTCTGGAAGAAAAAGATAATAAACAAGAATATCTTATCTACTTTTCTGATGGCACAACGCAAACTATTTATATTTCTAACCAAACCACTAGTCAATCCAATGATATCACAGTAGAAGCATTATATAACACGGCAGTAGAACATGGTTTTTCAGGCTCTATCTTGGAATTTATTGATGCCTATATGGATATCACCCTAACCACTGATACAACCAAGGCGATTCAAAAAGCATTAAAGAGTAGTCTTAGTATTAGAGCGGTCTTCAGGCGGGTTGAAACCACCAATCCAATCTTTGGATTTCCTAAAGAAAATATTGTTGAATATGGCAGTGCTGGGAGTGGAATTATCTACCAATTAGATAAAGCATCGGGAACAGCTTATATTATCACCAACCATCACGTTGTTTATGATTCAAAGAGTAACACAACTAATCATATAAGCGATGAAATCTATGTTTCTTTATATGGTCTTGAACAAGAAGAAAATTTAATTAGAGCCACTTATATAGGGGGCTCAGAAATCTATGATATCGCTGTATTAAAGGTGACAAACTCAGAAATATTAAAAAATAGTATGGCTCTAAAGGTGGAATATGTAAATTCAGATACTTTACAAGTGGGCGATATCGCCATCGCAATTGGTAATCCTGAAAACAACGGCATTAGTGCGACTCAAGGGATTATTTCACTTGAAAGTGAATACATTGAAATGGCAAATAGTGCGAACACAGACGTCATTACTTATCGAGTTTTGCGTGTTGATACCGCGATTAATAGTGGTAATTCCGGTGGTGGTTTATTTGATAGTGAAGGCCGCGTGATGGGGATAGTTAATGCGAAAATGGTCGATGAGGCAATTGATAGTATCGGCTATGCGATCCCATCCAATATTGTCTTTAATGTCGCGGATAATATCATTTATCATTGTGATAATAAAACAAATGAAAAAGTTAAAAAAGCTTTCTTAGGTATTACCATGCGTGTGACCGATACAGGGGTTAGCTATAATGAATTAACAGAACAAATCGAAATTAAAGAAACCATTGAGATCCAATCAATCAATACAGGATCTTTAGCTTCAAGTTATTTTGAAGTAAGGGATCAATTTCTAAGTATAACGCTTAATGATATCACCTATCCATTAGATAGAC
Source organism: Acholeplasmataceae bacterium UBA5409 (assembly GCA_002410615.1). Taxonomy (GTDB): domain Bacteria; phylum Bacillota_I; class Bacilli_A; order Acholeplasmatales; family UBA5453; genus UBA5409. The sequence continues at coordinate 22,942 of DHNT01000010.1, forward strand.
TTTATCAAGTTTCAGATGTTTTATTAAAAGTGAGAAGTAATGATACGGTTAGCTTTAAGGTCTTAAGAGATAGGGAAATAATTACTATCAATGTTACCTTCTTAGAATCAAATTTTAATACGATTGACTAAAAAATAAAGGGACTTGGAAGGTCCCTTTATTTATTTTGTTTCTTTATGTTTCATATGTGGAAATAAGATGATGTCTCTAATGTTGTTGACATCCGTAATTAACATCGCAAATCGATCGATCCCAATTCCTAAACCACCTGTTGGCGGTAAGCCGTATTCTAAGGCTTCAATGAAGTCTGTATCCATTTCATTGGCTTCTAAGTTTCCTAGTTCTCTTTCTTTTAATTGGTTTAAAAATCGGTCTTTTTGATCAATCGGGTCATTTAATTCACTGAAGGCGTTCGCATATTCTCTACCATCAATAAACAATTCAAATCTATCGGCAAAGCGCGGATCTTGTTTGTTCTTTTTAGCAAGCGGTGAAATTTCGGTTGGATGACCCATAATAAAGGTGGGCTGAACAATCTTATCTTCGACAAACGCATCAAAGAAGGCTTCAATGATGTGGCCTGTTGTGAAGTGTGGTTCAACTTTAATATGATGTTTCTTTGCGATTTCTTTAGCTTCATCAAATGAAGGGACTTCTTTAAAGTCAACCCCGGTTACCTCTTTAATAGAATCAGTCATACTGATCCGTTTGAATCCTTTTTTCAAAGAAATTTCTTTACCTTGATAGTTAATATCATATTTACCTAAGATTTCAAAGGTAACATAACTTAGAACATCTTCCACTAAATCCATCATCCCTTCCATATCGGAATAGGCTTGATAAGCTTCAACAGTCGTAAATTCAGGATTATGTTTCGCATCCATCCCTTCGTTTCTAAAAAGTCTCCCAATCTCATAAACTTTTTCTAATCCACCCACAATTAATTTTTTTAAGGGAAGTTCAGTGGCGATTCTTAAATAAAATTCCATATCTAAAGCGTTATGATGGGTGATAAAGGGTCTAGCAGTAGCACCGCCTAAGATGGGTTGTAAAACAGGGGTTTCGACTTCAACAAAGCCACGTCCATCAAAGAACCTTTGGAAAGCCCGAATGATTTTTGGCCTTGTTAAGGCAATTCGTTTAGACTCTTCGTTCACGATTAAGTCAACATAACGTCTTCTTCGTGCTTCTTCAACATCTTGGAGGCCGCTCCATTTATCTGGTAGGGGTCTTAACGCTTTGGAAAGATGAGTATACACTTTCGCTTTAATCGTTAATTCATTTGTTTTAGTTCTAAACACTAACCCAGATATACCGATAATATCGCCTAAGTCAGCAAGCTTAAAGACTTCGTAAGCTACATCACCAATCATATCTTTTCTAACATAAACTTGAATTTGACCATCAACATCTTGTAAAGTTAAAAATCCAGCTTTTCCCTGAATTCTTTTACGCATAATCCGACCTGCGATGGTTACTTCATGTTCCATTTCTAATAAGGTATCATGATCAAATGCGTCATATTCATCAAAGATCATTTTAGAGGTGTGGGTTCTATCAAATCGAAAACCGAATGGATCGACCCCTAATTGTTCTAATTCTTTTAGTTTATCTCTTCTAACCTGTTGTTGTTCTGTTAAATGTTCATCCAATTTAATCACTCCTTAAAATCTATATCATTATATCAAATACAAAGTAAAAAAGCGAGATACAGGGTAAAAATCAATTGAATAAAAAACCACAAGGGTTAGCTTGTGGTTTTAGACTCTTCAATTAATTCATACATTAAGTCATCTTTTCTTGGGTTGTCAGTCATTAAAACTTTTACCTTGACTGTTTTTAATCCAAATTTGATGGTGATGATATCCCCTATTTTAACTTCATATGAAGGTTTTTGAGGTTTACCACCCACATAAATATGGCCTAGACTACTGGCGTCTTTCGCCACCGTTCGTCTTTTAATTAATCTAGATACTTTTAAATACTTATCGAGTCTCATTAGGCTTCTGGTTTAACATCGATGACGACTTCATCAGTCGTAGTTTGACCGTTTCCGTTTTTAGCGTCATAACGTTTAAGACCGCCTGTTTCAACAATTTCATCGATATCTTGTTTCGTTAAGGTTTCAACCTTTAATAAGTAATCAGAAATGGTATCAAGTAAGGCTCTATTATCAGTTAAGATTTGTCTTGCTTGATCATAGGCTGTCGTAATAATGGTTCTAACTTCTTTATCAATTTCTAAGGCAACTTGGTCAGAGAAATTCTTTTCTTTTAGATAATCTCTTCCCAAAAAGACATTGCCAGTATTGGATTCGTATTGGATTGGACCTAAATCACTCATCCCATATTCAGTCACCATCGCTCTGGCGATTTTAGTTGCGGTTTGGAAGTCTTGGTAAGCCCCAGTGGTAACATCACCAAAGATGATTTCTTCAGCCACACGACCACCAAGATAACCTGTGATTCTAGCGGTTAATGATTTTTTAGATTCTAAGAAAGTTTCTTCCTCAGGCATCATTAAGTTATAACCACCCGCTTGACCTCTTGCCACAATCGTAACCTTTTGAACCACGTTAGAATGTTCTAGTTTAAGTCCAATCACCGCGTGACCAGCTTCATGGTAAGCAATAATCTTTCTTTCTTTATCGGTAACTTTTCTTGAACGTTTAGCAGGCCCTAACATAACTCGGTCCATTGCTTCATCAAGGTCTTCTAGTTCAATAATTTTTCTGTTTTGTCGAGCCGCTAATAAAGCCGCTTCGTTTAATAAGTTTTCAATATCGGCACCACTAAAACCAGGGATACGTTTTGCCACATCACTATAGTTAATACTTGGGTTTAAGTGTTTATTTCTCGCGTGTACTTTTAGAATAGCTTCTCTACCGGCAATATCTGGTAAGTCAATGGTAATTTGTCTATCAAAACGACCAGGTCTTAATAAGGCTGGGTCTAAGACGTCAGGTCTGTTTGTTGCGGCCATGACGATAATACCAGCATTTGGATTGAATCCGTCCATTTCAACAAGAAGTTGGTTAAGTGTTTGTTCACGTTCATCGTGTCCGCCACCCATACCGGCACCTCTTTGTCTACCGACAGCATCAATTTCATCAATAAAGATAATACAAGGGGCATTTTCTTTAGCGACCTTGAATAAATCTCTTACTCTTGAAGCACCAACCCCAACAAACATTTCCACAAAATCAGAACCTGAAATCGAGAAGAATGGGACGTTTGCTTCCCCAGAAACAGCTTTTGCTAGTAATGTTTTACCAGTACCTGGCTTACCAACTAATAATACGCCTTTTGGAATTCTAGCCCCGATGTCTCGATATTTTTTAGGATACTTTAAAAAGTCAATAATTTCTTCTAGTTCTTGTTTTTCTTCTTCAATACCAGCAACATCTTTAAATGTAACTGTTTTGGTCGTGGATAATCTTGCTCTTGATTTCGCAAAATCAAAGGCCTGTTTGTTAGCGCCACCACCACTCATTGAACGGTAGAAGAATACCCCTAAAACCACTAACATAATAATGGGTAACAGGATAGATAATATATCCCAAAAAGAGACTCCGGAACGTTCAACATAAGAAAGTTCAATACTATGCTCTTCAAAATTAGTTCCTGCTGATAATGCTGTCCAGTTATCAACCGTCATGACGAAATTATAGGTTAATTTACCACCTTGATAGATTCTAATTCGGTATGAATTAATGTCTGTTGAAATAGGTGCTACTGTAATTTCTGAACCATTTAAGGCATTGCTTGTTATAGCTGATTCAAATGTTTGAGGACTTAATGTATCAGGCTCTTCCGCTCTAAACATATTTTGTAAGAAAAAGAAGGATCCAAACAAGATTAAGGCGAAGATAATATATATCCCAAATCCTCTTAATGGACCTCTAGGGTTTTGATTGTTTTGTTTCTTTGGGTTTTGATTCATAATTTATTACTCCTTATCCATATAAACTGATTCTTTTAAGATGCCAACATAAGGTAGGTTTCTAAATAATTCATTGTAATCTAGACCATAACCAACAACGAACACTTTTGGTATAGTTGTTCCAATGTATTTTGGCGTAAAAGGGATAATTCTACCTTCAGGTTTATCTAATAAAGTTACTACTTCAATAGAAGCAGCCCCTCGATGTTTTAATAATTTAACGACCGTATCAAGTGTTTTACCTGTATCAACGATGTCTTCACAGATAATGATATGTCTTTCTTTAACGGAGACACTAATATCCATTCTAATTTTAATGTCGCCACTGGAATGGGTGCCATCATAAGATTTAACATCCATGAATTCAACTTCACAGGGGATGTCAATGTGTTTCATTAAATCACTCATGAATGGAACACAGCCTTTAAGAAGGCCTAAAAGAATGGGTCTTGGTTTATGCTTATAATCTTGTGTAATTTGTGCACCAAGCTTTTCACAAATTTCATTAATTTGTTTTGGTGAGACTAAAATTTCTTTAATTGATTCATTCATTTTATCGTTTTCTACCCCTTATTAAATTTCATATAAATAGTGTCTTTATTTTCAGGATTTTGGTTATAATAACGCCCTAAAACAGCTAATACTTGATTTGAAGAATCTGTAATAATAATATCAGAATCTCTCAGTTTTATAGGAATCTTTTTATCAATATAATAGTCTTTAAGTTTCTTATGACCAAAAGAGAAATATAAGGCGTCACCATCTCTACGCGTACGCGCAAGCAATGGTAACATTATTATATTATAGCACAATTTGATTTCATAATTAGTATTTTCAGTAATTTCCTCTGTAAAACTAATAGAAGTATTATCACTTAAAACATTATAACTCTTTAAATCCAAAAACTGATAAACTTCGCTTTTGATATTTGTTAATTCAAGTGACAGTTTATGATATGTTTTTTGTAAAACGTAATTGTTCCCAATATCATAGGTCGCATTTGGACCACTGGAATCAATAAAAGCTAAGATTGAACTTATTTTTTCAAACGATTGATCTAAGGTTTGAAGTTCTAATAAATAGGCAATAATATCTCTTTTTAAGGCAATATCTAATAGATTAAAATCAGGAATTAAAAAACTTTTTTTACCATTTAAAAATTTAATGGTTTGTTTTCTAATAAAGTCAAATGATTCAGTTAAGGTAATATTATATTGTTTTATTTTATCTAAAAATGCGTTATTTTCCTCAATAAGAGTTGGAACAATATGATGTCGATAGCGATTTCTAGTATAAGAATCTTCTTGATTAGATTCATCTTCAAAATAGGTGATATTTTGTTCTTTAGCGTACCTTAGAATCTCTTCTTTTGTGGTGTCTAATAAGGGTTTTACAAAATGCATTTTATATTTGTAATAATCTTTTCGAATACCAGCATAGCCTAATAAATTTGAACCCCTCGATAATTTCATTAAAATAGATTCAGCAAGATCATTTAAGTGATGTGCAGTGACAATCACATCGGTATGATATTTTTGAGCCGTTTCCATTAATAATTTTCTTCTTAATAGATGGGCTTCATTTTGAAAATTCTCTAAAGGAATATCTAAAACAAAATATTCATAAACAATATTTTCTTGTTTCATTAATTGTTCTAAGTAAAGCGCTTCTTTGATGGAAGAGGCTCTCTTTTGATGATTAAAGTGGACAACAACCAGTTCAAATTCAAGTTCTTTTAAGATATGAAATAAAACAAGTGAATCGACACCGCCGGAGACACTTAGGATTATTTTCTTATCTAAATAAGGATTCATTATTTTATTAATTGAACTTCTCATGTTTACTATCACCTTACATCAAATATTATAGCATATTAGTAAAAATTATCATTATAATAATCAATTATCGTGGTATAATAATTAAAATGATTGGAGGCCATAATGTTAATACTTGCGAGTAACTCCGAACGTAGGAAAAAACTACTAACTGACATAGGCGTTGAATTTATTAGCGTCACCAATAAAGTGAATGAAAAAGTTGATAAAAAATTAAAACCGAATCAAATTGTGATGATTTTATCTAAAAGAAAAGCCGATGCTGCTTTAGAGACTCATCCTGAAGACACGATTATTGCGGCTGACACCATTGTTTATTTTGAAGGTGAAGTTTTAGGAAAACCGAAAAATAACGAGGATGCTTTTGAAATGTTAAAAAAGCTTAGAGGCAATAAACATAGTGTTTATACCGGCGTCACTATCCTAAACAAACATAAAGAAAAGACATTTTATTCTAAAGCGGATGTTTACATGAATAATTATAATGATCTTAATATTTATGAGTACATCCAAACCAAAGAACCAAAGGGTAAGGCTGGCGCTTACGCTATTCAAGGTGAAGGTGGAAAATTAGTGGAAAAGTACACTGGTGACTTTTTCACAATTGTAGGTCTACCAGTTAAACAGATTAAAAAAGTATTAAAAGAATTTACCTATTAAATTAAAAAGCCACTCTATCCAAGCAGATATAGTGGCTTTTTTTATGATTCATTATATTTTTTTGATTGATTTTATCTATAAATTATCTTGAAGCTTTGATTTTGTGTAATTCATCTACCGAAAAATGATATTTGTTTTTACAATATTGACAGATGATTTCTGCTCCACCATCTTCATCAATCATTTCATCTAAGACGGCATTATCTAATTTTTGTAAGGCTTCAAAGTAATAATCTTTAGAACACCCACAAAAATATCTGACCGGTTTTTCATCCAAAATCTTCTCGGTTCCACCGGCAAGCTTCGTTAATAGTCCTCTGGTGTCAAGCCCATTTTCAAAGAGGGCAGTGACAGAGGTAATCTCTTTTATAGTTTTTTCGATTTGCGTAATAATTTGATCAGTCGCGCCAGGTAGTAATTGAAGAATAAATCCACCGGCTTGCTTAACACTTTGGTCTTCATTGACTAAGACCCCTAATCCAACAGATGAGCTGGTTTGTTCAGATAGATAAAAGTAATATGTTAAATCTTCCGCAATTTCACCATTAATCAAATTAACAGAAGAAGAAAACGAGTTCTTTAGATGGGGATTTCTTCTAACGGTTAATAAACCGTGGCCAACAGCATTCCCAACTGCGAGTTTATTGGAATCGTTATATTTTAAATAGACTTCTGGATTTTTAATAACGGCTCTCAGTTCACCCACACTATTAGACTCAACAATCATTTGACCGATTGGCCCGTCACCCTCAACTTTTATACTTAAATCATTATCACCATCATACATGTAACTCATCATGGCACCAGCGGTTAAAAGCCTACCTAATGCGGCAGTGGCAGTGGGCCAAGTTTCGTGAATATTTCTGGCGGTTTCGACTAAATTGTTTGTTTTCGCAACATAAATTCTAACCATAGAATTATAAGCAGTCGCAATTAATACGTGATCATTCATAATTAACACCTCAAAGAGTATTTTAGCATAAAAAATAATACTTAAACGAAAATAACCTTATAAATTGTAATTTTAAAGATTATTCGTTATAATCATTCGTGGTGAAGTTACTATGTTTTATATCGGAAATGTTAAGATTGAAAACAACTTAATATTAGCCCCAATGGCCGGTGTTTCAAACGCCGCTTTTAGAGTTTTATCAAGAAAAAATGGGGCAGGTCTATCCTATGCTGAAATGGTTTCTGACAAAGGGTTAGTCTATGAAAACGAAAAAACATTCAATCTTTTAAAAAGTCATCCAGAAGAACACCCCTATGCCCAACAAATATTTGGTTCAGAGATAACCTCAATGGTTAAAGCAGCTAAATTGGTGAATGACTATTCAAACTGTGACATCATTGATTTAAATATGGGGTGTCCTGTCCCGAAAGTTGCGAGTCGTGCTCAAGCCGGCGCCGGGTTATTAAAAAATCCCAATAAAATATATGAAATCGTCAAAGAAATTAAAAAAGTTATTTCTAAACCGCTTACGGTTAAGATAAGAAGTGGTTGGGATTTTGATTCGATTAACGCGGTTGAAGTGGCTTTAAAAATTGAAGAAGCTGGGGCAGACGCAATCATTATTCATGGCAGGACAAGAAGTCAAATGTATAATGGCAAAGCGGATTTAGATATTATTAAAGCCGTGAAAGACGCTGTTAAAATTCCTGTTATCGGAAACGGCGATATCATCGATGGTCCCTCTGCTGATTATATGTTCAAGTATACGGGTGTCGATGCGGTCATGATTGGTCGAGCTGCTTTAGGAAACCCCTGGATATTTAATGAAATTAATACGTATCTTAATACTGGAAAAACAGTTAAAAGACCTGAGTTATCGGAAATTAAAAAGACGATGATTAAACACTATGATTTACTCGTTGATTTAAAGGGTGAACATCTGGCAACATTAGAAATGCGCGGGCAAGCAGCGTCTTATTTAAAAGGTTTAAAGGGCGCAAGTTTAACGAGAAACAAGTTATCAAAAATGAATAGTAAAGTGGAATTTCATCAAATTATCGATGAATTTTTCCAAGACATAGAATAAAAAAGCATTCCATGATTGGAGTGCTTTTTTATAGATTGTTTGAGTAGCCTGTTTTAACAATGTAGGGTTTATAAGGTTCTAGTTGTTTTTGATACATTAACGTCGATACTAAGATATGTTCATTTAAGTATTCAGTGTTTAAGACTTTAGTTTGTTCATTTAGGGTATGAATTAAATGTTGTTCATCATACGGTATTTCTAATTTAGTCGATATCATTGAACCAAATAAAACCTCATAAATGGACTCTACCAACCCTTGAATATGATAACCCGTTTTATTAGAGATCCAAAACTCATAATCTGGAGCTCTTTCATCTAATAAATCAGCGTGTGTATAGACAGTAATTTGATTAATCGCGTCGGCATTTAATTCCTTTAGGACATCAAGGGTTGTTTGGATGTGAAGGGCTTTTTCTGGATCAATTCCGTTGACAATATGTAATATTAAATTGCTATTGGAGACCTCACTTAAAGTCGATTTAAATGATTTGATAAACTCATGGGGAAGTCTGGTTAAAAATCCGATTGTGTCCGTGATAATAAAAGTCGGGTATCCTTTCTTTGTGATACGTCTAGCGGTTGTATCAAGGGTGGCAAATAACATATCTTTTTCAAATACATTTTTATTGTCAATTTCAAACAGTTTTAAGATTTGATTTAGTGTCGCACTCTTGCCAGCGTTGGTATAACCAACTAAAGATACTAAGGGGATATTACTACTAGAACGTGTTTTTCTGGAAGTATCTCTTTGAGTTTCTAAAACTTTTATTTGACGTTCTAATTTAGTTATATTATTTTCAATGGTACGTCTATCTAATTCTAGTTTTGTTTCTCCGGGTCCCTTGGCGTTATAAGAACCGCCACCTTGACGAGATAATATTTTACCCATCCCAATTAATCTAGGCAGAAGATACTTTTGTTGCGCAAGCGATACTTCTAATACTGCCCCTTTTGTTTTAGCACGCTTCGAAAATATCGAAAGGATTAAAAATGATCTATCAATAATTTGGGTGTCTAAAATTTCTTCTAAGTTTCTAATTTGAGCGGGCGATAATTCATCATCAAAAATAACCATATCTGCATTTAAAGCATCAACAGCTTGTTTGATTTCTAGAACTTTTCCACTCCCAACATAAGTGGCGCCATCTGGTCTTGAAGCTTTTTGAGTCATGGTTAAAAGCACTTCGATATTAAGTGCTTTGGCTAAGCCAATTAATTCTTTGATCGAAGTGGTCATATTGTATTGATTTAAATCTAGTCCAACTAAAATTGCTTTATCCATCGCATTCACCTTAATAATAAAAAAGAATAGCAGAAATCGCTATTCTTATTATACTCTTTTTTCTTATAATCCACACTTTAATTGTGCACCACAGTTGGTACAAGTATTACAGCCACCAACGTCTTGAACAACCCCTTCACGACATACCGGACATAAATTACCAACCTCAGCACCGATTTCTCGGTCTTGTCTATCGGATCTAAGTGGAGTAGGGGATTCATCTTGGTGTGTTACTGATTGAGCCCCACCAAAGTCGACGCCTAAATCGGAAAGATCAACTTGAATTGGCGTTTCTTTCTTGGTTTCCTTAGATAACGATAATACTTGGGAATCACGAGAACCATCGACATAAACGGTTCCCCCCTTAGCACCACCTTTATATAATCTCATATAAAGTGTTTCAACGTCTTCAACGGTATACCCCTTTGGCGCATTTACCGTTTTACTGATCGATGAGTCAACCCAGTTTTGAATGGTTGTTTGAACATCAACGTGCTCTTCAGGGGCTAATTCCATGGCGCTTACAAAGATATTTGGTAAGGTTTCTTTGGTATATTCAGGATGTAAGTTTAAGTACTCTTCAACGATATTGGCATTCACTTCAATAAATTTACCAAGACGACCGCTTCTAAAGTATGTGAAAGCGAAATAAGGCTCAAGTCCAGTTGAGACACCCACCATGGTTCCAGTAGAACCAGTTGGGGCAATGGTTAATAAATGCGAGTTTCTAATCCCATGTTTTAAAATGCCTTCATGGATGTGTTTAGGTAATTTTTGAATGTAGTTTCCTTTGACAAAAGCTTCTCTAGAACCATGTGTTTCTAAGAATGGGAAAGAGCCTTTTTCTTTAGCAATCTCAATCGAAGTTTCATAAGCTTTTGTGGCAATAAATTCAAACAATTTATCAACCAACACATTACCTTCTTTTGAACCATATCTTAGGTTTGCGTGAATGAGTAAGTCATGGAGTCCCATAACCCCCATCCCAATACGTCTTTCACCTAATGCTTGTTGCTCATTTTGGTCTAAGAAATAATACGTTTTGTCGATAACATTATCTTGCATACGAACAGAATAGTGAATGGTTCGTGCCAGTTTATCCCATAAGATTTCATGGGTTTTTTTATCCACAAATTGACTTAAGTTAATCGCAGCTAGGTTACATACACTATATGGGGCAAGTGGTTGTTCGCCACAAGGGTTTGTACAGACCACTTTTTGTCCGTAAGATGTCGCGTTTGTTAAATCGTTCGCATTATCAATAAAGAAGATACCTGGTTCAGCCGAATAGGTTGCACAAATATTAATTAGGTTCCATAATTCTTTAGCGGGTAAGGTTTGGTAAACGTGAGATTGATAACCTCTACATTCCCATTCTCTGACATCACCAACTTGTTGCCAATGAAGATCATAATAAGCTTTTTCTTCTTTTGTATAATGATCTAAATCAGGGAACTTTAAATCATACATTAAATCATTCTCAACCGCGTACATGAATTCTTTAGTGATTGCGACACTAATGTTTGCGCCACTTAAGAAATCTGGGTTTTCAACTGTATAAACCCCGCCGTCATCTAAAAGTTTTTCAGCTTTATCAACAATACTCTTTGAAAAAAGTTTATCATTTTGTTCATCAATTCGAACAATCGCACTATATAGCTCAATTTCATCTGAGGTAAGTGGGGTAAATTTAAGTTTATCAGTGGCAAATTTTTTGATTACTTCATTGGTAGATGTTTCGATTAAGAACCTTAAAATTCTTGGATTTTGCATCTTTGAAATAATGAATTCAATAATGTCAGGATGCCAATCGGCTAACATGATCATTTGTGCCCCACGTCTTGAACCACCTTGTTCGACTAAGTGGGTTAACTCGGCAAGGTCATGTAACCAAGACACGGAACCGCTTGATTTTCCATTAACCCCTTTTGCTAATGCGTTCTTTGGGCGTAGTGTAGAACCATTGGTCCCAACCCCACCACCGCGCGCCATTATTTCCATTACTTCAGCTCTATGTTTAGCTAGACCTTCTCTTGAGTCATCAATAAAAGGCATAACATAACAGTTAAAATAAGTTACTTTTGCATTAGAACCGGCTCCATATAATACTCTACCAGCAGGGACTAAATTAAGATTCTCTAATTCGTGAACGAAAGCTTGAATTGTTTCATCAGATTCATCTTCACCGAGATGATAGCCAACACGTCTAGCAATTTGTTCGTAGTAGATTTCTAATGGTTTTTCAATATCTCTGTATTGACGTTTAATTAAACCATTTTGATGTTCGTCACCGATCTGCCCGATAAACTCATCTTCAATTTGAACCATGAGTGTGTCGTCTTCTAAAATTTCTTGAACATATCCAATTCCTCTAGCAGGAAATTTTGGATCATGTTTAATGACGGTAACAACGAGGTCACCTACTTTTAGTGATTTAAGGGTCATGTCTTTTTGAGTATATCTATCTAACATGACTAACCTTGAAACACCATCAAAAGACATGTGCATACTATCTGTGACGGGGAAAATGTGAGGGTAGTATTCTTTTATATCTCTATTTAGTTGTTGTGTTAATGTTTGGCTATATTTTATCATAAATTTATCCCGTCCTTGTATTAGGTATTATACGCATAATAGGTTTCAAAAACAACCGAAAAATAAAAAGAAAAATACCTAAAAATACTGATTTTTTTTGGTTAATTGCGTAGGTGTGCGAATTTCAACTTAAAATATTTTTTTTTGTAAAATTATCAAGTGTTTTTTTCTGTGTATTTTTTACCATAAATCAAAAATACGGGATAGTTTAAAATGTAATTTCATAAAGTGTTAAATATGATATAATAAATTATGAGAGGTGAGATTATGCCTGAGATTCTTTCTATCGTACTAGATGCCTATTTACTTTGGATAATCGTCTATTTTATATTAACATTTTTTTTAGGGTCTAAACGCGTTTTTAGAATATTTTTAGTGATTCTTTTTATTTATATATTAACATGGGTAGCGGGCTTACTAAATTTACAAATTAGTTATCAAATACTAGATTATGTTTCTTATTGGATTCCTTTATTTGTTATCTTAGTGTTAAGTCCAGATATCAGAAGAAGTTTTGAATCCGCTTGGGTTTCAGAAACTGCTTTAGAAGGGATGACAATCGGTTCTCAAGAAACAAAAACACATGTGGTAGAAGCCTGTATGTATTTATCAAGTCAAAATATTGGGGCCTTAATCACGATTGAAAAATATAACTCTTTGGATCAATATGCCGAAAGAGCGATTATTATGAACGCGAAAGTTTCAAAAGAATTACTGATTAACATTTTCATTCCGAATACCCCACTTCATGATGGCGCCGTTATTATTCGCGGCGACGAAATTAGATGTGCGGGGGCTTATTATGTATTAAGTGAAACAGAAAAACATGATAAGACAATGGGGTCTCGTCACAGGGCCGCTTTAGGTATCAGTGAAGTTTCAGACTCATTAACCATTGTCGTCAGCGAAGAAACCGGAACCATCACCATCGTTGTGGAAGGGATTATGATTAAAGCTAACGACCGTGAAAAGATGTATGAATACATCAATATGTATATTAAATAGGTGAACTAACATGAAAAAATTTAGTGATATTCTCAATAAAATAGTCTCATTATTAATGAATCCTTTAAAGATTATTGGCACGGCTAGTGTTCCAGATAAGTTCATTGATTTTATGCGTAAGAATGACTGGATTAAGATTTTATTATCGTTTGCGATAATGCTAGCGATTATTATTGGATTTTATGTTTTTGATATGAAGTTTTCTTTTGACCTAACCAGTAATTAGGAGGTAAGTTTTTGTTAATTTCAAGCATCATGTTTTTTATAGCCTTAATCACTGTAAGTCTTATTATCTTTGTTTCTATCCTAGATGATAAGTTTTATAGAATTCCCTTTGTCATTTTAGTTATTAATGCCATCGGGTTTTTAGTTTATATCCCATTTTATGAAAAATATATCTTAGTTGATTGGTTTAAATACCTATTTATCATCCACTCTGGGGTTAACATCTTATTTACTATCATAATGGTGTACCTCTATTTTAGAAAAACAATGTTCTTTAAAAATCACTACAACATTTTTATTAAATCAATTAAGCAAACTAAATGGAATGTGTTTTATGTGGTAGATAAGAAAAACAGAATTAAACAAATGAGTGAACCCGTTTTAGAAGAGCTTGGATTCACGCTTGAACAAGTACTTAACAAACCATTTTTTGAAGTCATCAATAAAGCAGTCAGAATAACCACATTTGATGATGTTGATACCAACAACATGAGTGTCGAAACATACTATGATAATTATTTAAAATTAGTTAACAAAAAATCAATTGAACAACATACCTTTGTTTTTCAAAACTATCAAGGTAAAAGTGTCTTTATGTCGTTAGTCGAACAGCCTATTTACATTATGGGAAAGTATAAAGGCAGAGTAACCATTGGAGAAAAACAAAGTGATTTTAATCTAGTCGGCATTGAAAGAGAATTAAAACAAGCCAATCAAGATTATGAATCCTTACGCTTAAAATATTTAGCTACATTAGAATTAGCCGACAGTGCTTTATATTTTATTGATTTAGATGAGCGTTATTTATGGGGATCAGAAAAGTTTGTTGAAATGACGAAATTACCGAATGCCCAGATCAATTTTGAGGCGTACCAAGACTATATTTATAAAGACGACTTAAACAGTTATTTGGGGTCTTTATCTAGTTTAACCGTTAGAAAACAAACCTTCAAATTAAAATACAGATTGTTAATTAATGGTAAATATGTGTGGGTAACAGATACCGGGAAACGTTTATTTGAGGATAAAAGCTCAAATATTATTTTAGGGGTACTTGATGTTGTTGAGGCTACTGGTTACGCAAGAACTGGATTAGAAGATATGGACAGTCTTAAAACAGAAAATGAATTATACCATCATTTAAGTGTTCTGTTTAATCAAAATAGAGTCTTTGAATTAGCCTTATTTGATTTAAGTAATATTCCTAAGATTAACCAAGAATACGGTAGAGATATCGGAAATATGTTAATTAATGAGTATGTTAAAAAATTAAAAAATTCATTTATGAGTGAATCAAGTGATATTTTTAGAATTAGTGGGTTAGTGTTTGCGATAACGATTGTCGACCCAAGAAAGATGGAACTGTTAAGAACTGGTGTTTTATCGAACAATAAATTTTTAAATATTAAAATGAATTATGGAACGCTTAATCCGGAAATTGAAGTCATTTTAGGGGTGGCTAGTAGTCATAAAGATGCGAAAGACGCAGAAACTTTATTTGATTTAGCTTATAAAGCTTTAGGGTTAGCGAGACACAAAGATTTTATTAGTAACGCTTGTTACTATAGTGATATTCGTGGATAAAACACAAGCAAGACGTCTGGCGAAAGATTTAAAAAAAGTTATTACAAGCGCCGATATATTAAATCGCCAAAAAGAAATACTAACCTTCTTAATGACTTATGAACCATTTTTAAAGGCTGAAAAAGTCGGTCTTTACCATCCCATTGAGAATGAAGTAAACTTACTAATACTAATGCATTTATACCCAGATAAAACCTTTTATTTTCCAAGAACAGAAAAAGATCATCAATTAACCTTTAGAGCTGTTTCTGATTTGTCTAAACTAGTCAAAGGCAAATTTGGACTTAAAGAACCAGATAAAAACACACCGGTTGAAGAAAATATTGATTGTTACTTAGTCCCTTGTGTTGCCACAAGTGGCCTTTATAGAATCGGACATGGGGCTGGTTTCTATGACAATTACTTTCAAGACCATCAAGGCCATAAAATTGGTATCGTGCATCAATTATTAAAAGATCTTAATGTTGAAATGAATGAATTTGATATTCCCATGGATGTTATAATATAGGTGGCTTATGAAAAGTGTTATTATATTAGGTGGCGGATCAGGCAGTAGAACCGGACTTAAAGAAAATAAAATTAAAATGATGATTAACGATAAACCGATGATTATGCATAGCGTCGATAAGTTTAGTCAATTAGGTTATAAGATTGTTCTCGTGGCGAACAAAGAAGATTACCTCTATTTACAAACATTAAACCCAAACATTAAAATAACGCTGGGTGGAATGACTAGAAGT
The DNA here is from genome assembly GCA_002410615.1 of Acholeplasmataceae bacterium UBA5409. Lineage (GTDB taxonomy): Bacteria > Bacillota_I > Bacilli_A > Acholeplasmatales > UBA5453 > UBA5409. The sequence goes on from DHNT01000010.1 coordinate 38,849, forward strand.
GATTCCGTTAGAAATGGATTAAAAGAGGTTAACACCAAATATGTTTTAATTCATGATGGGGCACGACCTTTTATTGATAAAACCGTTATTAAAAAGGTAGAAGCCTCTTTAAAGAAATATGATGCCGTTTTAGTCTGTAAGCCAGTGATTAATACCATCTACACTAAATCTTTAAATGTCCTGGATAGAAATGAACTTCTTGAAGCAGAAACCCCACAAGCCTTTCTGACTTCTAAGATAAAAGAAGCTTATCAAAGTAATCCAACTTTGAGTTTATCGGATGATATTTCCATGTATAAATTATGTTTTAAGGATGAAATCGGTTTGGTGTATCATGACACCAACAACGATAAAATAACCACGAAGGAAGATATTATGAGCTTTAAAAGGCCAAGTTCTAAAATTGGATTTGCTTATGACATTCATCAAACAGATGTGAACCGGCCCTTAATATTAGGTGGAATTAAAATAGATTCTCCTTTTGGTTTAAAAGGGCATAGTGACGCAGACGTTTTAATTCATGCCGTCGCTGAATCCTTATTAGGCGCTTTAGGGTTAGGGGATTTAGGGCACCATTTTCCGGATACAGATATGAATAACAAAGATCTGGATTCAAAAAAGATATTAGCGTACACGGCTGAAAAGTTAAAAAAACGCGGCTATAGGATAGAAAATATCGATGCATCAATTTATTGTGAGAAACCCAAATTAGCGACTTATATTCCCAAGATGAGAGAAGTACTCGCCAGTATATTAAAGATTGATGTTTCTCAAATCAACATCAAAGCAGGGACCAATGAAGGTCAAGACGCGATAGGTAAAAGTTTAGCAATTGCCGCATCAAGCAGTTGCGTAATTTGGAGGTATGTATGAAAATAATTGAAACGACAGTCGGTAGTTTTGAATTAGTTCAAAACTACAAAGAGTCTTTTGACATTGTAAAATTTCAAGAAAGATATGTGGATGAAGTATACGACAAATATGATTATATTGTTGGGGATGTCTCTTCTGAAGTTTTAAGATTAAAGGGCTTTTATGAAGATATTTCTAAAGAACAAAGCCTAAAAGATATACCAATTCATTTAGCTGAATCATGTAATTTTAACGTGGCTTATTATATTTTAAAAAGAGTAAAAACAGAAGCGCCCAAATAAACAATATTCCAGTTGATTAAATTAAGATAATTAATCTATTTTAGTTTTAATAACTGGTTTATTAATTTAATTTTAAATGGTTTTAATGATTATTTTAATAAAATAGCTTATAATGTCTTTTGGTTAGTCATTATATAGGTAAGGAGTATCTCTAATGGAACACAAACATACTACAAAAACAACCCGCTTTTTAAAATTGATTTTAATTGATGCCACCATGATTGCCTTAACTTATGTTTTGGCGATCTTTATGTTTAAGGCAATTGAAAGTCCAGTTGATGTAAATCAGGCACTGATTGTAGTCCCGATTATTATTGTCTATAAAATTATCGTGTTTTATCTTTTTGGATTTTATAAGATTTTAGATAGACATTTTGGGTTTGAAGATGTGGCTAAAATCTCACTTGTGATTATCTTTAGTAATTTAATTATTGTCGGTGTTATCTTTTTATTTCAGCATTTAGAAAATATTGGTGTTGTACCCTTTTATTTAAACTTTATGTTCAAGTCAGCTTATTTCTTCATTACCATTACTGAAATTGTCTTTATTTTATTTCCAAAAGTGGTTCATAGATTGATTAAACTCATCCAAAGAACGCTCGAATTTAGAAGTCTATCAGGGAAAAGGACTTTAATTATCGGGGCTGGTTTAGCGGGTGAATATGTCATTAAAGAAATTATTAAAAACAAGCAACTGGATAATGTTCCCATCGTAATCTTAGATGACAATCCAGATAAGTTTAATAAAATCTTATTAGGCATCAATATTTATGGCCCTATTAGTGACTTAGAAGCCTATATTATGAAATTTCATATTGAAGAAATTATTGTTGCGATCAGTGATTTTCCACATAAGAAATTATCGGATGTGATTGAAAGTGCGACTAAGTTTAATATTAGAGTGAAGAAGTTATTAAGTATTTCTGATGTGGATGATAAAATTCATATAACAGAAGTTAGAATTGAAGATTTATTAAATAGAGATGAAATATCCTTAGATGATGATTCGATTGGTGATTTTATTAAGGATCAAACCGTATTAGTCACCGGTGGTGGCGGTTCAATCGGTTCAGAATTATGTCGTCAAATTGCCCAATTTTCACCTAAGAAATTGGTTATCTTTGATATTTATGAAAATAATGCTTATGATATTCAACAAGAATTATTAAGAAAGTTTGTTAAAGCTAAAAAAACGCTTAATTTAGAAGTACATATTGGCAGTGTTTATAACTATACAAGAACCAAATCTATTTTCGAACAAGTAAAACCTGATTTGGTGTTTCACGCCGCAGCCTATAAACATGTGCCTCTCATGGAAGATAGTTCTGTTGAGGCGGTAAGAACCAATGTGTTAGGGACACATAATGTTGCGATGTTATCTCAACAATATGGCGTCAAGAAGTTTGTTTTAGTGTCAAGTGATAAAGCGGTTCGTTCGACCAATCTAATGGGAGCGACCAAGCGTTATGCTGAACTCGTTATTCAAGAACAACAATCCAATAGCGTTTATACTAAGTTTTCCGCTGTTAGATTCGGCAACGTATTAGGCTCTAATGGTTCAGTAATTCCCTTGTTTAAAAAACAAATATTAGATGGAGGCCCTGTGACTGTCACCCATCCTGAGATCACGCGGTATTTTATGACGATACCTGAGGCAGTTGGGCTTATCTTACAATGTGCTGTTTACGCTAATGGGGGAGAAATCTTTATTCTTGATATGGGTGAACCGGTTAAGATTGCCGATTTAGCTAAAAAGATGATTAGACTAGCAGGGTATATTCCTAACCAAGACATAAACATTGTTTTCACAGGCTTAAGACCGGGTGAAAAGCTTTATGAAGAACTACTGGTTAACGGAAATTCTAAGGAACATATTAAAACTGAAAACCAAAAGATATTCATTGAAAAACAAGGTTTAGTAGAATCTAAACAATTAGAATACGATACCATTATTGATTCTTTAGATTCAATGAGTAACGAAGAAGTAAAAGCATTTGTTCAATCGGTTATTAAAACGTATAAACCTGATCCAAACAATCATTAATGAATAATGTCCTTCAACGGACATTTTCTATAGTGTGAGTCGGTTTAATCGTTTTATTTGAAATAATAGGACCAATCGTGTATACTTTCAATAGTAAAAGAGGTGCATAGTATGGATGAAACAACAAAACTAGTCCATGAACTGATCGATAAGGTTAGACCTTATTTAAGAAGTGATGGTGGCGATATCGAAATTGTGTCTGTTGAAGACGGAATTGTCTATGTAAAAATGTTAGGTGCGTGTGATGGCTGTGGTTTAATTGATGTCACACTTAGACAAGGAATTGAAACCATGTTACTAGAAAATGTACCTGGTGTGATTGCGGTTGTAACAGTATAATAAAAAATAAAACACCAATTAGGCGACTAACTGGTGTTTTTTAATTCTAATATCTTGTTAAACGGTTATAAATCTTTTTACTATTTTGAATCGGGATTGATCCACAACTCTTTTGGTAAAATGGTTGAACTTGCTCACTCACTGCGCCAATGATGCCGTAAGCATAACCGTCATGCATCATGCCTTCTAAACAATGCAGTAATAAAGCTCTTCCAATCCCTTTGCCTTGGTGTTCTTTTGAAACACCAGTCGGTCCAAACATCCCTTTTCCGGTTGCATCATAACAGGCAAACCCAATCACTTCTTTATTCTCTACGGCAATAAAACAAGTCGGGTGTGCTTGATATAAAGCGGCTTTGGCTTCGCTCACCCAACCAGCACTAAAGTTTTCTCCAATAAATTTCAAGACTAAATCACTGTCAGGTGATAAAACTCTTTTAATTGTAACGTCACATTCTTTTTTTGAATAATCGACCGCGTATAAGTCGACTAATAAATCTTGACTTGCCATCATTATTCTCCCTTCAACTGTCTAAATTATACCATGAAATAATTGAAAGTTACATTCAATAAATGATAATTTTATCTGTCTCAAGGCTTAAGAAGTGTTATAATATTGTGAGGTGTTAAATATGTTTAAAAAATGTGATACCATTATTGTTGAGGTAACGGCCTTAACATCATACGGGGTCTTTGTAAAAGTTGATGACTATACCGGATTAATACACATCTCTGAAATTTCAGATAAGTATGTTAAAGATATTAATTCTTTTGCGTTAGTCGGCGATAAAGTCAAAGTCTATATTTTAGATATCAATGAAGAAGAAAAACAACTCAAACTTTCTTATAAAAGATGTAAAGAAAGTAAAAAGATTATTATTCCCGATCTAGAAATCGGTTTTAAAACATTAGAAGAAAAATTACCGACTTGGGTTGAGAATGCATCAAAGAATAAGTAAGGAGGACTAAAAATGGTCAAAGTAATAGATAAATATGTAAAAGGTTTTATTGACAATAAAACCATCACAAGAAATCAAGTTAAAAAGATTCATAAAATGATTGAAGAACAAACTGGTCTAGGCAGTGAATACACAGGGTGGGTCCATCAACCTATTGGTATTGATCAAATCGAATATGAAAGAATCTATCAAGCAGCGGATAAAATCCAAGCCCAATCTGAGGTGTTGGTTGTGATAGGGATTGGGGGTTCTTATTTAGGAACTAAGGCCGCTTTAGAAATGTTAAGAGATCCTTTTAATAATACCGGGGTAGAAGTTATCTTTGCAGGTCACCAAATTAGTGCGGCCTACACGAACAGTTTACTTAAATATTTAGAAGATAAACGTTTTAGTATCAATGTTATCTCTAAATCAGGGACCACGACAGAACCAGCGATTGCCTTTAGAATATTTAAAGACTTACTATATAAAAAGTTTGAAGATGCCGACCAAAGAATCTATGTCACCACCGATAAAGAACACGGGGCTTTAAAAACATTAGCCGATGAAATGGGTTATGATACTTATGTTGTCCCAGGTGATATTGGGGGAAGATTTAGTGTTTTAAGCGCGGTGGGGTTACTGCCACTTAAAGCAGCAGGGATTGATACTGATTTTATTTTAGAAGGGGCAGTTGACGCCTATTATGATTTACAAAATGTGAATAATGAGGCCTATAAATATGCTACTTTAAGATCAGAACTTTACAGGCAAGGCAAATCGATTGAAATGTTAGTTAACTATGAACCACAATTAATTTATTTGAGTGAATGGTGGAAACAACTTTTTGGGGAATCAGAAGGAAAGGATCACAAGAGTTTATTTGTTAGTAGTGCCTCTTTCTCAACCGATCTTCACTCTTTAGGACAAATGATTCAAGAGGGGACAAGAAATCTATTTGAAACCGTGATTAAAGTTAAACAAACCAAATTAGATCAAACCATTCCTTATGACCAAAAGAATCTAGATGGTTTAAACTATTTGGCTGGTAAGTCCATGCAAGAGGTTAATGAGAAAGCTTTCTTAGGAACTTTAGTTGCGCATACAGATGGTGGCGTGCCAAATATTGTGATAGAAATTGACACGATTGATGGCTATCATTTTGGCTATTTAGTCTATTTCTTTTTCAAAGCTTGTGCGATGAGCGCTTATTTATTAGAAGTTAACCCATTTAATCAACCTGGCGTTGAATCCTATAAAAAGAACATGTTTGCCTTATTGGGTAAAGATGGTTATCAAGATTTAAAAGAAGAAATTGAAGCGAAACTTAAAAAGGGTGTCTAAACACTCTTTTTTTCGGTCAAATATTAATACTTATTTATTAATTGTGATAAAATATATCATGGTGATTTATTTATGAAAGAAAAATATACAAATAATGCATTAGAAACAACTTATTTAGGCCACCAAGTTGGCCTACTATTAAATAAAGGAATGGTTTTACTCTTAGATGGAGACTTATCAGCTGGAAAGACAACTTTCACCAAAGGGATTGGTCAAGCTTTAGGAATTAAACGAAACATTAATTCTCCAACCTTTGTCATCTTAAAACGTTATCTTGAAGAGGAGGCTAAACTATACCATATTGATTTATATCGAATGGATAGTGAAGGGGCTGACTTTGATATGGAAGACTATATCTATAGTGATGGTATTAGTGTCATTGAGTGGCCTTTTAATGTTGAGTCCTTGTTGCCAAAAGAATATCTATTAGTAAAATTTGAGATTATCTCTGAAGAGGAAAGAAAAATTTCCTTTATTCCTAAAGGTCGAGATTATGAAAAGGTAGTGAAATATATATGAGACAACTTTTTATGGATTCTTCAACCAATATGTTATACATGGCAATTGGAAACAACGGTGTCCTTGTTGAATCAACCTACCGAATTGGTAAAAAAGATCATGCCAAGCATGTGGTTGACAGGATCGATCAATTATTAAAAAGAAGAGATCTAACGATTGATGATATCGATCGAATTTATATTGGTAGTGGCCCAGGGTCTTATACAGGGTTAAGAATTATTGGGATGGTCGCTAAAATGTTAGCTTACACCAAGAAAATTGAATTATATGAAGTCTCTAGTTTATACTTTTTAGCATCGGGATATGATTTTATTGTTGGACCAATGATAGATGCGAGAAATAACAATGTTTTTTGTGGTATTTATGACCATGATCATGTTTTAGTTAATGATGGACTTAGAGCGACGAATGACTTTCAGAATTTAGCGCTTCAATTTCACGCAAAACCTGTATTGGTTAATGAGCATCATTATGAAGTGAATATTCAAAATATTATGAATATGGCTAAAAAAGTCGTAGATGTTCATAAATTTGTCCCAAATTATTTAAGAAAAACAGAGGCTGAACAAAATCTATGATTCGAAAAGCAACCTTAAAAGATACCGAAAGCATTTTTACTTTATCCAGTAACGCGCTTGATTCAACTTTTAACCAAGATTTTATCAATGATTATATCATTATAGACAATATTTATCACTTTTTTGTTTTAGAAGAAAACACGAATTTGTTGGGATTTATCATCCTTTGGGAAAGTGATAAGTATGGTCAAATTATTGATTTGGTGGTGACTGAAGAACAAAGAAGTAAAGGATACGGTAAACAATTATTAACCTATGGTTTAGATTATTTAGCCACCCTAGGGGTGAAAACCGTCACATTAGAGGTTAAGGCAACCAATTTGGTTGCGATAAAGTTATATGAATTGGCTGGGTTTCGGTTAGATCATACCAAGAAGAATTATTATGGGGATACCGACGGCCTGTTCTATTTAAAGGAGGATTTAAATTGATTGTACTAGCAGTTGAATCAAGTTGTGATGAAACCAGTGTTGCGGTTGTTAAAGACGGTAAAGAAGTCTTAAGCAATATTGTTTTATCGCAAATTGATATTCATAAAATGTATGGTGGGGTCGTTCCCGAAATTGCCTCAAGATATCACATTGAAAACATGACGATTGTCTTTGAAGAAGCCCTCTTAAAATCTGGCGTTACAATAGATGAAATTGATGTGGTGGCTGTGACTGAAGGTCCGGGATTAATTGGGGCTTTGTTGGTTGGGATTAATGCCGCCTCAGCATTCGCTTTTGCACATCAAAAACCATTAATAGGGGTGAATCATTTAGCGGGACATATTTACGCAGCCAATATTGATACCACCTTAAAGTTTCCACTCGTTGCCTTATTAGTCAGCGGGGGTCATACCGAATTAATTTATATGAAAGATCATATGGAATTTCAAGTATTAGGCTCAACCTTAGACGATGCCGTTGGTGAAGCATATGATAAGGTCGCAAGAATGTTAGGCTTAGGTTATCCTGGCGGACCAGTAATAGATAAACTTGCCAAAGAAGGCAAAGACACTTTTAATTTAACAAGACCCTATTTAGATAAACAAGATTATAAATTTTCATTTTCAGGCATCAAAAGTGCCGTAAACAACATTGTGTATCACGCTAATCGAAAAGGTGAAGAAATCAATAAAGCCGATTTGGCAGCTAGTTTTCAAGAAGCTGTCATTGATGTTTTAATCTACAAACTTAAATTAGCGGTTGATAATTATCACGTTGATCAAGTCGTCATTGCCGGTGGCGTTGCCGCAAACTCAAGATTAAGAGAACGTGCACACGCTGAACTACCAAATAAAGAAATATTAATTCCTAAAATGAAATATTGTACCGATAACGCCGCAATGATTGGCGCAGCAGGTTATTATACGTATTTAAAGAATGGGCCTCTAAAAAACTATATCTTAGGGGGCGTTTCTGATTTAGACTTAAGCTAGAAAGAGGAGAATATGAAACTAGTTTTTAAAATCATAGGGTTAATTGTAGGGATTTTTATAGCACTGGTTATTTTTTTAGCGATTATGTTTTACAAAGATTTTAAGATGCCGGTGGAACAGTATACACAATCTGAAGCATATTTCCAAAAGCGATTGGATGATGAGCTTCAACTCATAATGACAGATGACACAAAAGAAAATATCGAAGTTACTTTAACGGAAGTTTTTATTAATCAATTTATGATGCGAGAATTATCGAAAGATAATCCAAAATATCAAGATGAAGAGTTTAAAGATGAACCAGCATATGAATATATGTATCTATCTGCCACAAGTGGCATGAGAGCTGGAATTAAAGGGGTTAGTACCGATATTTTAGAAGACAGAATTGATTTAGTGGTTTCCGTTCATGCCTTAGCAGGTAGCACAAGATTGTATAAAACTGGGGTTTATTTATCGCTAGATGTTATTTTAGATGAAGATGATGAATATGTCTTTAAAGTCAGAAAAATCAATATTGGCAAATTAGGTTTACCAGTTAAAACGGGTTTAAACATTGCCAATTATATTACCAGTAAAATTAATGGAAAATCGATTAATGAGATGGCTAATGAAGCCTTGCCTTTTGGGGTTTTTGATTCAAAAACGGCATCCTTTACGGCAACTGAACAAACCGTATTAGATTACGCTACTTCTCAAGATGTAGGCTACGGCGCTTTACTAGAAATTATTTACACGAGAAATTTAATAAATATTGCGGTGGAGGATGAAAACATTTCTATTGGATTTGCGTTAGGTCAATTAAGAAAACTACCGACCGATGCCACCTCACCAACCTTTAATCCTATTACGGATACAGCTGGACAAGTTTCATTTATGAATGGGTTAGCCGCACAGTTTTTAGCTGAGATTTTAAACCCGTCTGCTAATCCTTATGTGGATTTAAATGAGATTGAAGCGAATCAGATTGTCGATTATTCATTGAAAGATTCCCTTCAATTTGAACAAGAGTTTAAATTAAAAATTAATGAAACCGAAGAAGTGATTTATCACTTTAATTCAAGTAAATTATTTTTAACAATGGAAGATAATATTTTGAGCCTTCATTTACCGTTTGCGATCACAAGAGATGGTATTACGGAAAAATTCGATATTTTATTTAATATTAATTCAACGGTATCTGTCGAAGCTGAAGACCTTGTTTTAACCATTACAGGGATGAGAATTGGGTCTTCTGTGTTAACAGAAACGGAAATTCAAATGATTGAGGATACTTATGGATCAGGCATGATTCAAGAGGGTAAAGTAAGAATTACTAAAGAACAACTCAGTGAAGCCTTTGCCGGTCAAAATATCGAGTTTAATGATGCAGAAGTTGTTAATGGGATGTTAAGGTTATATTACAACTTTAATTAAGGTAAAAAGAGTGGTTTGGGATGGTTCTAACAGTCGAAATGAGCACACATTTTTTCGTAATAAAGAAATTAAGAAACCTGCAATTTAGACTGAAACCCTGTTTAGTGTAAGTTAATAAAAAACTAAAAGACGATAAAAATATATTTTTACACTTCTTTATATAATGACTATAAGGAGGTGTTTTTTTATGGATAAGGCTTGGATACCATGAACGCAAACTACCAAGAGATTATCATGATTTAAGAAGGTTAAGTGTTGGCGAACTGACCCAAACAAAGAAACTAAAAGATTATTAAGTTAACGTTAGCAACTCAATACTTAAACAGAGAATAAAATGATTTACTATTTACAAATTTTAAAATATATTGTATACTGATGCTGTATATAAACGCTCACAATTAAATTGTCTAATAATACCGGTAATTAATTAAAAATATTCGATGAAATATAATTTAACAATGTAGTATTTAGGAGGTTACGATGAAAAAATTCTATGCATACGGTATTTATATTTATTCTATAATGATATTAATATATTGTTTTATATTAAGAATAATTTCTAATTATATTGATTCATTACTATATTTTAATATGATGTTTGATGTTACGTTATATTTGGTTTTATCCTTGGTAATAATCGGTATTTTAGGTGATGTTATTAACAATAAATTAGAAAATCAATCTTTATGGCAAAAACTAAATTTACCAATCATTTTGCCAACATTTGTGTTTATATATTTTTATTTTATTTTTATAGATAGTATTACAATAATCGGAGTTTTTATATCTTTAATCATGTTTATAGGGCCACTATTATATGGTATAGTGATAACGCGAAAAAAAATAAACAATAAAAAGTTATTCTATTTTATAAAGTATTTATTTTTCATAATTAATATTGGGATTGTATTTTTAACTTACTTTTTGTTGCTAATCCATTATTGGCCTCGAGGTGGTGTTGTATAGAGTTTATAGGGATGAACCGTTATCGCTGATCATTTAAAACAAAAAGATAAAATTAGACAATAGTTTTTTATTTGAGGGTATTTGATATTTAATCTATGGTGCGTTGTTGTCATAAGATAGGTAATTAAGATGTGTTTGAGATAAAGGTCTGATACTAACCGTATCAAACCTTTTTCATTTACTAGAATAGAAGTCACTTCTTTAAAAAACTTTGTCAAACAAAAGGTCAGTTTATAATCGTTAATTGTTAGTATAAACAAAGAACAAGCTTGGTCTTTTCATAAGGAGAAAGACAAATAAACACTTTTATTAAATATAAAAACTGGTTTTGAGGTCAATGGCTAAATTTAAAAATAGATGAGATTCAGCAATTCAATATTTAATTGAGTTTTCTAAGATAATATCTTGAGGAAAAGTATCCTTTAAGGTATACTATTTAGAGTAGGTGATATTATGGAAACACATTCCAATTTTATTAAAACAATTATGACAACTGATATCGAAACGGGTAAACATAAAGAAATAATTACACGTTTTCCACCAGAACCCAATGGGTTTTTACATATTGGTCACGCAAGAGCGATTATTCAAAACTTTGAGCTTGCGAAATCATTTAATGGTTATACCAATCTTAGGTTTGATGATACGAACCCTGAAAAAGAAGAAACGAAGTTTGTTGAAGCAATTATTGAAGATGTTAAATGGTTAGGTTATGAACCAAAAGCGATTTATTTTGCTTCAGATTACTTTGATGAAATGTATGATCGAGCCATTCTTTTAATTAAAAAAGGGTTGGCCTATGTGGATGACCAAACAGCCCAACAAATTTCTGAGACAAGAGGTTCTTTAACCAAGCCAGGCACCCCTTCACCTTATCAAAACCGATCCGTTGAAGAAAATCTCAGCTTATTTGAACAAATGAAGGACGGTAAGTTCAAAGAAGGTGAAAAAGTCCTTAGGGCTAAGATAGATATGTCCAATCCGAATATGAACATGAGAGATCCTGTGCTTTATAGAATCAGTTTTGATCATCATCATCGTACCAAAGATAGATGGAAAATCTATCCTATGTATGATTATGCCCATCCCATTGAAGATGCGATAGAAGGTATTACCCATTCCTTGTGTAGTATTGAGTTTGAAGATCATAGACCGTTATATGATTGGGTTGTTAGAGAAACTGAAATGCCCGAAGTCCCAAGACAAATCGAATTTGGACGTTTAAATATTGAAAACACTGTTATGTCAAAAAGATACCTACGTCAAATCGTTGAATCTGGTTTAGTAAGCGGTTGGGATGACCCAAGAATGCCAACATTATCAGGGATGCGAAAACGTGGATTTACACCTGAAGCCATTAAAGAATTCATTTTAGGCACTGGTTTATCCAAAACCAGCAATACCGTTTCAACGGATATGTTAGAATCCTTTGTCAGAGATGACTTACAAACCAAAACGCCAAAGATGATGGGGGTTATTAACCCATTAAAAGTAACCATAACCAACTATCCTGATGATAAAATCGAAAGTTTTGAAGTCCCTATGGATCCTAACAATGAATCATTAGGCAATAAAACCATCTATTTTTCAAAACACTTATACATTGAACAAGAGGATTTTATCTTAGAAAAGCCAAACAAAAAATGGAAACGGCTTGCGAAAGAGGTTGAAGTAAGGTTATTTAACACCTACTTTATTCATTGTCATGATGTTGTTTATGATCAAGCAGGAAACATCGTTGAATTATTAGTAACTTATGACCCACAAACGTTAAGTGGTTCAGGCTTTGATGAAAGAAAACCAAATGGAACCATCCATTTTGTGGAAGCGTCAACCGCTAAAAAAGCACGCTTTAATTTATACGGTCCATTGGTGTTTGATGGAGAAGGCTCATTTATGGATCGATTAAATCCAAATTCATTAGAAGTCAAAGAAGGCTATGTGGAAAAAGCAATGACAGGCATTATAGGTCCTGTTCAACTAATGCGTGTTGGTTACTTTAAACTTGACCACAAAGAAAAAGATATTGATGTCTATAACAGAGTAGTAGAACTTAAGAGTTCATTTAAATAAAAAAGGGACTTTCCCTTTTTTATATAGGAGACTTAATGATAGATTTAACGTTATTAAACAAAGAACAATCAAAAGCTGTTACGCATATTAATGGTCCTGTTTCAGTGATTGCCGGGGCAGGCTCTGGTAAAACTAAAACACTAACTTACCGAATCGCTTATATGATTACAGAAGGCATCGACCCACAATCAATTGTTGCCGTTACCTTCACTAATAAAGCAGCAGCTGAAATGAAAGAAAGAGTCATGAACCTAGTTGGAGAAAAAGGGTATTTAACCCAAATTTCAACATTTCACGCTTTTTGTTCACGCTTTTTAAGAAATGAAATTACGAATTTAAATCAGGGTTATACCAGAAGATTTTTAATTATTGACGAAGATGATTCTAAACAAATTATTAGAGATACGGTTAAAGAACTAAACTATGATTCCAATAAGTATAGTTCAAATAGGCTTAAAAATCTTTTTTCTAAAATCAAAAACGGTCAATATGATTTCTTGGATTTTGATGAAACTAAAATATTTAATGCCTATAATCAATATTTAAAAGACAACAACGCTTTAGATTTTGATGATTTGATTTTGAAGACAATAGAAGTTTTTAATCGTTGTCCAGAAGTTAAAGATTATTACAACCGGCAATATGAATATATCTTAGTTGATGAGTTTCAAGACACCAATAAAACGCAATATGAATTATTGAAACTTCTCATCGGTTCTAACAACAACATTTTTGTCGTCGGTGACCCAGATCAAAGTATCTATTCATTTAGAGGCGCCCATTACGAGAATCAAAATCGTTATATGATCGAATTTAGTCCTAAGGTTTATGTTTTAGATCAAAATTATCGTTCAACGACCAAAATATTAGATGCTGCCAATCGTTTAATCAGCTATAATTCGGGAAGAACCGTTGAAAAGAATTTAACAAGCAATTTAGGTGAAGGCCTTAATGTCGTTCATCAAATTAGAGAATCCGACCGAGATGAAGCTTATTTTGTCACTAAGGCAATTGAAGATTTAGTGTTTAAAGGCACTGATTATAACGATATCGCCGTATTATACAGAGCCAACGCCATCAGCCGTGTCTTTGAAGAATCTTTTTTAAAAAATAATATCCCTTATGTTATTTATGGGGGTTTATCTTTTTTTCAAAGAAAAGAAATTAAAGATATCTTAGCTTATATCCGCTTGTGTCTTAACCCGATGGATAATATTTCTTTAAAACGGATTATTAATGTGCCAAGACGTAAGATTGGTCAAGTCACCATTCAAAAATTAGAAACTTACGCGACCATTTATAATGTTAGTCTGTTTGACGCAATTGATAAAGTCGATTTAGGAAAAACGGTCAAACAAAATCTCATCGATTTTAAAAATTTAATTATCAATTTAACTGAATCACTTAGTAAAATAAACCATCTGCCTGATGTGGTAGATTTAGTGGGTAAGAAGAGTGGTTACTACGATATGTTAATGAGCGAAGGCAATGAGTCAAAAGATCGCTTGGATAATATCAATGAATTAAAAGCGGTTTTCTATCAAGGCACTTTTGATTATCAAATGCCGCCTTTAGAAGCCTTACAACTTATACTCGATGATTTATCTTTAAAAACAGATGTTGATTTTGATAATTCAGCCAACACCGTCAAACTAGCAACCATCCACCAAGTTAAAGGATTAGAATTCAAGGTCGTCTTTTTAGTTGCCTTAGAAGAAGGCATTTTCCCAAGTGAACAGTCTTTTAGTGAGTTTGATATTGAAGAAGAAAGACGGGTTTGTTATGTGGCAATGACACGTGCTAAAGAAAGATTAATTATCTCTCATGCCCGAACAAGATTTAGATATGGTGAAATTAGGTACAATATGCCTTCTAGATTTATTACTGAAATGGATATCTTGCCCGATAAACCAGTCACCCCGGTAAGAGAACAACCCCTTTCCCCTTATGATTTCTTAGATAATATTAATCAAACAGAAAAAGAAGAGATTATCCCAGGCGATCGAGTTAAACATGAAAAATATGGCTTTGGGGTAGTGGTTGGGTTAGATGAAGATGTGATAAAAATTGCCTTTGGGATGGAGTTTGGAATCAAAATGTTTACCCCAGGACACCCTTCCATTAAAAAAGTAAAAAAGGACATCTAAAGCTACTTATTATAGTAGTAGGTGATGTCATGTTAAATAAGAATCAATTAAAAGCGGTCATGGCAAATGACCGCTTTATCTTTTTACTAGCTGGTGCTGGGACAGGTAAAACAACCGTGATTGAAAATAGAGTTAAAAGGTTAATTAAAGAAGGACATCATAAGATGTTATTAATATCTTTTACGAAAAAGAGTGCTGAATCATTAAGAAGAAGAATCAATACAGAACTTGAAACTGTCATTACTTCGACTTTTCACGGGTTTTGTTACCAAGCCCTAAAAGATATTTATAAACTGGATATTGTTACCGAAGATCAGTTGCTAATTAGTGGTTTTACCAATCATGAGATTAAAGAAATTGATTGTTTTAAAAGAAATAATCAAACGAATTATTTAGTTAAAAAATATAATCAATACTTGCGTGATAATAAATTGTTCGATTTTACGGATTTAGAGGTTTTAATGTTAAAGAAAATGAAAAGTGATAAGCTGTTTTCGAAGCGAATAAAAGACTCGTTTGATTATATTTTTATTGATGAATTTCAAGATACCTCCGATATTCAATATGAACTCATTAAAACTTTAAAAACAAGCACCAATGCCTTCTTTTGTGTGGGTGATCCTGATCAAAGTATTTATGCATTTAGAGGGGCATCAAGAAGAGTCATCGATTTATATTTAAAAGAATTTAAAGCCGCTTTATATTTGTTAGATTTAAATTACCGTTCTTCTCAAGAAATTATTCGATTAGCGAACAATCTTATTAAACATAATGACAATCGCTATGGTAAAAAACTCGTTTGTTTTATCAAGGAAAAAGGGCATATTGATTTAAAATATTTTAAAAATACTGAGATAAAAAACCAATATATTTTAAATGAAATTAGATTATTATTAAATAGGGGCATTAAACAAGAAGATATCGCAATCCTTTATCGTAACCATTTTGTTGCCAATAAACTTAAAGATTGTCTTTTTGAAACGTATTTTGAACGGATTCAATTGATGACGATTCATCAAGCGAAAGGGTTAGAGTTTAAAGTGGTTTTCATGATTGGAATGAATGAAGAAATCCTTCCCATGAGTCAAATAGACATTGAAGAAGAAAGAAGGTTGATGTATGTTGGGCTCACCAGATCACAACGGTATTTGTATATCATGGTTAATCTAGAAACCCATCAACCATCTAGATTTATTTTGGAACTTTTTAGGTCTTAACTCCACATACTTATATTAAGTATGGTATAATTAATTTGGTGATTTTAATGGATCAAATTAAAAAAAAGATAGCCGAATTAGAGGCGATTATTACTGAGGCTAATTACCAATATTACACTTTAGATAATCCTAAAATTAGTGATTATGCCTACGATGCTTATTTAAAAGAATTAATAGAACTTGAAAACAATTATCCTGAATTAAAAAGTAAAACCTCTCCAACCATGAAAATTGGCGGGGTTGTTTTAGATAAATTTAACAAGATTACCCATAGAGTACCGATGATGAGTCTTTCTAATGTCTTTAATTATGATGAGTTAAGGGCCTTTGATGCGCGCGTTAGGAAAGAAGTTAAAGACTTTACTTATGATTTAGAGTTAAAGATAGATGGGTTAGCGATTAACTTAATTTATGAAGAAGGACGCTTAGTAACGGCTGCGACACGTGGTGATGGTGTTGTTGGCGAAGACGTTACCGAGAATGTAAAAACCATTCAAAGTATTCCGTTGAAATTAAAAAAACCTTACACTCTAGAAGTTAGAGGTGAGGTTTATATGCCTTATAAATCGTTTGATAAATTGAATAAAGAAAAAGAAGAAGCAAATGAAGAATTATTTAGAAATCCAAGAAATGCCGCGGCGGGAACCATTCGTCAATTAGATTCCAAAATTGTCAGTAAGCGCGGTTTAGATATGTTTTCTTATACCCTATTAAATCCTGAAAATTATAACCTTAAAACGCAAACGGACAGTTTAGCGTTTTTAAGTGAACTTGGCCTTAAGGTTAATCAAGAATACCAAACCGCAGCTTCCATTGATGAAGTCATCGAAATAATTGAAATGTTTGATGAAAAGCGGAAGAAACTCACTTATGATACCGACGGCGTTGTGATTAAAGTGAATGAATTTAATTTATATGAAGAAATTGGTTATACAGCCAAATTTCCCAAATGGGCAACTGCCTATAAATTTAAACCAGAAGAAGTTGAAACAAAATTAAACAGTATTACTTATCAAGTCGGTAGAACGGGCGTAATTACACCGGTTGCGGAGTTAGAAAGTGTTTTAATAAGTGGTTCGATGGTTGCCAGAGCGACCCTGCATAATGAAGACTATATTAAAGACTTAGATATCGAAATTGGCGATATCGTTGTTGTAAGAAAAGCCGGCGAAATCATTCCTGAAGTTGTCAAACCGGTGGTTGAAAAAAGAGTTAACACCACCAAGTTTGAAATGATTCATGACTGTCCTTCTTGTCATTCAAAATTAATTAGAGAAGAAAACGAAGCGGACTGGTATTGCGTGAACCCTACTTGTCCAGCCCAAATTGTGAATAAAATGGTTCATTTTGCCTCACGAGGCGCCATGAACATTGATACTTTAGGGGAAAAAGTAGTCCATACGTTATATGAAGCGGGCTATTTAAAGGATATTTTAGATATCTATAAACTAAAAGACTATGAAACAGAATTGATTGATTTAGATCGAATGGGACCTAAGAAAGTCGCAAACTTATTAGAGGCCATTGAACAATCTAAAAATATGCCATTAGACAAATTAGTGTTTGGATTAGGAATCAGACATGTTGGGGCTAAAGTGGCTAGAATATTGGTTGATAATTATCCTTCTTTAGAACTATTAAAAGAAGCGAAGGCAGATGACTTAAAGAACATCTTTGAAATTGGCGATGCTATTGCCGGTAGTGTCGAGGCGTATTTTAACACGGATTATGCGACACATTTAATTGAATCTTTAAAATCGTTCGGTGTTAAAACAACTTTTGAAGTAGAAGAAAAAAACTTAAATCACCAATTTTCTGGTAAAACATTCGTTTTAACCGGAAAACTGGAAAATTATACTCGAGAAGAAGCCGCACAGTTAATTGAATCTTTCGGGGGAAAAATTACCAGTTCCGTCAGTAAGAAAACGGATTATGTTATCGCTGGTAGTGATGCAGGTTCAAAATTAGTTAAAGCAAGAAGTTTAAATATTACCATATTAGATGAAAAACAATTGAAAGAGATGACTCATGAATAACGATTATATCGTCATAAAAGGCGCAAAAGAAAATAATTTAAAGAACATTGATTTAAAACTGCCTAAAAATAAATTGATTGTGATGACGGGTTTGTCTGGTTCGGGTAAGTCAAGTTTAGCATTTGATACTTTATACCAAGAAGGTCAACGCCGCTACGTTGAATCCTTAAGCAGTTATGCCAGACAGTTTTTAGGTAGTTATGAAAAACCAAATGTGGAAAGAATTGACGGATTAAGCCCGTCAATTTCAATTGACCAAAGATCAACTTCTAAAAATCCCCGAAGTACGGTAGGAACCAATACCGAGATATATGATTTTTTAAGACTTTTATATGCTAGAATTGGTGTCCCTTATTGTCCTGGATCTGATATACCACTATCTAAACAAACCATCGAAGAAATGACTCAAAGGGTAATGGAATTAGAAACGGGGAGTAAAGTAGTGATCATGTCTCCTGTTGTGAGAAGACAAAAGGGGACCCATAAAAAGCTTTTAGATGCATTAAGAAAAGACGGTTTCACCAGAGTAAAAATTGATGATGTTTTAGATGAATTAGATGAAACCATCGTCTTAGATAAGAATAAGAATCATGACATTTCTTTAATTATCGATCGATTAATAGTTAAAGAAGGCATTGAATCAAGATTATCTGATTCTATTGAGCTTGCCAGTAGTAAATCGGGCGGCTATGTTGATGTTGAAGTAAATGGCAGTAGAACGCTTCATTTTTCTGAATTTTACGCTTGTGAAGGGGTCGACTTTACAATTCCTGATTTAGAACCAAGATTATTTTCCTTCAACTCTCCCATTGGGGCTTGTGATGAATGTAAAGGCTTAGGGAAGAAACTTAACATTAGTGAAAATTTGGCCCTTAATTATGAAAAATCAATTAATGAAGGTGGAATCCTTCCTTATAAAAATCAAGATGATGAAAATCTTCAAGGTCAAGAATTAAGTCAAGTGTGTCAACATTATCAAATTGACATGGATGTTCCAATTAAAGAAATAGATCGTGATAAATTAGATATTATTTTATATGGTTCAAAAGAAAAAATTAGAATTAAGACAGTTAGTTCCAGTGGCCGTATTTACGATACCATGAGACCTTATGAAGGGGTTTTGACAAACCTAGAAAGAAGACATGGCGAAACAACCTCGGAATGGATAAGGGAATGGATTGAATCTTATATGACTGAATCTGCTTGTCCAAAGTGTCAAGGCAAAAGATTAAATGACGCTGCCTTATCCGTTAAAATAAATAACTATGATATCGCAAGATTGACTGATTTATCCGTATCTGAAGAATTAGAACTGTTTAAAACACTAAAATTAGATAAAACGCAAGCCTTAATTGCCAAATCAATTTTAGATGAAGTGATTCAACGCTTAACCTTTTTAGAAGACGTTGGTTTAGGGTATTTAACCTTATCTAGAGAAACTTTAACCTTATCCGGTGGGGAAGCTCAAAGAATTAGACTAGCGACCCAAATTGGTTCTAGTTTAAGTGGGGTTTTGTATGTTTTAGATGAACCTTCAATTGGTCTACACCAAAGAGATAACCATATGTTGATAAACACATTAAAGAAAATGCGTGATTTAGGAAATACTTTAGTTGTTGTCGAGCACGATGAAGAAACCATGTTAGAAAGTGATTGGTTGGTAGACATCGGACCTGGTGCAGGGATAAATGGGGGTTATGTGGTCGCCGAGGGGACACCAGAAGATGTGATGAAGGTAACTGAATCAATTACTGCCCAGTATTTGACAGGAAAAAAGAAAATTGAAGTGCCTAAAAACCGGAGAAAAGGTAGTGGCAATTATTTAGAAGTTATTAATGCGAGACAAAATAATTTAAAAAATATTAACGTGAAGTTTCCCCTTGGCAAACTCATTTGTGTAACGGGGGTAAGTGGATCGGGTAAATCCAGTTTAGTCAATGAAGTCTTATATAAGGGACTCCATAGAATGTTATATCGTGGTAAGGATGAACCGGGCTTATTTGATGAAATAAAAGGGTCTGAATCGATTAAAAAAATGATTGAGATTTCTCAAAGTCCGATTGGGAGAACCCCGAGAAGTAATCCAGCTACTTACACCGGTGTCTTTGATGACATAAGAGATTTATTTTCAATGACCAATGAATCTAAAATACGCGGTTATAATAAATCAAGATTTTCTTTTAACGTTAAAGGGGGACGCTGTGAAACTTGTAAAGGTGATGGCGTTACTAGAATCAGTATGCACTTCTTACCAGATGTGTACGTTAAATGTGAAGTTTGTGGGGGAAAAAGGTATAATAGAGAAACACTCCAAGTTAAGTTTAAAGGTAAAACCATCGCGGATGTGTTAGATATGACGGTTGAATATGCTCTAGATTTTTTTGACAACGTGCCGAAAATTAAAAATAAACTTCAAACTATTTATGATGTTGGGCTAGGCTATATTCAATTAGGCCAATCCGCAACAACATTATCTGGTGGTGAAGCTCAAAGAGTAAAACTTGCCAGTGAACTATACAGGAGAATTACCGATACATCATTATACATTTTAGATGAACCGACAACCGGTCTTCATTCTGATGATGTTAACCGGTTAATGCGTGTATTAAACCAAATTACCGATGAAGGGGCGACAGTCATTATCATTGAACACAATTTAGATGTGATAAAATGTGCTGATCACGTGATTGACTTAGGTCCTGAAGGTGGTTTGTTAGGGGGGTATATTGTTGCTGAAGGAACCCCTGAACAAATTGCGAAAGTAGAAAAATCTTATACGGGACAATATTTAAAGAAGGTATTATAAACAAATGAAAAATGAAGAAAATGATAAGAAAGATCCTTTAACGGAAGAAGAAAAAGAACAAGCCCAAAAAAAGCTTGAAGAAGAACTCTATAAAGCGATGGAAAACGACGAAACTTTTCAAAAACGGAAACGCTTTGCCTTGATGTTTTCATATGGACTTAGTTTAAACCTATTGACACACATATTATTATCACTCGTGGTTAATATTGTGATATTTAGTGTTGTTTTAGGGATTACTCAATTAGGATTAATTCAAGATCACTTCATTTATTTGTTATGTATCATTTTGTTTACATTCGTTGAAATATCGATTAAAATAACGTTAAGAAAGTTAGTCCCAGGCTTATTGATTAGAAGTTTAGGTATTGTTGATTTAATCATTGAAGTATTATTGTTTTACACCATTTTTGAATTATTAGAAGGCATCGTTTTCAACCATGCCTATAAGCTATTTGTTTATGTATTGTTGTTCTCAATATTAAGGTTTATCGTTAGTTATCAGATTAGAAAGTTCTTTTACAATAAGAAAAGAGGGTTAAGATGAAAGTAATTAAAGTGATTCAACTCGCTAAAGAAAATGATTTGGAAATGGTTGCAGGAGAAACTGGATTAGATAAACCAGTCACAGAGGTTATGATTTCAAGACCAGGGATTGAGTTAGCTGGTTTTATGGAGTTTTTTGATCCAGAAAGAGTCATCTTAATTGGTTCAAAAGAAGCTTCATTCTTAAATTTATTAGATGCGTCACTTCAAGAAAAACGTCTCACTGAAATTTTCAAATTAAATCCGCCAGCTCTTATTTTTTCAACCAATGTTGAGATAAAAGATATCTTCATTAAGTTAGGTAATAAGTATCATGTGCCGATCTTAAAAAGTAAGTTACGAACAACCGCCCTAAATTCCAAGCTATATAGTTATCTTCAAGAAAATCTAGCCAAAAGACAAACCGTTCATGGGGTTCTTATGGATATCAATGGGATGGGGACTTTAATTATTGGAAAAAGCGGGATTGGTAAATCTGAAACCGCTTTGGAATTAATTAAAAGAGGACATATGTTAATTAGTGATGATCGCGTGGATATCTTTCAAAAAGATGTAGGAACCCTCATCGGTGAAGCACCAAAGATTTTAGAAAGGTATTTAGAAGTTAGAGGCATTGGGATCATTGATGTTGTTTCAATGTTTGGGATTGGTTCATATCGAGAATCTAAGAAAGTTAGGTTGGTGGTTGAACTAGAAAAGTGGGAAGAAAAGAAAAACTATGATAGACTGGGTTTAAACACCAAAACAACCAAATACTTTGATACAGAAATACCAATTGTTACCACTCCAGTATTACCAGGAAGAAACGTAGCACTATTAGTTGAAAGTGCAGCCATGAATGAGAAATTAAAATATCTGGGTTATCATGCAGCATTTAATTTAACCAGAGAAGTGATGAGGAATATAAAAGACAATGAACAAGAATAAAAATACCAATGAGAATAAATTCAAAGCCCATTTTTTAGATTATAAAGAACCATACGCTATCGGTATTGGTTTCGTGTTATGGTTTATTATACTATTGTTAATTGCGACCCTAGGCCAAACCCCACCATTTGAAAAGAACGCCCTTGAGTTAGGCTCTTTAAGAGTTGCTTGGTATGCAATCTTTATTCTAACAGGAATCATCTTCGCGGTGATTTTGGCGATTAGAGAAGCTAAGTATTTAGGCATCGATGTTAACCATCTCACAGACGGCATCTTAATTGCGGTTCCCCTCTCAATCATTGGGGCAAGACTATACTATGTCATCTTTGACCCTGCAGGGCATGCCGGCTATAACAATATTGGTGATGTGTTTAACATTGCTGGGGGTGGTTTGGCTATTCATGGGGCAATTATAACAGCCATTATATTTGTTATCATTTATACAAAGGTAAGAAAAATGAATCTCTGGGCCCTTTTAGATATTTTAGCGCCAGGGTTTTTAATTGGTCAAATCTTAGGCCGTTGGGGGAACTTTTTTAACCAAGAAGCCCATGGTGGTCCAATTTCAACCAATACCTATAATTTCTTAAAAGTAATTCTCCCTAATTTTATTTTAGAAAACATGAATATTGGCGGGATCTATTATCATCCTACTTTCTTATATGAAGGATTATGGAATTTGGCAGGGCTTATCACAATCTTAATTGTAAGACGAAAAAGAATCTTTAAACTGGGTGATTTAATTGGGTTATATTTGATTTGGTATGGATTAGGAAGAGGTTTATTAATTGAACCATTTAGAACAGACCCATTAATTATATTTGGTTTAAGAGTTAACGTTATCTTCTCATTAGGGATTTTTGTGGTAGGGGGGATTGCCTACATGATTATCAAAAACCTTTTAAATAGAGATATTCCTTATTATTTAGATATTGTCAAAGAAAATGTTCCTTTAGTTGAAAAAGAAAAACAAGAAAAGGCACTACAAAAGAAAAAATGATTGACACAATTCTTTTTGATTTAGATGGCACTTTAATAGATTCCAATCAACTAATTATCGATTCATTTAAAGAAGTATTTGAAAAACAGTATCCCAACCTTGAAGTAAGTGAAACGGAATATGTTAGTTTTATTGGACCGACCTTATGGGAAAGTTTTGGTAAATATGAAAAAGATCCAGTTAAAATAGATGCCTTAGTGGCGCTATATAAACGTTATAATAAAAATAAGCATGATGGCGCAATTAAGCCTTTTCCTCATGCTGTAGACTTACTTAGAACCCTTAAACAAAGAGGGTATAAAGTCGGGGTTGCTTCATCTAAAATGCATGAAGTGGTTAATCAAGGTTTAAGCATTTCAGGTCTAATCGATTTTGTCGATGTGGTCGTGGGGATGGATGATGTCACTGCACACAAACCAAATCCGGAAGCATTACTTAAGGCTCTTGAATTATTGGGTGGTAATAAAGCTATTTATATCGGTGATCATCCCAATGATATTATAGCTGGTAAAAATGCCAACATGACAACCATTGGGGTTAGTTATACATGGCACTTAGATAAGTTAATAGCATCAAATCCTGATTACTTAATCAATGATTTAATGGAGGTTTTGAACTATGTATGATTTAATTATTATTGGTGCAGGTCCTGCAGGGATTACCGCTGGGATATACGCTAAAAGAGCGAACTTGAAAGTGGCAGTTATTGAAAGAGGCGCTCCAGGTGGGCAAATGGTAAATACGTCAGAAATTGAAAACTATCCGGGTTATGAAAAGTTAGCCGGGGGTGATTTATCATTAGCGATGTTTAATCATGGAATGGGTTTAGGGGTAGAATATATTTTTGATGAAGTTAAAATGATTATTCATGATCACGTAAAAGAAATCGTTTTAAATAATGCCACTATCAAAACCAAAGCCGTTATTATTGCCACCGGTGCCAACCCGAGAAAACTTGGATTAAAGCATGAGGACGCCTTATCCAGTAGAGGGATTAGTTGGTGTGCCATCTGTGATGGTCCGATCTATAAAGGCGAGGATGTTGTTGTCGTAGGAGGCGGTAATTCGGCTGTTGAAGAAGCAACCTATTTAGCAACACTTGCAAAAAGCGTTACCGTTGTTCAAAACCTAGATTCATTAACAGCTGATGCAAAAGCAACCGAGTTATTACTTAAAAAAGAGAATGTGAAAATTCATTATAATTCAGTGGTTAAAGAATTTTTAATCAACGAAGATGAAACATTAAAAGGGGTTAAGATTGTTAACAATGATAATATTGAAACAAATATCCCAGCAAATGGGGTATTCGAATATATCGGCTTTAAACCATCTACAGAAGCATTTGTTGATTTAGGTATTTTAAATAAACAGGGTTATATTGAAACCGATGAATTTATGGGGACAAAACTAGCGGGAATATACGCTGCTGGAGACGTAAGAGTGAAGCAAATCAGACAAGTTGTTACGGCGACTAGTGATGGCGCGATCGCGGCTCAAAATGTATTAAAATATTTAGAAACGTGGGAATGAAATGACATTTGCGAGAAGTGTAAAAGAAGAATTAACCAGAATAGATTCATCAAAATCAATGATATTAGCTGAACTTTCAGCTCTTTTACATTTGTCTGGAGAAGTCGTTTACAATAAAGAGGGGCTATTTATTGAATTTACTTCTTCAAATATTGCGATTACAAGACGGTTTGTGAGTTTGGTAAAAGATTTATATGACGCTGAGGTGGAATTATTTAAAAAAGAAGGTTCTAATTTGAAGAAGTCTGGGATGTTGGTCATTATCAAATCTCACACAAAACAAATTGTGAGTGAACATAGCTTATTAGAGGAAAATACCTATAACTATGATTTATTAACCGCATCTAATGAGGAAAAACAAGCTTATTTAAAAGGGGCTTTTTTAGCCAGTGGGTCAGTAAATGATCCGATTAAACCAAATTACCACTTAGAAATATTTACAAAGAGTAAAAATGAAGCGATTTATGTTCAAAGATTAATGAATCACTTTGATTTAAATGCGAGAATAACAAAAAGAAGAAATGGTTTAATTATTTATATTAAAGAAGCAGAAGCAATCAGTGAATTTTTAAAAGTGATTGGGGCTTATGATTCAGTTTTTAAATATGAAGATTTAAGAATACAAAGAGATTTTAATAACTCAATCAATCGCGTGATTAATTGTGAAATTGCCAATGAAAAGAAAACCTTGGATGCGGCTAATAATCAACTTTCACAAATAAAACTAATTAAACAATATAAAGATATTGATTCATTGGATTCTAAAACAAGGGAAATTATCTTGTTAAGGGAAGAAAACCCCAACAGTAGTCTTAATGAATTAGCAACAGCTTATGAACAAAAAACAGGCGATAAGATGAGTAAAAGTGGAATAAATCATCGGCTAGTAAAGATTAGAGAACTTGCGTTAGATATTGTTGAACAAATAAAAGAAGGTCAATAGAAATATTTTTACCTTGTATATTGTTGTCAAATTAGGTATAATTATAAAGATGTGAAGGAGAATTGACATGTCTAAAAATAACAATCAAACAAAAACATACAAGGGCAAAAAACCAACACCCCAAAAACAACAAAAACCAAAAGTAAGTAAATCACTTTGGATTACCTTAAGCGTTGTTTTAGTATTTGGTTTAGTGGTTGGAATATATTTTATTATAGAAAGTTTTAAGAAGGAAACAGAAGTGACTCGTTATGATAATATTACCCATCTTGAGTTAGATCAGTTTCAAGCATTATTAGGTGAAGATAAAACACCACTTGATGATATTGAAGATGCCATTAAACATGATATATATGTGTTTATTTACAATGAAGATTATGATGTTTGCACAACGTGTGCTGAACTTGAAAATCTGATTAATGAAAAAGCTTTAAAGGAAGGTAGAACTTATACATTCTTTGTCTTAAATTACACAGACTACCCTACAATTAAAGAAGAACTTTCAACCAACTTTTTACCTAATATGCCTGTCTTGGTTCATATTGAAGGTGAATCAATCCTTGAAGGTAAGACTTATACGAATAAACTTGAGATTCAATCTGCATTAAGCAAATTATAATTAAAAGGGTCCTAGGACCCTTTTAAGACGATTTTAGGAGGTTATATGAATAAAGAATTAATAATCGAGGTATCAAAAAGTCTACAAGTAAAGCCAGAACAAGTCGTAACGGTTTTAAATTTACTTGAAGAAGGAAACACCATTCCTTTTATTGCGAGATATCGTAAAGAAGTGACTGGTGGGTTAGATGAAGAACAAATTGGTGAAATTCATAAAGAATGGAGTTACGGGGTTTCTTTACAAAAACGTAAAGACGATGTTATCCGTTTAATTGACGAAAAAGGGTTAATGACCGAAGCGTTATTAAATCAAATTAATGTGTCTACTAAACTGGTTGAAGTTGAAGACTTATATAGACCTTACAAAGAAAAGAAGAAAACCAAAGCAACCGAAGCGATTAAGAATGGATTAGAACCATTTGCAGAATGGATTAAAACATTCCCAGTTGAAGGTAGTTTACAAGAAGAAGCTTTAAAATATTTAAACGAAAACGTTAAAAATGAAGCCGATGCGATTCAAGGGGCAAAATTTATTATTGCTGAACAAATTAGTGATCACGCTGAATTCCGTAAGGCATTAAGAGAACTGATGGCAAAAGATGGTGTGATTACCTCAAAAGCAAAAAAAGAAGCTGCTAGCTTGGATGAAAAAGGATTATACGAACAGTATTATGATCATCTTGAAAAGGTATCTTCGATTCCACCACATCGCGTATTAGCCATGAATAGAGCGGAAGCTGAAAAAGTGATTACCGTTACCATTGATGTTGATAAAGATCAAATGCAAGCCTACCTTGAAACAAAAATGATTGGTACGCATCAATCATTTGTCAATGATGAAATTAAAGATGCGATTGCAGATTCTATTAAACGTTTAATTTATCCATCAATTGAAAGAGAAATTCGGAGTGAATTAACTTCGATAGCTGAAGATCAAGCGATTGAAGTTTTCGCAGTTAACTTAAAAAATTTATTGTTACAACCACCGATGAAAGAACAAGTGGTTTTAGGAATGGACCCAGCCTTTAGAACAGGCGTTAAGTTAGCCGTTGTTAATCAACAAGGGACTGTTTTGGAAAAAGGCGTTATTGAACCACATGAAAAGTATATTGGTGAAAAAGGCGCCGCTTCTAGAATTCCAATTAGTCAAAGAACTGTGGTTCAAATGATTAAAAAGCATAATGTTGACATTATCGCTATTGGCAACGGAACCGCCTCAAGAGAAACAGAAGCATTCGTTTCAAATTTATTAAAAGAATATAAATTACCGACTAAGTATGTTATCGTTAATGAGTCAGGCGCATCGGTTTATTCAGCTAGTGAAATTGCGAGAAAAGAATTCCCAGACTATAGTGTTGAAGAAAGAAGTGCTGTTTCAATCGCAAGACGTCTTCAAGATCCACTTTCTGAACTGGTTAAAATTGATCCAAAATCGATTGGGGTTGGTCAATACCAACATGACGTTTCTCAAAAGAAATTAAGTGATACACTAGATATTATCGTCTCTAACGCAGTTAACAGCGTTGGTGTTAATGTGAACACTGCCTCAGAATCTTTATTAAACTATGTATCAGGTTTTGACAAACGGGTTAGTGAAAATTTAGTGGCGTTTCGTGATAAAAATGGCGCCTTTAAGAATAGAAAAGATTTAATGAACGTGCCTCGCTTAGGGGAAAAAGCTTTTGAACAATCCGCTGGTTTCTTGAGAATTACGGAGGGATCTGAAGCATTAGATATGACTTCAATTCACCCAGAAAGTTACGAAGCAGCTAAAAAAGTGATGAATAAGTTAAAGTTATCACCTGAGATGATTGGTAAACCAATGGCACAACTTTATGTTGGAATACTTACGCACCGTGAGAAACAAGCGATGATGGAAGAATTTGGGATTGATAAATATACACTTGAAGATATTTTAGATGCTTTCGTTAAACCATTAAGAGACCCACGTGATGAATTTAGCACACCTCAACTTAGAAGTGATATTCTCAACTTAGAAGACTTAAAAGAAGGAATGCAGTTAGAAGGAACGGTTAGAAATGTGGTTGCTTTTGGAGCCTTCGTGGATGTTGGTTTACATGAAGATGGTTTAGTCCATATATCTAAAATGTCAAAATCGTTTGTTAAAGACCCATCAACAGTTGTTTCTGTTGGAGATGTCATTAAAGTATGGGTAATTGGAATTGATAAAGTTAAGGGGAAAGTTTCTCTCTCAATGATTCCCCCTAGATAATAGTTAGGAGTACTGATAATTTCAGTACTTTTTTCTTTTCTTGGTTGACTAAAAAGGTTAAATACGGTATCATATAATAGCGCATTTGGAGTAGTACTCAAGAGGCTGAAGAGGCGCCCCTGCTAAGGGTGTAGGTCGACTAAAATCGACGCGAGGGTTCAAATCCCTCCTGCTCCGCCATATTGAAAGCATAGGTTTGATACAAAAGCGATTTACCAATCGCCTTAAGTGTCAAGCCTTTTTAATTGTATAAAAGTGGTAAACATACCACAAAAATTTAAGAGATGCAAAAATAATATGGGATGCTAATTTTGTATTACAAGTAGTTTCCCAACACATATAAGAAGCATAGATTTGATATATTTTTCATTGGTCACGAGAAAGTAGAAATGTATCAAACCTTAATTAAGTCCCGGTTGAGATTTAAACTCAGCTGGGATTTTATATTTTAATTTATATAAAAAATGTTCATACTTACAATAATGTTTAAAATTTTTGATGGTTTGATGAACAGCGTTGGATTTCCAAAGATTACTAGTCTTAAATCAGCGATTACATAGAGAGTAAATCAATATTTTATCTATAAGAATGGTACAAATGTATCTATGTTCATAAAACTAAATAATATATTGGTAAATATTCATAAAACTAAATATATATGCTATAATATAGGAAAGAGGTGGTTTGCCATGTCAATAATTTATAAAGGATTATTCGAAGTGTTAAGTAAGAAAAATATATCAATATCAGAAATGTCAAAAGACTTGAATCTATCATCAGCAACTCAAGCTAAATTTAGAAAAGGTGAATATGTTTCACTTCAAACATTGGAGTCTATCTGTAGATATTTATCGGTTAGCCTCAATGATATCGTATCATTTCTGACTGTAGACAACCCATCTATCTTATATCAACGATTAAGAGAAGAAATGTCTCATAAAATAAAAGGAAGTATTTATCATGAAACACAAATACTATTAACTTATAATTCAAATCATATTGAAGGAAGTCGTCTATCATCTGATCAGACTAGGTACATTTTTGAAACTAATACCATTGGATTGGACAAAGATGATTCAATTAATGTGGATGATATTATAGAAACTCAAAACCATTTTAGATGTATTGACTATATGATTAAATCTGCTTTAGAACCATTATCTGAAGCATTAATTAAGGATTTACATAGAATCCTAAAAACAGGAACAAGTGATGCTAAACTCGATTGGTTTAATGTTGGTGCGTATAAACAAAGACCCAATACAGTAGGTGGTATAGAGACAACCCAACCGGCTAATGTTCAAAGCGAATTACTATCCTTGATTGGTAAATATGAAAACAAAAAAGCGTATTCTTTTGAAGATATAATAGAATTTCATTATCAATTTGAATGTATACATCCATTTCAAGATGGTAATGGTAGAGTCGGAAGATTAATTGCCTTTAAAGAATGTTTACGTCACGGATTTGTTCCATTCACGATTGATGAAAGTATTAAACAATTTTATTATAGAGGTTTAAAGGAGTGGAAAAGTGAAAGAGGCTATCTTATGGATACCTGTCTATCTGGACAAGACAGATATAAGAAATTACTTGATATGTTCAATATTAGCTATGAATAATTAAGTAAAAAGTAATATATCAAACTATTAAATATATGGAAGGTGAAGTGTACGAAAAAATCGTACAGGTCAAAATGATATCTAAAGATGGCAAACAGCGACTAACGGATGTTGTTAACACGACCCTCCTTTTAAGGTTAATTCAATCTATTCCTTCACCGAAAGCAGAACCATTTAAAATGTGGTTAGCACAAGTGGGTTAACCGTTAAAGAGTATAAAGCACATAAAGACTTAATAAAGAAGGAAGTGAGTTGACTACAATGTGTAGCCAACTAAAAATGAGTTTAAAAGACGGAAAAAATATCAAACAGATGTACTTAGTACAAAGGGAATATATAGGTTAATTCAATCGATACCATCACCAAAAGCAGAATCATTAAAATGTGGTTGGCACAAGTGGG
The DNA here is from genome assembly GCA_002410615.1 of Acholeplasmataceae bacterium UBA5409. Lineage (GTDB taxonomy): Bacteria > Bacillota_I > Bacilli_A > Acholeplasmatales > UBA5453 > UBA5409. The sequence goes on from DHNT01000010.1 coordinate 69,667, forward strand.
TTCTAATCGTTTAGATGAAATTGCTGATCCAGAAAAAGCGATTCAAAGAGGGGCTGCTTTTTATATTAAAATTAGCATCCTAACACATTTTAAATTGAACTGGCTTTCAAAACTTAGAGATAGGATATACAACATAACTTATCAATAACAAGGAAGCCCTTTTTTATTATCAACGACTGAGATAAAAATACCTCAATGTTTATACAAACGAATAAAAAACAATCGACTGATTTTTCGAACGAATGAAAAACTATCGACCGTTTATGCGAACGAATAAATAAATAGTTATCAACTATCGATTACTTAACCACTTGAATATACTAAATATCATGTTAAATTAGCGCCCTTAATTGTATCTATTGTTTTAATGGGGTGTCTAATATTTATAAAGGGTGCTAATTTGGATTAAAATAAGTACCCCAACACATTTACATAGATTGTTACCTTAGGGTAACTTTTTATTTTAGAAACCTAACTAAACAATTAGTTTGTTAATAAATTAATAAATAAAATTAAGTTTTTATTCCTGTATATACGGTCATAAAGCCTTAAATAAAATACCTTATAAAAATTTTAAATTTAGACTTGCAAAAAGACTTTGTGTATAGTAAAATATACAAGGCTTACAAATTGGCCGATTGGAGAAACGGTTAACTCACATGCCTTTCACGCATGCATTCACGGGTTCAAATCCCGTATCGGTCACCATCTCTCTCTTTAGTTGTCGTATGACAACTTTTTTTTACCTTTTTATTGATAAAACCAGCTATCAGGCTGGTTTATTTATAAAACAAGCGATTAAAATAGTTATCAATAATATTGTTAGATCTTAGGCTATTTTACGTTTAATGTTTCTGGCGTATTCAATGGAGTCATAAATTACTTTAATGATTCTTCGGTATAATTCATCTTTTAGGATAACGTCTTCAACCAAAAAGTCGACATTAGGATTGTCATTAACTTCAATGACATACACTTTCCCATCTAGCTCTTTTAAATCAACCCCATAAAATCCATCGCCCATTGCTTTACAAGCTTTTAAGGCGGTTGAAAGAACATGTTTTGGGGCATCTTCCACTCTAAGAGAGTCGGCATCACCCATCAGATTACGTTTTGATTTAGATTGCCAGTTAATAACTTGCCAGTGGTTTTTAGCCATATGATAGCGGCAGACAAAGATTGGTTTATTGTCTAGAACGCCAACACGCCAATCGTAGGCGCTTTGAATAAAGGCTTGCGCAACAATCAGTTCTGATGAGATAAAAAGTTCATTAAGTTTGCAGGTGAGTTCTTCTTTATTATTAACTTTAAATACACCCATTGAAAAAGCACTGTCTGGTTGTTTTAAAATGATTGGGAAATTAAGGTTTGAGATAAGTTCATCGAGATTTGTATTCTTACTGACAAAGTATGTTTTAGGAATATTAATATCTAGTTTCTTCATACTTTCAGTTAAATAGAGTTTATTTGAACATTTTAAAATAGACCAAGGATCGTCAATAACAATTAAGCCTTCTGCATAGGCATATCTTGAAAATTGGTAAGTATAATCATTAACGTTTGTTGTTGCCCTGATAAACAAGGCATCAAACTCAGCGATTCGATGGTAATCCTCTTTGGTAATAAATTCAGTATAAAATCCCATCTTATCAGCAGCTATCTTAAATTTGGACAAAGCGACTTTATTTGAGGGTGGGTATTTTTCTAGTGGGTCTACCAAGATTGCTAAATCATATTTATAATCTTTAAACTTGGTAATATTATAATGTTTTTGGTTAAAGTAGTGGATGGCTGCCTCTTGAATGAAGTCATCGGTTTCAACATCCGATATCGGAATGACTTTAACATTTTCAATTTTCCAATACAAACCTTTAGAAAACGTAAAAATAATAAAGGGTGATTCAAATAGTTGATATAAAGACTTGATGAGTCGTTGATACTTTTTGATTGGCGTATAACCAAAGTAGGATACGATTGAAATGGTATTCGATTTAATATCCTTTAGTGCGCTTTGAATTTGGTTTAAAGCCTCATCCCCAATTGATTCAATGATTAATTGATCGGAAAAGTCTCTTATGGTCGCAACATTTGGAATCACTCTTTGGAGTCGTGCTGAAGCAAGAAGCGACACATAATACCCCAAGGATTGATAATCATAAGAGGAGCATAAATTAAAAATCCTGAGTCCTTTCATTTTTTGATACTTTTCATCGGTGATATAAGTTTCTGGATTAATGATGATTAGATTAGGAATATTATCTAGCCAAGGAATTTCAATGTCGGTTACAACAACGTTTAAACTTGGTTTTGTTCTAGTTAAACTATCGGGATTGATTTCTAACCACATGCGATAAGCAGGTTGATTTTCACCATAATAATTACTGAGTTCTTTAATAATCTTACAACCAAAGTGTTCATAAAATTTTATTAATGAAAGATTGGTGGCGTCAACTTCTAAAGTTAATTTGCCAATGTTGTTCTTTTTGGTATATTTAATGATGTAATGCATGAACTTTTTGCCTAACCCCTGATGTTGAAATTCAGGTTTTATGGCAACAGAATAGAGCCGATAACTATTCTTATATAAAAATAAAATTGCATAGCCAACCACTACTGAATCAATTGTCCCTAAAAATACGGCTTGATGTTTAGAAACAATACTGTTTTTAAGTGATGAAATAGACATTTGTCGTCGTTCATCAAAGGTTATTTTTTCGATGTTATAAAGCTCATTTAAATCCTTTAAATCCGCTATTTTGATTTCCATTTTTTTATTACACTCTTTTCAATTATTATAGTAGCACAACAAAAATTAAAAGATAGTCATAATTGAGATATTATTTATATAATTTATGAATAATAAAATAGGACAGAACTATCAAAAAAATAAAGTTTCATTTCTTAATATTTAGGGAATTGTGATTTAGAATTATTTGATAATCATCTTTTAATTTTAATATGGTAAAATGGGGTTGTGGTGATAATATGAAAATAGCTTTTATTTACAATCCTGAAAGTGGTTCTGGGAAAATCACTTTACTCTTAGATTGGATAAATAATCAATTTAGTTCTTACAATCATGAACTTACTTTTTTTGCGACCAAAAAACCAAAAGACGCTCAACTATATGCTGCAGAACACAAAGAATTTGATATGTTGTTGGTGGCTGGAGGCGACGGGACTTTAAATGAAGTTGTAACGGGGATAATGGAGAATGAAAAAAGACCGATCATCGGTTATATTCCGACCGGGACGGTTAATGATGTGGGTCATATGTTGGGGATACCGACGAACATTAAAAAAGCCGTTAAGATGATGCTAGATAAGCCTAAAATTAGAGAAGTCGATGTCACTAAAATAAATTCTCATTATTTTGTTTATGCAGCCGCAACTGGGAAGTTTGCCAAAGCCAGTTATGATGTGGCCAGAAAAGATAAAAAACGGTTTGGTTTTTGGGCTTATTATAAAAGTGGTTCGAAAGAGATATTTAAAGATTATAAGATTCCCGTGAAAGCGACTTTTGACGAGGGTGTTTTTGAAGGTGAATGTGCCTTAATTTTATTTTTAAATGGTCCGAGAGTTGGCGGGTTTAAATTATTTAATATGAAATCAAAATTAGATGATGGTTTAATCGAAGCCCGTTTCTTTAAAAGAGAACCTGGGGTTTTATTTAGGTTATTGGGATTCTTTTTTTCAGGGGGCTTATATTCAACTAGAAAAAACAAAACCATTCACAGTTCTAAATACACGCTAGAAATCCCTAAAGATGTGGAATGGAACACCGATGGTGAATTATCTTGTAAGGGATCTGTTAGGCTTGAGGTTGTTCCTAAAGCGATTAAAATACTCACGCATCCAACAAAACATAAACGTTATTTTTCTAAACAATAAAAATGCTCTAACCAAATTGAAAAATGCTTGAAAATATGTTACTATTTAGGCGTTGCCGAAATAGCTCAAACGGTAGAGCATCTGAATCGTAATCAGAGGGTTGCGGGTTCAAGTCCTGTTTTCGGCACCATTTACTTATATCGGAGGGAAAAAAGAATGTCATATAATGTTAATTTAAGATTAGATCCAAACTTTACACCAATGATTAAGGTGTACCAAGACTATTTGAAAAGGGCAGATTTTAATCAAATCATGACGATTGGTTTAGAGTCTCATAATCAAGTCAGTTATCATGAACTCCCCCTAATTCCTGAGTACAATAAAAAAGATTTAAGATTTATTGAAAGGTATATTAAAACCTTACTCTGGGTTAAGGGTGGTCACACTATTTTTTTAGATGCGCCTAAAGTCGTTGGTAATTACATTAAACAAGCTTTTAGTTTAAAAGGTGAAAGAGGGTTTGATGTTGACTTCATGGAAACCGTTTATAAAAGAACGTTTCAAGTCATCTTAACTCAAAAACACACATTTCCTAGTGAAAAATCGCAACCAGAATCAATTGGGAGAAATTTAGACGGCTGTAGAATTGGGTTTGACGCTGGTGGATCGGATCGAAAAGTATCAGCGGTTAAAGATGGTGAAGTGGTTTACAGCGAAGAAGTAGTCTGGTTTCCTAAACTTCAATCGGATCCAAATTATCATTTAGAAGAAATTAAAGCCGCTTTTCAAACTGCTGCCTCCCATCTACCCCGTGTCGACGCAATCGGGATTAGTTCAGCGGGTGTTTATATCGATAATCAAACGAGAGTTGCCTCATTATTCATAAAAATACCAAAGAAGGACTATCACCTGGTTGAAAACATATATCATGAAGCGGTTCAATCCATTGGAGATGTTCCATTTGTGGTAGCGAATGATGGTGATGTGACAGCTTTAGCTGGGGCAATGGGCATGAATAAGAATGGTATTTTGGGTATCGCAATGGGAACAAGCGAAGCGGTTGGTTATGTGAATCAAGATGGTCATATAACCGGTTGGTTAAATGAATTGGCATTCGCCCCAATTGACTTTAATCAAGAATCAATGGTGGATGAGTGGTCAGGCGACTATGGTTGTGGGGTTAAGTATTTATCTCAAGATTCAGTGATAAAACTTGCCACGGCAGCCAAACTACCTATTGATGAAAAGTTATCTCTAGCAGACCAACTTAAACAAGTTCAAGGTTGGGTTAATGAAGGCAATGAAGATGCTTTGGAAATATTTAGAACCATCGGTGTCTATTTAGGTTACGCCATCCTTTATTATCATTTATTTTATGATATTAATTCAGTCATGATCTTAGGGAGAGTGACCTCTGGTGTAGGTGGCGATTTAATTTTAGAAAACGCAAGAAAAATAGTTGAACTAGAAAATCCAGTTTTCGCTGAATCTTTAGAAATCAATTTACCGAATGAACAAACAAGACGCGTGGGGCAATCGATTGCTGCGGCAAGTCTTCCAGTCATTATATAAATAATAAAACCATTAAGATTTAATTCTTAGTGGTTTTTTATTTTCTGGGCTTAGGTGCAAAGTGTTG
>DHNT01000013.1 GCA_002410615.1 Acholeplasmataceae bacterium UBA5409
ATAAATAATAAAATATGATAATACCATTTAAGGCCTGTATAAGCATGAATCAAACTTAAAACATAACCCCCATGAAAAAGAGGCATCGTTATAAAGCCAAGTATAATACAGGATATAAAGAAAATAGCAATGCGGTATTTTTTTATGAATTTCAACAGTATCACCGAAGATATTATATCATTTTATATACTTTTTTATGTGGTTTTATGATAATATTTTCATAAGGTGATGTATAAATGAAAAAAGACCATTCAAAAACCCCCTTTTTTACAAAATTAAAAGCGTATGGAACATCAAATGTTACTCCATTTGACGTACCAGGCCATAAATTAGGCAGAAAAGAAAATGACTTAACTAAATTTATGGGTAAAGAAATTTATCAGCTTGATGCAAACGCACCCAGGGGATTAGATACACTTAGTAAACCGACTGGTGTGATAATGGAAGCCCAAGCCTTAATGGCAGATGCTTTTGATGCAGATAAAGCCTATTTTATGATTAACGGTACCAGTGGTGCGATACTGGCAATGATTATGACCACGGTGAAAGCAAAAGAGAAGATAATTCTGCCTAGAAACGTCCATAAATCAGTCATTAATGCTTTGATATTTAGTGGGGCTGTTCCTATTTTCGTTAAACCTGATATAGATCAAAATTTAGGGATTGCTAATGGCATGAGTTATGAGGCTTTTGAAAAAGCTTTAGAAGAAAATCCAGATAGTAAAGCAGTACTTATCATTAATCCAACTTATTTTGGGGTTACTTCAGATATTAAAAAAATAACAGAAAAGGCGCATGAATACGGTTTAGTTGTGTTAGCAGATGAAGCCCATGGCGCACAGTTTTACTTTTCTAAGGAGTTACCTATCTCGGCAATGGAAGCTGGCTGTGATTTAAGTGCTTTATCGATTCATAAGACGGCAACTTCATTAACTCAAAGTTCAGTTTTACTTTTAAAGGGCGATAGAGTAGATGAAAACAAATTACAATCAACGATCAACATGTTTCATTCAACCAGTCCATCGGGTATTTTGATGGCCAGCCTAGATGTCGCAAGAAAACAAATGGTAATGGAGGGTGAAGCGGGAATTTTAAATGCCTTAAACCTAAAAAATAAATATCTAAATAGACTCAAAAATATTAAAGGAATAGAAATACTAGACAAAGCTTATGCCGAGGCGAGAGGTTTTCCAGATTATGATGCGACTAAATTAGTAATAAAAGTTTCTCAATTAGGGATTACCGGATTTGATTGTTATAGATTTTTAGCTGATAAATATAAAATCCAATTAGAACTTGCAGAAACATATCTTGTTTTAGCCATTATCACGATGGCTACTGAAGAAGAAGATTTTATAAAGCTTTGTGAAGCTTTAGAAGAATTAAGCCAAGTGTATTATGGGATTAAAGAACCCTTAGATAAAATTAAGTTTAATTATGATTTTCCTGATTCATTTTGTCGACCTAGGGTTGCTTACCATGCCCCATATAAAATTATTCCTTTGGCAGATAGTGAAAATGAAATTAGTGCTGAATCGATAATGATATATCCACCAGGTATTCCAATGTTAATTCCTGGAGAATATATTACCGAAGATTTTTTAAATGATTTAGCCTTTTACCAAGAAAATGGCTCTGTCATATTTAGTGAATTAAACAATGGATATATCAAAGTCGTTGATCAAGAAAATTGGCTTTGGGAGGATAAAGATGAATAAGTTTAAAAAAGTAGATTTAAGTTTTCAAAGTTGTACCTCAGAATATAAAGAAGCGGATGTCGTAATATTTTCTTGTCCAATGGATGCGACAACTTCTTATCGACCTGGGACAAGATTTGCCGGTAATGCGATTAGAGTAGACTCAATTGGAATTGAATGGTATAGCCCTTATCAAGACATGGATTTAAAGAACTTTAAAACCTGTGATATTGGTGATCTTGATTTACCAATTGGCGATGTAAAAGTAGCTCTTGATAATATCTATGATACAACTAAGGCAATTTTAAGTGATGATAAGAAACCAATGATGATTGGTGGCGAACATTTAGTCACTTATCCTGTTGTTAAAGCAGTTTATGAATCACATCCTGATTTACATGTCATTCATTTAGATGCGCATACGGATTTAAGAGATGAGTTTTTTGGGATGAAGTTTTCTCACGCAACAGTCATTAGAAGAATCCATGATTTTTTAGGCGATGGGAAAATATATTCTTTTGGCATTAGAAGTGGAGATTCTCATGAATTTAAGTGGTCTGATCGTGGACATACAACTATTCGAAAATTTGATTTTGAAACTTTAGAAGAAACCATTCTTAAGTTAAAGGATAAACCAGTTTATATTACAATTGACCTGGATGTTTTAGACCCGGGTGTATTCCCTGGAACGGGAACGCCTGAACCAGGCGGGATGCAATATAAAGACTTATTAAATGCGTTTAAATTATTTGAACAATTAACGAACATAGTCGGCGCAGATATCGTCGAATTAAACCCATACTTAGACCCAAGCGGTGCATCTACAGCAGTCGCCGTTAAATCTTTACGTGAATTAATCTTATTATTACATCGTTGAAATGATTATCTTAATTGGTGCCAGTGCTTCAGGCAAAACTGAAATAGCGAAAATCTTAAAACAAAAGTACGGATTTGAAAAAATTATTACGACAACGACTAGACCCAAAAGAACACATGAAGTAGAAAATGTAGATTATCATTTTGTTTCAAAAGACGATTTTAATCACCTTCTAATTAGTGGATCGTTTCTTGAGGTCACCCACTATCAAGAAAACTTTTACGGAACCAACAAAGCAGACTTAAAAGAAAACGGATTAGTTATCCTAGAACCTAATGGCGCTAACGCATATTTAGAAGTATTAGGTAAAACTGTTTTTGTGGTCTTTATAGAGACGTCTAAAGAATTAAGAAAGAACTATATGACATTTAGAGGCGATTCACTTGAATCTATTCAAGATAGAATTAAAAATGACGATAAACGATTTAAAAAGAAAAATATTTTAAGGGTTGATTTAGAAATTAAGAATCAAAATCAACCTTTAGAAGATCTCGCTGATGATATCTACAAGGCGTATAAAACCAGAACTAGCAACTAGATTTTATCTATAGTAGATTACATAAAACTGAAGAAAAAAAGCCTGCTTAAAATTAAAGCAGGTTTTTATTATAATTTAATTTGTTTTTTGAGGAAATTTCCAATGAAGTTTCTTGTTTTAGGATTTTGTGAAGTTTTAAATATTTGTTCCGGTGAACCTTCTTCAACGATTTCCCCTTCATCCATCAAGATAATTCGGTTAGAGATTTCATAAGCAAAACTCATTTCATGTGTCACAATTACCATTGTCATACCTTCTTTGGCAAGGTCTTTGATGACATTTAAAACTTCATCAACTAAGAGTGGATCAAGGGCAGAAGTAGGTTCATCAAATAACATTAATTGAGGTTCCATACATAAAGCTCTAGCGATGGCAACGCGTTGTTGTTGACCACCTGACAAAGTGTGTGGACTTTTATGAATGAAATTTTGCATGCCTACTTTGGTTAAATACTTAACTGCTCTCTCTTCAGCTTGTTTTTTATCCATTTTTAAAACTTCAGTTAAAGCAAGCATGCAATTTTCAATCACACTAAGGTTTGAAAATAAATTAAACGATTGGAATACCATTCCCATCTGCTGACGCATTTTATTGATGTCAGTCGTTGAATCGGTAAGATCGTCATATAAAAAGTAAATGTGTCCACTATCGGGTTCAGCGAGTAGGTTTAAACATCTTAGTAAGGTTGTTTTACCGCTCCCGGATTGTCCAATAATGGTGATAACTTCGCCTTTATTTATATCAAGGCTGACGTTTTTTAAGATTGGCGTATCATCATAAGATTTACTGACATTTTGAACGGATAAGAGGCTCATACTTTAACCACCTTTGCTGTACCAACCCTTTTTTGAAGGTAGTTGACAAACTTCGAAGAAATATAAGTAATAATTAGATAAATGATTGCCGCGATGACAAAGGCTTCAATTGTTCTATAGGTGGCACTAGCAGATTGCGTCACAGCATAAAATAAATCAGTAACGCTAATGACACTTAAGACAGCCGTATCCTTTAAATTAACCACAAATTCATTGCCTATCCCAGGTAGTGAGTTTTTAATCGCTTGTGGCCAAACAACTTTTCGCATCGCTTTATTATAAGTCAACCCTAAACTTCTTGAAGCTTCCATTTGTCCGATTGGAACAGCTTGTAGTCCACCTCTTAATACCTCACTGATATAAGCGGTTGTATTCAGTGTGACAATGATTAAACCAGCTGGTAGTGGACTCCACCAAGGAAATATGTCAAGTGTGGCTATCCCATAGTAGATAATCATCGCTTGAACAATCATTGGTGTCCCTCTTAATAAAGTAACATACCAATCACCTAAAGTTTTAAAAACTTGTTTAAATATTCGAACAAATTTGGTGTCTCTTTTTTTATCAATATGAATTACCCTTTGTTGAGTTAATCCTAGCGCTAATACAAAACCACCTACAGTCCCAACCACCGATAGGAGAATGGTCACACCTAGTCCATAAAGAATAATCTTATAGTAAGTGACAAACAAATAAATTATAGTTTTAAAGAATTCACTTTGGTCGGGTAATTCCATCAAGATAAACATGGGTTAGTTTTGACGAGAAAGAGCTGCACTCATCCACTCATTGCGTTGTTCTTCACTAATTCCCGCAAGCACTGTATTAATACTTTCTAGTAAGTCAGTATCGGATTTTCTTAATGCGATACTGACACTAACTTGTTCATCGGTTACGACAAAACCATTTCCTTCACTAAATTGAATATACATTAAATCACTATTTGTAGCAGTAATACTTTGGGCAACAGGTAGTTCGGCCACAAACGCGTCAGCTTCACCTGATTTAACGGATTGTGTAATCGCACCATAGGATTCAAGTGGGGTTAAATGATTTACATTGAGAATTTGATCTGCTAAATCATCTTGTAAAGTACCTAATTGAGCAACCACTTTGGCACCGCTAAAATCAGCTAAAGAAGTAGCCTCATTAAACGTACTCGTTTTTAAAAGCACCATGACTTGTTCACTACGATAGTAAACATCACTAAAGTTGACCGTTTTTGCTCTTTCAGCGGTTGGGCTCATCCCAGCAATAATAACATCAATTAATTTTGACTGAAGCGCTGTAATTAAACCCTCCCATTTAAATACTTTAATAACGAGTTTCATGTTTAACTCATCTGCAATATGTTGTGCGACGACAACATCATAACCATCAACATATCCCACTTGACCCTCTATTCTGACAGTATGTTCATTAGGGGTTTGGGTTGCCCAGTTAAAAGGCGCATATGCGGCTTCTAAACCGACAACTAAGGTATTTTGTGAATTTGTACAAGCACTTATGGTTATACCAGTCACAATTAATACTAAAACACTTAGAATCTTTTTCATTTTCATTCTCCTTTTTTTATTAACAAAAAAAGTGTCACGAAGACACTTTACGTAAAATAATAAATAAAAGGATTATTACGTATTAGCGCCTCTACTTTACTAGTAGGAGTGTTACAAATATTTTCTGTAACCCCATAACAACCTATACCTAAGTTGTTATTCGGCGATGATTGCCTTTCATACACTTCATAAGATGTCTCTTCCATGTATTACTGATCTGCATCGCTGCCTCTAACTTTTTTTGTTTGAGATAATGATAATGTATTACAAGTTTTTTGTCAACAAATGAATCAAAATAATGGAATGTAAACGTTTTAACTCCTTCTTGCTTAACGAAAGTTAGTTACTATCTTTCAAAAACAAGAAACTTCTAGTGGTATTTTCAAGTTTTACTAATAGGATGAAAAAAGAAAAAAAGGCTTGATTAGGCCTTTAAATTTATTAATGGTGCCCCCTGCGAGAATCGAACTTGCGCTTCAAGCTTACCATGCTTGCGTTATGCCACTTAACTAAGGGGGCAGACCTTAATTATTTTATCATAAATAAATAAGATATCAAGTCTAAAATTATTTAAATGCCCCATGTTGAATAATAAAGATGGCTTGTTCAACCAATATATCAATCTCTTCTTCAGTAATATTGTCTTTAAAAATAGCTTGTAATCCAACGAAGTTAGCGATCCCCATAAAGATATAAGATAAAGTTCTAATTTCAACACCATCTTTTAACAACACAATCAAGAAGTC
>DHNT01000007.1 GCA_002410615.1 Acholeplasmataceae bacterium UBA5409
GCGCTTTTAGGCGCTTTTATATAATACCATAATTAAGTAAAACTTGTCAACTTAGTTAAACAAGAATCTTTAATATAATATTAAATGTAGCGGGCTCTAAAGCGACCTTTCTTATTCTATCTTAAATAATTTCAGATGTCAACAAAAATTCATGGAAAAAAATATTTTAGTGCTTTAATTGAATAATTAAGTCCATTTACTCATTATTAACTTCATATTTTCATAAAATATAAAGAAATATTTTCTGTACATGCGTGCGCACATATAATTATTAATGATAAGCAAAATACACTTATAAAAATTAGTTTATTATTAATTAATTCCATTTTTAAAGCATATATGTTTTAATCTAAAAAATCAGTATTTAAGGTGATTATTATATGAAAGATAAAAAAAAACAGTTTCTTTTTGTCACTAATGCGCTAAGAAAATGTTTGATTTATATAAGTGGTGGAGGGGGACGGATTCGAACCGCCGAACCCTTAGGGAGTAGATTTACAGTCTACCGCGTTTAGCCTCTTCGCTACCCCTCCGTTTTATGGCTGCTTAATTATTTTATCGTAATACCTTTTAAAAAGCAACCCAAAAAACAATTATCCCTATAAAAAGCAAAATAATCACTTATCTTGCTTTATCTTTTTATCCAGTTCGTATTTAGGAAACATGACTTCTCTGGAACAGCCTAAACATTTTATTTTAATATCAGCACCCGTTCTAATAACTTCCCAATTAACAGACCCACACACATGGGGCTTTTTGGTCATTATTTTCATGCCTATTTCATATTTCATTTTAATAGAAGTTTAAGCAATTCTTCAAGTTCTTCTTCATTTTTGACTTTAATGGTGACTTTTTTATCTGTAACAACTGTTTTATAGCCCAAATGATCTTTGAGTTCTTTTTCATATTGCGTAAAAATATAAGGTTTAGGTTCTCTGGCTTGTTTATTGGTTTTACCTTCTGTTTGTGATAAGGCCTCTATTTGCCTAACACTTAAATTTTGGCTCACAATTCTTATAGCAAGTTCCTTAATACGTTTTGGATCATCGAGTTTAGATAAGACCCTTGCGTGTCCCATTGAAAGTCCGTTATTATTAACCATATCTTTAACTTCTTCAGGTAGATTTAATAGGCCTAATACGTTAGTCACATAACTTCTTGATTTACCAATTTTTTCTGCTAATTGTTTTTGCGTGAGTTCCATGCTTCTCATAATATGTTGATAAGCTTCAGCTTCTTCAATCGGGTTTAAATCTTCTCTTTGAAGGTTTTCTACTAAGGACAATTCCGCAACTTCAGATTGGTCATAATTTCTTACAATCGCAGGGATTGTCTCAAGACCATTTTGTTTAGCCGCTCGATAACGTCTTTCACCCGAAACAATCATATAACCATTGGGGATTTCCTTTAGGATGATTGGTTGAAAAACACCATGTTCAGCGATTGAACTTGCCAGTTCATCCAGCTTCTCTTGGTCGAAGTTTCTTCTTGGTTGAAATGGGTTAGGTGAAATTAAGTGGATACTTATTTCCTTAACCTGTTCACCTTCTTGAATTTGATCTACAGTTTCTTCTTTAAGTAAATCTTTTAAACCTCTTGTTTTTTTTACCACAAAAACACCCCTTTACAATGGTTTTTTCTTGATAAGTGCGAAACTTCTAGGGTAGCCTTTAACCAAACTAACTTTTTCGACAATCAATAAACTTCTTTCACCCATATCTTCTGGTAATTGGATAGAAATAACTTTATTAATTTGACCCCCTAAGGTAATTATACCATATTTAGCTTTATCGAGTTCATTTTCTAAAAGGGATGATTTCATTGCGATAAAATGGCCCCCTTTTTTCACAAATGGAATGCATAATTCGTTTAAAATATTTAATGGCGCAACTGCCCGTGCCGTAACAATATCAAAGTGATTTAAATGGGTTACCGCAAATATTTCTGCGCGTTCATTAATGATATAAATGTTGTCAAGATTTAATAGGTCTTTTAAAGCATTAAGAAAGTTCGTTTTCTTGGTTTGAGATTCGACAATATAGACGGTAATTAAAGGAAAAACAATTTTTAATGGAATGCTAGGAAATCCAGCCCCTGAGCCAATATCACACAGTTTTATTTTATCATTAATCAAATCCGTTTTAATTAAACTGACTGAATCATAAAAGTGTTTGTAATAGACTTCTTTTTCATCTGTAATCGCTGTTAAATTATACTTCTTATTTTCAGTCACTAAAAACTCATAATATGTTTTAAATTGATTCAGTTGTTCTTCGGTTAGTGTAATCCCAAGTGGTTCTAGAAATTGTTTCATTTGAGTGTTTGTAAATAAACAAGTAACACGGAGATATCTGAAGGATTCACACCACTTATTCTGGAAGCTTGACCAAGTGTTTTTGGTTGATGTTTCTTAAGTTTATCTCTGGCTTCCAAAGCAAGATTGGAGATATGATCGTAGTTGATATTATCTGGAATGATTTTATCATCTATTTTAATCATTTTAGTGGCTTGTTTTTCTGCTTTCTTAATATAACCCTCGTATTTGATAGAGATTTCTGCTTGTTGTAAAACTTCATCGGAATATTCATTTTCAAATAGTGGCTTAATATCATTATAGTGTATTTCTGGTCGTTTTAAAAGTTCAAATAATGACATTTTTTGATTTATTTCACCTATACCATGTTCCTTCATCCACTGATTGGTTTCGGCATTGGGAAATAGTTGAATGTCTTTGTATAATTCAATAGCTTGATTAATTTGTTTTTCTTTAACTTTAAAGCTTTGATAGACCTCTTCAGGTATCAATCCAATTTCGTAACCATAATCTCTTAATCTTAAATCAGCGTTATCATGTCTTAACAATAAACGGTGTTCCGCTCTTGAAGTCAGTAATCTGTAAGGATCTTCAGTGCCCTTTGAAACTAAATCATCAATTAAGACACCAATATAGGCTTCATTTCTTTTTAATATGAGTGGTTGTTTGTTGTCAAGTTTTAATGCAGCGTTAATACCAGCCATTAAGCCTTGACAGGCTGCTTCTTCATAACCACTGGTTCCGTTAATTTGTCCTGCACAGTAGAGGTTTTTGACTTTTCTAGTTTCTAAAGTTTGATAAAGTTGAGTTGAGTCAATAGCGTCATATTCAATGGCATAGGCATAACGGATTATTTCAGCATTTTCTAATCCTTTTACGGATCGAATAATTTGTTCTTGAACGTATTCTGGCATTGAAGTGGATAAACCTTGAAGGTAAATTTCATCATTAGACATGGTTTCTGGTTCTAAAAAAACTTGATGCCTGTTTTTATCACTAAATCTGACTACTTTATCTTCAATTGATGGGCAATAGCGTGGACCAACCCCCTCAACAACACCACCATACATAGCTGATTCACCTAAATGTGCATTAATTATTTCATGTGTTTTTTCATTGGTATGGGTTAAATAACAAGGCTCTTGATGTCCCATTTCCGTAATAATTGGATTAAATGAAAATGTTTGAAAAACATCATCTGCGTATTGAGATGTAGTTACTTCATAATTAATGGATCCTTTTCTAATTCTCGCCGGTGTTCCTGTTTTAAGTCTAATTAATTTGAAGCCAAGTTGTCGAAAATTTTCTGATAAACCATAAGTTGTTGGTTGTTTATCAGGACCTGATTTTATAACATCGTGTCCCTTTAAAACTTTACTTGCTAGATAAGTTCCCGTGGTTATTATAACCGCTTTAGCATATAGCTCGGTTTTATCTTGGAGGGTAATGCCTTTGATGATATTATCTTCTACAATCATATTTTCCACCAAAGCTTCTTTGAGTTCTAGGTTTTCTTGAGTTTGTAAAACTTTAAGCATCGCCTTAGGGTATTCTTGTTTATCAATTTGAGCACGTAAAGCCCAAACAGCCGGTCCTTTTGACCGGTTGAGCATTTTCATTTGAATTTGAGTTAAATCGGCTATTTTAGCCATTTGTCCACCTAAAGCATCTATCTCTCTTACAACGACACCCTTAGCTGGTCCTCCAATAGAAGGATTACAACTCATAAATCCAACACGATTTAAACTTCCTGTAACCAGAAGTGTTTTTTTGTTTAATCTTGCGGTAGCGAGTGCAGCTTCAATTCCTGCATGTCCGCCCCCGACAACAATTATATCGTACATTAATTCACCTTTTTTTAAGAAAAGGCGTTTTTCAACGCCTTAAATTTCTTTATATTTCAATAAGACCTTTTCTTTTGTAAAACCATATTTTTCCACGACAACATCTTGAGGCGCGGATAATCCAAATTCACTCACCCCATAGACATGCTTAGTGTACTTATACCATGGTAACTCTGATGCCATTTCAATGGCAAGCGTTTTGACATTGGGAAGGACTAGGTTTTTGTAATCATAGGATTGTTGATCAAACAATTCCATTGATGGCATCGAGACAACTCTCGTAAAAATGTTTTCTTTTTCAAGTTCTTGTTGAACCTCGATAGCTAAACTTACTTCACTACCTGTCGCTAATAAGATACCATCTAATACGCCTTTTTCTTTGGCAATCACATAAGCTCCCTTATTAAAATCCGGGTTAAAATTACTATGGTTTTTAACGGCTTGTCTCGTCAGAACAAGAACCGTTGGTTTCTTCGCACTGATTGCATAATGCCAAGCTTGAACCGTTTCATTGGCGTCCGCTGGTCTTAGTGTTACAAGGCCCGGAATCGCTCTTAACATTGTTAGTTGTTCAACCGGTTGATGGGTCGGGCCATCTTCTCCCACACAAAGTGAATCGTGTGAAAAGACAAAGATCGATGGAATACCCATTAAAGCCGCGAGGCGGATTGGTGGTTTCATATAATCTGCGAACACAAAGAATCCACCACTAAATGCTTTTAAGCCACCATGTAACGTAATACCATTGACAATAGCGCCCATCGCATGCTCTCTAACGCCAAAATTTATATTACGTCCTAGTGGATTTTCTTTAGAGAAATGTCCATCTGCCCCTTTAGCTTTGGTAGAACCCGTTAAGTCAGCAGATCCACCAATTAGGTTGGTAAACTTTTTAGATAATGCATTCAAGACATCCCCACTGGCATTTCTAGTTGGAATATCCTTACCCACTTCAAAACGGGGTAATTCGTTATAATCAACTAGATAAGTTTCATGATAATAAGAAGCTAATTTTTGAAATTTATCAGGAAATTGAATTTGATAATCTTTAGATAATTTTACCCATTTGTTGTAGGCTCTTTTACCTCGATTAATCACCCGTTTTTTATAGAGATCATAAACCGCTTCATCGACTTCAAAAGGTTTATGGGTATAGTCTAAATTTGTCGCGGCAATATGACGGAATTCTTCACCAATAGGTGAACCATGGGCTTTTGAACTACCGGCTACTGGTGTACCAAAGCCAATTTCTGTTTTAACTTCAATTAAAGTTGGTTTATTGGATTTCTTTGCTTTATTAATTGCTTTTTTGATTAATTCAATATCGTTTCCATCTTGAACTAATTGATATGCCCAACCAACTGATTCAAATCTCTTTTTATGATTTTCACTCACTGTCCAACTGGTTGGCCCATCTAATTGAATATCATTTGAATCAAATAAAACAATTAGTTTATTTAATCCTAAATGACCCGCTAAACTAATTGCTTCTTGAGCAACCCCTTCTTGTAAATCACCATCCCCACATAATACATAAGTATAATGATCTATAATCGGGAACCCTGTTTCGTTAAATTCAGCTGCTAAATGTTTTTCTGCGATTGCCATCCCAACTGCGTTAGAAATACCTTGTCCTAATGGCCCAGAAGTCGTTTCAACGCCTTCAGTATGACCATATTCAGGATGCCCCGGTGTATTACCAGGCTGTCTAAAGTTTTTAATGTCTTCAATCGTAACATTATACCCAGACAAATGATTAAGGGCGTATAGTAACATTGATCCATGACCTGCAGATAAAATAAAACGATCTCTGCTGATCCATTTCGTTTGTTTAGAATTAATGGTTAAAAAATTAGTAAATAAGGTATGTGCCATTGGTGCCGCTCCCAAAACAATACCTGGGTGGCCACTGTTGGCTTTGTTTATTGCGTCAACACCTAAAAAACGTATCGTGTTTATTGCTAATTGATCAATAGAATTGGACATTAAAACACCTCACAATATTTATTTTTATTCTTCTTTAGTTGATGCTTCTTCTGGTTTTGATTCAAGCGTCTCAACTGGTTTTTGTTCGAGGTCATCTTCGACCTTAGTATCAATTTGTTCGACTTCTGTTTGAACCGGTTCTTCTTTAAACTTAAAATATTCTTCATAAAATTTAGTTTGAATATCGATCAGTTCGTTAAATTTATCTAAGCCAACCTCATCTTTGATTTCAGTCACCGCCTCTACACGGGCTTTTTCAATCCCACGTTTCATTAAAGTAGATTGTGCGATGTTAACAACTAACACCAGACCTAATGTAACGATTAGTACGATTGTTTGATAGGCTTTAAGTGCTGGAACGGTTGCGAAAACAATAATGGCTGCTAATGCCAACAATAAAACCGGACCAATAAGCTTGAAGAAAATATCACTTCTTACCTTGCCCGCTCTTTCATAAAAACGAATCCAAATACCATTTACTTTAGGACTGTAAAGTGGTCTTAAAGTTTCAAAATAATCACGTTCAATCATTAATTTGTAATCATGTCCATCACTGGTCCATACGGCAAATTGACCTTGTCCAGCATATCTTGCTAAATAATTAGTCTCATTCATATGATGTATATCAACAGTTGTCCCGTTGACCTCTTGAGTTTCTACTGGATTTGTTAAAGTTCTGTAAATTTTAGGGTTTAGTTTCATAATTTGTTAATACCTCCTTTAAGTATTATATCATAATTATTCGTATAAAGACCAGATTTATACGTCTAATAAAACGCTATTTTATTAAACTTCACCTGACTCACACAGATGTTGTGTGCTAATTTAAAAAAATCTTATCAGCCATTAATAAAAGACCAAATTCATATAAAAAACGTTTTTTTGTGTAATGTGTAAAAATCAAATCTATAATTACTCCTATTGAATGTTTTTTTAGCCCTCAATCAGAAAATTCTACTTGTTTATCCTTAATAATTTTTAGAGTAAAAAAGTCGTGTTATATCTAATGCTATTTCCATAAACTGGTATTCTCAAGGAAACACTAGAATCTAAAAAACCAGCAGCAAGCCTTCCTAGTCCACCGTTTCCAAGACCAGTATCAGTTTCTGCCAGTTCTACTTTGTTGATATTAAGCCCTAAATCTATAAATGCTCTTTTTACGATACTGTAAAAACCTAAATTATAGAGGTTATTTGTGATCAAACGCCCCATCAAGAACTCCATTGAAAAATAAATTGCTTTTCTCATATCCTTAACAGATTCATCTGTTTTCTTAAGATTACCTTCTATTACTTCATTTAATAGCAAACTCAGTGACGCGTATCGTTCATATGTGGTTGATCCCTTTTGGTAGAGTTTCATATACTTCTCTTAACTTATCACAAAAAGTAACTGTTTCAAAATTACTCATTACACAATATTCTCTTTTTCTTTTCTTATTCTTTTACAGCACCACTTGATAATCCACTAATCATATATTTACTTAGGAAAAAGTACAAAATTATGATTGGAATTGCAACAAATAAACTTCCTGCTGCAAATCTTGCAAACTCGTCTTCCCCCAGACTCATCAACCCTACGGCAACTGTGTACATATCCTTTTGTTTCAATAATAATTTCGGCAAAATGAAATCACTCCATGGCCATGTAAAACTTGTTAAAGCAGTATACACAAGCATTGGTTTAGACAGCGGCATCAGGATGTGGATAAATATTTGGAATTTATTCGCCCCATCGATTGTTGCAGCTTCATCAATCGTTATTGGGATAGTATCGAAGAATCCTTTTTGAACTAAGTATCCCATTGGAGCTCCAGAACTATAAATCAAAATCAGACCCCAATGATTATTGACTAATCCAAACTGGACCATCAATAAATAAACAGCAATCATTCCCATGAACGATGGAAACATTCCAAGCACTAATGTAACTTTCATCAACTTCTTTCTAGAACTGAAATTAAATCTAGAGACTGCATAAGCAGTTAATACTACAAGGGTAGTACCAATTATACAACTCATTGAAGCGATAAATAATGTATTACCAAACCACTTTGGATAATTATACATTGCTGTATCAGTAAATAGTTTTATATAAGTTGCTAGTGAATAGTTTTTTGGAAAAAAACCATCAAAATCATACATTGAACCTTGAGCACTGAACGATGATAATATTAACCATAAAACAGGAAATAAAAATATGAAACCAACAAGCAGAATAATAGTATATGTAATTGCTGTATCAGGTATTTTTTTCCACTTAATACTCTTCCTTTTTGCCCTTCTTACTTCATTATAACTTGTCATTTGTATGTATCCTCCTGTCTATATGATGGTGACATGATATAAACTGCAAGAGATATCACTGACGTAATAATAAATATTATTAAGGAGATTGATCCCCCAATAGAATAGTAGTTATTATTAATTGATAGATTATATAACCAGTTAATTAAAAGGTCAGTATCACTTGCAAGGAAATAACCGTCTATGTATAAGCCTCCCCTTAAGAAATAGAATATTCCAAAATTATTGAAGTTGCCTATAAACTGGGTAATCAATACTGGGGTCGTTGCGAATAATACATAAGGCAGAGTTATAGACTTAAATTGTTGAAAGAGACTGGCACCATCAATCTCTGCAGCTTCATATATGTCGTTGTTCAAATTTGTCAATATTCCCGTTGCAAGTAGCATACTTGAAGGAATAGTAATCCATGCATTCACAAATATCCCAATCATTCTCGCTGTCCATCCAGCATCTAAATCTAAAAATCCAATTGCAGTTCCTCCTGCTCCAGTTATCATTTGGTTAATAGGTCCACCATACGAAAACATAAATTTAAAAGCAAGTAGCGTAATAAACCCTGGTACTGCAAATGCTATAATCGGAAACCCCCTCCAAAATGCTCTACCTTTTACGCATTTTTTGTTATAAAGAAGTGCTAATCCTAGTCCTGCAAAGTAATTAATTGATGTTGACAAAATAGCCCAGATAAAGTTCCAGCCTAAAATCTTGAAAAATGTTTCAGAAAATTGTCCTAATGTTAATATCCTTTTAAAGTTATCAAGTCCAACCCAGTCAACTAAGTCACCAGTCTCTACTATTACGCCTCCATAGTTAGTAAAAGCAATCAATATCATGAATACAATGGGTAAAATATTAAATACTGCAACGCCTATTATTGGAAGAAATAGTGTAGTTTTATAAAACTTTTTATCTAGTAAATCTTTAATTTCTTCTTTTAATGTTCTCGGGAGTTTACCATCTTCAATTCTAAGCTGTGTATTATAAGCATCTTTTATATTTGCAATATAAAGCATAAAATATGCAATAAGAAAAATCACTGATAAAACACCTAATATGAGCATGATAATCGAGTTATCACCAGTAATTCCTTCCCATGGGTTACTTCTAACTGATCCCAGTGTAAAAAGTCCTATGAAATCAGTTGCACCTTTAAAAACAAAATAAAAGACTGCTCCTATTTGTATAAATAGATAAATGAATCCTTTCCCCCATTGTCTATTTAGTAATTGCCCCAGTCCCATTATTCCAAAAGAGGCCATAGTCTTTTTGTTTGAATTAGTAACTAAGTCCTTAATACCGTTCCATTTCTCTTTAAAATATAAACCAATCTTTCCAATCAGTGAGGTATCAGATATAGTTTTAATAGTTTTATTTGTATCTTGCATATCTTCCCCTCCTAATTAAGGGTATGAATCGCATCATAGATCTGCTTGTCAACCTTTTCTAGTTCTTTTTTAAAAGCTTCAAGTGATGTATACTTGGAAGACTGACTCCCGGTTCTAAACGGGTCTTTAGCGACATCTTGAAAAAATGTTTGAAGTGGTGTCCATATTTGGGCAGTTGCTCTAATGGATGGCATAACAGAAATCAATCCACTTGTTAAATTCTTATTAATAATTTCTGATAATCCCCCTACTGCTTCTGCAACATCAAATCTTGCTGGAGCAATTCCTAGTAGTTCATTTCGCCTATAAATCATTTCATACTTTGTCGCAAAATCTATAAATGCTAATGACGCATTTGGATACTTGGTATAACTTGATATTGCATACCCCTGAATTCCGCCCATCATTATTGATGACATTAACTGTGAATCCCAATCAGTTATAGTTTCACTCAAATCCCCACTTTTTGGAAGTAACGGAATATCTGCAATGCCCAAATTATCAACTGCTTCCTTCTTTGACATTCCTTCAGCAATCATCTGATCGATAAATAGTGTATATACATCTGGAGTAGTGATTGTTGCAAAGAAATTTCCTTTCGCTAGTTGTGAGTAAGCTGTAACTGTGATTGTATCATCGATACATCTTTCATCCATAATTCCTGCCAACTGCCTAATTACTGATGCTCCTAATTCTGAATTTCCTTTACTAAAGCCAATATCAGTATCATCAGTATCGTTGTTACCAAATGCGTATCCTCCATAGCTATACAAATAACCAATCGAAAAGTATGGTTCTAAGAAGCTTCTCATATATCCCCATTTACCTTCCTCAATCCTTTCTTTGGAAAAATTATATAGGTGGTTCCATGATTCAATCATGTCGGGAACACCATTCCCGTTTTCATCATATTCGGTCTCCCAATTTTCTGGCAACAAATCTTTTCTATAATATAGTAATGGTCCTTGAATGTTAACAGGAACAGCAAAAGTATATTCTTTTCCATTAACTACACTTTGGAATGGATCCCATGCACTATCATTTAAAACTTGGAAGGTTTCCAAATCTTCAACTGGAAGTGGTTGAATATGCTTACCATCTACATATCTCATTAGCCTATCATTTGCTTGATACAATACATCTGGTCCATATCCATATGGGCCATCATTTTCTAGATCCGAATATTGATCCATGTTAGCATCTCTTGCAACAATTCCATACTCTTTGTACTCTTCATTAAATGCTTCAAGAAGTTCAGATAAGTAACCTTGTTTTATTGCTGTATCATTTTCCAAGACTCGAATCACTGCATTCTTTTCCAATTCACCAGTAAATTTTGTTTTCCCTTCTTCTGCTGCGCTGGGTTGAAGTCCAACCCCAAACAAGACAAGTAAAATACCAAAAATATGAACTAGAATAATTAAACCTTTTTTCATTCTTTCACCTCCACAATTAGAAAACCACCATTACTTAGGTTATCGTTCTCCCATTTATACGCTATTATTGTTTTATCAGATTTTATCGTTGCTGTTTGACCTGTATTGTTTACATATAATCTTACTATCTTGCCTTCATATATCCTATCAATCAAAAAGAGTCCATTTTTATCGTAAATTGAAATCTCTCCTTTTGATACACAATCATTTTTTCTAAGTTGAATCAGTTGTTTTAGTAGCCTAAAATGGGTAGTAGTTTCGAATTCACTATTCCATTCAAAGCATCTCCTATTATCGGGATCATAACCACCAATTAGTGGTATTTCTATTCCATAGTAAAGACAAGGAACCCCAATATGCATGAACAAGACTGCCAACGCTTGTTCGAGACTATCAATATTCTTATTTACTTCTGTAAAAAACCTATATGTATCATGAGTGTCTAAAAGATTTAGCATCATGCTATTTGCAATAGAATTATTTCTAACAATTAATTTGTTTAATTGATCAGAAAACTGGGCAGCATTAGTTTTTTTATAGGCGAAAAAATCAAGTAATGCTTTTGTAACGGCATAGTTCATGATTGAATCAAATTGGTCTCCTCTTAAGAATGATTTAGCATCATGCCAATTTTCTCCAACTAATAAAGCATCAGGTTTTAGTGCTTTTATTTCTTCTCTAAAATGAAACCAAAAATTGTGACTGACTTCATCAGACACATCTAGTCTCCATCCATCTATATCATATTTTTTAATGTAGTGTTTGGCTACATCAATAAGATATTTCCTAACTTCGAGATTGGATGTATTAAACTTAGGATGATAATAACAATTAGCAAAAGTCTCATAATTAACCGCTTTTTTATCAACTTTATCCCCATGAATAATGAACCAATCAAAATATCTAGACTCTTTTCCTTTTTTTACAACATCCTGAAACTCTAAAAGTAAATCACTGGTATGATTAAAAACTCCATCAAGGATAATCTTAATCCCCATTTGATGAGCTTTATCAACAAAATCTTTAAATACTATTTCATCGCCAAAATGATTATCTATTTTATAGTAGTTGGAAATGTCGTATTTATGATTTGATATTGATTCGAAAATCGGAGTTAAATATAAAGCATTTACACCTAAATCATGGAGATACTCTAACTTATCCATAATCCCCTTTATATCTCCACCATAAAAACTCTTTGGTTTAGGTGTCTCCCCCCATTTTGAATTTATATAACTATCATCCTTGTTATAATCTCCCCTATTAAAACGATCAATAAATATCTCATAAAAAACTGCATTTTCCATCCACGAAACCTTTTTTGGTATATCAGATTCATTAATATACGGAATTTGAAAGCAGTTGTAGTATGCAAAATTGAAGTCATAATTATCAACTACTCCATCTTCACAAAAATAGTACTGGTTCCCATCTATTTGAAGTGAAAACACATA
The DNA here is from genome assembly GCA_002410615.1 of Acholeplasmataceae bacterium UBA5409. Lineage (GTDB taxonomy): Bacteria > Bacillota_I > Bacilli_A > Acholeplasmatales > UBA5453 > UBA5409. The sequence goes on from DHNT01000007.1 coordinate 12,729, forward strand.
GACAAATCTTACATCCTCTATACTGAGTCTCAATTCATAATACTTAAACAGGGTATCCCTATACCTCTCTATCATTTTTATCTTATTTTGTTTTTGATGAAAGTCATATTTCATCCCATATATTACACTAACATCATCAAAATAATCATTTCTTGATACTCGTATTCGCAACACGACTTCGTTTCTGCTTATAGGAAATGAGTAATTTGATTCTGCTTCATGAAAAACTGCTTCTTTATTCATATGAAACCTCTTTTTGTGCTATAATAATTACATGAGCAAAGTTACTATAAAAGATATCGCTAAGGCTGCAGGAGTTTCCATTGCCACAGTCTCTTACGTGATTAACAACAAACCAACTGAAAAGATAAGTGATGAAACAAGAAAAAAGGTGTTACAATGGGTTAACATTTTTGGTTATGTCCCAAACGCCTCCGCAATCGCGATGAAGACTTCTAAAACTAATAATATTGCTTTTATATCATCACCAAATCTAACCTATCTTCAAAAATTAGATCTAATGATTTTTTTAGAACTTTTTAGTTCTTTCGTTTTAAAAAAGGGATACAGGGTTCTCTATACATATCAAACAAAACAAGAAACAATTAGAAATGTTGATGCGATTGTTTGTTATAATATGCCAAAAAGTCAGTTTTATGCATTAGGATCTGAAAACAACGTTCCTATGATTGCTGTTGATCTTTTACTTAATGACACCCTTTTTTATCAAGTTACAAAAGACTATGAAAATATTTTTAATCAAGCCAATGATTTTTTTAATGATTCATTCACGCTTATTACGCTACGTCCTCAAGATATCGAAACTGAAAATGAAATCAAGAAGGTTTTTAAAAACATTATATTTGTATCAATGCTTGAGGATCTTGTATCGACAATCAAGGAAAATCATGATAAAAACATTGTCTTATATGATTATTTTATAAAAAATATATTTGATGCACTCTACCCTAATAATAAGGTCTATTACATCTCATTAAGGGAAAACGAGCGCTATCAAAAAATCCTTGAATCCATTGAATTCGCAATAAATCGTGATCAAGATAAAGAACATTACATTAAAATATAAATTATTTGTAGAGGGGAAATTATCCCCTCTACTTTTTTGTTTAAGAAACTAAGAAAATATTTACGACAACATTATTAATGTCAGAGGCATCAACAACAATCTTAAACGTTCCTGCTTCACTAGCTTTAAAGTTGTTATTAGTTGCACCCATGAACTTAGCATTAACATTACCTTCTGCTTCTCCAAATAATAGTTTATTTAGGAATGTTCCATAACCAGTTGTTGCACCTTCATTATGTAGTTCCATGCCAAACTCTTCTGTTCCTTCAAGTCCAATTTCATATTCATATTGGTTTGGATTAGTTTCACTTTGAGTAAATTTCCAATCAGCTCCAAAGTTTGCTTTCCAATCGTTGATTCCAGATCCTTTAATATATATGTCATATACAATATCTTCAACACTTTCGATAGTGATAATCTTTGAATAAGAATTGAATACTATTCTGTAATTGCTTGATACTAATGGCTTAACATTGTAGTTTGGATATTGTCCTGTTAAATTAAATGGAGCAAAATTAGCATTTTTCATTAAATAGGTATAATTATATGTGCCTAATTGATTCCATCCTTCTGTTCCATATTGTCCACGTTCTGTTGAACCAGCTTTTAATCCTTCAATGATGAATTCTTCACCTTCTGCAAGTCTTAAAGTGATTTCATATAAGTAATCTGAATCTTCAACTTTAGTGAATTTATAGTTGGCTTTCACTGATGTTGCAGTAACTTGATTCCAACTATCATCACCAATAACACCAGCCAGGTAATAATCAGCTTCTGGGACAACATATGTTTTATCTACTGTAACAACTAACTTATCAGCAGTCATATTATAGTTGAATGTGTATAGTCCGCTTTCCTTAACTATTAGATTTGAACTACTAGATTTTGTAAATAATTCTTGTGAAGCAGTGTCGAGTTCATTATATCTTAAGTATTTTGTTCCAGCTGATGCAATACCATTTAATGTATTAGTACTAGTAAATAGAATTTCGTCATCTTTATCTAAATAAATAGTTTTAGTATAATCTTCTTCATTACGAGTCATTTTTGTATAGTTGTTGTAGATTTCAAATACAGGGTTCATAGCTCCCCACTCGGTAATCATTTCCCCTTTAATATAAAAGTCAGTGATTATTTCTGGTCTTTCAAGTGGATCACCATTTCTTACCCAATTGATAATATCATATGTTCCAATGTTATGGATTTCTTTGCTCTCTTCAGTATAAGAAGGCTCACTTGTGTTATAATAATCATCTTTTGGATAAGTCTTTAAAGTGAATGTATAGTTACCATCCGCTTCTACCTTAATGTTTCTTCCTTTGGCAGTAACTTCACCATATCCACCACCAGTTCCAGAAAACATTACTGTTCCTTCTGAATTGGTAAGGACTTCCAAATATCCAAAACCACGTTTATGAATCCATTCAGGTCCACCGAATTGGAATTCATCATCTTTCAATAAATCAAGTGTGATACTGAATTCATTTTTTCCACTTGTTTTAGTTAGTTTGTGATCATCAGTAATATTCTTCCCCCAATCACTCGCTGCTAGTAATTTTGATGTTCCAGAACCTAACAAATACCAATCTCTTGTGTCTTCTTGATATTCAGTAAATCCTGCATACACATCTACTGCTTCAACAATTTCTTTATTAAAGTCAAACTTGTGATTTTTACTTGGAGTTGAGAACCAGTTAACAAATTCAAATCCTGTTTTAGATTCTAGCTCTGTTGGTCTAGTTACCTTCTCTCCTTCAACTACCTGTACTGTCTTAAGTACATTTGTTCCGTCAAGGAACCTCACATCGTGTTTAATTGTATTGTCATCTGTTTTACATCCAACAATAACCAACGAAAACACAACTACTAAAAGTGACACAATAAACTTTTTCATTTTCATTCTCCTTTATAATTTTTTTCTCTCTACTTAAATGTTTAAGTTAATTTTATTATACACTATTTTTTTGATTTGTAAATAAAAATATGTAAGGGATTTCATTTTTTTTGTTTAGTATATAAAAAATGCCCACCAAAAGGTAGACATTGATGTAGAAATATTTAGTTGTTTTTTTATATACTATTCTAATATTTGTTATGGACATACTATTAAGTTGCCAAGAACATGGATGCCGAATAACTGATGTGCTAAACTATTGAAGGATAGTTCTTGTCTTGTCCCTTCTTCGCTTACAATAAAATAGAAGTCATCGTCCCAAATTGGCTAAATTTCGATATATCCTTCTACAGCTTCTTTAGTTTGTTTAAGTGTAAGTTTATTATCACTTGAAATAATTGAATTCCGTCTCTTGTGATTACACAAGAAATATTTTACAGTTATGATCACGCCAAAATCCCTATAATGACTTAATAAAGCTTTTTTTCGATTAATCTTATTTAGCATTATAAAACATGACTTTTTGATACTGAAAAAATAGACAGCCACTAAACGCCTTAAAGAAGCGCTAGACTGTCTTTTTTTACATCTTGTGTGATAAATTAATCGTTTTGAATCATTTCTTTTGCGGAGATAACAATTTCATTTTTCTTACTTAAGTGACGCTCAATTTTCTTATTAGAAACTCTTTTTGAATGCACGTAATAGTCTATTTGATCCTTGTTTTTCATATCGAGAACTTTAATCGCTTTTAACGCGACTTTTTTAGGTGTTCTAGAAAATATTAAGGCAAGTGGACTTATCCATCGAATCGGTTTTGGGATCATTGTTTTAACTGCATTGGTATATACGATTTTGGGATCAAAAATTTTAATCGTAATTTGCTTATTAGAAATGGTATTTAAGTATAAACTAAAAGACAGTTTCGCTAGACTATAGGATTTAATTTTTGATGTATTTGACATGTTTTTGATAATGTGATCACTAATTTCTTTTGGGGTGGCCATTGTTGAGGTGTAAAACAGTAAAGGATTACTTGATTTTTGTAACAAATCTAAAAGTAATTCATTCAATAACATCGGTGAAAGAAAATTAACTTTTAAAGCAGGATGAACCTTACTGCCATCGGGTTTTAATAACGCACCGGCATTATGAATAATGACATCAATTACCTGATATTTATTATGAATGTATGTAGAAGCATTATAAACCGATGCTTTATCAATATAATCACAAACAACATAATCTATGGATTGATTATCTGATAATTCTATTAATTCTATTTGTTGTTTTTGTAGTAAAGTACTGTTTCTGCCTAACAATATTAGGCGGTTATTTTTAGCTAACAAATAACTCATTTGTTTACCTAAACCATGCGTCGTACCCGTAATCAAAATTGTTTTATTTTCCATATTAATTATCCTTGTTTTTAAGAAAATAAAAGTGCTAAATAAAGCACTAATTATTATAATGTCCCACTGGGGCATCGCTACCCACACTCGCTATAAGCTTATGGCTGCTTCAACCAAGACCTGACCAAGTTCACTCAAGACAAGTTGAATAGCGATGCCGCAATGGGAGATTATTTTTCCCTAAGTTTTTTAAAGAATGTTTGAATCAGTTGTTTTGATTCACTTTCTAGTATACCACAAGTTACGCCAACCGTGTGATTAAAATCTTCTTTATACAAATTAAATTTCCCACCTAGTGCCCCACTTTTAGGATCGCTTGCTGCAAAATATAGATGGCGCATTCTCGCTTGCATGATCGCACCAGCACACATCGCACAGGGTTCTAATGTGACATAAATATCACAGTCTTCCAAGCGCCACGAACCGATGACTTTATTGGCTTTTTCAATCGCGATTATTTCCGCGTGTGCTGTTGTGCTTTCTTTTTTAACACGTTTATTATGCGCTTTTGAGATGATTTTATCTTGATACACGATGACACAACCAATGGGAACCTCATTTTTATGATAAGCCTTATTCGCTTCTTTTAAGGCTTCACCCATATAAAATGTTTGATCGTTCATTTGATTTTATGAACCGGTTTGTCTATGACTTCATGATAATCTCTAGCACGAGGTTCGTATGATTCAGAAGCCCCGACTAAAACAATCGGATCATTGTATGAAGCTGGTTTGCCATTAATTAATCGTTGCGTTCTTGTGGCGGGTTGTCCTGATTTAACACATATCGCTGTTAATTTTGTCACAAATTCAGCTATCGATAATATTTCTGGCATTGGCCCAAAAGGTTCGCCTCTAAAATCGGTATCTAAACCACCAATAATTACTCTTATCCCTCGGTCAGCTAAATATTGAGCCACTGGAACTATTTCATCGTCTAAAAATTGGGCTTCATCGATAACAACACTATGCGTATCATCCTTAACAAAATCCAAAATTTCTCTTGCGCAAGAAATGTTAATTGATTTTGCCTTGGTTTTATTATGAGATACTATTTCATCGCTAGAATATCTATTGTCAATGACTGGTTTAAAGGCTAAAACATTCTTTTTTGCGTATTCTAAGCGTCTAATTCTTCTAATTATTTCTTCGGTTTTTCCAGAAAACATTGGTCCGCAAATCACTTCGACCCATCCGCCAAATAATGGTTGATGCATAAACTCACCCTCTTCATTTAATAGTATAATTTGTTTAAGATTTTATTACAAGATATATTCTGTAAGTATGTAATATTACCCAAAAATGAACTCTATTTTTAGGAGTACGTAAACAATAAAATGAAAATGGCACCCAGCCGAAGCTGAATGCCATTTTTTATTATTTTTGATCTTTACTAATACCGTAACGCTTGTTGAATCTTTCAACTCTACCAGCTGCTTGTGTGTATGTATCTTGACCAGTATAGAATGGGTGGCAGTTAGCACATGTATCAACATTAATATTCTTAGATGTTGATCCCATTTCATATTCTGTTCCACAAGTTACACATCTAACAGTAATTACTTGGTAATTTGGATGAATTTTTTCTTTCATTGCATTATCTCCTTCCGCCATGGATATAGGACTCCATAGTAAGTTTGCTAAAATATTATAACATACATTTTATAATTGTCAAATAATTAAATATTACTTTTATTGATTATTCCGTTAATACAATTAGTTGGCTTTAACGTTGTTCACCATCGTATTAATTTTGTCTAACCAAGCTTGTTCAAAGTTTGCCAAAGGGGTCCCTTTATATTTAATGATATCATCTTCTTTTGGTGTTGGATAATAGGTTAGATTTGCGTAAGCCCAACTATTTAACCATGTATCTTCGTCTCCTAAATGATTTACAATCCGATCATAAGCGTTTTGAAGTGGTGTTGCGTAACCGACGACCGATGCATTATTGTAGGCGTTATTTGGATCTAACATAAAGTTAATAAACTCATGCGCAATATTAACATGTCTTGCCTTCTTTGGGATTACGAGAAAATCCATAAATGCGATCGTATCATCTGGTATATAAATATCAAAATTAATTTCTTCTAATGAATAACCATCATCCATCTTTGTATATAGCATATCAAGAAAATCTCCCGTATAAACAAAAGCTAAATCCAAGTTGTTCGCAACAATCCCTTTCTTTAAAGTATCAAAACCCCATTCCGTAAAGTCGGTTTTTATCAAAGTATTAAAAGCTAAATCTATCAAGTCATTGTTAATCTCATTTGGACTAAAGCCATTGTAAATATTGGATACAGCATAAGCATATCTAGAGACATTATACATCCCAACTCTGGTGCCATTAGGTCTCATGTTATCTTCAAATAGGGTCTTCCATGAGTTTTCTAAAACAGCTTGTTGTAGGCCTTCTTTTTCTAGAGTATACATTAAGCCAAATGTTCCCCAGAAATAAGGAACACCATAATCCTCATTACCCTCAAACATTTCCGATTGAATCCCTAAAACACCTTCCATATAAGGGTTGTTAATAGGATCATAATTGGATAGTTTTGAGTAATCTATTTTTTGAACTAAATCTTTTTGAACCATCTTTTCTAACATATAATCTGAGGGGACAACTAGATCATAAGCGGTGGTTCCACTTTTAATCTTAGAATAAAATAATTCATTAGAATCGGCAATACTAATAACGACTTCATAGCCGGTTTGTTTTTCAAATTCAACAACAACTTCATCATTAATGTATTCACCCCAGTTTAAAATTAATAATTGATTATTTCTGTTACATGCTGTAGCAACAAATAAAAATGGAATTAACATTAATAAATATAATTTTTTATTTAGCTTCATGTTTTAACCCTCTTTTTTTACTGATAAAATTTTTAGTCAAAACAAGCCCTAAAGTAACAATAGTTAATAAAGTTGAATAGGCATATACCGCTGGTGTTAACGATCTTCTACCAATCGAACCATAAACCCATATCGATAGATTATCAAACCCGTTCCCGGTTGTGTAATAGGAAATAACAAAATCATCTAAACTCATGGTGAAGGCTAACAACATACCGGAAAATATCCCTGCCTCAATTGCTGGAATAATGATTTTTCTTAACGCTTTAAAAGGTTTAACCCCGAGATCAAGCGCCGCTTCCATGATAAACGGATCAATTTCTTTTAGTTTAGGTAAGACACTAATAATCACATAAGGTAATGTAAAAAATAAGTGGGCAATAATCAATGTTGTTGGTCCAAATAGGTAAGGAAATAATGGTAACAGTAAAGAGAATATCAACATTAATGATATCCCTGTAACAATATCAGCGTTTAATAAGGGAATATTATTAAGTAACATAATTCGGTTCCTTTTTTTAGGTTCTAAACTATGAATACCTACTGCGATTAGGGTGCCTAAAATGGTGGCTAAAGTTGTCGCAACAATACTCACAACAAACGTATTAATAATCGAGGTTCTTAGTTGTCTATGTGAAAATATTTCGGTATACCACTTTAAAGTGAATGATTCGAATGAAGTGATATCTGAACTGGTATTAAATGATTGTAAGGCAATCATTATAATTGAAAGATATAACATTATTACCACGATCCCGACTATTGTCCAGCTAACGATTTTATAAATTTTATTTAACAGGCTATAGTCTTTATAACCATAATCTTCAAGTTTCGCTTTTGGGTAATTTGTCATATCAGCGTTTCCCCTTCTTTATCCATCTTATTTATTATTAAGAGCGAGCCTAAAATAAAGACTAAGATGATAATCGCAATTAAAGATCCAAAGTTATAATTCATATTTCTAAACGATTCTTCAATAATATTACCAATTAAAACAATGTTTCCTTTACCAAGTATTTGTGGGATCGCAAATCCAGATAACGTCGGCAAAAATACCATAATAGACCCACTCGTTAATCCTTTTAATGACAGTGGGAAAATGACCTTCCAAAACTTTCTAATGTTTGTTAAACCTAAATCTAGAGCGGCTTCTTCTAAAGCATAGGGAATCTTTTCTAATGCGGTATAAATTGGTAAAATCATGAATGGTAAATAGGTAAAAACCATCCCAATAATAACAGCTAAAGGGGATCCTTTAATTCCGATGGAAAAATTAATTCCTATGTTACTTAAAATATCAGTCAAAATATTATTATGTTCCATGATGTTACCTAGTGCTTCTGTTCTTAATAATAAGTTAGACCACATCGGTAATATTAATACCGTTAGAATTAAAAGTTTGTTGTTAAGATTAGACTTAAATAGTCGATAAGCTACAAAATAACCAATAACGGCACACAAAACAGTAGTTACAAGCGCATAAAATAAAGAGTTAATAAAAGCGGTTATGGTTGATTTTTCTGTGATTAACTCAAAACTTTCTAATGAAAAATAAAACGTATCGAAGCTAACGCCTTCTGTTTTTACGAAGGCTAATCCAAACATTACCCCAACTGGCAACAAGGCTAAAACAATCAACCATATTAAATATGGCCTTGAGAGTTTATTAAAGGTTTTGCTCATCAGAATCAACCTTCATTAAGTGAATTTCATAAGGATCCACTTTTAATCCAATGGGTTGTCCAACATTATAGTTCTCATACGTATTCACCATTAAATTAATCCCTTTTACATCCACTTCTAATTCGTTATGAACCCCTTTAAAAATAACTGAGGTTACGATGCCTTCTAATTTAGCTTGGTTAACCTCAACAACATCCCAGTCTTCAGGCCTTATCACGACATCAACCGTTTCATTATTATCAAATGTATACCCAACACAATCAAAGTTAACCCCTAGAAAATTTACCAAATCTTTTTTAACATAAGTCCCCGGTAAAATATTCGTTTCACCAATAAAGGTAGCCACATATCGATTAACTGGTTCATTATAAATCTTTCTTGGTGTCCCAAGTTGTTGAATAATCCCGTCTTTCATCACAACAATTCTATCGCTCATGGTCATTGCTTCTTCTTGGTCATGCGTGACAAAAAGAAAAGTAATCCCCAGTTTTCTTTGCATTTCTTTAAGTTCATATTGCATGTTTTGTCTTAACTTTAAGTCTAGCGCAGCCAAAGGTTCATCCAACAATAAAATGTGTGGTTTATTAATAATTGCCCTGGCTAAAGCGACTCTTTGTTGTTGACCACCACTCATTTGTGTAATTCTTCTTTTCTCATAGTTTTTAAGACTCACTAAAGAAAGTGCTTCAGAAACACTTTTCTTAATATGTTCATTAATCTTCTTTTTGATCGCTTTTTTAGTAATCGGAAGTTCTGGGTTCTCACTAATAATCTCAGACTTAAGCTGATCTTCTCCGCCATAAAAATTGACTAGATAAGTATAGGTTCTATTGTTCAAACCAAACGCGACATTATCTTCTACATTAAGGTTTGGAAAAAGCGCGTAACTTTGAAATACGGTGTTAATAGGTCTTGCGTAAGGTGGTAAATCATTAAAAACCTTACCTTCGATAATTATGTTTCCTGATGATGGTGTTTCAAATCCACCAATCATTCGTAAGGTAGTGGTTTTTCCACAACCACTCGGACCTAATAAGGTAATAAACTCATTCTCATAGATTTGTAAACTAATGTTATTTACAATCACTGAATCATCAAAACGTTTGGAGACTTGATCTAATTCTATAATCACCTTATTTGTCAATTACGTATTCCTCCTAATTCATAATTTACAAGATTAAATTATAGGCTAAAAAAAATATTTTGCAATAGTTTTTTTAATTATTTTAAAAATATTTTTCTTGCTAAATTGAAAATGATATTTTATCCGCTAGATAGCGTGTAAATATCAAGTGCGTTTAATACGTAAAAAAACGTTATTTTACGTAAAAAAGTAGAACTATTAGGTATTAGTTCTACTTTATTACGTTTCCTTTAATTAAATTTTATATCGCATAATTTCTGTTATAACTAAACATATCGAATGTTATATCCAATAATGCTAATGTTGTAGACATCGTTCCATTGCCAAAATATATTTGAGCTAATTCTGGGTGATCAATAAATGGATTCCTGTTATTTTGAATCTCAAAAATATTATCGTTTCGATTAATTTCAAAGTCATCGACCGGATCAAGTTCATGCCATTCTAAGAATAAATCAACATTTCCAACTAAGTTTAATGATAGATTTTCTCTAATCGAAATATAGAAAACAATTCTTGCCACATCACCAATATGCTTATCTCCAGGGTACCAAGTTGAACCTATTTTTTCATAGGGTTGTGAACCTGTAAATGGTTTATTGTTATCCGCAAACGGATAATTTGATCTAGCTGAATTTGTGGTTGTTTTAGCCGCTCTTAAGTTGTGAAGGTCATATTTTACAGAACCTAATTTAGAGTTTGGCCAAACATGTTCTCTATTTCCATAGGAACCCATACCATCATAAATTAAATAATAACTTGTGCCAACCCTATCCACTGATTGAACTTGAGCGGTTGAGCCTGTTGATGTTCCCGTATTACGAATAAGATCTCTAAGTTCATTATTTAACTCAATTCCTGTTAAGCCATCTAATTTTTCATAATAGCCTTCATAGACACCTGGTTCTACTGGTTTTCTAACATATAAAGTATATGTAGCAAAAACACTAGAATCCGTTGTTAAGTATACTGTAACTTTATAGTTCCCTGCTACATTAAAATTAACCAATGAATCATCGACGTCTAATAAATGCGTAAAATCTGTATTAAAACCATTCTTGGCAGTGATACCTTCTAATAAATTAGGTTCAATTCCGCCTACAATAAAGTTCTTATTATTGACACCGTAGATACTGATAGTCTCAGGATTTTTAGGTCTTGCGTCAATAGAACTTCTTCTCGTGAATAACAACTGCGCTTGACCAGCATATTGTCCGAGTGTTACGTTAAATAAGTCAACTATTTCGCCAACTTTAATATCGGTAAATGGATAGGGTGTGTCGTTTACTCTTTGGTCTAGTCTAACCATGGTTGTCTCGTTAGCATCATTCTTTAATGTTAATTCTAAAGCATTATTAGGACTTGCTTTAGAGACTACTTCTAAACCAAAATAGGTGACGATATTCGCTTCAAATAAAGTAATATCCTCAAATTCTAATGAATAACCTGTTAAATCAATTCCTTCAGGTAATGTTCTAGTCCCAAGTGTTTGAATGATTTTCGGATTAATTATTTGAATTAACCCCTCAAAAGAACCCAATACCCCTTCGATAACATATTCAGTTCCAATGACGAGTTCGTTATTTTTATTTGCACCAAAATAAACTGGTATCGCGCCACTGGAATCCTGAATTGAGTAATTACCATTAGACATTAAACTCGTGACAACCCCTTGAACTTTGACAGCTGCATCTTGAGCTTTTTCTCTAACTTCTGCAATTGGCATGTGCTTGCTGATGGGGTATTCAGTTTTTTTATCAACAACCACCACAAATGTTTTAAAGAAGGTCATATCTTCAACCACTTTTACCGTTAAGGTTACCGTTACATCCTCAGCTTGTCTTGTAAGGATACCAGTATCTGTAATAGAAGAATGGTTACTAAACCAGGTTAATTCAACCTCATCAATACGCGTTGGTAATACTAAATTAACACTCGTATGTGCTGGCAATGTGATTTGATTAAGAATAAGATCATAATCAGGCGTATCAACTTCATCTTTTAAAACCACCACTTCAAATGTTTTAAAGAATGTCGTATTTTCAACCACTTTTACCGTTAATGTTACCGTTACATCCTCAGTTTGTCTTGTAATAACACCAGTATCTGTAATAGCAGAATGGTTACTAAACCAGGTTAGTTCTACATCATCAATAAGAGTTGGCAATACCAAATTATCACTCGTTTGCGCTGGCAATGTGATTTGATTAAGAATAAGATCATAATCAGGCGTATCAACCTCAACTTTTAAAACCACAACCTCAAAATCTACAGTTTGTATTTCGCCATCAACTGTAATACTTGCTGATAAAGTTGCCGTAATATCTATGTCTTGACGATTTACTACTGCTTTGCCATCTTCAATAACAACAAATTCACTATCACTTGTCCAAGTAACTGTGTAGCCTTCATAACTTGTTTCTAAAGTGAGGTCAATAGAAGTACTATCAGGAATATCTAAAAAACTTCTAAGGGACTGTAAAGAAATGAAG
>DHNT01000004.1 GCA_002410615.1 Acholeplasmataceae bacterium UBA5409
GACTTCTTGATTGTGTTGTTAAAGTGTCATTCCTTGTTTTCTTTTATTTCTATTTTACCTTCAAATATAATTGAATGTGATTTGATTTTCCCACCAATCATTTTTTCTACTAATCTGTCTAATTGTTCTTGATATGCTATATCTAGATCATAGATTTTTTTAGTCTCAACATCATAAAAATGATAGTGTTCACTTTTATTTTTATCATAAATATAACCTAACTCTGGATGTCTGACACGGTTAATCTGGCCCGCAGAAAAAAGTGTATTTAAGTTTCTATAGATAGTTGCTATGCCAATTTTCGCATCTAACTTCCTAGTTCAATTAAAATATTTTCTGCAGTCATATGTCCATCGGAAGATGCGATTAGATCATATATCTGTTGTCCTTGTCTAGTTATTTTCATAGTATCACCCAATTTTTATTATACCAAATGCATTAGAATTTGTATATTGTTACTTCAATAATTCTGTGTTCAAGTATTGTGTTGCTGACTTAATTACTCAAGGATATAAAGTTGTATCAAGAGGAGAAGCGTTCGCAAATCTAATAAAAAAGAAGAAAGCATCTGTAGGATTGCACATATTGATTCTATTATTAATTGGATGGTGGACTTTCTTAATTCCAAATATATTGTATCAATTTATTAGATCTACTGAGGATGATGTGTTAGTCAGATTACAAAAAGAAACATAACTAAGGGCCTTTGCATTCAGATATTAAAAATGACATAGAAAAAATATAAATCGCTATATTCTTTGCAGTTTAAGTTATTGAGCATATTTATGTTTTCTACCAAACTATTTTCAAGCAATATAGGATTCACCAGATTGGTTGAAAGCGTAACATTATTATAATTAAAATAAGGATGTAATACAATGTATTGCATCTTTTAGTTTTATGTGATACAATGTATTACAAGAGGTGATAATTATGGCTATATCTATAAGAATGAATAATCAAGAATTAGAATTAATAAAAAAATATGCTGAATTAAATGGTTCTACTGTTTCTGAAGTCATGAGAAATGCAATATTAGAAAAAATCGAAGACGAATTTGATATTTTCTTGTTTAATAAAGCTTTTAAAGCTTTCGAAGAAAACCCCAAGACATATACAGTAGAAGAAGCTAGTAAGATATTAGGGTTGGAATAATGTTTAAAGTAGAGATTTCAGAAGAGGCATTAAAACAATTTAAAAAGTTAGATAAACAAATAGCTAAACTTATCTTTGCGTGGATAAGAAAACATTTAGTTGATACCACAGATCCTAGAAAACAAGGAAAAAGTTTAGTCGGTGATAAAAAAAGCATTTGGAGATATCGCATTGGTGATTATCGATTACTTTGCAATATTTATGACGATAAATTGATTATTCTGGTGATTGAAGTTGGTCATCGTCGTGAAGTTTATCAAAAGTGAGATATGAGTTTAGTTCATATAAAAAATGTGAATTAATTCCATTAGTTCAATCATATAATACGAACACACGTACTTTAGTATGTTATGAATTTACCTCTATTGAACCCCATCAAAATATTTATCGGGAAACGTTTATAGATGCTTCACCAGTGGATGTAATTGGTTTTAAAGGGTACTATTTGATTACCTACATAACGAAGATTATGAATACGAATCCTAATATTTCTATGATGAATATTTGGATAATATTTGTGATATGATTTATGTGTTGTAATAATACGATTGCAATAATTTAGAAAGAGGAAGAACTGTATGAAAATTGAAAACTGTCCATATTGTAAGGGTAAATTGAAAATTGGAAAATTAGTTTACCGTTTTGAATTTAGAACGCCAAAAATTATCTTTGATGATGGGACTGAAATAAAAGTTAATACATTTAATCCTTTTAAGCATGCAGTCATCAATAAAGTGTTATATTGTGAATCATGTCAGGTAATGCTAGCTGACTTAAGTTCAGATTCGCCACAAGCAATTAAGTAAAAGCACTTTACCAAATAAAATTGAGTCTAACAATCATGTAGTGAACTTATTACACTAAACTAAACAAAATTTGTTAGTTTATTTTAATTAATGGATTGATTTCTGTATTCAACAGGAGTCAGTCCATTTAATGTAACTTATTCTTGAATTTTTGTAACTTATAAAATAAATATATTTTAATTTGTGTTATTGTGATATTGTAAAAGTAGAGGGTGACTAAGATGAAAAAATACTTATTGTTAACTAATTTACTACTTATTTCTATGACTCTTTTTGCTTGTGGTCTATCTTCAGATAGCTTATATATTGGTGATGATAAAAAAGAAATAGTAGAAGATAAATATGGTGAAGTAGAATACATTAGTCAAGATATATACGTTTATAAGAATCTAAAAGATGAATTCAATCATATTGACGGACTTGATTACATCATTAACAATAGTGGCTATAGAGGAAGCGTTGCTCCAGAATTTAGTGAGAACTTCTATGTCATTATTGATATTGTAAGACACGATAATTCGTATAAAGTACTTGTTTACAATAATATGATGAAAAAATCAGCAGATCAAACACAAATGTTTATCTTAACCGATTATTTTCTTCCAATTAGAATTGAAGATGTTATCACACTTATTAACAATCATGATTTGATTCAAGATGTCAAAAATTTTGAAATTTGTTTTATAAAAAAAGACAGTAATCTCGATTCTAACTTAAGCAATCATGATGAACTCAACTTAGCTTTTTACAATAAACAACCAGAAGGTAAAATTCTCATGTCTTTTTATGACGATCAGACAGGGCATGCACTCATGGGTACACAAAATTATATCGTTTTTGGTAATGTGAAAGAAAAAGAAATCTATTTCCCAACAGATTTAGACTACAATGACTTAACGCTTTTTCACTATGATACTTTAGAAGATGTGCAGCTAGAGTTTTCCTTAGATAAAGGTCAATCCTTTAAGATGATCGATGAAAGACTAGAAGAGTTTGATATTTGGGACAAAGCTATCAATACTGAGGTGCCAAATGTAGTTTTCTTCTATGCCTTTACATATGAAGCGTTTTTAATTAAAGTAGATGAAGCTAGAAATCCCAGTATTTTTACGTACAATTATTTAAATGAAGAAGAATTTGATAACTTGGTTGAAATGTATGATGAAGCATTCTTTGAGGACAATATTTTAGTATTTTATTATAAATTTGAATCGAATGTATCTGAAAACTATGTTTATTCAGTAACTAAAAAAAATGACACTTTAACCATAAACATCAATCGTTTTGAAGGTATGGCCACAGCCTTAAGTGCTTGGTTAGAAATCATTACGATTAAAAAATCAGATGTAGAAGACATTAACAAGGTTAATCTTATTGTTAGAACTGTATCCAGTTTACAATCATCTGTCGTAGCCTATATAAATAAAGCATATATAAGAGACTTTTATTTGAATGGTAAAACTTTAGAAGATTTTAAAGACTTAGATAATCTTAAAGAGATTAAGCTTTTCACATGGAGTTTAAATGTTGATTTAATATTTAACAAGGAAATGAGTGATGATGATTTAAATGAAATGATTGCCTATTTGGAAAACAATCCCTATCTTAAATCGATTGGTTATAAAGGGAAAGATTTCATTAGAGTGCAACTTAATAATGATTTTTATGATAAAGTTGTTGATAAAACTTTAGTCATTCATGATTTTATTAAAGATGAAGCACTCATCAATGATTACGCTTTAACAATTAAAATACTCAATTTTACACCAATAGCGAGTATTGAGTTTGTCTTGGACGACAAGGGTAAAGACTATGCTATTAAAATGATTGAAGACTTAAAAATGGGTGACTATCCATTTCTAAAAATTTAGTGAGGTTTTTTGTATAATTAAGAAAATATTATAGTTGGATTAGTTCTTGTGATGAGTTTAGGATTATTGATTGATAATCTATTTTTTAGTAGATTATCTTTTTTTATTTAGGGGGATTTTTAAGGATAATTAAACAAAATAGACGATCGTGAGTATCATTAAGTAATATATTGGTGCTATAATGGATTGGCTGTTAATAATACTGTTTATTTCATTGGTGTATTAATTAACCAGTAGGAGTCCTTATGGATAAAATCGAACGTTTTGATTTTGAAAAACTGCCTAAAAAAGAACGGATATATTTAACCCCAATTGCTTATCTATTGAGTTTTCCGTCTGTATGGAGAAGAAGATTAAAAGTTACAAAGGTCAATATGAAAGGATTAAAACCACCCTATATTTTATTATGTACACATCATGCGTTTCTTGATTTTAAAGTGACCACTGCAGCAATATTCCCTAAAAGAGCGAATTACATAGTCGCAATAGATGGTTTTATTAATCGAGAATGGTTATTAAGAAATGTTGGTGCGATTGGTAAAAGAAAGTTCACAAACGATATAAAACTTGTTAAACAGATCAAATATAGTTTAGAAGAACTTAAAAACATTGTGGCTATTTACCCTGAAGCAAGATATTCTTTAATTGGCACTACCGCAATTTTACCAACTTCACTTGGCAAAATGGTGAAACTATTAAAAAGACCAGTGGTTGTTTTAAACATGCATGGCAATTACTTATCACAACCAGTTTGGAATTTGAATAAAAGAAAAAACAGACTGGCTGCTGATATGACACAAATTGTCACACAATCTGAAATTGATGCTTTAACAGTTGATGAGATTAACGATAGAATTAATAATGCATTTCAATACGATGAGTATCAATGGCAAAAAGATAACAATATTAGAATTACTTATAAAAATAGAGCTAAAAATCTCCATAAAGTCTTATATCAATGTCCTCATTGTTTAACTGAACATGAAATGGCTTCTGATAAAGATTTGATATGGTGTAATCACTGTAAAAAAACTTATCAAATGGATGTATATGGCCAGTTAAAAGCCTTGGAAGGGACAACAGAATTTCCTCATATCCCAGATTGGTATGAATTCATCCGCACCCAAGTTAGAAAGCAAATTGAGGATGGTTCATACCGTATAGAAGATGATGTTATGGTAGAATCATTGCCTAACAGTAAAGGATTTATTCCACTTGGAAAGGGCCATTTTGTTCATGATTTAAATGGATTTCAATTAACAATTAATACGGCTGAACCGATTCATTTAGTAAAAGAACCTTTATCACTTTACGCCCTTCATATTGAGTATGATTATATGTCTAAAGGAGATTGTTTTGATTTATCTACTTTAACGGATACTTACTATATTTATCCACAAAACTTAAATGATGTTGTTACAAAGTTACATTTTGCGACTGAAGAATTATACAAAATCAATAAGGAAAAAGTCAAACAACCATAATAATTTTAAAAAAAATAAAAATAACAAAACTGTCATTTATCAACTAATCTTGATTAAATGGCAGTATTTTTATCTATAATTAAGTTAATTATAAAATATA
Organism: Acholeplasmataceae bacterium UBA5409; assembly: GCA_002410615.1. Classification (GTDB taxonomy): domain Bacteria; phylum Bacillota_I; class Bacilli_A; order Acholeplasmatales; family UBA5453; genus UBA5409. The sequence continues at coordinate 5,417 of DHNT01000004.1, forward strand.
CTGGATTATGTTTTATTTATTGAAAAGTCACCTTTTAGATTAACATGATGTAAAATGATATAATATTAACATCTAATTAGGAGGTTTATTAATGACAATTAAATTAATTGGGTTAGGGAAAATGGGTTTGAATATTGGCTTAAATATGAAAGATCATAGTTATGCTGTTTTAGGGTTTGATGTAGATGAAACAAAAAGAAATCAAGCCAAACAAAATGGTTTAAATGTAGTTGAAAGATTAGAAGATTTCTTTATAAATAAAAAAGAAAAACATATTGTTTATTTAATGGTACCGGCTGGGAAAATTACTGAAAATGTAATTGAAGAAGTGAGCGGTTTTTTAAAGAAAGATGATATTATCATTGATGCTGGAAATTCTAATTTTAATGATTCTATTAGACGCTATAATAGTTTAAAAACGGATGAAATTGATTTTGTGGATGTCGGTACGTCGGGTGGAACATCTGGCGCTAGATATGGTGCCAGTTTGATGGTAGGTGGGGATAAAAAAGCCGTTAATCAACTTAATGATTTATTCACAAAGCTTGCTAAAAAAGAGGGTTACTACCATGTGGGTAAACCCGGATCGGGTCATTATGTTAAAATGGTCCATAATGGGATTGAATATGGAATGATGCAGGCAATAGGTGAAGGCTTTGAGTTAATGCATCATAGTGGATTTGACATTGATTATGAAGCGTTATCGAAAGTATGGAATAATGGTTCTGTGATTGAATCTGCGTTAATGGGCTATATTCATGAGGCATTTAAAAAAGATTCTCAGTTATCCAAACTGGAAGGGGTCGTAGATGATAGTGGTGAGGCGATGTGGATGGTTGAAGAAGCTTTAAAGCATAAAGTCTCAATTCCAGTTATCACCCAAAGTTTATATGCTAGATATGAATCAAAAGATAAAATAAAATTTAGTGAGAAAGTGGTTGCGGCAATGCGTAATGAATTCGGTGGGCATGCAACTTATAAGAAAGAATAATGAAAACAATAATAACTATTTTTGGGTCGACAGGCGACCTTACCATTCGTAAATTACTTCCGGCAATTAACCATTTATTAGAAGAAAATCTTCTTCCCGATAATACTAAAATTTTTGCGATTGGAAGAAGAGATTATAATACTGAGAAGTATTTCGAGTTTATTAGTAATAATTTACAGACTAAATATGATTTATCAAGATTAAGACGTCATGTCGAATATTTTAAATTGGATGTGGATAACCTAAAAGATTATCAAATCCTAAATACCATGATTAGTGGTATTTCAAAAGAGCCCACAAGAAGAATATTTTATTTGGCTGTTGGTCCAGACTTATTAAAAGATATTGCCGAAAACTTAAGTAAATCAAATTTAGTGATTAAGGGAGATACACAGGCGTCTGTAACCTTTGAAAAGCCATTTGGTGAAGATTTAAATTCAGCAACCGAAATAAACAATCTTTTATGGCAATATTTTGATGAATCACAAATTTATAGAATCGATCATTATTTAGGTAAAGAAATGATTCAAAATATATTAACCGTACGCTTTGCCAATAAAATATTTGAAAATTCATGGAACAATCATGCGGTTAAAAGTATAAGACTATTGGTCAAAGAAAATGAACCTATCTTTTCACGAGCAGGCTATTATGATAAATCAGGAGCCTTAAAGGATATGGTACAGTCCCACTTACTTCAAATGTTAGCTTTAGTGGGGATGGAAGTCCCTTTAAGTTATCAAAGTGAAGATTTAAAAAATGAAAAAGTAGAAGTGCTTAAAAAACTTAGATATGATTCTAAAAGTCTCATTATTGGGCAATATGAAGGTTATTTAGATGAACTTAATATTCCCAGTGATTCTAAAACAGAAACATTCGTCTTCTTAAAAGCGTTTGTCGATACACCAAGATTTAAAGGGGTTCCGTTTTACTTATTAACTGGGAAAGCTTTAGAGAAAAAAGAATCTTTGATTGAAATTGAATTTGAAGAATCCAGTCAACAACAAAAATGGCATTTACCACTTCAAAATAATATTCTAACGATCCAAATTGCCCCACTAGATGGCATTAGTCTTAGACTTAATTCAAAAGTACCTGGGTTAAAAGATGAGGTTGAACAAGTTGAACTAGATTATTGTATTTCTTGTGACCATGTTGGCAATATGCCAGAAGCCTATGAAAAACTGATTTTAGATATGAATGGCCATCACAAATCCTTATTTACAGGCTGGGATGAAATTTTGAACAGTTGGAAATTTATTGATCAAGTTAAAACTGACATCGAAAGAAAAAATATTCCCCTTACTATTTATAAATCTTCAAAAGAGTTATATGATTTAATTTTAGAAAGAGAAGGTGTTCATTTTGAAAATATATGATATTTCCGTCACAATCAGTCCTGAGATGACCGTTTATAAAAACTACGATCACAAGAAGCCCGTTTTTACAAATGTATCTAATTTTGAGCACGGGTCCGTTTATGAAACCGATGTAACGATGAATGTTCATACTGGAACGCATGTCGATTTTAATTTACATATGATTAAAGGCGGAAAGACCTCTACTGAGGCTATTTTATCAAACTATATAACGCCTGCTAAAGTCTTCGATTTAACGCATATCAACGATAAGATTGAAGCAGGTGATCTTAAAGATTTGGATATTCAAAAAGATGACTTTGTCTTATTTAAAACAAAAAACTCAGCAGTGGAACATTTTCTTTTTGAGTTTATATATGTCGCTGAAAGTGCCGCAAAATACTTAGTCGATAAACAAATTAAGGGCGTTGGGATAGACGCTTTAGGCATTGAACGATCTCAACCAGGTCATCCCACCCATAAAACCCTAATGGAACATGATGTTGTCATATTAGAAGGGTTAAGATTAAAAGGAATTAAACCAAAAACCTATACTTTGATTGCTTTACCTTTAAAACTAAAAGACCTAGATGCCTCGCCCGTAAGAGCAGTATTACTTGATAAGGAATAAATAATCATGAAAAAAGATTCTAGTCATTTAACCAACATTCAAAAACATGTAACATTAGAAAATGGCACCGAACCCCCATTTAAAAATGAATATTGGAACCATTTTGAAAAAGGACTTTATGTGGATATATTAGACGGGACACCACTATTTATTTCTAAAGATAAATTTGAAAGTGATTGTGGATGGCCTAGTTTTTCTAAACCAATTAGCCGAAAACTAATTGATGAGAAAGCTGACTTTAGTTTGGGAATGCACCGAATCGAAGTTAGGTCCAAAAAAGCGGATAGTCACTTAGGACATGTCTTCACAGATGGACCAAAGGATTTAGGTGGCCTAAGATATTGTATAAACTCTGCCGCGCTTAGATTTGTTGCCTATGATGATTTGGAGCGTGAAGGCTATCAAGAATATATTGAATTATTCTAAAGTTAATCAACTAAATAAAACCGGCTATTAAGCAGTAAACTTAATAACCGGTTTTTTTAATTTCTTCTGGGCTTAGGTGCATAGTGTT
>DHNT01000008.1 GCA_002410615.1 Acholeplasmataceae bacterium UBA5409
TTTTCTAATTCAATTAAAAATGTATCAATATTATTTTTTTTCATAGTCATGTTTTCCCTCTGTTTTCTTTCTTTCGAATCATTCAATGGTAAAATCACCTATTTAAATTTTTTGTTCATCTCTAAACCGAAATCTTTAAGTTTATTCATATATATTGGAATCTCTATAGTATTTGAAGTTCACGGATTTTAAGAAACCATTGAGTAATTTATTTATAAGAGCTTTCTCACTATTATGGTAAAGATCCCTTCATACATAGACAACCCCTTTTATATAACAAATTTGTTATACTGTGTAGATTTTATCAGTGTTCGTTTCTCTTGTCAATCTTTTTGTAAAGCGATAGGAAAACTTATTTTAGCTTCAAAAAATCATAACTGCTCCTTTATACTCCAATTATAAAAGTAGTGCTTTCAATTAATAGTTGCACATTATAATGCACGTGCTTGTTTGATAATCAATGATAATAGTAGTGACAATAATGGCGGCAGTGTTTGCCATTATTGTTTAATGTAGTATAAATAAATGGTTGTTGGGGTATAAAAATATACCCTTCTAACGATAAAAGTATACCTTCGGTGATGAAAATTGAGGATTTTTAATATGTGTATAATTTTATAATTATATTTATATTACTTACAGATTATTAGCCATTCGATAAAAAAGCAAATAATGTTTAAATTCACTATAGACATCTATGATATTTTTATCAAATATGATAAAGTAATGTTAATTAAATGAGAAAAATGAGGTATTTATATTAAATATGGTTTTAATATAAAAACATTTGATAAATTTGGGAGTTTATTGATGATTTAATTAATGATTTAAAGGAGCAGAAATGGGAATTTTTTCTTTAATAAAAGAGTACTTTAAAAATAAGAAAATCAAAAAAGAACTATTTTCTTTTAAGATGTTTTTATCTAAACTTGAAGAATCATTTTTACATTTGCAGTTGATTTCTAACCCTACTAGTAAAGTTTCAACTTATCGTGAGAACATCAGTACGAAAAAAAAATACTCTGCTTTTGCAATCAAGTATGATGAATTAACATCAAAGACAAAAATTCATAATGAAAGAGTTGATGAAATTAATCTAATCGTTAACTCATTTTCTTTTAGTAATAGTATTGCTCGGTTTGATTTAATTGATCCAAAAGCCCTTGTTGAACTAGTTGATATTACTAAAGAGATAGCTAAATTCAAGTCATATGAAAGTCATCACGAGAAATTTATTCAAGAAGTAAATGAATTGAATGAAAACAAAATTCAAATTGGCGAACAATTAGCCATTAAAAAAGAATGTTCCAAAATATATAATCATATCCTGTCGCAAGATTCCTATATTGATAAGAAACAAGCGTTGGAAATAAAGAAAATTTTAGAACATGCAGAAAACAAATTAAAACAATACGCTAAATCGTATTTCGAAATTGAAGAGCTACGAATTTATAACGAACAAATTGTTGAAACCCATAATGCAATTTATATTGATAATCACATAAATAATGAGTTGTTTGAGAATGTTGGTGGGAAAGCACTCGGAATAGACCAGAGGAAAGCTATACTCACTGATTCAATATCAAATTTAGTGATTGCCGGTGCAGGTTCGGGAAAGACACTAACGATTTGCGGTAAAGCAAAATGGCTTTTGGAAGATCAAAAAGTGCCCAAAAAAGACATTGTTTTTCTTTCATATTCAAAAGCTTCTGCTGATGATCTAGAACGCAAATTAAGTAAGATAAATGATAATTTGAATGTTTCAACATTTCATAGTTTAGGATTGAAAATACTTGAAACTAAAGATAACAAAAAACAAAATGTTGAAGCTAATTATGATGCTATCATTGAACGTTTCTTTAGTGAAGAAATGTTGGCATCTCAAAACATTGATATATTAAGAAAGATACTTGAATTTTATGGGAAATTTGAGTTTACTTTGGATGAGAAAAAATACGAAACCAAAGGTGAGCATTTTGAAAAACTTAAAGAAGCAGATTTCCAAACATTGAAACAAATCTTAGTAAATTTATCAAACAACCAAGAAGAACGAGAAACAATCTTGAAAGAAAAGGTCAAGAGTTTTGAGGAAATGGTAATTGCAAATTTTTATTTTCTCAACGGCATTAAATATAGATATGAAAAACCATTTCCGATTGATACAACAACTCCTGATTACCGACAATATAATCCAGATTTTACATTAATTGAACATGATATCTTTCATGAACATTTTGGAGTTGATAGAAATGGTAGATGTACTTTATATTCAAAAGAAGAAGAGTATTTTTATATTCAATCAATGATGTGGAAAGAACAACTCCATAGACAATATTATACAAAATACATAAAGACTTACTCTTATGAATTCAGTGAACAAACAATATTTGAAAAACTTGAAGAAAATCTTAAATCATTCGGAGTTGAATTAAAACCGATATCTGCTGACGAAGTGAGAAATGCTCTTGGATCAGTATACAAAAATAGAAACTTCAATTCGTTTATCAAATTAGTCAAAACGTTTATTAACTTATACAAGTCTAGGTATTCGAATAACGCCCATTTTGAAATTCTTAAATCTGAAGAATTTGCAAATCCTTATGAGAAGCAAAGATCAGTGCTTTTTCTAGATATTGCCAAAGAAATATACGATTATTATAGAAGTCAATTAGATGGGAAAACTGACTTTGATGATATGATACTTGAAGCAATTAAGATTATTCCAACTACCAACCAATTCAAATATAAGTACATTATTGTAGATGAGTTCCAAGATATTTCTTACAGTCGAATGGATTTTTTAAGAACCTTGATTAGACATGGCAATTCGAAGATATTTGCTGTTGGTGATGACTGGCAAAGTATCTATAGATTTGCAGGAAGTGATATTGGAATATTCATCAATTTCGATAATTATTTTGAGATGACTACCGAATGTAGATTAATAAATAACTTTAGGAATTCAGAAGAACTGCATCAAATCATAGAACCTTTTATTACTGTCAATCTAGAACAGAAGAAAAAAAGTATTACTTGCAGTAACCAATTAACTAACCCCGTAAAAATCGTCTACTATGAATCAAATAAAGTATCTGCGTTAAACGCTGCATTAGCAGAAATTCAAGCAAAGAATCACAAAGCTAGTGTTCTATTACTTGGAAGAAATAACTTTGATATTGAAGACTACCTGTCAAAAACCATTCAAATAAATAAAGATGGAAATATCATACATGACGGATTCCAAAATATGAACATTGCATTTAAAACAGTTCATCGCTCCAAAGGATTAGAAGAAGATTATGTTATTGTGATTAACAATGAAGATTCCAAAACAGGGTTTCCTAATAAAATTGAAGATGACCCTATATTATCATTGGTTCTGAGCAATAAGAGTAGGTATGCGTATTCAGAAGAACGAAGGTTATTTTATGTAGCTTTAACCAGAACCAGATCATATTGTTATCTCCTGGTTGATGTTAATAAACCATCACTTTTCATTAATGAGATTGAAGACAACTGCGAAATAACTAATCCTGAACTGTTAGACGACAGTGAAACAATTGCGTGTCCATACTGTAAAACCGGACATTTGGTTTTGAGAGGCGAATGGGGAAATCAATTTTATGGTTGTTCTAACTATCCGTACTGTGAATACAATCAGAAAAAGAGTGTAATTGATGGTTCAAAAAGATGTCCTAGATGTAATCATTTTATTGTTTGGAGAGATGGACGGTGGAGTAAGTTTCTAGGATGTTCGAATTATCCCAGATGCAAATATACCATTAATCCCAAAGACTATGATTTTGAGAGATGGAAGCCTAGTTTTGAAAGGTATAAAAAGAGTTCCTAAATTGATTACCTCAACAATTTACTATTTATGTTACAGGGAGTAATTCAAGGGTTTTATCATCAAATGCATAACCGCTTAAATAAGAAATGCACTGATATCAAAAATCTGTAGTTAGTGTAAACTAATATATAGGTAGAAGGCATTAATCCCTTAAAGACAAAACATACATTAATTTAATTACAAAAACAACATTGGTAAGTCGACAAAACATACATTTGTGATTATTACTAATGCAAATTCGAGTAAACATGAGAAATGTAAACAAAGGAGTTTTAGTTAATGGAAATCAAATACAATAAACCCAAATGCCTTATAATACTGATATTATCTGGAATGGTTTTATCATTTGGAATATTGAGTTTGTTAATGAATCAAGAAGGAACTAAAGTATTATCAAATCTCAGCATAATTTTTGGCTCGCTTGGGATGATATTTGGATTACTAATGTTATTCTATGGATATGTCTATATTTATGAAGCTAGTTTTGATAACAAAGGTATTAATATTAAAAAAAGAAAAAAGGAATTGTTTATAGATTATTACGATATTAATGATATGGAGTATGAAAAACCCTCGCTATTCAATTATATTACTTCCTATGGTAAACTATATCCAGGAACCTTAAAAGTAAATTTGAAGAAACATAATGGGAAGATAAAATCATATTTCATTCGCCTTAAGTACAAAGATTTTAAAAGTCTTCCTAGAAAATATCAGGACTTAATGAAATATCCAATATAATCAAATCAATTTAGAGAAAGAACGTAAAATGAAAACATTTAAAGATTCAGCAGCATCAATAGGACATCAGACCAAAATCTTAATTGTTGAATTAGTTCGTTCTGTTGAGGAAAGAGTTAAACGTAATGTTTCAGAGCATCGATTGAATAAGAAAAGTTCAAAGAGAAATATCAAATGGAGTCAAAAGGATTTAGAAAACCAAATTCTAACGCAACGAATTGATTCAAACGAAGAAGATATCAGACGCTTTAAGGCTGATGGCTTTATCAGAATTGATAATACGAATTTGTCAGCACGTGATACAGCTAAAATGATTATAGAACAATTCAATTTATAAAAGTAAAGGGGTAACGCTAATCTCATAAACGAAATTTAGTTAAAAAATATTTATTCGTAAAACGATAGTTTCAAGTAAATTTATATTAAATAGGATTAAGGAAGAAATTAATAAAACAAAAGTAATAGGAGAAACAAATGGAAAAATATCTTAAAGAAACAACGATGATTAATTCAATGGAGAGATTGTTTGAAAAAACAGTCAACAATTATGTGAAACAAGGACTTAATCAAGATCAGATTAATTTTTTAACGAATTACTTAGATTTAGCAAATAATGACAATCATGACCAAAGATTTACTGCCTTTTTTACCCTATTTTCTTTGTACCGAAGAGAAGATAATAATGCGGCAATTGACAAGCTATTTAAGAAGTATCGTGAAGAATTTAAAGATTTACCGTTATTCACCCATGTTGATTTACTAAGGCTGTCTATGATTAGTCATAGTAGAGATGATTTAAAAGAAATTATGGATAAATCTAAAAGATATATCAATGATTTAGAAAATAAGTGTAAAGATAAAAAAATAAATCATACAGGCATACTGCATTATTATGCCCATGCTGTATGCAACTATTATGAAGTATCAGATTATGATTATAAATATGAAGAAGTTTCTCAAAATAAGTCAAATACGAAAGTGGTTAATGAAAATATTGAACTCGCTAAAGAAGTGATTGAAATATGCATAAATAATGAGAAAGATTATGCTAAGTTTTATGCCACTAAAGGACGTATTTGTTTACTGAATAAAGATTTTGATGAAGCCATTAGTAATTTTTTAATCGCTAAAGCTAAAGAAGATACGACAAGGAAAGATTATCGATTAATTATTGGTGGCTATCAAGATTATTTGTTATTTGCTAAACAATTAAAACAAGCCAATATTTTAATGGAACAAAATAAAACATTAGAAACAAGCATTAAAGATATACATGCAGGTAATATCCGCCTGATATCTTTATTTACTGGTTTGATTACTTTGGTCATTGGAAACTTAAGTGTTATTACCAGTAATGATGAACCAGTTAAGTTAATGTTTATCTTCAATGGCATGTTTTTTATCTTCTTTGGGGTTATCATTGTATTTACAAATATACTTTTAGGCCATTATGAAGATCAAAAGAAGAACAAAGGGCTTAATTTACTTTCACTATTACTGATATTGGCTGGGTTACTCATCTTAGGTTGGTTCTTTTTTAAGGAGATGGTGTAGTTGAAGGTTAAGGTTATCACTAAGCCATACAGATTATATAATGAAGACGGGATCGTCATCACACCACACTGTTGGTGTGTTTTAGATGGCGCAACCACACTCTTTGAAGATCAATCTAATCAAACGAGCTCACTAGCCAGTAGACTAGTAGCTTATGTAGAATTACATCTCCCTAAATTATTAAATCAAAATGTTCAATTTAAGGATGCGATTGATCAATTAAGTATCGATGCTTATAAACACTTTAATTTTAAAACGAGTGAACCGGCAAGATTACCATCAATGGGGATTGCTGCTGTAGTGGAGACAAGTAAATACTATGAACTCTATCTTTTAGGGGATGTCGCCATTAGCTACAAAACGATTAATGGTTTAGATTACCGGTTTACAGACACCAGTCTAAACAAACTAGATGATGAAATCATTTCATTGATGCATAAAGAAAACAAAACAAGAAAAGAAGTTATGGCTAAACTGATCGAAAACCGAAATAAACTCGGGATCGATTATCAAGCATTTATACCGAGTTTAAACCCGGAGTTTAAATTTAGATTTAAAAGAATATTAAAATCAAATATTAAAGAAATACGTCTATATACGGATGGGTTTTATAGTCTAAGAGATACATTTAAACAGGTTAAAAACCATAAAGAATTTATGGATTATAAGTTGGATGATGCTGTAGAAATGATTGAATCTTTAGCCTATCAAGATAGTGAACTTAAGACTTTTCCTAGACTAAAAGTTATTGACGACATTACCGTATTACAACTTCAAACAAAACCAAAATCTATTTAGTATATTGATAACTCTTGTATTTTATACAAATTTATGTAATAATATAACTGTTCGGTAACTAAACGAACAAATAAGAGGCAGACAATGGGAAATAATCAAATCTTTTTTAAATCAACACCACTATATAAAGAGTATTTGTTACTAGAAGCAGTTGAAAAGAACTCTAATATTACTCAAAGAGAATTAAGCCACATTTTAAGTGTGGCTGTTTCTATGATTAATGAGTATCTTGATAAAGTAGAAAAAAATGGTTATATCATAAAAAACTATAAATCAAGTAAGGATGTTGAATACATCATTACAGATAGTGGTAAGGAAAGAGTTAAGCTCCTCAATATCCAATATTTAAAATCTGCACTTTCAATCCATAATGCAGCTAGAAAAGATATAACAACCTTTATTGAACATGTGATTGAAAAAGGATTTAAAAATATTATTTTATATGGTGCAGGCGATGTATCTGAAATTATCTTGCAAACTTTAGAGTTTGATAGAAGATTAAAGTTAAATATTGTCGGTATTGTAGATGATGCAATAGATAAACAAAATATAGACCTTCACGATATTAAAGTAACAGACCCTAATAATATATTTAATATAGATCATGATGGTGTATTGGTATCTAGCTATCTACACCAAAATACAATTGAAAATAATTTAGATAAACTAAAATATGATAAGAAAAAAATAATAAGGCTGTTTAAGGACTAACACACATGATATTTAAACTATTTAAAAGAATTATGGATACACTATTATCGTTTATTGGATTAATTGTATTATCACCACTATTTTTACTAATTATTATTTTAATAAAATTGGATTCTAAAGGACCAATTTTATTCAAACAAAAACGGGTTGGTAAAAATAAGAAACACTTTAACATTTATAAATTTAGAACTATGCGCATTGACACACCAAAAGATACACCGACACACCTTTTAGAAAACCCTGAACAGTGGATTACTAAAATGGGTAAGTTCTTAAGAAAGACAAGTTTAGATGAATTACCACAAATAATTAACATATTTAAAGGTAATATGTCTATTATTGGACCAAGGCCAGCATTATGGAATCAATTTGATTTAATTGAAGAACGGGATAAGTATGGTGCAAATAATCTATATCCAGGGTTAACAGGTTATGCACAGATTCATGGTAGGGATGCTATATCAATAGAAGAAAAAGCAAAACAAGATGGATACTATGTAAAACATATGGGATTATGGTTAGATATAAAGATTTTCTTTGGAACCATATGGAAGATATTTAAATCAGATGGTGTTGTTGAAGGTGGCACTGGTACCTTAGAAAAAGAACAACAAAAAGAAAAGTAGGTTTATATGAGAAGCGTATTAATCACAGGAGCGAATTCATATATAGGTACTAATGTTGAAAGATGGTTACTAAAAGAACCAGATAAGTATCATGTGGAAACATTAGATATGAAAGACCCAAATTGGGTCAATTTTGACTTTTCTAAGTTTGATGTAGTATTTCATGTTGCAGGTATTGCGCACTCAACACCTAAGAAAAGTGAAAAAGACCTCTACTACAGAGTAAATACTCAACTGACAATTGAAACCGCTAAAATAGCCAAAGAAGCTGGTGTTAAACAGTTTATATTTATGAGTTCTATGATTGTCTATAGTAGTAAAGAAAGAGTTATCACAAAAGATACTAAACCTAATCCAGATAATTTTTATGGGGATAGTAAACTTCAAGCTGAAATTGGATTAAATAAATTGAGTGATAAAACATTCAAAATAGTAGTACTAAGACCACCAATGATATATGGTCCAAACTCTAAAGGAAATTTTCCTAGATTAATGTCATTTGCTAGAAAAAGTTTTATCTTCCCTAATTTCAAGAATAAGAGAAGTATGCTATATATTGATAATTTATCAAACAGTATTAAATATTTAATTGATAATGAAGTAGAGGGCTTATTTTTTCCACAAAACAGTGAATATATGTGTACATCAGAAATTGTTCGTATGTCAGCCAAACTAATTAATAAAAGAATATGGTTTACAAGAATTTTCAATCCAATCATTTATTTAACTAGAGGATTAATTAGTATTGTAAACAAGATGTTTAGCGATTCTTACTATGATGTAAATATGTCAGAAGAGTTAATTAAATTAAATATTGTGACGAACTCAGATTCTATTAATAAGGTTTTTATCAAATGAAAAAACACATATTAGTGATATCCCAATATTTTTATCCCGAAAACTTTAGAATTAATGATATGTGTGAAGAATGGATAAAAAGAGGATATAAGGTAACAGTAATAACGGGTATACCTAATTATCCTAAGGGAAAGTTTTTCAAAGGTTATAGCTGGTTTAAAAAAAGAAAAGAAAATTATAAAGGTATTGATGTAATTAGACTACCAATTATTTCTAGAGGTAAAAGTTCAGTTAGACTAATTATGAATTATTATTCGTTTGTCATATCAGGATGGTTTTGGAAATCTTTTAGCAAATTAAAACCCGACTTAGTATTCATCTTTGAAGTTTCACCAATGACACAAGCTTTACCAGGTATTTGGTTTGCTAAAAGAAGAAAGATACCTTGTTATTTATATGTACAAGATTTATGGCCAGAAAATCTTCAAATTGTTGGGGAAATAAACAACAAGTTTATTCTAAAACGAGTCGGAAAAATGGTCGATAAAATATATGCCAGAACAAATAAAATTTTAGTAACGTCACCAAGTTTTAAGGAATCTATAATGAAGCGAGCGGTTCAAAGCGAAAAAATACTTTATTGGCCACAATATGCAGAAGATTTTTATAAACCGATAGAATCAACCGATAACAAAAAAGTATTTAATATTATGTTTACTGGAAATATCGGTGAAGCACAAGGCTTAGAAATTTTACCTTTTGTTGCACTAAAACTAAAAGAAAATAATTATGATAATGATGTTGTGTTTACTTTAGTAGGTGATGGAAGAAATAAAACCAATTTGATGAAACAAGTAGAGAACATGAAGGTTGACCATATGTTTAAATTTGTGGGTCAAATACCTGCTAATGAAATACCCAATATGCTTAGTAAGGCCGATGTTGCATTTATAAGTTTTAGTGATAATGAACTATTTAGAATGACAATTCCAGCAAAACTTCAATCATATATGGCTTGTGGTAAAGCAATACTAGGTGTAGCAGAGGGTGAAACGAGTAAAATTATTCTAGATAGTAAGTGTGGTTTGGTATCTAGCCCAGGTCAGTTAAATGAATTATATGAGAATATTATTAAATTTAAAGATATGTCACTTGATGAAATAGCCAAATATGGAACTAATGCATTTAAGTTTGCCGATGTACATTTTAATAAAAATAAATTAATGAATCAGTTTGATGAATTATTAGAAGTGGAGTAATAAATATGTTTAGAGACAAAATATTATTAGTAACTGGCGGTACTGGATCATTTGGAAACGCTGTAGCTTCCAGATTTCTTGATTCGAATATAAAAGAAATTAGAATTCTTTCTCGCGATGAAAAGAAACAAGAGGACATGAGGAAATTATACAACAATGATAAACTAAAATTCTATATTGGAGATGTTAGAGACTATAACTCTATAGAAGGAGCGTTTATTGGTGTTGATTATGTCTTTCACGCTGCAGCTCTAAAACAAGTCCCTTCTTGTGAGTTTTATCCAATGGAAGCTGTTAAAACAAATGTTGTTGGAAGTGACAATGTCATTTCAGCATGTGTAAAAAACGGTGTAAAAAAAGCAATTTTCTTATCAACAGACAAGGCTGCATACCCAATTAATGCAATGGGCATGAGTAAAGCCATGATGGAAAAAAATGTTGTTGCAAGATCACGTCAGTTAAGAGAAAATGACACGGTTTTATGTCTAACAAGATATGGTAATGTTATGGCATCACGTGGATCAGTTATACCGTTATTTTTAGATCAAATAAATCATAATAAACCTATAACTATTACAAATCCTGAGATGACTAGATTTATGATGACTTTAGAAGATGCTGTAGATTTAGTTCTATATGCTTTTGAATATGGAAATCAAGGCGATTTATTTGTTCAAAAAGCACCTGCTGCAACAATTGATGTATTAGCTCAAGCGGTACTTGAACTTAAACAAAGTAAGATGAAGCCAGTATATATTGGGACAAGACATGGGGAAAAATTATATGAAGTTTTAGTTACCCAAGAAGAAATGGTTAAGGCTGAAGACTTGGGGGAATTTTTTAGAATACCGGCAGACAATAGAAATTTAAATTATGACAAGTTTATTGAACAAGGAAGCCAAAAACTTAGTGTTGTAGATTCATATCATTCACATAATACGGGTAGACTAGATGTAGAAGGTATGAAAAAGCTATTATTAAAATTAGATTTATTTAAGTAGGTATAAAATGAAAATATTAGTAACTGGGTCTAAAGGTTTTATTGGTAAAAATTTAATAGTAGAACTTAAAAATCAAGGTTACAAAGAAATTTATGAATATGATATAGATTCTTCATTAGAAGATTTGGGTAAATACACTAGTGACTGTGAATTTGTTTTTCATCTTGCAGGTGTAAATAGACCGAAAGATGAAAAAGAGTTTATAGAAGGTAATTTTGGTTTTACATCTACACTGCTCGATAGTTTAAGGAAGCATAACAATAAGAGTACAATCATGTTATCTTCATCGATCCAAGCAGAATTAAATAATCCTTATGGTATAAGTAAGAAAAAAGGCGAAGAATTACTATTTTCTTATGGGAAGGAAGTCAATTCAAAAATACTTGTTTACCGTTTTCCTAATGTCTTTGGTAAATGGTGTAAACCAAATTATAATAGTGCAGTAGCAACTTTCTCATTCAATATCGCAAATGAATTACCTATTACCATTAATGATCCAAATGTCGATATGAGCTTAATATATATTGATGATCTAGTTAACGAACTTATCAACGGGCTTAAAGGCAATCCAAATAAAAAAGGCGATTATTGTAATGTAGAACCTGTATATAAAGTTAAACTTGGACAGATTGTTGATTTACTCTACTCATTTAAAGAAAGTAGATTAAATAAAGAAATACCAGATACTAAAGATCCATTTACAAAGAAACTTTATGCAAATTATTTAAGTTATTTACCAAAAGATAAGTTTAGTTATGAACTTAAAATGAATGTAGATAATAGAGGATCTTTCACTGAGTTTTTAAAAAGTGATGATAGAGGACAAGTTTCAATTAATATTTCTAAACCAGGGATTGTAAAAGGTAATCACTGGCATCATACTAAAAATGAAAAGTTTCTAGTTGTGAGTGGTACAGGTGTCATAAGATTTAGAAAAATAGATGAAACAGAAGTTATTGAATATTTTGTTAGTGGAAATAAACTAGAGGTTGTTGATATACCACCTGGATATACACATAATATTGAAAATTTAGGAAATACTGATATGGTAACAGTTATGTGGGCAAATGAAAAGTTTGATCCAGAAAAACTTGATACGTACTTTGTGGAGGTTTAATATGAAAAAACTAAAAGTAATGACTGTAGTAGGTACAAGACCTGAAATCATTAGATTATCCGCTGTAATAAAAAAACTAAATGAATCAAATGCTATCGAACATACATTAGTTCATACTGGACAAAACTATGATTATGAACTGAATGAAGTTTTCTTCAAGGATTTTAATATAAAGAAACCAGATTATTTTTTAAATGCAGCAACTGGTACTGCCATAGAAACAATCGGTAACATCTTAATTAAGATTGATCCAATCTTAGAAGAAGTTCAACCAGATGCGTTTTTAGTTTTAGGAGATACTAATAGTTGTTTAACAGCTATCGCTGCCAAACGACATCATATTCCAATATTTCATATGGAAGCTGGTAATAGATGTTTTGATCAAAGAGTCCCAGAAGAAACAAACCGTAAAATAGTAGACCATATTTCAGATATTAATTTACCATATAGTTCTATCGCAAGAGAGTACTTATTAAGAGAAGGAATTCCAGCAGATAGAATCATTAAAACAGGTAGTCCAATGTTTGAAGTGTTGATGAGTAAAAAGGAAGAAATTGATAATTCGGATGTATTAGAAAGATTAGGCTTAGAATCAGGTAAATATTTCTTAGTTTCTGCGCATAGAGAAGAAAATATTAACTCAGACAACTTCTTTGAATTAGTCGATACACTAAATACTATTGCAGAAATGTATAAACTTCCAATTATTATATCAACACACCCAAGAACAAGAAAGATGATTGAAGCTAAAGGTGTCACTTTCCATCCTTTAGTACAAGTACTTAAACCATTAGGATTCATAGATTATAATAAACTACAAATTGATTCTAAAGTTGTATTAAGTGATAGTGGTACAATCAGTGAAGAATCCTCAATATTAAAGTTTAGAGCATTAAATATTAGAGAAGCACACGAAAGACCTGAAGCAATGGAAGAAGCAGCTGTTATGATGGTGGGATTAAATAAAGATAGAATTATGCAAGGTTTAGTAGTGCTTGAAAATCAATTTGATGATACTATTAGATATGTTAATGATTATTCAATGCCAAATGTATCAGAAAAGGTAATGAGAATCATTCTAGGTTATACTGATTATATTAATCAAAATGTATGGAGAAAAGAACATGAATAATGAAAGAAAATATCAAGTTTGTACAAACTGTGTTATGGATACAAGTGATTCAGCCATTACTTTTGATGAAAATGGCATGTGTGATCACTGTCAAAACTTTTATTCAAATATAAAACCAAATTGGAATACTGGGTCATTAGGAAAGTCCAAATTGGATATGATGGTTAATCAAATTAAGAGCGATGGTAAAGGTAAACCCTACGATTGTATCATTGGAATTTCAGGTGGTATTGATAGTTCTTATTTATTATACTATGCTAAAGAAGTATTGGGATTAAGACCATATGTGTTCTCAGTCGATACTGGCTGGAATCTAGAGGTTGCTAATAACAATATTAAAAAAGTAGTTAATGGTTTAGGACTTGAAGTTAATGAAGAACTAATAGACTGGGAAGAGATGAAAGATTTACAACTAGCATTTTTTAAAGCTCAAGTTGCATACCAAGATATTCCTCAAGATCATGTAATTTTTTCTGCTCTTTACAATACAGCTGTTAAGTATAAGATAAAACATGTTTTAACTGGTGGCAATCTATCTACAGAGTGTATAAGAGAACCAATTGAATGGGTATATCAAAATGATATTAAGATGATCAGAGACATTCATAAAAAATATGGAACATCAAAACTAAAGAAATTACCAATGACTTCAATGTTTAAATATAAAATTTACTATAGATACTTTAAAGGTATGAAGGTTCATAGACCATTAGACTTGATACCTTATACTAAAAAAGATGCACTAGATACATTAACAAGCAAGTTTCAATATGAACCATATGCAAACAAACATTTTGAGAGTATTTTTACGCGCTATTATGAAGGTTATTGGCTAGTTAAAAAATTTGGATTCGATAAGAGAAGAGCTCACTTTTCATCTTTAATACTAACAAATCAATTAAGCAGAGAAGATGCTTTAAATGTGTTAGCTAATCCACCTTACAGTGAAGCACAAGCTCTAGAAGACATGAAGTTTATAACAAATAAGATGAACATCACTGAATCGGAATTTAAAGAATTAATGGATGGTCAAAATAAAACATACAATGATTACAAAAATAGTTCCAAGTTTATTGCTTTAGGAGTCAAAATTGCTCAATTACTTGGAAAAGAAAAAAGACAATATAGATAATAGATATAATAGTCTATAAGAAGGTTGAGAGGAATACATGAATGAGAGTATTATTAATTGATGTTACATGTAAAGTGGGAAGCACAGGAAAAATAGTATATGATTTATATACCGAACTAAATAATCAAGGTCATATAGCAGGTATAGCATTTGGTAGGGGTCCTGTAATAAATGAACCCAATATATTTAAATTTGGTATTGATATGGAAACTGCCTTTCATGCTCTAATGAATAGAGTTACTGGTGTTCATGGTTCTTTTTCATTGATTTCAACAATTAGGTTAATAAGATTTATTGAAAAATTTAATCCCGATGTGATTCATATTCATGAACTACATGGTTATTTTGTAAATATCAATATGGTCATGAATTTTATAAGTAAAAGAAATATTAAGGTAATATGGACATTTCATTGTGAATACATGTATGAAGGAAAAGGCCATGTATATAGTGATAGTGAGGATTTACATTGGTCTAGAAAAAGAGAGTATCCTAAGAGTTTGTTATTAGATTTTAGTAAATGGAATGTGAAAAGATATAAAAAAAGTTTCGAAAAATTTAATGACTTAATTATTGTCTCACCTTCAAATTGGTTAGCTAATAGAATCAAAAACACTTACTTAAATAGATTTGATATAAGAGTAATTAATAATGGAATTAATCAAGAAATATTTAAACCAAAGGATGCATCATATTTAATTCAGAAACACTGTCTTTTTAATAAAAAAATAGTATTATCTGTAGCACCAAATTTGATGGGAGAACGTAAAGGTGGAAAAAGGGTTTTAGAATTAGCAAATATGCTAAAGGATACACCATACCACTTTATCCTGATTGGTGTCAAAGAGGATGAGGTTGAGCAACATGATAATGTATTAATGATACCTAGAACGGAAAATCAATCTATTTTAGCCGATTATTATTCATTGGCAGATATTTTTTTGATCCTCAGTGTGAGAGAAAATTTCCCAACTACATGTATAGAATCACTTTCTTGTGGGACACCCATAGTAGGATTTGACACTGGAGGGACTTCAGAAACAGCAGTATATCCTTACGGAAAGTTTTTTGAGTATGCTAATTTAAATGAGATTAAAGAGTATTTGATATCTGATTTTGTAATGAACAAAGAAACAATTACAAATTCAATAATAGATTATTCAAAAAAATATTCTAAAATGAACATGCTTGATTCTTACATTCAACTATATCTAATAGGAGATTAAGATGAAAGTACTATTTTTAACAAATATTCCTTCTCCTTATACGACAAAATTCTTCAATGATTTAGGAAATCAAGTAGAATTGACTGTCATATACGAAAGAGATAATGCTTCAGACAGAGATTCTGATTGGAGTAAAACAGAAAAACAAAACTTTAGAAAAATTATTTTAAGAGGTATAAAGGTAAGGAAAGAACAATCGATTTCACTAGGCATTATTAGGCATCTTAGTAAAAAATACGACCAGATTATTTTAGGTAGTTTCACAACACCAACAGGTATAATAGCTGTACTTTGGATGAAATTACTTAGAATTAAATATATGCTTTTTAGTGAAGGAGGAATTCCTAAAAATGGTAAGGGATTTAGAGAAAAGGTAAAAAAACTAGTTATAAAAAAAGCAGATCGATATCTAAGTACTTGTGAACTAGGAGATCAATACTTTATAAAATATGGTGCAAAATCCAAAAACATCAGAAGAATAATATTTACAACAATTTCTGAAAAGGATATAGTATCTAATCACGATTTTATATATAAGAGAAAAAATAAATTACCACAAATTATAGCTGTTGGACAATTTATTAAAAGAAAAGGGTTTATACATTTAATAGAATTATCTGCAAAAATCAATTCGCTTTATCCACACGAAGTAATGATTGTTGGATCTGGTCCAGAAAAAAAAGTATATCAAAAATTTATAAGTAGGAATAATTTATTTAATATTCGAATTATAAATTACCTACCAAAACAAGAACTTCTACAGTATTATAGAAATTCAGACATATTTGTATTACCAACAGAGTTGGATACCTGGGGTCTTGTTGTTATTGAAGCGATGACACAAGGATTACCAGTTATTACTACAGACACTTGTGTATCAGGAACTGAGTTTGTAGGAATGGATAGTGGGAGACTGTTTAAATTTGGAGACAATTTGAATTTTCAAAAACATCTTATAGAACTATTGAGAGATGAAGAACTTAGATTAGACATGTCAGTCAATAATTATATTAAAATGAGAGATTACACATTCGAAAATATGATAATTAGATTTATGGATGCAATTTCAAAAGAAGAGGTTAATAAATGATGATGAATAAAAAGATACTCTATTTTGCATTATCAAATTTGGAGGATAGAAGCGATGGTGTTACCCAAAAAATATATGGACAAATCAAAGGTTTTAAAAAGAATTCTTATGATTGTTACCTAGCAGGATACACAAACAAGGGTGTTGCTATATATTCTAAAAGTGATGTAATCGGTAAAAAAGCCCGTTTTAGAAGGTGGTCCTTAATAGATTTGACTTTGAAAAATGTGGATAAAGTTAAATTCGATGTTGCTTATATTAGATTTGCACACTTTACACCTGGTGTCATGAATTTACTTAAAAAAATGAGCAGATTGGGAATAAGAATCTATATTGAAATTCCCTCATTCCCGATAAAATATTCAAAGTCTATTAAAGGTTTCTTGTATCATCAACTTGATAAATTTTACTTTCCTAAAATAAAGAAATATGTATGTAAAATACTGAGTGTCGGAGAAAAAATTAGTCACATAAGTGGTATTAATAATATCAACATACCTAATGGTATAAACAGTAACATCAATTATATAAAGAAAGCATACAATGATAATTATGATACATTAAATTTTATATCAGTTTCAGCAATGTACATAACTCATGGTAATGATAGAATAATCAAAGGTTTTAAAAACTACTATGATATACACCCAAACTCTAGTATTAAATTACATTTCGTTGGTAGCGGAAACGAAGAAGAAAAACTTAAACAGATGGTCGGTGATTTTGAATTAGTAAATACTGTGATTTTTCATGGGAAAAAAGAAGGCAAAGAACTAGAAGAGCTATATTCGCTGTGTGATATAGGTGTAAGCGCTATAGGTATACATAGAGTTGGTTATAGTTATGCATCACCATTGAAATCTAAAGATTATTTAATGAGAGGGATTCCTTTTATATGTTCTTATCATGAAATTGGTATTCCTGAAAACCAACCAT
Organism: Acholeplasmataceae bacterium UBA5409; assembly: GCA_002410615.1. Classification (GTDB taxonomy): domain Bacteria; phylum Bacillota_I; class Bacilli_A; order Acholeplasmatales; family UBA5453; genus UBA5409. Next base: position 17,972 of record DHNT01000008.1, read on the forward strand.
TTATTTTCAATGTTCCACCAAATGATGATCCCATTGATATCACTGAGGTAATTTCAAATTATAAGAGACTAAAATCAATAAATTACCATAAAGAAATTGAAAATATAATTAGTAATAATTTAAATTGGGCGCATATATTAAAGGTTGTAGAGTAATTTACAAGGAGAAAACATGGGATTAAAAACAAAAACCACATTTTTAGTACTATTAATTAATGTATCTCTAGTTGAAGAGTTTGTAATGTATTTATTTAAATTTTTGGGTTTAAATCCACTTCTTAGCAATTACACTTCTCAAATTATTTATATATCAGTAATAGCATATTTGATATTTGACTTAGTCATGTCAAAGAAAAAAGGTAAATATAAATCCTTATCACTTCTAATATTGATGACTATTTTATTTTCTTTTTCTTACCTAAAATATAGTCAGTTTAGACCTGAAATACTTACTAGTTACAGGCAGTTTTTCCTTTCTGGATTTTTGATATATTATTTTTCGGTAGATTTACTTATCAGTAAAAAAATATTAACTTACTTTAGGCCTTATATATACATTTCAATAATCACTTCAGTTTTTTATTTGCTGTCAAATTCAGATTTAGGGAATCAGATGCTATTAGCTTATTCAATACTTCCATCGGTAATAGTGTTAATCTTTATGTATCTTGACGATAGAAAGATATTTAATATAATAGCTCTACTATTTTTAACATATATCCTATTTCTTTTAGAAAATAGAGGTTCTCTGCTTATCTTATCAGTTAGCGTGCTAATAATTATTAGTTATACAAAAATGACAGTTAATAAAATCATTGTTGTGTTTGGAATGATATTTACAGGATTAGTAACAATCCTATTTCTACCATTTTTTGAAAACTTTTTTGATAATAGGATCTTAAGTAGTTTTTTTAGTGGTCAGTACTTTAAGGATAATACTAGATTATTCTTGTGGAAAGAAATACTATCTGATAGTTTAGGCAATCCACTAAGATTTAATGGTGTTCTGTATGATAGGGTTTATTTAGTAAGTAGATTTACAAATCAGACAAATACTCCTATTTACATTCAACAAGAAGGATTTCTTGGGTTGTATGCACACAATTTTTTTATAGAAATAATATCTCACTATGGATTCCTTATCAGTTTGATTATTTTTATCTTATTAGTTAAGCTTATTATAGGAAATTTAAGAATGACAAAAGGAAAAGCTAGAACGATATATTTAGTTTTACTAAGTTATGTCTTTTTAAACTTGATGATATCGAGTAGTTATCTCATCAATTCATTATTTTGGCTATTCATAGGAATTAGTATTAACCTTAAAACAAATGGAATTTACTCTAAGGATAAATATTTAAATATAAAAGTTACACGGAGTTGAAATTTTGAGCAATAACAATCAAATTAAAATGAAAATATATTCTAAAATTAGAGATTTATGGAATAAGGGAGCATTTCATATCCTAATTGGTGATTTCATAACTAAATTCATAACGTTCTTTGGTGCTATATTTTTGGTTAGGGTCTTATCTAAAGAAGAATATGGTTTGTTAGCTTATATTGAAAATCTATATGGATATATATATATGTTAGCTGGTTTAGGGATGCATAATTCAATATTAAGATTTTTAATAATATCGCGTGATAACGGTAAACAAGTGTCTTACTATAAATACATTGTCAAGAGAACTTTTATCATTAATGTTCTTTTGGTTATTTTCAGTATATTGATATTTTTGTTCTACAAACATCCAATTGAGTTTATAGGTGCTAAGTATTTATTACTAGTATTCATGTTAATACTGCCCTTCCAATATTTGTATGACATATCTTTATTAACCATAAGGGCTAAGCTCCAAATAAAAAAATATAGTTTTACAGTAATTATAGTTTCATTATTAATTGTCACGTCGAAATACCTTTCATCATTATATTTAGGATTAAATGGGATGATAATATTTAGCATTTTTCTATATATTCTAATTTCATTTGTTTTAACAAGGCTTATAAGACATGATTTTGGAAAAGAAAGTACTGTAGTTAATATTAATAAAACTGAAAAAAAGGAAATTAACAAGTATTCAATTCAATTTTTACTTACCAATAGTATTTTTGCACTTTTAATGCTTAACGATATTTTCATGATGGGACTATTCATTAATTCTCCTACCCTCATTGCAGACTACAAGATTGCATTTACATTACCTGCCAATATATCACTAATATCAACCTCTATAGGAATTTTTATAACACCGTATTTTGTAATTAATGAAAATAATAAAGATTGGATTAAAAGCACCTATATAAAATTAATAGGAATACTAATTATTTTAAGCGGATTGATTGGTATGGTTCTATTTATATTTTCTTCAGAATTGTTGTCCTTCATTTTTGGTAGCGAATATGAAAGCAGCTCAAACATTATGAGGGTTTTAGTAATTTCTGCCTTTATTAATAGCGTTTTTAGATACACGACAGCAAACATCTTAAATTCTCTAGGACACGTTAAAGTAAGTCTATTTGCATCAATAATTGGTATCGTTTTTCAGGTCTTGTTAAATATACTTTTAATACCATCTTATGGACCTATAGGTACAGCATATACATCAGTAGCTGTTTATTCATTAATGTCAATAATTCTTGTAGTATATTTCATGAAAATTTATTTTGTTAAGAATAGATAAAAGTATTAAAAATAGTGTATAATAATGTAGTATACATCATAAAATAATATTTCACAGATATAGAAAGGAAAGCATTCACTTAATTAATAAATGAATGTAAGGATAATATGGAAAAAAAATTGTCAAAAAAAATATCCAATAAAACTGCAACATTAGGTGTTATTGGACTAGGTTATGTCGGATTACCATTAGCTGTAGAAAAAGCAAAGGCTGGTTACAAAACTATTGGATTTGACATTCAACAAAATAAAGTGGATATGGTAAATAAAGGGCAAAACTACATAGGGGATGTTGTCAATGAAGATTTATCTCAAATAGTAAAGTCAGGTATGTTAAGAGCAACTTTAAATTTTGCCGAAGTTGCATCTGCAGATGCTGTTTGCATTGCTGTACCAACCCCACTAGATCAGTACCAACAACCAGATTTAAGTTATGTAATTTCTTCAGCCAAAAGCATAGTACCATATATGCACAAAGACATGTTGGTTGTATTGGAATCAACAACGTATCCGGGAACAACTGAAGAAGTATTAAAGCCTATTTTAGAAAAATCAGGATTAAAATGTGGAGTAGATTTTTATCTTGCATTTTCACCTGAAAGAGTAGATCCGGGTAATTTAATCTATAAGACTAAAAATACTCCAAAAGTAGTTGGAGGAGTAACCAAAGAGTGTACTGACATTGCTGCACTTATGTATGAAAATATACTGGAAGCTCCAGTACATAAAGTATCTTCACCAGCTATAGCTGAAATGGAAAAAATACTAGAAAATACATATCGTAATATAAATATTGGGTTAATCAATGAACTTGCAATACTTGCAAATAAAATGAATATTAATATATGGGAAGTTATTGATGCTGCGAAGACTAAGCCATATGGATTTCAGGCTTTTTATCCAGGACCGGGCTTAGGGGGGCATTGTATACCTTTAGATCCTTATTATTTATCTTGGAAAGCTAGAGAATTTGGATTTCACACATCAATGATTGAATCTTCAATGATGATAAACGATAGAATGCCAGAATATTGTGCTGAGAGAAGCATGAAAATATTAAATCGATTTAACAAGGCAATGAGTAATTCGAAAATTTTAGTATTAGGTGTCGCCTATAAACAAGATATTGATGATTACCGTGAAAGTCCTGCAATTAGAGTAATTAGTGAACTTGAAAAACTAGGTGCTAATGTAGTGTATTACGACCCGTATATAAGTGAATATAAAGAACATGGTAAAATAAAAGTTGGGGAAACAGAATTAACGACATCATTAATAAAATCCGCAGACTTAATAATCATTACAGCATCTCACACAAATATTGATTACGATTTTGTACAATCAAATGCAAAAATCATATTTGATACAAAAAATGCAATGAAAAATGTTGTCCGCAGAGATAATATTGAATTACTATAATTTTGAGAGGTAACTAACTATGAATTATGCATTAATAGGATGTGGTAGAATTTCACCGAATCATATATCTGCTGCAATTTTGAATAAATTGAATATAGTTGCACTCTGTGATTTAGATATTTCAAAATCTCAAAAATTAATCAAGGATTTTGGATTGACACCAACAACTAAAATTTATGATGATTATAAAGAAATGATTAAAAAAGAAGATATCACTTTGATTGCAATTGCAACAGAAAGCGGAAATCATGCTTCAATTGCAAAAGAATGCATCAAAAATGGGATTAACTTAATTATTGAAAAACCAATTGCACTATCCTTACAAGATGCAGACGAGATAATAAGTCTATCTGAAGAGTACAATGTTGTTGTAAGTGCATGTCATCAAAATAGATTTAATAAATCTATCCAAAAGATTAGAGAAGCTGTTGAGTTAAACAGATTTGGAAGATTATTTCATGGAACTGCTCACATTAGATGGAATAGAGGTAAAGATTATTATACTCAAGCTCCATGGAGAGGAACATGGGATCAAGATGGTGGTGCACTAATGAATCAGTGTATTCATAATATTGATTTATTACGTTGGATGATGGGAAATGATATAGAAGAAGTTTTTGCATACACAGATAACTTAAATCATCCCTATATAGAGACAGAAGATCTTGGTGTTGGTCTTATTAAGTTTAAAAACGGATCATATGGGATAATCGAGGGTACAACTAATATATATCCTAAAAATTTAGAAGAAACATTATATTTATTTGGAGAAAAGGGAACCATCAAAGCGGGTGGTAAGTCAGTAAACATTATCGAAGAATGGATGTTTCAAGATAAACTAGATGATGCTGAAGAAGTAAAACTGAAATATCACGAGAACCCACCTTCTGTTTATGGATTTGGTCATAATCCACTTTATACTGATGTAATAAATGCTATTACTAATAAAACTCAGCCATATGTCACTGCAATAGATGGTCGTAACGCGTTAGAATTAGTGTTGGCACTTTATTTGTCTGCTAAAGAGGGCAAAAGTGTAAAATTGCCGTTAAAAAATTTAAGAAGTAGTGATTTTAAAGGAAGATTTTAGTATGGAGTACTTTAAACATGAAAGCGCATATGTGGATGAAAATGTTGAAATAGGTAAAGGCACCAAAATTTGGCACTTTAGCCATATACAATCAGGCGTAAAAATTGGAAGTCACTGTTCAATAGGACAAAATGTAAATATTGCTAATAATGTAGTTATTGGCAGTGGTGTTAAAATTCAAAATAATGTATCAATTTATGAAGGTGTTGAATTAGAGGATTATGTATTTTGTGGGCCCTCTATGGTTTTTACAAATGACTTAACACCAAGGAGCAAGTATCCTAAAGGTGCAAAAAATTATCTTAAAACTGTAGTTAAATACGGTGCAACTATTGGTGCAAATGCTACAATAGTTTGTGGTCATACAATAGGTAAGTGGGCAATGATAGCTGCCGGAGCAGTTGTCACTAAAAACATTCCAAATTATGGATTATTTGCAGGTGTACCAGCTGTTCAAATTGGATGGGTATGCGAATGTGGAAATAGACTGAATGTAAAATTAACCTGCTCAAATTGTGATAAAAAGTATGAATACAACGGTAACGAAGTCGTTGAAATCGAGGTTGAATAATATGGAATTTAGAGACTTGAAGGCGCAGTATAACAATTATAAAAAAGAGATTGATAATCGAATCGAACAAGTGATGATGAATAGTGATTTTATTGGTGGTAAGGAAGTTGAAATATTAGAAGAAAGATTAGCAGACTATGTAGGAGTTAAACATTGTATAACTTGTGCAAACGGAACCGATGCATTAACACTAGTATTGCAAGCATGGGGAATTGGTAAAGGTGATGCAGTATTCATACCTGATTTCACTTTTTTTGCCACAGGAGAAGTTGTTTCTTATGAGGGCGCGACTCCGATTTTTGTTGATGTAGATAAAAATACTTTTAATATTGACAGTAGCGATTTAGAAAAAAAGATTTTAGAAGTTATTCATAATACTGATTTAATACCTAAGGTAATTATTCCTGTTGATTTATTTGGCCTACCAGCAGATTACAATGCCATTGAAGACATCGCCAAAAAGTATAATATATTAGTATTAGAGGATGGTGCTCAAGGATTTGGTGGTAAGATTGGTAATAAGGTAGCATGTAGTTTTGGTGATGCTGCTACAACATCTTTTTTTCCTGCAAAACCATTAGGTTGCTACGGTGATGGTGGAGCAATATTCACAAACGATGATAATCTCAATGATCTAATAAGATCTCTAAAATTTCATGGGAAAAGCGATCATAAATATAACAACGTTAGAATTGGTATGAATTCAAGATTAGATACTATACAAGCAGCTATTCTAAATGTAAAACTGGATGCATTTATAAATCATGAGTTTGAAGATGTTAATAAAGTCTATGAAAAATATAATAAGGGGTTAAAAAATATAGTAAAGGTTCCAATTATTCCTGAAAATTTTCTTTCTAGTTTTGCTCAATATACAATCACATTAAATAGTGAGGATGAACGTAATAATCTACAAAAATATTTGAAAGAATTTGATATACCTACTAACATATATTATCCTAAACCAATGCATAAACAATCTGCATTTGGGAATTTAGAGATGCCTCAAAATAAAAATACAATTGAATTATGCAAAACAGTGTTATCATTACCAATGCACCCGTATTTAACAGATAGTGATATCAATTTTGTAATTAGTAAAGTTAAAGATTTTTATAATATTTAATAAATATAATTATGAATGAAGTAATATATAAAAAAGTATTTTGAAACATATGATATTTATTGTATTAGGTATACTAATGCACTTACTAATTCTAACTCAATCATTGTTACCAGCTAATATATCTTCTAATCAAAGTGGATTTATAGTAGATTTTCTATATTCATTAGTTTCTAATATAGGTATTAGGATTAATATTGAAACATTTAGTCATATTGTTAGAAAACTTGCTCACTTTACAGAATTCTTTTTGCTGGGTGTGATATGGTATGTAATTTATATGAAATATTTCAATAAAGCAAAGTTAGTCATTGTAGTCTTGATACATGGACTTCTATCAGCTATTGCTGATGAAACGATACAACTCTTTGTTGATGGTCGCAGTGGTGAAATTAGAGATGTTTTAATAGATTTTACTGGTGTTGTATTAGCAAGCATAATGATGTATTTTATTTTTAGGTTAAGAGAAAAAAGGTTTATTGATAAAGGTTTTAAGTAATTATCGTAATGATAGGGATAACTTTAAATTGAATAATCTATATAGACATATAACTGTTCATAAAAACAACTTCATTCAGTAAAGACAATTTTAATAAAAGATCATATACACAGTATATATCCAATTGTTTCATAGAAGAATTAGTGATTAACTATAATAGTTCTTTTAATTGAAAAGTAACTTTCGTAACAATTTAACTTTCTCTTATGACAGACTAAATTTTGTTTGATTTGGTGTGTCATAGAACTCTTATTGAAAGAGTTTATATTTATATCTTAGTTAGTAGTGATATTAAGTTGATGAAATCAGTATCGTTCACTTTGACTTTTGCAGTGTTGATTTATTTTTAACTACCATAAACAACATAATATTACACAGTTTACAACAAATAAAAACTTACTTTTATGCCTTATTAGGCTGTCGAGTCGGTTTTACTCTATTTGAAATGCAAAAGTAGGTCTATAAAAAGATAGATCACAATTTAAAATAATAAATTAAAATAATTAAGTAAAAAGATGAATTTAACCATATTCATCTTTTTTAATAAGCCATTTTAAGGTATACTAAGGATATATAAAACAAAAGGAGACATCTCATGAATGAAATTAAATGTCCGCACTGCGGACAAGTATTTAAAGTAGATGAATCTAGTTATTTAAGCATTGTGAATCTAGTTAGAAATACAGAGTTTGATAAAGAGATTCATAAACAACTAGAGATGCATTAATGAGTAAAAGAGTAGTGTTGAACCAAAATACACACTATCAATCACAAGTTATGCCTTTTGCCTATGCGATAAGTTTATTAATAGATGATTTAACAAAAGAAATAAAAGACATCAAAAATTTGTTCATGGAATAGCATCCGTATAAGCTTATTGAATAAAACTTTTTTAAATTCTAAAAAAGGTAATCAAAAGTGAACTGCACCCCAAAAAGTAGAACTTAAAAAAAACACTAACTTTAAGATTGATAGAGACAAGAAATTTATTTGAGACATTTGTAGTAGTTTTAAAGAGATGAAAAAATATACATAATTAAGTCATTAATAATATTACTTAGTATTTTTAATAACAGAAAGGATAATAGAATGGAAAACAAAAAAGAAATTAAAAAAGCATTTGATGATTTAACTGAAGATGTGTTAGATCACTATAGCGATTATGAAATAGCGCATAGAATAATGGTAAAAACTCAATTAGATAACTTTAGAAAATTAAACGATACTTTAAGTGTTTATGATGATAAAAGACAAAAAGAAGAAATAAAGAAAGAATTTAATAGATTAAGGGATGAACTCTTAGATCATTATGATGATTACGATGTTGATCATAAAAATATGGTGAGAGATGAATTATTTAAATATGAAAAGCTAAATAAAATATTAGATAAGTATGATAAACCAAAAGAAGTAGAAAACAAGAAAACTCTTTGGGATTTGATATGTCAGGCATTTGGTATAAAAGGGTGAGTAAAAAGAAGGATATTTTTTTAGTTTTATTGTTATCTTTTATTACTTCAATTTTATTTACTATTCTATCTGTTGTATTCGTGGCTTTAACTAACTACAATCCATTAAAAAATTATTTTCTTTTGAATATATTAGTTTGGGGTATCGAGTTTAGCATTGCTTATTTTTTCGTAATGGGATTATCATGGTTAATATGCAGAAAAATAAAGATTGTAAATAAACGGATAATTTATGTTTCATTATTAACAAATGCAATAATTATTTCACTTTTGCCAGGTGGATTTGAATCAGTATATGTAAGTACCTTTTTTGGGATTATATCCTTTTTTGGATTAATTCAAGTTGCATATAAGCAAAAAGAAATAACTTTCTTAAGAGAAGAAAAATTAAAAAAAGACGGTAATGGAGAAAAGTAAGGTTTAGTGACATTAACAACAGTAAATAGATAAGTAAAGATCGATATTACTTTAAAGGGACGTACTGATTAAAATATGGTATACACACAGTTATTCTAGATAAAATCAAAAAAATGGAGACAATTATTCAAAGTAAAATAAAAATATTATTCTTTGGTGGTTATTATATATAGAAGGAAATAATTGAACACATCAAAAATATATTTACTTGGGATAATGATGAATTCTTTTTGTTGGATGCGTTGGTGCTAAGCTGTGCTAAATTATTTCAAAAATCATACATTGAACTAAATGAAAACAGTCTTGTAACTATATCGCCTTTGCTAAGACATTTACAAGAAAACATGTTTGGAGGGATTGAATATTTATGAAAAATAGTGGTGAAAGAATAAACTTTATTGTAGACTATTTAACAAATTATAAAAGCAAGATTGAGACTTTAAACAGTTGTGGACTTTTTGACGCAGCAGTTCATTTTGAATTATTTGCTCAAGAAGTATCATCAATCTGGTTTAAAAATTTGACCTTTAAAAATTTGAATATTTTTACTTATACGTATCCTTGTGTGGATCTTGTTTCAAGTGACAATAGCATTCATGTACAAGTTAGTACGACTACCAGTACTCCTACAAAAGTAAAAAAAACAATGGATCTTTTTGAGAATTCCAAAGATACTAGACTTAGTAATATTAATCGTATTGTCTTTTTTTTCTTACATTCTACAAATTCAACAAAGATAAAAAAAATGACAACTTCTAGGATTCAGTTTGATCCTGCGGTTGATTTGATTTCATTAAATACTATTATTGAAAGAGCAAAAGTAGATTTAGATTTCCAAAATGCACTATATGATTTATTGCAAAAAGATTTTACACTTAAAACTTCCTTTGATATTTTTAATGATGTAATCAATAAGAGTAAGTTTGATATATCAGAAATTCCATACTTAATTAATAACGAGTATGAAATTGACAGAACAGAATTCATTAACAAAATTAAACAATCTAAACATAACAATATTGCTATATTAGGGCAACCAGGCAGTGGAAAGACCGTAATATGTAAATCTATTGTTGAAGAATATAAAAACGTTTTATTTGCACGTTCTGAACGTTTTATTGAAGTTCAAAACATTAATGATATTTGGGGTTTTAATTTAATTGATATTTTTGAGAATATTTCACAAGAAGTTTTCATTTTTATTGATTCACTTGAATTTATCGCTGATAATTTCACTAAAAACAATTTACTTCCATATTTTTTGAAAGTCTGCGAAGAGTTTAAAAATGTAAAAATTATCATATCATGCAGAACATCTGATTATAATGCATTCATAAAGTTAACGAATAAATTTAGCATTGAGGTTTTTGAAGTTAATGATATTTCTAGCATAGAACTTCTTAATATATCTCAGAAGTATCCAATTATTAAAAAACTTAAAGAAGATGCGAATTACTCCCAACTATTAAAAACACCACTATATATTGATTTGATTGTATCAAAAATAACAGATTTTTCGAATATCAAAAATGAAAATGATTTTAGAGACTATGTTTGGGATAACATTATTTGTCAAAAAAACAGTGAAAACTCTAGAATTATTAGAAAAATAACATTTGAAAGAGCAAAAAAATTCTTACTTTATGTAAATGTTAGTGATTTTGATTCAAAAACAATTAAAAAACTTATTTCTAATGGCGTTTTAATTGAAAAAAATTCTAACGTTCGACTCAAGTATGATATTTTTGAGGATATTTGCTTTGAAAAATACTTTGATGAAGCTTTTAGCGAATGTCGTGGAAATTATAGTTATTTTTTCACCGAAATATCACAATTTGGTCGATGTGTTTACAGAAGATATCAAATATGGATATCAAATAAAGTACTAAACAAAAACGATAGGAATAAAATTATTAGAAGCCTTATTATATCAACTACTGTTCCAAGGGAATGGGAAAAGGAAACTATGATAGGACTTGTCAAATCAAGATTCTCTAAAGAGTTTTTCTTAGAAAATGCAGATAGTATTTTTAACAATAATTTATTGGACACATTTATAGATATTATAAACCTTTATGGATATTCTATTAACAACTCATTCATTGCAAAGTATTCGCCTTCAATATCACTTATGCCTTCTGGCAGTGGAAGATCAAGTTTGCTGGGAATTGTTTATAAAAACCATGTTTATAAAAACCATGATTATATACAAACTAATATACTTAAAATGATTAATGATTATTGTAACAATCGCATTGAAATGACTTCTGAAACAACTCAAAGTGTGATTAACATTTTAAAGTATTACCTAGAAAAAAGTATTACTTTTATTGAAACATCAAAAGAGGAAATTCCTTATGATTATCATGAATACACAATTAAACTGTTAGAACCTCTTTATTGGCTATGTGAACATTCCAAAGATTTGATATTATCTTTTTGGCAAAATCTCGAGGTTTGGTATAAAGGAAACCATGAAAGGTATGCTGAAGAAATCCTTGAATTCACATTTAATTGGCGAAATAGTATTTTAGCATTACACCTTCCATCGGAGTTGTGCACTTTGGCACATATGTTTTGGACTTATCAAAAACCTGCAGATGAGTTTGATATACATAAACACTACAGAAATAACATTACTAAAGAAATAGAATATGATTATGGTTTAAATGATAACGCCGCTCATTATCAACACAATAATTATAATTCGTCACCGACTACAAGCAATTTCTTCCATACTTTATTTTATAGGAATTTTTGGAAAGGCTTAAAATGGGCAGTTGCGTTCATTAATGAGGCAATTTTACACTACGAAGAAGGATTTCCTAATAATATTTTTGATATTGAAATTCATTTCTTAGAAGATAAAGAAACAAAAAAATATATGGGAAATGGTGAAATGTGGATAGCTAGTATCGAAGAAAATCAATTGCCGACTTTACTAAGCGACTTACTATATTGTTTACAAGAAGTAATAATAGAAACAATTGAACATAAAAGAGTAGAAAATGATGATATTATTTCGTTTGCAAATAACGTCAAGCAGTATATTGTTGATCATTCTAATAATATTGCGTTATTGTCAATCATATCTACTGTTGGGATTAAATTTCAAAAAGAATTACCGGAATATGCGGTTGATTTAGCTACTAGTATGGATTTGATATATCTTGATCAACAGAAAATGGTGAGAATGATGCCAAATTCTCAAATTGAAGCACTGGAAAAACAGATTATGATTGCAGTAGGGTTACCAGATTTAAAAAGAAGATACCTTAAAAAGAGAGAATTGGTAGATGATTTACAAACATATATTTTTAAAACTCAAATATATGGTGATAAAGAGAATAAAGAAAAATGTTTTTTGCTCTTAGATTACTTATATTCTTTATTTCCAAATGATAAAGAAAATGCTAATGAGCACTTGCAAATCCAAAAGATGGATGCTAGAAAAATAGAAACATTTGCAATTGATGATAAAACCATTGCGATACAACCCGTTATTACCGGAGAGGCCGAAAAAATAGTAAAAGATAATTTGAAAGAAAACGAGAAACAATCTAAGGCAATTTCACTACTTGATGAATTATATAAAAAAGATTTTAAAGATGTAGAAATAGATATTTCTGAGCATACAAATGTCATAAAATATATTTTAGAAAACAGAGATTTTTTTCAATATCCAAGCGTTTTAGACGAACATTTACTGTTGATTATAAGCTTATTATTGTTGAAAGCAAATTTAGATTTTGAAGAACGTGATAAATATTGTCAAGTATTAGTTGAAGCTGTAAACGGCTATATTCACAACAATGGAAACCCAAAAGGTTATCATTTCCATCCAAACTACTGCTTACCATTATATTCACAACTAAAATTCAATGTTTCGAAGGCTCAAAAAGATAAAATAAAAAAAATTATGCTTGATAGTCTTTTATATGATAGAAATAGCGGTTTAGTAGATAAAGTAGCTCAGCAAACAAGGCTATATTTACAAGCTAATCAAGACACTGCTATCGTTGTTTTTAACACCATTATTAAGTTAGCTGAAGATGAAATGAAGTATCAGGTATTTAATGCCAATTACATTAAACAAAAACAAGACGATAAATTTGAATTTAGACCGAATATAACGTCAAAGTTAAGAGGGGTTGATAATTTGATAGATGAGGCGATTTCAAATGGGGAAGATGTAGAAAAGTATACTTTGAAAAAGAATACAATTATTATTGATTATTTGTTTAACGAACGGGAGTTGAATATTGAAAACTATAATCCTGAAAATCATGACATTTTTTTAGTATCTTATGCATTAAATTGTGGTATATCATTATCCAATGATATTGTGAAAGAAATTATGAATCAATCAATCAAAACAATGATTGAAATATGGAGCATCAAGAAGGATTCTTCTCATGACATTTTGGATGTATATACGCTTAATCAAATCGAATCATTTTTAGGAGAAAATTTATTAAAGGATGATGTGTTTTCACAAAGTATAATAAATGCTATGCTATGTAATGTTGACTTCAAAAAATTCAATGAAAAGACTATCGAATTTTATCAAAAAGTGTTCTTTCACATTGTTCCATGTTATATAAACGCATACGACAATATTTCGACAAGAAAAAAAATAATGCAAGTACTTCAGAAACTAGAAGATGCAATCAATAACATCGATATTGAATATGTAAAAACGAATTTACTTAAATCATTAGTGTTTTTCTTTCCGAGATATAAAAGTACCGATTGGAGTAAATACAAAACTAATTATTCTCTTGACGATAAGGATTACTTGAACAGACAATTTATTAAATTTGGATCAATTGATCTTGGAGGTTTTCTTAATACAGTTGTACAATTTCATATAGAAGAATTAATGCCCGAAATATTAAAATCAATATACTATGTTTTTGATGAAAGTAGTAAGAAAAACGCAACTGTCTTTAAGGAAACAATAATTGGTGAAAAGAGTAACATAAACTTGATTATCTCCATAGCTTTTTTTCAATATAGCGATACTATAAAACAAAACGAATACTTAACCGAGTATTTTGAAGGATTGTTAAATATCTTGTGTGATTATCATTTTGAGACAGCGGCTGTAATACTGGATGAATTCAGAATTCATTAATAAATTTATGATGCTACCAAAACGATTATAGGGGGGGCTTTATGACTAACATCTAATTGCTATAGATGTTGAAAATGATGAGCGTATTCTAATAAAAGACGTTGTTAAGACAATAAGTAGCATTGGCAACATTATATATAGGGGAAAACTCAATTCACAATATTTGACAGAACAAAGAATAGAATATTTAAAACTTCATAAAGCAAAATTTGATATTAAAAAATAAATAAAGTTTAACAATTAGTCTATTTAATAAATAGTGGTTTATGATGTTTTAATGCAGAAAATAATATAATGTAATGGATAATTAACGTGCAGAACTAAATAAATAAAGGTAATATCAAGGAGAAACAAGATGATAGTAAATAATTACAATGATTTGAGAAAAAAAATTGACGAATATAAAACTATTGAATCTAAGAGAGATGAGATAAAGAATAGTATAGATTTTATAAAGAACTCTGAAATTTTAGATTCGTTTATGAAAAGCAATAAAACACTATTTTCTATTCAAGATTACATGGGATATACAAAACAATTCGTAGAATATATTGATAGAATAAAAAAAGAGTATAACGATAGTTTTATTCAATTACTTTCAAACCAATATAATTTCGAAATTGAAGTTGAAAATCTTGCAAAGAAAGTTTTAATTGACTCGAAAATCAATTTAGTGATGACTAAGATTTCTAATAAGAACAAAAATTTAGTTTTGTTAGGTGCCAATGGTAGCGGAAAAACCTCTCTTGCTGTTTTTATGCAACAATCGAGTCAAAACATTCGTGTAATACCTGCCTTTAAACCTTTATACTACAAAAAAGATGTTTATTACGCCCCCAGCAATACAAAGATATCAGATTATAATAATGCAATTAATAAAAACCAATACACAAGTGCTCATGCTGGAATAGAAGAATCGAGTCAACTTTTTCATGAATGGGATACACTGTTTTCCAAACAAATTATTGGAATAGTTAATGAGCACATTGAAAGGGCTTTAGAATATCAAAAAACAGGGACAAAATCTAAAACTATTTTTGAATCAGTTAAAGAAGTGTTCGAATCTATTTTTATTGAAATCAAAATTGATATTGATTCTACAGACAAAGTTATTAATTGCTCGAAGAACAATGGAAGTGTATATGATATTAATGGCTTAAGTGATGGGGAAAGGTCTGCACTGTTTTATATAGGAACAATTTTGACTGCTCCAACAGATTCTTATATATTTATTGATGAACCAGAAAATCATTTGAATCCAGCTATATATAAAGCAATATGGGATGAACTTGAATTTAAGAGAAATGATTGTCAATTTATTTATATTTCACACACTATGGATTTTGTTAATTCAAGGAGAAATTATGAAATAATGACAATTACTAATTTTATTTATCCAAATACGTTTGAGTTTGGATTTGTAGATCCAAATCAATTAGAATTTCCAAGTGAATTACTAGTTAAAATTATCGGGTCTAAAAAGCCTATATTGTTTTGCGAGGGGACTAAGGATAGTTATGATTATAAATTATATCAAGAATTATTTGGTAATTATTATTTAGTAATACCAGTTGAATCATGTGATAATGTTGTAAATTTGACTAAAGCGTCACGAAATCTAAACAGGTTCTTTAATGGTGAAGCAAAAGGAATAATTGATAATGATTTTTTACCCCTAGAACGATGAGGAAGTTTGAGTGAAAATAATATATCAGTTCTTAAAGTTAACGAAGTTGAAATGATTTTACTTGATGAAAAACTAGTAAAAGAGGTTTTACGACAAAAAAATTCAAGAGATACACCAGACATAATTCAAGAAAAATTCGATTTATTTAAAGAAGAATTAATAACATTAATATTGACTAGAAAAGAAAAAATTGTTAGTTTCTCTATGAAAAAACGATTCGACACCTATTCTAGTAATAAAAAAATAGTCAATATAACAAGTATAGAAACTATAAAGAGCGAAATAGACAACTATGTTGTTGATTTTGGATTTGATAATTTATTGAACGGTATAAATAGTGAAATATTATCTATTGAAACTACTAAAAATTATGATAAATGTTTAACTATATGCAATCTTAAGGATGAGGTTTTAAAGGGATTATGTAATAAATTTATTGATAATGACTATGTAAACAGAGCATTAGAAGTCATCAGAAAAAATAGGGTATTAGCGAATGAACTTCTAACTAAATACATTCAATAATCACTGGGACAGTCCCAGTAGTTTATGATGTCTTACATGTATATATTAAGTAAATAATATATTCGTGTGGGGGAATAAATAAGCAAATTTGGGCAAATTAAGAAAGTGAGAATAATATGAAGTTTAACAATACATTCGATACCATAATTGGCAATCAAATACATCTTAATATCATTGATAAAAATCAAGGTAATAAAAATGAATTACCCTATTATTACTACGATATTTATCTTTTAAACACAACCACACAAATTGGCAAAATAAGTATTAGAATAGGACATAATTATCATTCGTATTTTTATGGAAATGTC
This sequence comes from Acholeplasmataceae bacterium UBA5409, assembly GCA_002410615.1. Lineage (GTDB taxonomy): Bacteria > Bacillota_I > Bacilli_A > Acholeplasmatales > UBA5453 > UBA5409. Next base: position 34,905 of record DHNT01000008.1, read on the forward strand.
GGTTATGAGATTAACGAAGAATATAGGAGAAACAATTATGCTTTAGAAGCTGTAAAACTCATTATCAATGTTGCGAAACACCATCACATGGATCATCTTATTTTAACGTGTGCGGAAGATAATATTGCATCGTATAAAAATTTTGAAAAGTTAGATGCACAATTAATTGAAGTTGTTATTCCACCCAAAAACTACATTTTCTACTATGACAAGATTGAACCACAGCGAATTTACTGGTTAGACATTCGATCATTTGAAAATTTGTTTTCTGAACTTCATCATAAATTGGAGTGGTGTGTTCTATCTTTACAAGAATTGAAGGACTATCAATTGCTTAACGGTGAAATAATGAGTAACTATATGAACACAAAGTTGAACCAGCTGTTGTATAATCCATCTTCAATAATCAGTGATGAATTGTTACCAGGAAGACAAAAAGTATTTTTCACTGAGTCTGTCTTGGGTTTTCTGGTCGTAAATATATGTGAATTGTATAGGGTTAATAAAATTAAAGACTCAACTGATTCAGTGCTTTATACAAAATTGATAAAGTTATATAGGGCTGAAAATGAAGAGGACACTTTTAAAATGAATAAAATTAATGATTCATATAAAAGATTTAAAGAAACTATTTCTGAAAATACCGAGTTATTAACTAGATTAGAAACAGCAAGAAATAAAATATATTCTCATCATACAAATTATAATCCCAAAGTTATTCAAACAGATTATGTTAGAAAAACAACGGGTATTAGCGCTACTATAAAAGACGAAACAAATATATCACAAGAAGAAATAATAAAACTACTCAATCCATATATTGAATTTATAAATGATTTTATTTCGCTATCTAAAGAACTAAGAAATGATTACAAGAAGATTATTCCGATAATTTGAAATTATTATCCATAAGTCTAATCTGTTCAATAAGTAGCGTTTATGAAATCATCATTGAGTAAATTATATACCATATGGAAATAAAGATTTTTTTTGATATAATTTTAAGTAAAGAGGTAATTAATTATGAATAGAAAAGGAAATAATTTTTCAGCTAAAACTAATAAGGAATTATGTGATGTTGTTATTAAAGGTAGTGTGCGGACTGAAATTAAGATATTACTTAAAAAATATATAACTATTCACTAGACGATAAGAATGATCCAAATAATTATGACAAGTCAGTTCAATTAACATTAGAGCAGACTGAATTGTTTTATACAAAATCGCTGTAAAGGATACAATGTAATGATAAAGAAAATTTCAGCTCAAACAATGAAAAGTTGATATCAGATGTGACAGAAGATGATATAAAATGGATTACTGTATTTAATGAAATACAATCCCGGATTGATGTGCTGTTTGAAGCATTAGTTTCTTGGTATTCAATATGTGTTTTTCTTATTCATATTCAAGAATATAAAGTCTATGAAAGTGGTAAATATACGTCTTTAGGTTTAAAACGTCATATTTATGAGAGTTATATTTTTGTAGAATTAAATAATTTACTTGATCCAAAAGGAGATAGTTCAATAACAACATTTATTAAATATTGGACAAATGATATTAATAATGGTGGTAAAAAGATTATTGAAATATTTCAACCACAAGAAATTACATTTAAATCATTATTATCTCACTTTGAATTATTTAATGAATGGAAAAAGAAAAATATAGTGGAAATAGAACACATTAAAAATGTAAGGGATAAAAACTTTAGTCATATTGATTATAATTACAAATATGAAAACAAAGTAAGCTTTGAATTTATTATTGAGACAATTATTTTTTTGAGTGACTATGTTTCTGTATTAACAAAACTCTTGAACATGATAGGTTACAAGATCATTAGAGAAGAACCTGCTGGTGTATTGGACTTTAAAACTAGCACTACTCAGATTGAAAAAGTGGTTGAGAGATTCCAACAAGAAATTGTTCTAATAGCAACTATGCATAGTTTTGATGATGAATTTACTAAAAAAATAATATTTGCTTGTTTCGATTCTATACAGGAAACAATAAAAAGAACTAAGTTAATAAAGATTAGATAAAGGAAGTCAAGATTAATTAAAGATATTATTCATGAAAGATTAACTGATTATCATGAAAAAAGTGAAAACGGATATAGTCTAGCTCTAATAAATAGTCTTCATTCAGCATTTAAGTTCTTTATGGCTAAGTATAAAGGGGTATTAACTAGAAGATTAAATGGTTATATTAATTTATTCGTGTTTCAATACGTGCTAAAACAAATATTAACTAACAACGAATTAAATGAATATTTATAGGAATCATTATTAGATATAAAAAACAAAATAACCGATGAAACTCTTAAAAAGACTAAGTATCCGCTAGATATAGACAAACTGTTTAAAGAGTTAAGAAGTGAAGGCTTATTAAATTAAAGTCATCAACATAATACTTGAACACAGAAATAAATTAGGAAATTTGGAATGTCTATGTTGAAAATGTCATAATAAAGAAATACAACATTAAAGATGATTACGTATTTGATGAAAGCGAAGATCTTTTTGATAAATAGAGTCTTTTTTGATGTTAAAAAAATCATAACAGCACTTCATACAATGTAATTATTAATTGTTAGTTTCGTATGATATAATTAAAGTGAATTCTAACAGATAACATTATTAATAAGAGAGGATAGATTGTATGATAATTGAAAAGTGTCCCTATTGTAATGGGAAATTAAAAACAGGGAAATTAGTTTATAGATTTGCGTATAGAACCCCCAAGATTATCTTTGAGGATGGTTCAGAAAAACTAGTCAATACGTTTAATCCTTTTAAGGGCGCAGTCATCAATAAAGTGTTTTACTGTGAATCATGTCGTGTGATGTTAGCTGATTTAGGTTCTGAATCTAAGTAAGTAATTAAAAAAAGACTTATCTATCAATTAAATACTTTAAACACTGATCTGCCATGAAATGGCGGGTCTTTTTTTAAGACAATTATAAATAAGGTTGTTTTTATTTATATGAATAAGCATAACGATTTTTATAAATTAGAACCAATAATATAATTAAACATGAGGAGTGATAAACATGGTTTTAACGAAATATGATGGAAGTAAAATAAAACAATTTCAAATAATTGACCATACAGGAAAAGTTGTCAATGAAAAATATGAACCAAAACTATCAAAAGAAGTATTGTTAAAGATGTATAAAACAGCCGTACTAGGACGTAATGCAGATATTAAAGCGATTCAGTTCCAACGCCAGGGTAGAATGTTATCTTATGCCCCTTCAATGGGACAAGAAGCAACTCAAATAGGCATTGCTGCCGCAATGGAAGATAGAGATTGGTTCTCACCAATGTATCGTGACACAAACTTATTTTTATATCGTGGAATACCTTTAGAAACCGTTTATTTATATTGGTATGGGAATGAAAGAGGTTCAATTAGACCTGAAGGGGTTAAGATTTTACCGATTAACGTTATTATTGGCTCACAAAGTAATATTGGGGCTGGTTTAGCAATGGCTTCTAAGATTAGAAAAACCGATGAAGTCACCGTGTTCACCATTGGTGATGGGGGGACATCACATGGTGAGTTTTATGCTGGATTAAATTATGCGTCTGCCTTTAAAGCCCCATTGGTTGGGGTAATTCAAAATAATCAATATGCCATTTCAACCCCAACAACGGTTCAAACTGGCGCCGAAACGTTTGCTCAAAAAGCCGTCGCGTTTGGAGCACCGTTTGTTCAAGTTGATGGCAATGACTTCTTAGCTGTTTATGTGGCCGTAAAAGAAGCCATCGATAGAGCTAGAAAAGGGGAAGGTCCAAGTTTAGTGGAAGCTTATACTTACCGTATGGGACCACATACAACCTCTGATGATCCTTCAATTTATCGAACTAAAGAAGAAGAACAGTCTTGGGATCATAAAGACCCAATCTTACGTTTTAAAGCATACCTTATTAACAAAGGGTTTTGGAGTGAAGAAGAAGATAAAGCATTAATTGAGGCTGTGAATAAAGAAATCAATGAGACGTTTAGAAAAGTTGAATCTTATGGGGCTAATGTTGATTTAATTGAAATCTTTGAACATACCTATCAAGAGATGACACCGCAACTAAAAGAACAATATGAAACCCATAAAGCATTTTTAAAGGGGAGTAAATAAGATGCCAATTACATTATTAGAAGCGATTAATCAAGCCTTAGATATGGCATTAGAAAATGATGAAAATGTGGTTGTGTTTGGCGAAGACGCGGGATATGAAGGTGGTGTCTTCAGAGTCACTGCTGGTCTTCAAAAGAAATATGGTAAAGAACGTGTTTTTGATACCCCAATTGCTGAAGATGCCATCATCGGTACCGCCATTGGAATGGCGATTAATGGATTAAAACCAGTCGCAGAAATCCAATTTGATGGATTTATTTTTCCTGGGTATAACCAATTAGTGACACATGCCGCACGCTTTAGAAATAGAAGTAGAGGACAATTTACAGTCCCAATGGTTGTGAGAGTTCCAGTAGGTGGCGGTATTAGAGCTTTAGAACACCATTCTGAATCTTTAGAAACTATTTTAGGTCATATTCCGGGATTGAAAGTGGTTATTCCCTCTACACCCTATGACGCAAAAGGATTATTATTAGCCGCGATTAAAGATCCAGATCCAGTCATCTTCATGGAACCAAAACGGATTTATAGAGCTGGTAAACAAGACGTTCCAGAAGGCTATTATGAAGTTCCAATTGGTAAGGCCAATGTGGTTAAAGAAGGAACTGACATTACGGTAGTCGCCTGGGGGGCACTGGTAAGAGAAGTCGAAAAAGCAGTGAAAGACTTAGAAGGCATATCTGTAGAAATAATTGATCTAAGAACTATTTCACCCATCGATGAAGAAACGATTATTAATTCAGTCAAAAAGACGGGTCGTTTTATGGTGGTTCATGAAGCCGTTAAGTCTTACGGGCCTGCAGCTGAATTAATCACTTTAGTCAATGAAAAAGCTTTTTATTATTTAGAAGCTGCCCCAGTTAGAATAACTGGCTTTGATATTACCGTTCCACTCGCAAGAGGCGAACATTATCATTACCCTAATGTTGAAAATATTAAACAACAATTACAACGCTTAGCGGTTGTTAAACCATAAAGGAGGCTATTATGTTTACATTTAAATTCCCGGATATCGGTGAAGGTATTCATGAAGGAACCATCCTAAAATGGCATGTTAAAGTCGGCGACAAGGTCGCTGAAGGGGACTTATTAGTGGTGGTTGAAACCGACAAAGTAAATGCGGAATTAACTTCCCCTGAAGCCGGTACGATTAAAGAACTGGGTCCCAAAGAAGGTGGAATCATTCATGTCGGTGATACAGTTGCCTTAATTGATAACGCCTCAGGGGGAAATGAAGCACCAGAAAAGACTGAATCAATCAAAGAGACTAAAGAAGAGAAACCAAAAGAAAGCGGCGCAGGGGTTGTCGGTGAGATAGTGGTATCGGATGAAATCATCGGATCTTATCAAGCTGAGGTTAAATCAACCAGTACCCGTGTTTTAGCCTCACCGGTTGCGAGAAAAATAGCCAGTGATAGATCTATTGATTTAAGTCAAGTTTCAGGCACCGGTGAACAAGGGAGAATCTTAAAGTCTGATTTAGAAAACCTCACTAGAAAACCGGTCGCGCAAGCCTCAAGTTTTATTGCCCCAGAGGTCAAAAAACCAAATGGTGAATTTGAAGTTATAAAAATTTCTCGATTAAGAAAAGCTATTTCTAACGCAATGACAACTTCTAAAACGCTTGTTCCACATACGGTATTAATGGATGAAATTATTGTTGATGATTTAGTTGATTTTAGAACTAAGGCAAAGACTTATGCCGCTGATCGTGGGGTTAAATTAACCTATTTAACGTTTATTTCTAAAGCGGTGATCATCGCCTTAAAGGAATTCCCAATTTTTAATGCCAGTTTTAATCATGATACCGATGAAGTCTATATTAAAAAGTTTATTAACTTAGGGATAGCGGTTGATACTAAAGATGGTTTAATTGTCCCAAATGTAAAAAATGCTGATCAGTTAACGATGTTAGATCTAGCACGGACAATTGATGATTTAGCCACAAGAACCAACGCCAGAAAGATTACCCTTGAGGAACAACAAAACGGGACATTTACGATCACTAATTTTGGCTCTGTGGGTATTTCACATGGAACCCCAGTCATCTATTATCCAGAACTAGCCATCCTCGGGATCGGAAAAATATCTTTAAAACCAGTGGTTAAAAATGGTAAAATAGAAATAGCTTCTGTCTTACCACTCTCATTAGCGGTTGACCATCGAATTATTGATGGTGCTGAAGGTGGAAGATTCTTACTAAGAATCAAACAACTCTTAGAAAACCCAACTACTCTAATGTTGGAGTAAGGAGGAATTATGTACGATATTATTATTGTTGGTGCCGGCCCAGGGGGCTATGTTGCCGCCATTAAAGCGGCACAATTGGGCGCCAAAGTAGCCTTAATTGAGAAAGAAAATATTGGCGGAATTTGTTTAAATGATGGGTGTATCCCCACCAAGACATTTTTAAAGTCTGCCAGTGTTTTTAAGACCGTTAATCGCGCGAACTTTTTTGGCATCACCACAGAAAACATTACGTTTGATTGGACAAAAATAGTCGACCGTAAAGATAAAGTCGTTAAACAATTAACGAGTGGAGTATCGTTTTTATTAAAGAAGAATAAGGTTGATGTCATCAACGGATTTGGTGAAATACTTTCCTCCAGTCAAGTTAAAGTTGACACGAAAATTTATGACACTAAAAATGTCATTATTGCTACAGGGTCTAGTGCCATTATGCCACCCATTGATGGGGTGAAAGAAGCTTATGAAAAGGGCTTCTTGTACACATCAAAAGAATTACTTCATATTAAAGCAGTTCCCAAGAAATTGGTGATTGTTGGGGGTGGCGTGATTGGGGTTGAATTCGCTACCGTATTTAAAACATTTGGCAGTGAAGTTACGATTATTGAAAAACTTGACTCGATTCTACCGATGATGGATGAAGATTTAATTAATGCTTATACGAAGACTCTTACTAAAGATGGGATTAAAATAGCGACAGAAGCTGAAGTGATTAAAGTCAGCGACCATCAAGTTATTTATAAACATCAAGGCAAAGAATTGACGCTGGCTGCGGATGCAATCCTAATGAGTGTTGGCGTAAGAGCCAATTCAAAAGGGTTAGAACATCTAAATTTAAAGATGGATAGAGCGAACATTATCACTAATGAATACTTAGAAACATCTGTCAAAGGGATTTACGCGATTGGGGATGTTAATGGTAAACAAATGTTTGCCCATGTTGCTTCTCATGAAGGGATTATTGCGGTAAACCATATCTTAGGTAAACCAACCGCTAAGATGAACTATGACCGCGTTCCTGCCAATATTTATGGTACACCAGAAATTGCTTCAATTGGATTAACTGAAAAAGAAGCTAAATCGAGAGGGTTTGACTATAAAGTTTCTAAAGTACCGATTCAAGCGGTGGGTAAAGCACTGGCTGATGGTGAATCAGAAGGGTTTATAAAACTAATCGTGGATAAAAAATATTTAGAAATATTAGGGGCACATATATTTGCCTATAATGCCACTGAACTGATTAGTGAATATGCGGTCGCGATGCAAGCAGAAGCAACAGCCTATGAAATAGCTGAGGCAATTCACCCACATCCAACCTTAAGTGAATTATCCTTTGAAGCCGCACTGGGTGCGATTGATAAACCAATCCATATCTAAAATAAAAAGTTGAGCCATTTCGCTCAACTTTTTTGTTATTCAAACAAGATATTTTTCAGTTCAAGATAATCATTAAATGTATCAGGATGAAAAGGTTTATTTAGGTATGGTTGATCTAAAGGACGATTATTGTAGGTTATTAAGCCAGCGACAATAATCCCTTTTTCAATGGTTAGGTTAACCAAATAATGATTAGACTCTTTATGAATTTTGAATGTTGGGGATTCACCGTAATTCCATTCGTAAGATTGGTAAGCATTCATTAGTAGAGTCGCCTTGGCAATATCTAGTTCTGTTAGCGTATAATTGGGCATATTAAAATGGCTAATCATTTTATTTTTAAAATCAGTCAAACTAAGATTGATGTAGTCACTAATATTACCCACTAAAGCGCGATTGGATTTGACAGAAGTACTTGAAATTGCTTGTTTATTTTTTAAGGCGAGGTTTAATGTCTCTAAGTTTGAGTTAAATAATAAAGTACCATGATGAAGGATTCGATTACCAAACAGGTATTGTGCATTACCAGATATTTTGGTATTACCAATATAAATATCACTCTTACCAAAAAAATGGGCCTCAAGACCTAAACTAATGAGAAAATCGACAACCGGCTTGGTAAGTTTCTCATAAGCTTTTACATAACCGGTTTTATCAGCGATAACGGAATAGTTAATGTTTCCTAAGTCGTGATAAACTGTTCCACCACCACTTTTTCTTCTGATAACAGGAATAGCGTGTTCTTTGGTATAAAGAAGATTCACTTCTTCATAAATGTTTTGGTTTCTGCCAATAATAACCGAAGAATCATTTTGCCATAGAAAAAAAATGGTTTCATTAAGAACCAAGTTCTTTAAAATATACTCTTCTAAGGCTAGATTTTTATAGGGGTCTGTAAAAGGACTAATAATTAGCATTTAATCACTCACTTAATATATTATTGACGGTTAATTTTAAAACAGGCAGTAGTCCTAAAAACCAAGGATTTTTACTAATCCATCTTTGGTTTAAAGGGGAAGGGTGGATTAAGACAAAGTAATTCGGTAAATAAACCGAATAATGTTTAACTGCTTCAGTAACGGCTTGGACGCCTAAGTAATATTTGATAGCGTAAGCACCAATAAGAATAATTAATTTTACATCTGGCATTTGGTGTAATATCTTTTTATGCCATTTTTCCGCAAATCCTTTTCTAGGTGGTAAATCCCCAGTTTTACCTTTTCCTGGAAAATAAAAATCCATTGGCAAAATCGCTATTTTCTCAGAATAAAAGGTTTCTTTATCAATCCCCATCCAACTTCTTAGTCTGTCCCCGCTAATATCATTGAAAGGAATACCGCTTTGTTGAGCTTTTTCACCTGGTGCTTGTCCGATTATCACAATTAAGGCATTTTTATTTGCTTGATAAACTGGTTTTAGATTTTGTTTCGTATAGGTAAGGTTCATTGAATCAAACATAATCTCTTTTTCAAACATACTAACACCTCTATCAATAGAATAGCATATTATAATTAAATTTAATTATACTTTGCGTTAGTGTGAGCTAAATTTAACGATAATTTATTAGAGATTATTTTTAATTAATACTTAAAAGTGTTACAATACTTTAAGAGGTGAGAGAATGAAAAAAGAATTAATTAAACAAAATTATTATCAATCAGTAAACAATAGCTGGCTAGAACAGGCGGTCATTCCTTCTGATCAACCAACAATTTCTGCATTTATTGAGCTTCATTTAGGGATTGAAAAGACTTTAATGGATTTAGCTAAAAAGTGGGAACTTGATCCAACTGGATTAAATGAAAACTTAAAGAAGTTTATCAAACTTTATCAGATGACAAAGGATTTTGATAAAAGAAATGAACTGGGTGTAAAACCTTTTAACGTGGTTTTAAATAAAATTAAGGGGTTAAAAAACCTTAAGGACTTTGAACAAGCATTTAAGGACTTAACGTTAGAAAGTATTGAAACGCCATTTTCAGTTGGGGTATCTCAAGATTTTATGAATAGTAACATTCAAGTTTTATATTTTGGTGCATCGAGTTTATATTTACCAGATACATCTTACTATAAAGATGAAACAACCAAAGCCCAATTGATTGGTTTATTTAGTCAAACCACTTCAGCCTTATTAAAATTATATGGTTTCAGTGACGAAGAAACCTCAAAACTATTAACAGAAGCATTGGCCTTTGATGCATTATTAGTTCCTGTCACAAAATCAAGTGTTGAGGCGGCTGATTACGTTAAAACGTATAATCCCGTTAAAAATGAGGATGTTAGAAAGCAAGTTAAAAACTTTAACCTAATGGACCAAGCAGAAGGATTAGTAAAACAAGAAGTTGATCAGTTGATCGTCATGAATTTAGACTTTTTAAATGCGTTTGATACGATTATTAATGAAACTAATTTCAAACTTATTAAATCCTGGATGATTGTCACCAACGCAATTGGATTTGCCTCTGATTTATCAGATGAAATCAGAATTGCCGGTGGCGCATTTTCTAGAGCGTTAGCGGGGATTCAAGAAGCTCAAAGTCAAGAAAAATCAGCCTTTTATCAGGCATATAATAAGTTCAGCCAAGTGGTTGGCTTATATTACGGAGAAACTTATTTTGGACCGGTTGCAAAAGAAGATGTTAAAAAGATGGTTCATGAGATGATTGGTGTTTATGAAGAAAGAATTAGTCATAATGATTGGTTAAATGAAGCCACGAAACAAAGAGCTTTAAAAAAGTTAAATAATTTATCGGTTCATGTTGGCTATCCTGATGAACTACCACCCCACTATGATAGATTTAAAGTCGGTAGTTATGATAAAGGCTCAAACTTAATTTTAGAAAGATTAAGCATGAATAGAATCGTAAATGAAGAAAACTTTATGAAGTTTAATAAAGCCCCTAATAAGAACTTATGGGAGATGCCCGCAAGTATGGTAAACGCGTATTATAATCCGCTTAACAACCAAATTGTTTTCCCTGCCGCCATTCTTCAAAGACCTTATTACAGCTTAGAACAAACACCAAGTGAAAACTATGGTGGTATTGGCGCGGTAATGGCACATGAAATTTCACATGCCTTTGATAATAATGGAGCTAAGTTTGATGAAAACGGGTCATTATTTAATTGGTGGACTGAGAAAGATTTAGAAGCGTTTAATACGAAAGCTCAAGACATGATTAAACTTTTTGATGGGGTTGAAACAGGTTATGGACAATGTAATGGACAATTAACAGTGTCTGAAAATATCGCTGATAGTGGTGGATTAAGATGTGCCCTAGAAGCATCCAAAAAAGATAACTCCCATAATTACGATGAATTCTTTAAAAACTGGGCCAGAGTCTGGCGCCAAAAATCATCTAAGGAATATAATCAATTATTATTAACGGTTGATGTTCATGGGCCTTCTATTTTAAGAGCCAATTTACAGTTGAGTAATCTTCCAGAATTCCAAAAATTCTATCAAATTGAGGAAACTGACGCGATGTTCCTACCTAAAGAAAAAATGGTTAGCATTTGGTAAAAAAAATAGTCTTAATAAAAATGAGTTGGATTAAAAAACTCATTTTTTTATGATTAACACTCTTCATAAATAACGATTAAACGTGCATATCCTTTTATTAAAATGGACAAAATCGCTATAATAAATATATGGAGGTAATTATGCAAATAGAGATATGGTTTGATTTTAGTTGTCCCTTTTGTTATATCGGAAAAACAAGATTTGAAAAAGCCCTTAATAAATTTAAACATAAAGATCAAGTTAAGGTAATATACCGAAGTTATTTGTTAAATCCGTTATTTGATAACCAAGACAATTTAAATATATATGAGTATTTAGCCTTAGAAAAAAGTACAACTGTAGAAGAAGCTAAAAAACTTTTCGAACTTCCCAAGAAAATGGCTGAACAAACAGGGTTAATTTATAATCTTGATCAAATGATTCCTGCTAATTCAAGACTGGCTCACATGATGGTGAAGTTGTGTGAAGACTTTGAAATTCAAAGTGCGTTAATCAAAGATATATATGCTGCACACTTTACAAACGGTCTTGATATTTCAAAACTAGAGGTATTAACTGATTTAGTATCAAAATATGGTTTCAATTCGGAAGAGATTGAAAACTTAATTGAAATTAAAGATATCAAAAACAAAGTTAATCATGATTTAGATTTGGCTAGTTCGTTTGGGATTCAAGCGGTACCTGGATTCGTCATAAACAGAGAATATCTAGTGAATGGCGCTCAAAATGAAGCATACTTTTTACAAATGTTAGAACAAGTTTACCGAGAAGAAAAAGTAAAAGACAAAGTTGAAAAAGAAGCTTCCTATTGTGTCGGTGATCAGTGTTATAATCCCAAAATTAAAGTGTAGTGTAATTATATAAATGTTTGACTATCGGACTAACGATACGATCGTATGAAAATGATACATTGTAGAAAGAAGGATGATTTTATGTTTGTTGTGATTAGAAATATAAAGGTTGAGAAACAATTCTCAAACATGGTTATTTAAAAATTTTCTAAACCATCACCAATTCATGGTTTTGAAGGGTTTGACCATATGGATTTATTATTAGATTCAAAGGATAAAGCGTATGACACTGTAAAGGTTGTCTCCTATTGGGTTGATAAACCCTCATTTCATAAATGGTTAACCAGTAAAGAACACAAAGAAGGACACAAGGCATCTCGCAATGCGGATGATAAGCCAAAATTTACCATTATTGAAACAACATTTAGCGAATGTGAACTTCAAAAAACAATTTTAAAATCAAATAGCTAAAATGATTTAGAATAAAAACTTCTATCAAAGGGTTTTCTTTGATGGTTTTTTTTAGCTTAGGTCCTAATAGATATATCAAAATAGAATTTTTAGCTAAAACAATGTATAATTATTAGTTAGAGGGATAAAAATGAGTAATAGATATAAAGTAGTCGGACTTCATTGTGAAGAGTGTTCTTCCAAATTAGCAGAAATCCTCGATAATAAATCGAATATTGAAGAGCTAAATTATGATTTGGAATCTAATGTTTTAACGATTGATAATCTAACTGATTATGAGATGGTTAAATTATTAGTTCAATCAAATGGAGGAACTTTAATTAACGAAACGGATATTAAAGAAGTCCTCAATGAAAAACAGGACCATGATCATGATCATCACCATCATGGGGCAGATGTTTCAACAAAAAATATAGGGATTGCCTTTTTCTTAAATTTATTCTTTTCTGTTGGAGAGTTTATTTTTGGAACACTATTCAATAGTGTTGCGATCATGAGTGATGCGGTTCATGATTTAGGCGATTCAATTTCAATTGGGGTTGCCTGGGTATTACAAAAACTTTCTAGAAAAGAGCCTGATAGCCATTACAAAGATGGTTATGGAAGATTTTCGATTTTAGGGGCTTTGTTTACAGGTATTGTTTTAATAATGGGTTCTTTCTTGATGATTATCAGAAGTGTACCTAGACTAATTAATCCTGTTGAGGTTGATTATGACGGGATGTTAATCCTGGCAATAATTGCGATCATAATCAATGTTTTTGCGGCATGGTTAATGCATAAAGGCTCTTCAAAAAATGAAAAAATGTTGTCTTTACATATGTTAGAAGATGTCTTAGGTTGGTTTGCGGTCCTCATCGTTTCCATTATTTTAAGATACACGAACTGGTATATTTTAGATCCTGTTCTCGCAATCTTAATCGCTGCCTTCATCCTTTATAAGGCAATACCACCATTTATTGATTCACTAAAGATATTTATGAATAAAGTGCCTGAACAATTAGACCTTAAGTCTTTAGAAGAAAAGATCTTAAAACTAGAGAAAGTCAATAAGGTCACTAACATCCATACCCATTCTATTGATGGAAATAGAAGTATATTTGTGGGAACCTTATTTGTTTCAACAGATAATTTAAATGAAATTGAATCGATTAAAGATAAGGTCCGAGTTTTGTTGATGGATTATGATATTACCAATTCCACTATTGAAGTGGTGAGTGATTTAAAGAAGATCGTCTAATTAACTTAATCGTCTTAACCATTGGTTTATTTAAAAAGACAAATCATAAGGGTTTAGAGCAAAAATAAAAGGCAATTAAATGCCTTTTATTTTTCTTGTGTAACAGCGTCTTCGTTTATGTTCAATATAATCAAAATCCTTCCAAGTGGATTGAATTTGATGGTTTAATTCAAGTTCTGGACCAGTTTCTGCGTATTTAATGTTATGTTTTATGGCTTCTTTGATACCGTCTTCTAACATTAAAGCAGGGATCCCTTTGGAATGATGGTTTGGATCAACTGCGATAAAGTATAAGTCTACCACCTCATGTTTCTTTAAGGCTCTTAGAATTCTAAATAAGCCTAATGGAAACAGTTTACCATTGCTTTTTTTGTTTGGAAGGGCAAGCGAAGGCATCATTAAACCAAACCCCACGACACTATCTTCTTTATCTAAGACAAACCATAAATAATCGAGCTTAACGATTAAAATCATTTGTTTAATATAGTAATCCATAACTTTCTGGCTAAGCGGATAAAAACCATAGAGTTTATTAAAGGCGATGTTGTACATTTTAAAAGCGGGATAAATGTATTTATAAACTTCTTTTCTTTTTTTTACTTTAATTAGTTTATAACCATAACGGGTTCTTGTGATTTCGGCGACACGTTTGATTTTATCGGGGATTTGAGTCATCATAATTCTTTTTTCCACCCAGTCGACATCTTTTACAAAGCCTAATTGTTCAAGGTGTTCGTGGTAATAGGGTGGGTTCCAAATCGTAATAAACATATTTAAATACTCATAACCATCGACTAACATACCCATTCTGTCTAAATCGGTAAATCCAATCGGGCCCATTAATGTGTCCATCCCTTGTTTGATGGCCCAAGTTTCAACCGCGTTAATTAAGGCTTTAGTCACTTCAACCTCATCAATCATATCGATTCTTGAGAATCTGGCTGTTTTTGTATTTTGAGATTTATTCCAAGCGTGGTTAATGATTCCGGCTATGCGCCCTACTACCTGGTTATTTTGATAAGCTAAGAAGCAGACTGACTCACAATATTCATGCGCAGGGTTCTTTTTCTTATTGAATACTTTCATTTCATCGCTAGAAAGCGCAGGCACAAAGTTATCTTCATTCTTAAATAATTTATTCGGAAAAAGAGTGAATTTTCTTTGATCTTTATGGGTTAAAACTTGTTTTATTGTTATCAAGGGAATTCTCCTATCTATACTATGTTACTGTTATTCTATCATAATAAGAGAATAACAGAATTATTTTCGAAAAAGAAAAGAAGTTTGATAGGATGTAGTTTATAAAAAAAATAAAGTAGTAAACAAAATACGGTTGTAAATCATTATTTTTATAAACAGCGTATTATTTAGTATAAATATGATGTTATTTATAATATAATTTATAGTGAAGAAGGGAGTATTTATGAATAAAATAATCAAAGATGTTATTTTTACAACGATATCACTGGTCTTAATTATAGTGGGCTACCTCTTACAAAGTTTTCTTGATCCGATTACTTATAAGGGATTAATCATGTCGGTTTTTGGTTTGGCCTTTTTGATTGGTGGTTATGCTAAGGCTAAAGAAGGGATTACAAAAACAATTATAAACAAATCATTAAACGTAGAAATACTCATGATTCTAGCAGCAATCGGCGCGTTTGTATTAAGTGATTATGCTGAAGGGGCTATTTTAATCTTTATATTTGCCTTATCAGGGATATTAGAAGAATATACCACCTTAAAGAGTGAAAAAACATTAACGGAGTTATTGACTCTAGCACCATCTGAAGCGGTGTTAATGACTAAAAACGGTCAACAAACCGTTTTAGTTAAGGATTTAAAGATTGGTGATGTGGTGATGGTTAAAGTGGGGGAACAAATTCCGGTTGATGGTAAGGTAACAAAAGGAAACACCTCGATTGATGAATCAATGATTACCGGTGAATTTATTCCAGCCGATAGATTTGTAGGTGATGATGTTTTTGCCGGGACGATTAATCAGACTTCAACCATTGAAGTTAAAGTTATTAAAGATCCAAAAGATACGGTTGTGCAAAAAATAGTTGATTTTGTTAAGGCAGCTACAAACTCTAAAACACCAACCGAAACCATGATTCAAAAGATTGAAAAATGGTATGTATATATCGTTATAATACTTGCGGCTTTTTTGATGGTTGTGCCTGCGTTAGCCGGTTGGTGGGATTGGGAAGTATCGATTGAAAGAGGCATTATTGTTTTAGTCGTTGGTTCACCTTGTGCGCTAGTCGCCAGTATTACACCCGCACTCCTTTCTAGTATGTCAAATGCAGCCAGAAAAGGGATCTTAGTTAAAGGGGGGCCTTCTTTAGAAAAACTTAATGAGATAGATACGGTTTTATTTGATAAGACTGGGACTATAACTGAAGGGACGCCAAGCGTGGTTGGATATCCTACTTACAACATCGATGAAGAAGAGTTTATAAGAGCGGTTGTTTCGATTGAAAGCCATTCCACTCATCCGCTTGCTCATGCAATTGTGAATCATTTTAAGCATGTTGAACAGGTTGAAGTAGACACGCATGAAAAACCCGGCTTCGGTCTTGAGGCAACAATTGGCCAAGATAGTTGGATGGTCGGTCGTTTTGACATGACGAAGTGTGAGCAATGTCAAATTGATATTAAAGCGAGTAGAGAATCTGGAAATACAATCGTTAATGTTGCCAAAAATGGCAAGATGGTCGGCATTATAGAACTGAGAGATACGATTAGAAAAGGTTCTAAAGAAACAATTGAAGCCTTAAATAAAGCCAATATTTTAACTGTCATGGTGACGGGTGATAATAAATATATCGCTGAAAGTATCGCCAAAGAGTTAGGGATTAAGAAGGTAATTAGTGAATGTTTTCCTAATCAAAAAGGTGAGATTGTTAAGGAACTTCAAGCGGAAGGTCATCATGTCTTAATGATTGGTGATGGCATTAATGATGCCCCAGCATTAACCATTAGTGATGTCAGTGTTTCAATGGGAAGTGGTGCAGCGGTATCACTAGAAACCGCGGATATGGTTTTCATGAATAATAAGTTAGTTAATCTTAAGAAAATGATCAACTTATCTAAAAAAATGAGAACGATCACTATGGAAAATGTTATCTTCTCCATTAGTGTTATTGTTTTCTTATTAACCTTAAATCTATTTGGTTTGGTAGAGATTCCCCTTGGTGTATTAGCCCATGAAGGTTCAACTATTTTAGTCATTTTAAACAGTTTAAGATTATTAATCTATAAGAAATAAGGCGTGAATCTTTATTATAAATGGTTTAAAATAAGGTATAATAAGTGTGGTGATGTTATGAAGAAAAGAAGTTTTTATATTTCATTTATATTATTTTTAGGTTTAACGATTGTTTTAATCTTGTTAAATCAAAGTAATGCAGCGATTATTTCCGGTTCTTTCACGGGGTTTATTTTATTATCCATTATCGGCTTGTATATTATCGATTATCGATATCATCAAAAGTTAGATAATAAGTATTATGTTTTGACAAAAGACCATCTTGTTAAAGAATATAATAAACTCATCAAACAAAAAGAAGAAGGAAAATTAAAAGCGGTTTGTTTACTTTATCTTGTCTTAATTGGTAATTATCCGGATGATGTTCTAAAAGCGTTTGGAAAATTTTTAGATAAGTCATTTAAGATTGATCCGGTTGGTTGGGACGAGGGGTATATTATTTTATTAGCGAACATCCATGAAATCATGTTAACGGAAATGGTCAAACAGTTCAAAGATAACCTGAATGAAACCAATATAAAAGTTCAATTTAGATTTGGCGCTGCCTATTATACAGGTAGTGAATCCTATGATACTTTAAAGTTAGAAGCGAGAAAGACGGTTAAATAAGGAGGCTATTATGTTAGATGTAGGCACGAAAGTGAATGATTTTAGTTTATTGGATTCAGAAGGAAACATACACACTTTATCGGAACATTTAGGGAAGAAGGTCGTCGTGTATTTTTATCCCAAAGATAGTACACCGGGTTGTACAACCCAAGCCTGTTCATTTCGAGATAATTATCACGAAATAAATAGGTTGAATGTTGTTTTATATGGTATTAGCCCAGATGATTCTAATAGTCATATTAAGTTTAGTGAAAAATACAACTTACCGTTTACCTTGTTGAGCGATCCTGATCATAAGGTTTCAAAATACTTTGGGGCTTATGGAAAAAAGAGTTTATATGGAAAAATCTTTGATGGCATGATTAGATCAACTTTCATCATTGATGAAACAGGTAAGATTGAAAAAGTATGGAAAAAAGCCGATGCTAAAACAAATGCTGATGCTGTAGTGAAATATTTAAATACGGTAAAATAGAAAATTTATAAACCATATGGTGAATTAAGGTAAAAGTCCCAATCGATATTGATTTATGGGACTTTTTCCTTTATAATGACAAGTGCGGATGTTCTTTTAAAGAATAAGAAAAAATATAAGGAGGATTATAGAATATGGCAGAAAAGAAAATTCACTCCATGGACGGTACTGAAGCATGTGCCTATGCATCATATGCGTTTACAGAAGTAGCAGGTATCTATCCTATTACACCATCTTCACCAATTCCACAACACGTTGATTTATGGGCATCACAAGGCAAGAAGAACTTGTTTGGAATGCCTGTTAAAGTTGTTGAAATGCAATCAGAAGCTGGCGCAGCAGGTGCGGTTCACGGTTCATTACAAGCTGGTTTACTCACCACCACATTTACTGCATCTCAGGGATTACTATTAAAACTCCCTAATATGTATAAAATCGCTGGTCAATTATTACCTGGGGTTATTCACGTAGCAGCAAGAAGTATCGCTTCTCAAGCACTATCTATTTTTGGTGACCACCAAGACGTAATGGCAGCAAGACAAACAGGGTTTGCAATACTCGCAAGTAACTCTGTTCAAGAAATTATGGATATCGCTGGGGTTGCCCATTTAGCGGCAATCAAATCTAGTGTTCCATTTTTACATTTTTTTGATGGGTTTAGAACTTCTCATGAAGTCAATACGATTGAAGTACTTGATTATGAAGTATTCAATCGTTTACTGGATAAAGAAGCGGTTCAAAAGTTTAGAGATAACGCCATGAATCCGGCGCACCCTAAAACAAGAGGGACCGCACAAAACGATGACATTTACTTCCAAACAAGAACACTTCAAGCATCTCATTATGATAAAGTGCCGGATATCGTTAACTACTATTTAGGAGAAATTTCTAAAGAAACAGGCAGACGTTATGCCCCATTTGTTTATTATGGTGATCCTGAAGCAACTGATGTTATTGTGGCGATGGGTTCAATTGTTGAAACCGCAAAAGAAACGATTGACTACTTAAATAAGAAAGGTCAAAAAGTGGGGATCTTAAGTGTTCACTTATATAGACCATTTTCGAAACAATATTTTTTAGATGAAATGCCTAAGACGGTTGAAAGAATTTCAGTTTTAGACAGAACCATTGAACCAGGTAGTACAGGTGAACCTTTATATTTAGATGTTAAATCGATCTATTATGGGGAAGAAAAACAACCATTAATCATTGGTGGTATCTACGGGCTATCTTCTAAAGATACGACACCAACGATGGTTAATGCGATTTATAAGAACTTAAAAGGGGAACAAAAAGACCACTTTACAGTCGGGATTAATGATGACATTACCCACACTTCTATTGATATTAGTGAAGAAATCGACGTGACTGCCGATTCTACCAGTGAAATTATTTTCTATGGTTTAGGTAGTGATGGAACAGTGGGTGCTTCTAAGAATGTCGTTAAGATTGTTGGCGATAACACAAAACTTTACTCTCAAGCTTATGCCTCTTATGACTCTAAAAAAGCGGGTGGAACAACCAGAATGCACGTTCGTTTCTCACCAAACCCGATTAAATCAACTTATTTAGTTAATAACCCACACTTTATTTCCTGTTCAAATGATGGTTACCTAACTAAATTTGATATGTTAAAAGGGATTAGAAAAGGGGGACGTTTCTTACTTAATACCCAAACCCCACTTGAAGAAATTGAAGATTTCTTACCTAATAAAGTAAAACGTCAATTAGCCGAAAAGAATATTAAATTCTATATCATTAACGCAGTTGACTTAGCCTATGAAATTGGATTAGGTAGAAGAACCAATACCATTATGCAAAGTGCTTTCTTCAAACTTAATGAACAATTAATGCCGTTTGAAAAAGCCCAAAGCTTAATGAAAGACTACGCCTTAAAGAGTTATGGTAGAAAAGGGGATGCCGTCGTTAAACTTAACTATGACGCCATTGATGCGGGTGGAAATCACCTAGTTCAAGTGCCAGTTAAACCGGAATGGGCTAATTTAACGGATGCCTTAGATAAAGTTGATAACACAAGACCAGCATTCGTAAAGAATATTGCGGATGTTATTAATAGACTAGAAGGCGACTCTCTTCCAGTATCTGCTTTCCTTGGTTTAGAAGATGGTTCAATGGTTCAAGGCACGACAGCTTATGAAAAACGGGGAATCGCAAACTTTGTTCCGGAATGGGAATTTGATAAGTGTATTCAATGTAACCAATGTGTGTTCGCTTGTCCACATGCCGTTATTAGAGCTTTCTTAGCCGATGAATCTGAAGCTGCGAATGCCCCAGAAGGCACTAAGTTATTAGATGCTAAAGGAAAAGATTTAACCCAATATAAATATACCATCCAAGTTTCAACACTAGATTGTACGGAATGTGGTGTCTGTGTTGATGTCTGTCCAGCACCAGGTAAGGCTTTAAGAATGACGCCAATTGGTGGTGAACTTGAAAAAGGTTCTCAACAAATTGCCGATTATTTCTTTAATGAAGTAACTTATAAAAACATTGGGACAAATAATGTTAAAAACTTAAACTTCAACAAACCATTATTTGAATTTAGTGGGGCGTGTGCCGGTTGTGGTGAAACACCTTATATTAAAGCAATCACCCAATTATTTGGTGAAAGAATGTTACTGGCAAACGCAACTGGTTGTACATCCATTTATGGTGCATCTTATCCAGGAACCCCTTATACAACCTTACCTAATGGTCGTGGACCAGCTTGGGCAAACTCTCTATTTGAAGACAATGCTGAATTTGGTTTTGGGATGCGTATTGGTTATGAAACCGCTAGAGATAGAATTCAAACCTTACTGGCAAACCATTTAGATGAAATGGATGAACCATTAAAAGAATTAGCACAAGAGTGGATTGAAAAACGTAATGATGGTGACTTCAGCTTAGAAGCCTCACCTAAGTTAGTTGAAGAGCTTGCTAAGATTGATAAACCATTTGCCAAAGAGTTACTAAGCCTAAAAGATTACTTTGTGAAGTTATCACAATGGATTATGGGTGGAGACGGTTGGGCATATGACATCGGATACGGTGGGATTGACCATGTTATCGCCAATAACGAAGATGTTAATATCTTAGTTCTTGATACAGAAGTTTATTCTAATACAGGCGGACAATCTTCTAAATCTGCGCCTCAAGGTGCAATTGCGAAGTTTGCAGCAAGTGGTAAACCAACCAAGAAGAAAGACTTAGCCGCGATGGCAATGAGTTATGGACACGTTTATGTTGCCCAAATTTCACACGGTGCATCGCCTGCTCAAGTCATTAAAGCACTTAAAGAAGCAGAATCCTATAACGGACCAAGTTTGGTTATCGCTTATTCACCTTGTATTGAACATGGTATTAAGGGCGGTCTAACTTACTCACAATCACAATCTAAATTAGCAACTGAATGTGGTTACTGGCCAACATTCAGATATGATCCAAGATTACTTGTAGAAGGCAAAAATCCGTTACAAATCGATTCTAAACCACCAGTATGGGATAAGTATCAAGATTACTTATTAAGTGAAACTAGATACGCACAACTATCACAAATTAATCCAGATCGCGCTGAAGAATTATTACAGGCGAACTTAAAAGACGCCAAGAATAGATGGAACAACTATCAAAGAATGCGTGCAATGGATTATTCGAATTACGAAGTATAATCAAACAGTAAAGCGACCGGTTTTTGGTCGCTTTTTTCATATTTTATAGTAAAGTATTATTTCGAGTTTTAATTAGTCTTTAAACCGAATTTTGGGCTAACTAACAATTATTTAATTGACAATTTGAAAAAAAAGTATAAAATAAAAACAACTATAGATGAATGAGGTATAACATGAGAGCGAGATATTTTATAAAAAGGCTAAGCTTTTTGTTAGTTGCAATCGTAATAGGGGTTACTCTAATCGCATGTAATAAACAAGAAGTAGTAAAGTATACTGTTAGTTTTAATACTGATGGTGGAAGTGAGGTTACAAGTCAGCAAGTTGAAAAAGGAAAAACTGCGACGAAACCGTCTAATCCTACCAAAGATGGATTTGAGTTTGAGTATTGGTATTTAACAGATGATACTGTTGAGTTTGAATTTCAAACACCGATTGAATCTGATATTACTTTAAATACTTTATGGGTTGTTGAAGGTACCCAAGAGAAAACACCTCAAGAATTAATCGAAGAAGATATTGTGTTCGCGGAAGAAAATCTAGTTTTGAATCCTTATCAATTGAACTTTCCGATTAGGGGTGGCGTTAATAGAAGTTTTATTACTTGGAAGTCAAATTCTTCTAATATATCTAGTGTGGGGATTGTTTTACCATTAAGATATGGTGATACCCCAATTACAGGTGAGGTAATAGGAACGTTTAAGTATGATGATGTCACAATTACGCATACGTTTACAGTTCAGATAAACCCTCAAGAAGAGGTTGTTATTCAAAGTCAAAGAGAAGTACCATTTACCAATCTCACAACTGAATATGAGGTTGCTGATGGCGCGGTTAATCTATATTTTGAAGATGGTGGCTCTGTTCCTTATATTAAAGTAGAAGATTTCTTCAACTTGATTAAAGGTTTTATTGATCCAGCGGTGGAATTCACTATTACGAGAGGCGAAGGTACTATTGAAATCTTCTATCAATATTATTCAGAATCAGAAGATAAGATTTATGATTTGATTTGTACCATTGATGCCAATACAAATCTTATTACCACAAATGATCCTGGATTTTATTGGGCTTATGTATATTCAACTGAAACCAACTATGGTAGACATATTGGATATGAATATAATCACCCAGATACTTATTATCAAGAAGGTAATGATTTAGTGTACGATCTAAACACGTATCAATTAGACATGGCTTTATATGATGATGGGATTGTCTTACCCCTTTATTTAGTGAATCAGTTGTTTGCGGGATCAAGTTATTATAATGTTTATTACAATAGCGATAAATTATTAGGCATTTATTCACTACCTGATGCCGGTACATTAGAATATAGAACCATTAAATCCAGTACAATGAATAATAAAAAGATTCCTGGTGACTTAGTGGTTCATACCTATAACATGTTGGCATTTAACTTAGACTACTTTTATGGGCTTAAGGATTTAGCCAAAGTAGAAACCTATTATGATTTATTAGATTCAAGAATTAAAAAGTTATTAACCAATGACCCACAAGCATTGGATGAAGCGATATCAGAATTATTATTAAAAGGGATTGATGAACCACACACCAGTTATGGTTATCCTTCCTATTATAATAAGACATCTTGGGCTGGACCAGATGCGTCTAGCTTATCGGTATATGGAACTAGATTTACCCAGTGGTATTATGATGGGTTTGTCGATGTGGACGATATGATTGAGGCTAAATGGGGAAGAATAGGTATCACTTCTAATCAGTGGGCTGCCAATTCTACTTCTAGACCTAATTATTGGTTCTTAGATGATAAGCATGCGGTTATTACTTTTGATAGTTTTGTCACAGCGGATATTGAGGAATCAAATACTTATGATGCAACACTTGTTAGTAAAATATTAAAAGTTGAAGATGCATCAGTAATATTAGATACTATTACAACAGGAAATAAGTTTTTCTACTATAACAACAGTGGAGAAAAAGACCGTACATTAGAAATACTAATTAAGGGTACGGCTGAGTCACCTATTAGCACAAATTATATCTCAATATATATTGATCAGTTAAAAGCTCTAGGGTATACCCATGTAATAGCTGAATCAACCAATGTAGAGAAACAATATGGTTATCTATCGAAAACCATTGGTGAAGTAACTTATTTTGTTAGACTTCAATTTGACAGTGATTCTAATTTATTATATATTGGGGTTACAACCAAGGCTTTACCGAAAGATTATGAATCTAGTTGGCCATTAACTGCGGATATTACAGGATTAATTGAATCAGATAGTGCTGTATACTTAGAAATAGTATTTGATCAATTACTTGCTGAAAAGCCTTTGATTGAGAATGTTGCTTTAGACTTAACTTGGAATACCGGTGGTAACGTTGGTGCTTTATATAGAGTAGTTGGTTTTGTTACATCAGGGGCATTTAGAATTAGTGATATGGATAAAGGTACAAACAGTGCATCAAGTACTTATGTGAGAATTGATGGTGTTCCTGTTTATGAACATTTAAATTGGTCATTGATAGCCTCCCCACTAACTTTTAGTGCAGCCAATGAATTGGTTACAATATTCAAAGAAAATAGTTTAGGACCAGTCATTGGTCAAAAATCAGGTGGTGGAGCAAGTTCTATTACCCCTGTATTATTGCCAAACGGTACAGCATTCACCATGAGCAGTAATAATATGAACGCGTGGCGTACAGGTAGTGGCACAGAAGAAGATCCATACATTTTCCATGATAATGAATATGGGGTGGCACCAGATTACCTACTTGAGACACAGTTTTTATTAAATACGGAGAAGTTGTTGGAGATTTATACACTAATTAAGAACAACCAACCACAATTAGCGGTTATAACCCACGATAACTGGAACACAAAAAGCGTTTACATTATGCCATAAGGTATGATAATTAAAAAAATGTTTTGTTTTCTTGTTTATTTTGGTATAATGATAGAAATAATCAAAAAGGAGAGAGAGATTATGAAAATTTCAAAAAGATTTATCGGAGTTTTAGTTTTTCTAGCAGCAGTAGTAGTACTTGCAGCTTGTGGAACTAAGAACAAAGCTCCAACAATAAGTGGCGCAAATGCTATAACAATTGATTTTGGTAGCGTCTTTGACCCACTAGCAGGCGTAAAAGGACAAGATAAGGAAGATGGAGAACTTGATGTTGTAGTTGTATCAAACAACGTTGACACATCTGTTCCAGGAACTTATCAAGTAAAATATTCAGTAACCGATAGTAAAGGTGTTAAAACAGAGGTTACAAGAACAGTAACAGTTAAAGCCTCAGAAGTTGCTCAAGCAGCTCAATACTTAAGTGGGGTTGACTATTCTAAATTACCAGGTTCTGAAAAAGGTAAATTATTCGCGGCTGCGGAACGTTATTTATTAGAAAACGTTTATGCAGGTATTCCTTTATATTCAGGTGCTACGCGCGTAATGTATTCTGACAGAACTCAATTATTTAGTCCAACTTACAATGGTGTTTTAGGATTCGGTACTGCATTCTCACAATTCAGTAAAGATGACTCAAACGTATTAATGTATGGTTCAACATTTGGTAACGCAGGTGAATACACTTGGAGAAGTTCATTCAATTCGAACCCAACTACATTAAACCCTTGGATTTCAGATGATTCTAACTCAAGTGACTTCATCGATTTATTCTCAGGTGGACTATTTGATTTCTACTTTGATGAAACTAAGGCTGGATATGAAATCCTTCCAAGTTTAGCAGCTGCTGAACCAGTAGCGTTAAATCCTCAAACAATTAACGGTAAAACTTACTCTAAAGTATGGCAAATCCAATTAAGAGATGACTTAGAATGGAAATTCCATCCAAATACAGATACATCTGCACTTCCAGAAGGTTTTGAAAAATTAGACGCAACTGACTATCTATGGACTTGGAAACTAGCTATGGAAAAAGGCTGGTTAAGAGCTAAATCAGGTGGAGGAGACTTCATCGACAAAGGTGTTAAAGGCGCAGCTGAATTCATCGCTGGAACAGGCGCATGGGAAAATGTAGGATTAAAGATTGTTAATGGAAATACAATCCAAATCGAGTACGTTGACTTACAAGGCACATTTGATGTTAAATATGGTTTCGCAGGTGGTATTTTAACCCCTCTAAACAAAGAATTATATGAACACCTAGGTGAAGATAATTATGGTCAAGGTCCTACTTCAGTAGCATCAAGTGGTATTTACTACTTTGACGTTTATACACCAGACCAATTATTAACATTCAAGAAAAATACTTTACACCCAGATTCAGAAATGTATCATTTCACTGGACAACAATTCAGATATATTAAAGATCAACAATTAATCTTTGCAGAATTTGAAGCAGGCAGACTAGAATCAGCATCCGTACCAGCAACTAAAGTTGATGAATACGCTGATGACCCAAGAGTAAAAGTTGCTCCAAACGCTACAACTACAAGATTAAATATTAACTCATTCGGAACACCTGAAGCACGTGATGCATTCATGGCAGCTCATCCAAATATTAAATTAGATGACTCTTATGTACCAGAACCAATTTTAGGTTATGTTGAAATGAGACAAGCGATGTACTATGGTTTAGACAGACAAACTGCGGCTGTTGACATTGGTAAAAACTACTTACCAGCATTTACATATTTCACATCACTATACTTCCTAGATGCTGAATCAGGCACATCTGTAAGAGGATTTGCTGAAGGTCAACAAATCGTTGAAGACTTTGGTGGTGGAACAAATGCATTCGTTCCTGATGCAGCGAAAGACTTATTCCGCGCAGCTGTTGAAAAAGGTATTGCAGATGGTCATTATCAAAAAGGTACTGCTTCAAATTATACAGTAATCGAATTAAGTTTAGTTTATGCATCAAGTGGTAATACTTCATTTGAAGCATTAATGGCAAACGTAATTGAACAATATGAAACTAGATTAGTTGATGATGTAAACTTTGTTAAAGTTGATATTGTTGATCAAAACGTTGAATTCCCACAAAACTACTATACATACTTAATGCCAGCTAAGATTGACTTAGGTGTTGGTGGTATCCAAGGATCATTATTAGACGCGCCAGGATTCCTAGACGTATTCAGTGATGACAACCGTGGTGGATTTACTTTAAACTGGGGTATTGATACATCTTCAGCTAACATCGAAGTTGAGTATGTTAACTTAGCCGGTGTTCAAGTTAAAGAATTATGGAGCTTCAACGCAATCGTTGCTGCATTACAAAAGAAGACTTATATTAAAGACGGTGTTGAACAAAAAGACTGGGCAACTGCTGATTCTCTAATCCAAGCTTATGTAGATATGGGCGGTAAAGAAGTTGAAACTATTGAAGATGACGTTGATAACGTTGGTGAAGCTGTAATTGGTGAATTATTAGCCGATATCGCTACAGCAGAAGGATTCGACTCATTAGTATCTAAGATTGTAACAACTAAAGATGGAAACGTAAGTGTTTATGTAATTTCTAAGACAGGCACTAAGTTCGAATTATACAATTCATATGGTCTATTTACATCTGCTGAAGATGCAATTAAACCTGAAGTAATAGGTGCTGGTGCAGCATCATTAGATGAAGCTGTATTATTAACAACTGACGCTGAAGTCGCAGCTAATGAATACCTATCAGGCGAAGGTTATGCAACCTTAGCAGAAATTGCTGAAGATTTAGAAGTGTCATTAGAACAAATGCAAGTTTATGCAATTACTTACACATATAAAGGTGCTCAATCCAGTGATGCTTATGTACTATTAAAAGTTGGGGACTTCTATATTCCAGTAGTTTGGTTATAATACCTAATATTTAATAAAATAACAATAAAATGATGTAATAGTGGGGTGCCTAATCCACTCACAGTGTGGGCACCCTTACTATCTTTTTTAACGCACGCGCATGCGCGTACAGACATACGCGTGAGTTAAAAGAGCAAATTAGCAGTAAGGAATGGTGAAATTCAAGTGACAAAATATATTGTACAAAGAATATTATGGATCTTCGTTATTTTGGTTACAACTTTAACGATAACTTATGTTCTTTTAAAACTAGCGCCAGAATACCCACCTCAAAAAAATGAGGAAATGGATACCTGGTTAGAAAAACAAGTTGAAGACGGATATTATACTTCACTTTATTTGTATACAAGTGATCCTGAAGACATGGCACAATTAGATACAATTAGAAGAACAGAAAAGAACTTAAACAAGTCAGTGTTCATCGTTGTACCTATTGGTAGCAGTGAAGTCTTCAAGGTTTTTTATCGAGTCCCAATAGCGACTCAGTATTTTAATTGGCTTAAGAACGTAGTGACAGAATGGAATTGGGGAACATCTACAAAGATTAGAGCGAATGCACCTGCATTCTCCTTGATCTCCGAAAAAATTCCACTCACGATGACATTAAACTTATCAACGCTATTTTTCTATATCCCTTTTGGGTTTGCCTTTGGAATATTAGCTGCGCTTAAGAAAGATACTTGGGTAGATAACTTGATGCAAGTCGTTGTCATGGTGTTTTTATCAGTTCCAAGTTTAGTATTAGTGCTTATATTAGTAGTCGTTTTTGGTTATCAACTCAATTGGCTGCCTACGCTTTTCCCTCTCGTTGGAATAGAAACTACAGCAGATCTGGCTAAAGGATATATCATTCCGATATTAGCAATGAGTTTACCTTCTATTGCCGGATTTACAAGATTGTTAAGAGCTGAGCTATCTGAAGTATTAACTTCTGATTTCGTTATGTTGGCTAAGACAAAAGGTTTATCTCACCGTCAATCAGTTTTAAGACATGCAATTAGAAACTCACTAGTGCCTATGATTCCAGTTATTATTGGATCATTTGCAACATTGTTGAGTGGTTCCTATGTTATGGAAAGTGTTTACGCGATTCCAGGGGTAGGTAAAGTTTCATTACAAGCTTTAACCACTGGTAACTATGACTATAACGTATTAATGGTTTCTAATGCCTTCTATGGTATTATTGGCTTATTTACCGTTTTAATTGTTGACTTATCTTATGGTATTGTCGATCCAAGAATTAGAATGGGGGCGAAGAAATAATGGATAAAAACGAAAAGAAATATTCAAAAGACTATTTTAAACTTGTTCATGATGAAGAAATATTATTAGACAAACCACTCAAAACCAAACAACTAACGTATTGGCAAGATACGATGTCTAGATTTACAAAGAACAAGTATAACGTGATTGCAACAGCAATTCTAGCATTTTTCATTTTGCTTGCAATATTTGTACCAATCTTCACACCATCACATTTATATGAAAAAACAAACGCAAATATAACAACATTACCTCCAAGAGTCCCATTATTAGAAAAACTTGGTATTCTTGATGGTAGTAAATTTATTAAAGGTCAACCAATTGATGTTACAACGATTGACCCTGAAACAGGTTTAGGTTATCCTACAAAAACTTATCAAAAAGAATATATCGATATGTCTACGTTAAAAAACTATGAAGTTTATGGGGCAGACAGAAGTCCACAATTTGTGGGTGGTACAAATGACTTATATATTAACTCAGGTCGTTTTGCTTATTCGATTGTAACACCAACTAAAGTTACTTTGGTTGATGGGATGACGATTGTTCTAGATGTAGATAAGTATGAAACACCTGGTATCTTGAAAGTTTATGCAGGCGAATTTAATTTGGGTAGTAAATATACATCATGGAATGATTTGACTTATATTGGTGAAGTCACTACCACTGGTGAACATACTTTATCACCACTTGAAAATTTAGAATTGACTGCTGGAGACTCTGTATTCTTTGTATTCAAACATGAAATCTCTGACAGAAGCGTCAAAGGATCTGAATATGTTTCATTTAACAGCATTGCATTTAATAGTAGTGTAGAAAATAAAGTATATTCTGGTTATGATTTATCACAATTTACTTTACTAGGTATTAATGGGGCAGATGAAAATGGTCGTTATGTAAGACAAGACGCTATTATGACTTTGTCATCATTTAAATATGATGTTTATGCGGCATTATTTGCGGATAAACTAGTCGTTATTGGACAAAGTGAATATGACAAGATTTTATCTGAAAATCCAGGTATGGCTGAATCAATCACCCTTAATCCAGAAAATCCGAAGAAATGGACTTTTGATGAAGGTTATCCAATCGTATCAGTAGTCGATATATCATCTATTAAAATTGGTCCTACAGTTTATAATAGCTACCATGTCATGATGGATGGAAATAGAGTTATTGGTTTTGAAAGTACGCCCTACTTTATTTTTGGTACAGACACATTTGGTAGAGACCTATTCTCATTAATTTGGTTAGGTTTAAGAACTTCATTATTATTAGGTTTAATGGCTTCAGTAATTAATATTATTTTAGGTATTATTTGGGGCGCTATTAGTGCTTATTACGGCGGACAAGTAGACTTATTAATGGAAAGATTTAAAGATGTTTGGGGAAGTTTCCCACAAATTACAATGGTCGGGATTATCTCTGTATTAATGGGGCCAGGATTCTGGGCACTCTTAGTATTCATGGTTTATGACGGATGGATTGGGGTCGCTAGTATTACAAGAATTCAGTTCTATCGATACCGCGGTAGAGAATATGTCTTAGCAGCAAGAACACTTGGTGCTTCAGATAGAAGAATTATCTTCAAACATATTTTACCTAACGCCATTGGAACTATTGTTACACGTGTAATCTTAAGTATCCCTTCAATTATTTTCTTAGAATTGAACCTTTCATTCTTAGGACTAGGGATTGGTAACGGTCAAAAATTCAAGATTGGACCTATCGAACTAACAGGAACATCAGTTGGGGTTATCCTATATGACGGGCAACAACAATTAATCGCAGGTAACTTGTGGCTAATAATTTATCCAACACTTGTTGTATCTATCCTAATGATTACTTTCAATATGTTTGGAAATGCGTTACGTGATGCATTGAATCCACAATTAAGGGGTAATTAATTATGAACAAAAATGCACAAAAGAAAACTATTAAAACATCAGATAAAGTTTTAGAAGTTAAAAACTTATCGATTTCGTTCAAAACACCTAACGGATTTGTTAAAGCGGTTCGTGATGTTTCATTCGATTTGTATAATGGTGAAACACTTGCAATCGTAGGTGAATCCGGATCAGGTAAGAGTGTTACCAATAGAGCCATTATGGGTATTTTATCAGGTAACGGTATTATTGATGAAGGTGAAATTTTATATAGAAATCAAGACTTAACAAAGCTTTCAGAAGCTAACTTCCACTTAATACGTGGTAGTAAAATTGGCATGATCTTCCAAGATCCACTTTCCAGTTTGAATCCAATTATGCGTGTTGGTAAGCAAATTACTGAAGCGATGTTAGTCAATGGTAATAGATTAAAAAATAGATTCCACGATTTATATCATAATGAATATCATGATTATTTAAACGTGGTAAAAAGAATTAAATTAATTAAAGTTGAGCAAAATTCAAGAATTCTTGAAGTGAACTTAAATGAAGAACTATCTAAAGATGCGAAGAAAGCTAAAATTGCTGAAATTAAGCAAGAAGCAAAACGTCGTATCGCTATCGAAGAAACCAAGCTACCTGAATTAAAAGCTACATACAAAGCTTCTAAAAAAGATGCTAAAGCACAAATCGATGATGAAAAGAAAGTTTTACACGAAGAAGCACGTCTGAAAATTAATCAAGCAAAGAAAGCCGTTAAAGAGGCTACGGATGCATTAAAATTAGTGAATAAAGAGTCTCTTGAATATAAGAATGCTAAAGAAAAAGTTGAAGAAGCTAAAAAGCAAAAAGCCGAAGTGGTTGAACAATCTAAGCGCTTATTCAAAGTTACAAAGAAAGAAGCTTATGAAAAAGCCATTGAGATTATGCGTGAAGTTAATATTCCT
Organism: Acholeplasmataceae bacterium UBA5409; assembly: GCA_002410615.1. Taxonomy (GTDB): domain Bacteria; phylum Bacillota_I; class Bacilli_A; order Acholeplasmatales; family UBA5453; genus UBA5409. The sequence continues at coordinate 66,621 of DHNT01000008.1, forward strand.
GAACCAGAGAAGAGATTTTATCAATATCCATTCCAATTTTCAGGCGGTATGAGACAAAGAGTTGTTATTGCGATTGCTTTAACAGCAAACCCAGAAATCTTAATCTGTGACGAACCAACCACAGCGTTAGACGTTACGATTCAAGGTCAAATCTTAGACTTAATTAAACAAATTAAGAAAGAACGTAATCTATCTGTAATCTTCATTACCCATGACTTAGGCGTTGTAGCAAATATGGCTGATAGAGTTGCGGTAATGTATGCTGGTAAAATTGTAGAATACGGCACAGCAAATGAAATATTCTATAATCCAAAACACCCATATACATGGGCCCTATTATCCAGTGTTCCTGATTTAGAAACAAAAGATAAACTTAGTTCTATTCCAGGTACACCACCAGATATGTTATACCCACCAAGAGGGGACGCATTCGCAGAGAGAAATGAGTTCGCATTAAAGATTGATTTTGAAGAACATCCACCTTTTTTCAAAGTTTCCGATACACACTATGCAGCTACTTGGTTATTACATGAGGATGCTCCAAAAATTGAAATGCCTTCAATTATAAGTGAAAGAATTGAACGCTACCAACGTGATCACGGAAACAACAAAGATGAGAAGGTAGGTGTTTCTAATGAATAATAAAAAAGAAATCTTACGAGTTGAAGGCCTAAAACAATATTTTAAACTAGGGTCCGGAAAACAAAAATCAGTGAACAAAGCAGTTGATGATATTTCATTTAACATTTTCGAAGGTGAAGTGTTTTCATTAGTGGGTGAATCTGGTTGCGGTAAAACAACAACAGGAAGAGCCTTAATTAAATTATATGAAGCCACAGGCGGAGAAGTGTATTTTCACGGCACTCGTATCATTAGTGATGTTAATGCCAGAAAAGCAACGCACCAAGCCCTTCTTCAAGAATTAGCCGATAGAAAAGCCTCAGGTATTTCACCTGAAGAAGAAGCAAAACTACAGGAACAAATTGAAGAAGCTAAAGAACAACTTAAACTGGCTAAAAGAGATAGAAAATTCGAAAAAATCGTTGATGAAGAAGGGTTAAGAGCTAAAGATGATATTGAATCATTTAAAGAATATCAAGAATTAGTAGCTACGTATGATGCTTTAAATAAAGAGCATGATGAAAACGCCGAAGCTTATAAAAATGAGATTGCCGAATTAACTAAAAAAATTGAAGCGACTGAAGACAAAGTTAAACTTTCAGAATTAAACGCTGAACTTAAAGAACTTGATAAGAAGCTTAAAAAAGAATTAAAGGAACTTAAATTAAATGGTCTTAGATTCAAACAAGACGTTAAAACTTTAAAACACGACTTAATTTATAGAAACAAATTATTAATGCGTAGTATGCAAATGATCTTCCAAGATCCAATTGCATCCCTTAACCCAAGAATGACTGTTAAAGAAATTGTTGCTGAAGGGTTAAGAATTAATGGCGTTAAGAATGAAAAACTCATTGATGAGCGTGTTAAAGAGGCCCTAAAACTTGTGAACCTACTTCCAGAACATGCAAGTAGATACCCACATGAATTTAGTGGCGGACAACGTCAAAGAATCGGTATCGCAAGAGCACTGATTGTTAAACCATCTTTTATTATTGCCGATGAACCAATTTCAAACTTGGACGTATCCATTCGTGCCCAAATTATTAACTTATTAAATGACCTTAGACATACAAAAGGGATTACCATCTTATTTATTGCTCATGATTTATCGGTTGTAAAATACTTCACTGATAGACTTGCAGTCATGTATTTTGGTCATATCGTTGAAATGGGAGATAAAGATAAAATCTTTAATAACCCACTTCACCCATATACATTATCTCTAATGAACTCTATTCCATTACCAGACCCACTATTCGAAAGTAAGAGAGGTAAAACAGTTCGTTATAACCCTCAAAAGGAACATGATTATTCTGTTGAAAAACCAACCTTAAGAGAAGTTGAACCTGGTCACTTTGTATTATGTAATACAGAAGAGTTTGAGCGTTACCAAAAAGGATTAAAATAATGAAGTTCTGGCGATTTTTACTAATACTAGCTACATTATTCGCCACCAGTTATTTACTACATCTTCCAGTATTTGGACCTAGTATATCGATTAGTTCCGCTGGGGATATCCTATTTGTTGTAGGGATAGTAATGTTCCTACCAGCCATCGCGGCGATGATGCAAGCACAACGTGTATTTATGGGGATTAGATATGTTTTCCGTCTTTTGTTTACAAGAGATGGAAAAACTATGTATCCTACGTATAGTGATTATGTATTTGCGAAAACAACGGATAAAGAAACAACATTTTTCAAAGAATTATTCGTAGCCTCAGCAATCTTACTTATAATTGGTATAGTATTGTCTACGATTACTTATATGAACATGGTATAAAACTATGACGCAAAAACAAGTAAACAGACAATTTCTACGGTGGTTAATTGGTTTTATTTTGATTATTTTAATTTCTGTTGGTGGTGGGATATTAATCCTATTTACTGACATGGATGATAATTATAAATATATATTCTTTTTCGTAATTCTAATTGTGCTCATATTTATAACCGGGTACTTTAGAAATAGATTAGAACAAATTACCAATCATGCGTATATCATTAAGATTCATGAAGCACCTGGAGAACCCATTAAAACGTATCACGGGTCTTTAGAATCAGTTGAAAAAAGGGTCGTTAAAAAAGATTTTAAATTATCTTTTAGTAATAACCGTTGTAAGCTATATTATAGAGTATCAAGAGATACCATTAGAAAAACACGGAAACGTTTTATGCTTGAAGTGGTTGTGGTAGTTCTAAAAGGATCAGAATTCTTTCTAGATGAAGTCAATGATCAAATCGATAAACTTCAATCAGAACAACACAAAGCCAAAGTTAAAATTGATAAACTCTTTGTAACCCAAATTAAAGAGGTTAAAGAGATGAGTGAAGAGACTAAAACCAAGATTAAGGAAATAGCCTTCATTCGCTCTCAAAATGGCGTTATATCGATTGTAAATGTAGGCTTACACTTTGATTCGGAACAAGCTATCATGTTATATTCAGATACCTATAGACCAAGTCTATATTATGAGTATCATATTAACTCAATTAAAGATATTATATAAAATAAAACCTTCACGGCTGTGAAGGTTTTATTTATTTTCTAACGATATAATTTGTTTGGATTTAAATAGAATGAATAAAGCTAATATTAAGGATACCAAGGCAGTACCAACACGGTATGTACCAATGTTCATGACTATGAAGTAAATATTCAGACCAAACAGTCCAGCAAACAATAAACTAAGGATAATTCCACTGACTAAAATGAAGATATGGTTTCCTAAGAATAAGGCTTTGGTGACATGGGTAGATTTTCTATTTTGAAGTTGTCCCGCTAAGATTAATACCGGAATGGTTAGGATGAATGCGGATAAGGCAATCCCCACTTCAATTAAAGAATATAAGTTATAAGTGAAGGTAAATACATTGATGGAAATAAAACTAAAGAATGTCAGTAATGAAGTGGAAATTAGTAGTGATTTTGGAAATAAAAAATCATCATACTCATATTCTGTTTCAGTAGGCAGTTGGACATGACTCACTTGGTTTAAGGCAAATTGAAGTGCACAGATTTGAAGTAGTAAGATGAGTTCGGAATTCGCTCCCCCAAAAATAGATACGACATAAGATAGGGTTTTATAATTGGTTACGGAATAGTCTAAAGCTAACGCTGGATTACCGTCTAAGATACGGTATCTAATAATGTAGGAAGTGTCATACAAGAGAAAGTACTTGTAAAGATATAAACTTAAGAAGTAAACCATAACATAAGTGAATCCAATCCCAATTAAGATCTTTAGTACATGTTTAGGGATATTAACCTTTTGAGTATTCCATAATACTAAGATGATTAATAAGATCGCGAAGTATAATGCTTTAATGATAATTAAGATGTCTGGAAGACCAAATTGGTCTAATGAAGTAGACACATAAATGTTTGAAATAATAGTAATAACATCTAAAACTAAAATAACAGCAACAAAGGTAGTAATGTATTTAAATTTGTTGTTGTGTTCTTGTGTGAGCATAAAAAAGTTCCTCTCTTATTTTAAGTTAATATATATTATCATAAATTACTTAACAAAGCCATATAAAAATAAAAAAAACATCTTTTAGATGTTTTACATATATAAACTCCAAAAGGGAGATTATTTGAAGGGAGTCACCGTTTATAGAAATTTGATCTGAAGATGGCATATCAAATCAAATTCTAATCGTGGTGTAACGCTTTGTATTTTTTTGGGAGAAAAATACGAGTTATTTGTCAAAGTTTTTAATCAAAAAAGTTGAAAGTGCTTTGACACCTTTATTATATACGATATATCAAGAATAAAAATATGAAAGTGCTTTTATAAATGACTGTAAACGATTACCATTTTCTAGCTTTACATAAAATAAGCAAATCAAGTTTAATAATAAGTGATTTCATTAGATAACAGACCAAAAATATTATATAATACATATGATAATGAGGAGGACTAAAAATGTCGAAATTAACAATAAAAAACTTACATGTGTCAATTGACGATAAAAATATTCTTAATGGGGTGAATTTAGAAGTTAACAGCGGTGAAGTTCACGCGATTATGGGACCAAACGGGACAGGTAAATCTACGTTAGCTTCAGCGATTATGGGATCACCAACCTATACAATAACCGAAGGAAGTATTTTTTTAGATAACGAAAACATCCTAGAAATGAGTGTCGATGAACGTGCTAGAGCAGGTTTATTTCTGGGGATGCAATATCCAGCAGAAGTTTCAGGAGTGACAAACAGTGACTTTATGAGAGCTGCTATAAGAGCAAATAATGAAGGCCAAAATATGCCTATCTATGAATTCATTAAAAAATACGATTCAACGATCAAAGAATTAAAAATGAATGAAGATATGGCGCACAGATATTTAAATGAAGGTTTCTCTGGTGGAGAAAAGAAACGTAATGAAATCTTACAACTAAAAATGTTAAAACCAAAAATAGCGATTTTAGATGAAATTGATTCTGGTTTAGATATTGATGCTTTAAAGATTGTTGGTGAAAATGTCAATGATATGATTAGCGATGAATTTGGTTGCATATTAATTACTCATTACCAAAGAATCTTAGATTATATTAAACCAACTTATGTTCATATCATGATTAACGGGAAAATCGTATTAACGGGGAAACAAGATCTAATTGAAAAAATTGATAAGAATGGTTACGAATGGGTCAAAGAAGAACTTGGCATCGAATTCGAAGGTGAATAAAGATGCCTGAGATTATTTTAAAAGACCATATCATTAGTGGTGACATGATAGAAGGGATCACGTATGATGCACCCAAATTAATCGTTAGAGACAAGTTGGTTATTAAAGATCCCATTAAAATTACGCTTAAAGATGACAATAACGAAAACTTAGAAATTATCATTGGAAAATCAAGCGAAGTTAAGTTTATCTTAGAAGTAGCCAGCGAAGATTTAGAACCGAATAACTACAATTTAAAACTAACTGCGATGGATAATTCAAAAGTTTCTTATTTACTGATTAGTGATTTAAAGAGTGAAAAAGGGACGATTCACCATTACTTTGAAGCAAAAAGAGATTCTCAAGTTGAATTGATGGGCGGATTTGTTAGTAATAAATTAGAGGCGAAAATGCAAGCTAAATTAACTGGTGAAGGCGCCTATGTTGGGATTAGAGCAGTTGCGGTAAGTTCCTATGGAAATATTCAAAATATTGATATTGAACTGATTCATGCTGCTAAATACACCACTGGATTAATGCATAATATCGCAATTGCCAATGGAAACGGGAAAGTTATTTTGAATGGCGTTGAAAAGATTCTTCAAGGCATGATTAAAGCAGATGCTTATCAAAACTTAAAAGGCATTATCGCTTCTGATGCAGCCATTATTGAAGTGAACCCAATCTTATTGATTGATGAACATGATGTAAAAGCGGGACATGGGGCAACGGTTGGTAAATTAGAAGAACACAGCATTTATTATTTAATGAGTAGAGGTCTTACACGTAAAGATGCCGAAAAATTAATGATTAATGGTTTATTAACACCACTCATTGACGCAATTACAGACCAACCATTAAAAGAAAGATTTGTCGAATTGGTGAATGAACGTTTATGATACTTGATGTAGAGAAGATTAGAAAGTTATTTCCAATCTATGAAGAAAATCCTAATATTGTTTATCTAGATACCGCTGCATCTAGTTTAAAACCTACTCCAATGATTGACGCCTTAAATCATTATTATCAAAAATTAGGTGTTAATATCCATCGAGGGGTTTATAAGATAGCGCATGAAGCAACCGATCTTTATGAAAGTGCACGGACTAAATTAGCGCATTTTATAAATGCGAGCGATGATGAAGTTATTTTCACAAAAGGCACAACCAATAGTTTAAATATGGTTGCGAATCACTATTTGGATATTCTAGGACAATCCGATGAAATTATTATTTCAGAATTGGAACACCATTCATCTTTCCTACCGTGGCTAAACGTCTCACAAAAAACACAGGCAAAATTAAATTTTATTGAATTAGATAATAACGGGAAAATAACAATTGAGGCTTTTAAGCGAATCCTGAATCAAAACACCAAAGTCGTCGTTATCACAGCTGTTTCCAATGTGATGGGTAATACTGTACCCGTTAAAGAAATAACTAGATTAGCACACGAAGTAGGTGCGCATGTGGTTGTTGATGCAGCTCAAGCTGCACCTCATATCAAGCTTGATGTTAGAGATCTAGATAGTGATTATTTAGCATTCTCGGGTCACAAGATGCTTGGTCCAACAGGAATCGGTGTCTTATATATGAAATCCTCTTTAGCAAAATCATTTAGGCCAGTTGAATTTGGCGGAGAAATGATTAATCAGGTTACGAAAGATTCAATGACTTTTAAAGAAAGTCCTTATAAGTTTGAAGCGGGAACACCTAATATTGCTGGGGCAATTGGGCTGGCTGCTGCGATTGATTTATTAACGGAAATTGGCTTAGATAACGTTACAGCTCATGTAGATGCTTTATATAATTACACTACCAATAAACTTAAAAATATTGAAGGCGTAAAAATATATAACCAAGATAGCGATACTGGTATTATTGCCTTTAATATTGATGCGATCCATCCTCATGATGCAGCAAGTATCTTTGATAAGAATAATGTCTGCGTCAGAGCCGGACATCACTGTGCACAACTGATATTAAAGTGGCTTGGTGCTGAATCAACCCTGCGTGCCTCATTTTATATTTATAATGACTTTAGTGATTGTGACAAATTTATTGAATCAGTCATTGAAGCAAGAGATTTTTTTAGAAAGTTTTAAGGTGATATAATGAATTTAGATCATTTATATAGAGCGGTCATCATGGAACATTATAAAAGTCCGCTTCATAAAGGATTAATAGAAGATCCATCTTATTTTATGGTACATTTACATAACCCGTCTTGTGGCGATGATATGACGATACAAGTAAAAGTTACCGGACATCAAATTACAGATATCAGACACGAAGGAACTGGTTGTTCAATCTGTTGTTCCAGTGCTTCAGTGATGTCTGAAACATTAATAAATAAAGAAGTGAATGAGGCTCTTAAAGTTATCGATGCGTTTTATAACTTATTGATGGCAAAGCCTTATGATGATACATTGTTAATTGGAGACGCCTTAGCATATGGCGGTGTTAGCCAATTTCCCGCAAGAATCAAGTGTGCTAGTTTAGCTTGGAAAGCACTTGAACAAGGATTGATAAAAGAAGGTGAGAGTTCAAATGGATGATAATAAAAAGAAAATAGATGCGATTATTGGTGAATATCAATATGGTTTCCAAACGGAAAACACACCTGTCATTAAACTGGATAAAGGGTTAAATGAAAATGTGATAAGAGCCATTTCTAAATATAAGAATGAACCAGAATGGATGTTAGATTTTAGATTAAAAGCTTATGAAGAATTTGTTAATAGACCAAACCCAACTTGGGGACCAGATTTAAGTGGAATTGATTTTGATGAGATAACATACTTTATTAGAGCTTCAGAAAGAACGGAGACCTCCTGGGATGAAGTTCCGGTAGATATAAAAAATACGTTTGATCGTTTAGGAATTCCTGAAGCGGAAAGAAAATTCTTTGGTGGTGTATCAACCCAATTTGAAAGTGAAGTTGTTTACCATTCAACTCAAGAAGAATTAGAAAAAGAAGGCGTTATTTTCTGTGATACGGATACGGCTTTAAGAGAATACCCAGAATTGGTTAAAAAATATTTTGGGACAATTGTTTCCTATACAGATAATAAATATGCCGCGCTGAATAGTGCTGTATGGAGTGGTGGGTCTTTCATTTATGTACCAAAGGGTGTTAAAGTGAAAAAACCACTGCAGTCTTATTTTAGAATAAACAGTGAACAAATGGGTCAATTTGAAAGAACTTTAATTATTGTTGATGAAGGTGCTAGTGTTAATTATGTTGAAGGTTGTACCGCGCCAATCTTTACAAAAGATTCTCTACATGCAGCAATTGTTGAAATTGTTGTTCATGAAAATGGGCATTGTCGATATACAACCATTCAAAACTGGGCTAATAACGTTATTAACTTAGTTACCAAAAGAGCATGGGTAGAAAAAAATGGCCATATGGAATGGATTGATGGGAACATAGGTTCTAATCTAAACATGAAATATCCTTCCTGTATCTTGGCTGAAGAAGGGGCAAAAGGGACAACCATTTCAATTGCCTTCGCTTCAAAAGGACAACACCAAGACACTGGTGCTAAGATGATTCATATCGCGCCCAATACCACTTCAACCATCATTTCTAAATCTATTTCAAGAGGTGGCGGTAAAGTAAATTATCGCGGTAAAGTTGATTTTGGGAAAAACGCTAAAGGCGCTAAAGCCCACGTTGAATGTGATACGATTATTTTAGATGAATATTCATTTAGTGATACCATTCCAGTTAATGTTGTAAAGAATAGTGATGTCTTTTTAGAACATGAAGCAACCGTCTCAAAAATATCAGAAGACCAATTATTCTACCTAATGAGTCGAGGATTAACTGAAGAGGAAGCGACTGAAATGATTGTGATGGGTTTCATTGAACCATTTTCAAAAGAACTTCCAATGGAATATGCAATTGAGTTAAATCAGCTAATTAAATTAGAGATGGAAGGTTCTATAGGATAAAAAAATAAGGGTTCCCAAGAAGGGAACCTTATTTATTTTAATTTGTAGGTAATAGAACCTTTTCCATCTTTTGAGATAATCTCAGCAAATGCCCCGCTCAAAATAGTCATGGTTGGTTGGACATGTCCAATATCGGCATCCATAATAATAGGAATGTTTAAATCACCTAAAATATCTAGAGTTGCTTGATATTGGTCTAGATCTAAAATAGGTTTAGCGGACATCGGTCTACCAAAAATTATGCCCTTAACATTGTTAAACCAACCTATTTCTTTTAGCTGCCATAAAGCTCTCTTTAAGGCAAACACATTAAAATCACAAGCCTCTAAAAACCAGATAATACCCTCTTTTTGATAAGTTTGAATAAATTCTTCCACCTTATCAAATATAGTTTTAGGATAAATCATTAATACATCTAAACAACCACCAAAAAGTCTTCCTTCAAGTTTTATTTCTTTTTCACCCTTAAGATTTTTCCATACTGTTTTTTCAGTAAGTGTGTAACTTTGAAGTGGGTCTGTTTGAATGACTTCATTCGGTTCGTGTAATGGGAAACTATCCTGTCTTAATGTTTTTCCACTAATAATATTAAAGGCATCATTTAATGATTTGTCCCAGATGTTCATCCCAAATTCAGTCACATTTTGGCCATAAATGCTAACCGTATCTAATAAAGTATTCATTAAAAAAGTTAGATTCGTGTTATCAGAATAACCCATAAAAAATTTAGGCGGATAATGTTTTAATTCTTCAAAGTTTATAAGAGGAATTATTTCCATCATCCATTCGCCACCACCAACACTCCATATAAAATCGACATTAGGATCCTTATATAAATCCATAAAAGCTTGAGCTCTTGATTCTTTAGCCGATGATGCCCCATTAAAGTAACCAAAAATGTCTCCTTTAATCTCTGTTTTGTAACCCAGTATATTAAATTTACTTAAGGCGGATTCCAATCTTGATTTGTAAGGTTCGATGTTGGCCCCAAAACTTGGGGCAAATATGCCAATGGTATTTCCTTCTTTAAGAAATTTCGGATATTTCATAGTATCACTCCTAACCTATTATATCACATCAAAATATGGTTATCTTGAATAAAATACGGTATAATTAAGTAGGTGAAGTTTATGTACGGTTATTATATATTAATTAAAGGTATTACAAAACTTAATCCTTTTGAAAAAGAAACATTAATTGAACTATTAAATGATTTAATGGTGCAACCTGATGTTTCAATTCATAATGATATTTTGTTAGCTATTGATGTGGTTAGAAGTGATAATGATTGGAATGTCATCATTAATAACACCAACAGTGACTTTTATTCTGATTTAAGATTATATGAATCAAACCACTTTAACACAAAAAATCAGTTATTGACCCATCTTCAAGAAACAATTGATAAACCAATTTTCACTAAAACTTATATCAACGATAAAACGATTTTTTATGATGAAGTAAACAAGCATGTGACTGAAGATATGAAAAAAGAACTATTTAAATCTTTATATAACGATAAAGAATTCTTACAATCGATTAAATTATATTTAACCTATAATCAAAATAAGTCAAAGGCCGCTAAAGAAGCTAACCTTCACCGAAACACATTAGAAAACAGACTTGATAAGTTCTATAAGATTACTGGATTTGATGTTAGAAAGTTTGAAGATGCTGCATTTGTTTATGTTTTTCTAAGAAATTTATAATCTTATTAGATAAAATAATGTGCAATTTGCACATTTTATTTTTTAGTGATTAACGTTATAATGTAAGCGTTGACAAATCTATAATAAAAAGGAGAGAAATAATGGCAACTTTAAAATTAAATAATATTAATAAGATTTATCCAAACGGTGTCCAAGCGGTTTTTGACTTTAATCTAGATATTAAAGATAGAGAATTTGTTGTTTTAGTTGGACCTTCAGGCTGTGGTAAATCTACAACCTTACGTATGATTGCTGGGTTAGAAGAAATCTCATCAGGCGAACTTATGATTGACGACTTAGTCGTTAATGATGTTGCACCAAAAGATAGAAATATCGCAATGGTATTCCAATCATACGCATTATACCCTCATATGACGGTATATGATAATATGGCATTCGGTTTAAAAATTAGAAAAATGCCTAAAAATGAAATCGATGTAAAAGTGAAAGAAGCTGCAGGTATTTTAGGATTACTTCCATACTTAGACAGAAAACCAAAAGCTTTATCAGGTGGGCAAAGACAAAGAGTTGCCTTAGGTAGAGCGATTGTTAGAAATGCAAAAGTATTCTTAATGGACGAACCTTTATCAAACCTTGACGCTAAACTTCGTGTTCAAATGCGTGGAGAATTAATTAAATTACATAATAGATTAGATACAACCACTATTTATGTCACACACGACCAAATTGAAGCGATGACCATGGCATCAAGAATTGTTGTTATGAAAGATGGTTATATCCAACAAGTTGGTGCACCAAAAGAAATCTATGACTATCCATATAATATTTTCGTCGGTGGATTCATTGGAACACCGCCAATGAACTTTATCGAAGGTATTGTGAATAATGATGGTTACTTTACGAGTGGAGATTATAAGATTAAAGTTCCTGAAGGAAAACTAGCAATTATTAAACAAAACCGTTTCTTCGGTAAACAGATTGTTATGGGAATTAGACCAGAAGATATTCATGATGATCCAGTCGTGTTTGAAACTTATCCTGAATCTGTTGTTACAGTTGAAGTTGATGTGGCTGAATTACTAGGTGCTGAAACAAATATTTATACAAACATTAATGGATTTAATGTTGTGGCAAGTGTTGATGCAAGAGCAGACATCAGAATTGGTGACCGTTTCAAATTGGCTTTAGATATGAACAAATCACATTTCTTTGATCCAGAAAGTGAATTAAGATTGGTTTATGACCAAAATTTACCAGCTGAAGGTGTTGCAAAACCAACTAAAAAAGAAAAAGTTGAAGATGAATTTGTTGTTGATCAAGAACAATTCAAACTTGAACCTGAAAAAGCTGAACCAAAAGCTGCACCAAAGCCAAAGGCTGAACCAAAGCCAAAAGCTGCACCAAAGCCAAAGGCTGAACCAAAGCCAAAAGCTGCACCAAAACCAAAAGCTGAAGAGCCTAAAAAATAATTTAAAGGACCATCTGGTCCTTTTTCTTTTATAAAAAAAATGAAATATATGTATCATAAAAACAATCAATGCATAATTGTTAGTAAAAACACGAAAAAAGTTATCAATAAAAGTTGCTTAAGTATCGTAAAATTGATGTGTAAAAAAGCTCTATTTGATTATGATTCAAGAGTAGCTTTAACAAAAAAATACTGTCATATTAACGTTAAAATACCTATTTATATTGATAAGTATACTTTATTAATTCCCACTAAATCGCCTAAACTATATGAAACGGTATGGATAAACTACTATAAAATCTATAAAATAGAGAAAAATAAACAAAATTCAATCATTACCTTTAATGATTTAGATACATTGGAATTAAATCTTAGTTATCATCTTCTAATTAAGGGGTTTAACAACGCAAAACGAGTTAACACCTATCTAACATCTTCTAGTTGTATGGATAATGTTTAGTTAATGTTAACATTTTCATTGCTCCTTATATAGAATTAAATAAGATTAAGTGTTATAATATTAAACGGTATAAGACAATGTAATTTAAGGAGGATAAGTATGTCAAAATTAACTGTCAAAGACATTATATTAAAAGGAAAAAAAGTATTGATTAGAGTTGATTTTAACGTTCCAATGAATGATGAAGGCGTTATTACTGACGATAATAGAATTACCGCTGCGATTCCAACAATCGAGTACGTAATTAATCAAGGTGGGAGAGCCATTTTGTTTTCTCACTTAGGAAGAGTTAAAACCGAAGATGACAAAGCGAAAAATTCATTAAAACCTGTTCAAGAAAGATTACAGGCTTTACTAGGTAAACCAGTTAAATTCATTCCTCATACGAGAGGAAAAGAATTAGAACAAGCAATCGGCGCCTTAAAAGACGGCGAACTATTAATGTTTGAAAACACAAGATTTGAAGATATTGATGGTAAGAAAGAATCTAAAAACGATCCTGAACTTGGTAAATATTGGGCAAGTCTAGGCGATGTATTTGTGAATGATGCGTTTGGTACAGCACATAGAGCACATGCGTCTAATGTAGGTATCGCTAGCAATATCAAGCAAACAGCTGCTGGCTTCCTGCTAGAAAAAGAAATTAAGTTTATTGGCGGTGCGGTAGACAATCCAAAACGTCCTTTTATGGCTGTATTGGGTGGTGCTAAAGTATCAGATAAAATAGAAGTTATATCAAACTTGTTAAACATTGCCGATAAAGTATTAATCGGTGGTGGTATGGCTTATACATTCTTAGCGGCACAAGGTTATAATGTAGGGACATCATTACTTGAAGAAGATAAAATTCCATTGGCAAAAGAATTACTTGAAAAAGGTAAAGACAAATTAGTTTTACCGGTTGACTTCTTATTTACACCTGAATTTAAAGATATTAAACCTTCTCATGTTGGGCCAATTACATCTATTAAAGACGGCGAAATGAGCTTAGATATTGGACCAAAAACGATTGAATTATTCAGTTCAATTTTAAAAGATGCGAAAACAGTTGTTTGGAATGGACCAATGGGTGTTTTTGAAATGGAAAACTATCAAAAAGGCACGATTGGTGTTGCCCAAACATTAGCTAACTTAAAAGATGCTATCACAATTGTTGGTGGTGGAGATTCTGCTGCAGCTGCAATTCAATTTGGATTTGAAACTCAATTGACACACATCTCAACTGGTGGGGGTGCATCACTAGAATATCTAGAAGGTAAAGTGCTACCCGGAGTTGAATGTATTAGCGACAAATAATGGATATCGGTAGTAAGATTAAAGAATTACGATTAGAGAATGGTTTAACTCAACAAGAGTTAGCTAATCGCCTTGAGCTTACTAAAGGTTATATTTCTCAAATAGAAAGAAATATATCTAGTCCATCATTAGAAACATTCTTCTCATTATTGGAAGTATTGGGAACAAATGCACAAGATTTTTTCTCAAGTCAAAACGATGATCAAATTGTCCATAATGAGTCAGATTTTTTCGAACAAGAAAACGTTGATTTAAAGCATATTATTAGTTGGATTGTTCCAAATGCATTAAAATATGAAATGGAGCCCATTATAATTGAAATCAAACCTGGCGGAAGTTCAGAAATTGATAAACCACATGCTGGTGAAGAGTTTGGATACTGTCTAGAAGGTGAAGTTGTTTTAGTTTTAAACAAGAAAAGATATCTTGTAAAAACAGGCGAATCATTTTACTATTTAGCAAACAAAGAACACTTCTTAATAAATATAAGTGAAAAGAAAACAAAGGTATTGTGGATATCAACCCCACCGATGTTTTAGGAGGAAAGAAAGATGACTAAAGATATTACATTAAAGAGTACTGTAGGTTTACACGCTTCATTGGCGGTTAAAATTGTTCAAGCAGCTAGCAAATACGCAGTTGATATTGAATTACACTATGAAGACAAAGTGGTAGATTTAAAGAGTATTTTAGGATTGATGAGTTTAGCAATTCCCAAAGGCAAGAATGTTAGAATTGTTGCCACCGGATCACATGCTGAAGAAGCAATCAATGATATTGCTTCAATTATTAAACAATAAAGAAAAGAAGATAATATGAATAAACATAGAAAACCTGTTATTGCAGGAAATTGGAAAATGTATAAAGTTCGTGATGAGGCTTTACAATTTATTTATTCTGTCACACAGGAAGTCCCATCTACTGACTTAGTTGAAACTGTAATCTGTGCTAATGATGTGCTATTAAGATGCTTAGTTAAACGACAAGGTGAAAATCTTAAAATAGGCGCACAAAATATGCACTATGAAGAATTCGGTGCATTTACAGGTGAAACCTCACCGCGTGTATTAGAAACCACTGGTGTAAGCTATGTAATTCTAGGACACAGTGAACGTCGTCAAATGTTTAATGAAACGGATGCGTTTGTTAATAAAAAAGTTCATGCAGCCTTAGAACATGAATTGACACCTATTGTATGTGTAGGCGAAACACTTGATATTAGAGAAGCAGGAACGACGAATAACTGGATTAAAGGCCAAGTCGAAAAAGCTTTTGTTGGAATCTCAGCAGATCAAATGGTTAAGGTCATAATTGCCTATGAACCTATTTGGGCGATTGGAACCGGAAAAACTGCTTCTAAAGAACAAGCAGAAGAAACAATTTTAGCAATCAGAAACGTCATTGAATCATTATATGGTAGTTCAGTTGCTGAAAAAGTTAGAATCTTATATGGTGGTTCAGTTAAACCATCAAATATTGATGAATTGTTAGCACAACCAAACATTGACGGTGCTTTAGTTGGTGGGGCTTCTTTAGATCCTGCTGATTTCTTAACACTTGTAAAAGCAGCCATTAAAAAATAACTTTAAAAAGAGGTCAAAACCTCTTTTTTTTATCTAAATATAATTATTTAAATATGCAAATATTTAATAATATTCATCGTTAAAATATGAATTATTTATTAATAAACACTCTAACAAGAAAAAAAGCGCAAACGCGCTTTTTATTTTGATTATCTGTTGTAGTATTCAACAATTAGGTTTTCCTTGATTTCTGGAAGAACTTCAGATCTTTCAGGGTATCTTACAAATGTTCCAGCCTTTTTAGTTTCATCATAGGAAAGGAATTCTTTTCTTAAAACGATAGCTTCAAGAGCTTGTTCAACAACTTTTAAGTTTGCTGATGCTTCCTTTAATGAAACGGTTTGACCTGGGACTAATCTGTAAGAAGGAATGTCTACCTTCTTGCCATCAACAAGAATATGTCCATGATTTACTAATTGTCTTGCTTGAGCTCTAGTAAGAGCGAAACCTAAACGATAAACAACGTTATCTAGTCTAGATTCTAACAATTTAATAAAGTTTTCCCCATGAACACCTGACATATTTTTAGCTTCATTGAATGTTTTAAGAAATTGTTTTTCAGATACGCCATAAGTGAATCTAACTTTTTGTTTTTCTTGAAGCTGTTGTCCGTAGTCACTTAATTTACTACGTCTTTGTCCGTGTTGTCCAGGTGGGAATGGACGTTTTTTGAGTTCTCTACCAGTTTCGCTAATTGAATAGCCTAAACGTCTAGAAATCTTCCATGATGGTCCAGTGTAACGACTCATAATTTTTACCTCCTTATAGTTTGGTGGCAAAAATGCAATAATCCATTTAAGTAATCATTCTGCAGTTTTCACCTTAAGCAGATAAGGTTACTAGCTCCCCTACGGGTAGAGATTAGGAATAAATAAATGTAATGCCTGCTTTTTACCGACTGCTATATTATACCATGTGAAACTATTTTGTCAAGATTCTTTGTAATAAGTTAATAATAGGTGAGCGAATGATTCAAAAAAATTTTGCAAATCACTATCGAAACGGTTATAGACGGGTGAATCGATATCTAGGACACCGATTTTAATGTCATTTTTAACCAGTGGGATGACCAATTCACTATTTGAATCACTATCACAGGCTATATGACCTTCAAATAAATGAACATTTTTCACGTTTAAAACTTGGTTTAATTGAAAGGCTTTTCCACAAACACCATTTCCTACTTGAATTTCAACACAAGCTGGTTTACCCTGAAATGGACCAACAATTAAATATTCATTTTCAAATAGATAAAACCCAACCCAATTTAAGTCTTTAATTGAATGCATGATAAAAGAACTCGCATTAGCCAGTAAGCTCGTATTATTTTTTGATTCTTGAAATAGGGCTTCGGCACTTTTTAATAATGATTTCATGAAAACACCTCTTAATTAATATACCATGAAATAGACTAAAATATGTTAAAATACTATTGGTGATATTTTATGAATTATGATCAAGTATTGATTCGATTTGGCGATTTAATGTTAAAAGGTAAAAATAGAAATACATTTATCAATCAAGTGGTCAGATTAATTAGACAAAACATTAAGGATTTAAATGTAGAAATGAATAAAACTCATGATAGAGTTTATTTAACTATCAATGATACTTCCAAGGATTTAATTATAGAACGCTTAATGCGTGTTAGTGGCATTGGTTCATTTAGTTTTGTAAAAACGTGTTCTTATGAATTGAATGATATTGTTGAAACAGCTGTCACGTTATTAAATAAAGAATTGGATGAAGAAACAACCTTTAAAGTTGAAACCAAAAGAGCGGATAAAACGTTCCCGTATACGTCACAAGATTTTTCGAAAGTTATCTCAAAAGAAATACTGCCAAAATTGAATCATAAAGTGGTGGTAGACCTTCATCATCCTAAAGCTACTTTAAAGATAGAAATTAGAGAAAATCAAGTTTACTTGTACCTAAAGAGTTATAAAGGTTTAGGTGGTTTTCCGGTTGGGGTGGCTGGTAATGGTGTATTAATGTTATCAGGGGGAATTGATTCTCCAGTTGCCGGTTTTCTTGCGATGAAACAAGGTGTTCAATTGGAAGGCATTCATTTTGAGTCTACCCCCTTAACTTCAATAGAATCTGCTCAAAAAGTAATCGATATTGCGAAGAAACTCGCCCTTTATAGCCCAAAACATGAATTTAATGTCTTAATGGTACCCTTCACTAAACTGCATCAAGCGATTCTACTTCATGTTCCTGAATCATATATTATTACTGTTATGAGAAGAATGATGTTTAGAATTGCCGAAAAATTGGCCCTTAAGCGAGATGCACTGGCGATTGTTACTGGTGAATCCATTGGCCAAGTTGCCAGTCAAACATTAAATAGTATGAAAACCATTGAATCTGTCACAACCCTTCCAATTATTAGACCCTTAGCGGTCTATGATAAACAAGATATTATTAAAATCTCTCAAGATATTGATACGTTTAATATTTCAATTCGACCATTTGAAGATTGTTGTACTGTTTATGTACCAAAAAGTCCATCAACGATGCCTTCTATCAAAAAAGCACTACAGTATGAAAACTATATTCCTAACTATGAAACACTGATTGACGAAATTGTTGAAAATACACATAGCTGGTGGATTAAATCTGATTCAAAGATTGACCTATCTTTAATGGGCTTTACGGTGCCTGAAGCTTGGGATGTGATCAATCATGATTAATTCAAGAGACAACAAACAAATTAAGTGGTTGTTTAAGCTTCAAAAGAAAAAGTATCGAGATGCTTCAAAGACATTTTTAATCTACGGGGATCAAATTATTAACGAAGCTAAAAAGGCAGGTTGTGAACTTGAATTATATACTTCAAACCCCAATAAAGAAGGGACATTAATTAGCGATACCTTAATGAAAGAATTATCATTAACCCAAACCCCTTTTGATACTTTGGCAATTACGAAACAAGTTGAAACACACTCTTTTTCAAATCGAATTTTAATGTTAGATAAAATCCAAGATCCAGGTAATTTAGGGACACTGATTAGAACTGCAGCCGGCTTTGGGTTTAAAACAGTTATTTCAAGTATGAATACGGTTGATTATTATAATGATAAAACGATTAGAGCGACTCAAGGCACTCTATTTAACATGAATCTAGTTAATCTGAATTTAGCGGATATTTTAGAAAAACTTAAAGAAGATGACTATCAGATTTTAATGAGTGTCGTTAAGGGTGCCGAAAACATTAAAGACGTTATAATAAAAGATAAAGTCGTTTTAGTACTAGGTAACGAAGGCAGCGGAATTAGTAAAAATATTTTACACTATGCTGATAAACTGGTCACCGTTGAAACCAAGGGGATTGAGTCTTTAAATGTCAGTATAGCCGGCGGAATATTAATGTATGAGGTGAGTAAACATGATTAGTGCCTATGTGGATATGCTAGTTGATTTAGAAAGCCAAATCGAATTATTCAAGGCATTGAACCTTGATAAATTTGTTCTAAGAGATTTTAATCATTTGAATGTTTATGATCTAAGTGAAGAAGCCATCGATGAAGTAGAAACTCTCTTTAAACTAAACAAAATAAGCCCTCTATATTTAGATATCACAAAAACTTATGATGTGTATGGTATTTTAGATGTAGAAAGATTAATCTATTTGGCTAAACGATTTAAAACCAAAGATATTTTAATTAAAGTACCCACGATTAAAGACTTTAATATTGAAAAAGACATTTTTATTGAGCAAATTCAATTATTGTTGGCGGGTGTTAAGAAAGACAAACTCAATCTTACTTTTAACTTATCCTATGATATCGACAGTGCTTATATTGCCTACTTGATAAAGGAAATTAAAGAGATTAAATTTAGTTTTAATCCCGGTTTATGTTATGAAAAAGAAAAATCGGTTACTTCTTATTACCGATTAATTAAAAATAACCTCTCACATGTCATTTTGTTTGACCTCAATGAAAATAAAAAACCGAGTCTAATCGGTTATGGTAAGGCAACCATTTTAGAACATTTAGACAAATTAAAACGTGATAATTTTAAAGGTTCATATATATTAGATACAAACTTATTAGAGTATGTTGAGGAAAGACAAACTATTTATAAGCGTAAGTTTAAGATACCATTTCTTAAAAAAGGTCGCAATCAAAACAAAAAAGCCTATGAATCAATTGAAAATAGGTTAGGTTTAGCTCAAACCGATGAAATTAGTTTTGATAAACTATATGAGTCCCAAGTTAGTCTTGTCAAACGGTATATCAAATAAAAAACGCCTTATTCGGCGTTTTCGTTTTCAACGGGTTCAATTAATGGTCTTGCGTTTGGCAATGTGGCAAACAATTTTGTTGGATATAGGATGCCGTCTAGGTGATCATATTCGTGTTGAAATACAATCGCAGGGTAATCTTTTAAAGTCATTTCTTTAATCTTAAAATCACCAGATTTAGGATCGTATATATAAGCCCGGAATTTAATGATTTTATGTCTTGGGGTTAAACCTTCTGTTGGCCTATCGACTGATAAACACCCTTCACCGCCATTAAGATAAATAATTTCTTTAGATTTATAGGTTATGACAGGATTTACGATAATCATCGAATACATGGTTCCATCTAAATCTTCCAAGTGAATCGCAAACATTCTTTTTAAAATATTGACTTGAACAGCAGATAAACCAACACCAGGTCTCAAACCATATTGTTGGCCAAGATTCTCATCTTGACTCATAACACAATATTTGAGCAAGTTAAGTCCGATTTCTTTGTCTTGTTTACTAACAGGAAGTTTTACTGGAACACTCTTTGTTATCAGAGATATGTGACCTTCTCTGATAATATCTTTCATTAAATACATTATTATGCACCTCTAATTATTATAACATAACCCTCTTTTTTTGACAATTAAGGCAATTATTTGATAAACTATAAATGGAGTGATAAATTATGGGACACACAGAAATTATTAATAAAACATATGACCTTTTAGATGAATATAGATCTTCCAAAGATTTTGTTGAACTTCAACGTCTCAATGAAATCATCAATACAAAATATAGCACTGAAAGAGCGTTATTCAAAAAAACATTCAAACGGTTTGATGAAATTTTTTCAACCGGTGGTAAATATCATCCCGATTTTAAAGAAGCCGCAAGTGATTATGCAAAAGCAAAAAAAGATTTGTATGAAAAAGAAGAAGTCCAGCAATACTTTATATTAGAAAACCGTATTAATGCTGAGTTAAAGCATTTCTCAACCACACTTTCTAATTCG
Source organism: Acholeplasmataceae bacterium UBA5409 (assembly GCA_002410615.1). Classification (GTDB taxonomy): domain Bacteria; phylum Bacillota_I; class Bacilli_A; order Acholeplasmatales; family UBA5453; genus UBA5409. Next base: position 87,608 of record DHNT01000008.1, read on the forward strand.
GTTTCACCTTATTTTACCAAAAAAGGAGCTCATAACTGTGCAATTAGATAGAATTAGCTATTTAGTCTATTTTAGACATAAAAGCGATATCAAAAAGATTAATAAAATTGAAAACATTGATATTTACTACACCTCATTAAAATCCAAGTATTTAACGGTCTATTTAGATAAGGTTAATGAAAAACAGGTAAAACAAGCTTTATCTAAAACAAAAGGGGTAAAATCTTTTGAGCCAAGTTTACTTGATAGACCGGAAATTAATATTGAATTTTAAGTGTTAAGAAAAAATACTTGACACTTCTAAATATTCTTGTATAATAGAATAGAATACAAAAATAAGGAGTGTACTTATGGTAAAGATTAGATTACAACGTTTTGGATCACACAAGCGTCCATTCTATAGAATTGTTGCAGCAGATGTTACTGCACCAAGAGATGGAAGATTCTTAGATATTATTGGAACTTATAATCCACTAACACAACCTGCCTCTGTTGAAATTGACAAAGAAAAAGCTTTACAATGGCTTAATAATGGCGCAAAACCTACAGATACAGTTAAAAGTCTTTTTAAAAAATTCGACATCAAATAAGAAGGAGTGAGGATATGGCTGTTAACTTCGAAAACTTAATTAAACAAATCGTTACGCCACTTGTGTCCCATCCAGAAGATGTGCTAGTAAAAACCCTCTCTGATGAAGGTAAAGAACTGGCTATCCAAGTCTTAGTTAATGAAGAAGATTTGGGAAGAGTTATCGGCAAAGGTGGTAAGATTGCCTCTGCAATTAGAACCATTGTTTACGCGGGTGCTTCTAAAGAAGGCGTTCGTGTAAGAATCGATATTGACGCATTTTAAGTAAAAAATACACATGACGTGTATTTTTTTGTTATTTGACTGGGTTAACATGATATAATATTACTGGTGAAAGTATGAAATATGAAATTGGTAAAATATTGAAAACACATGGAATTAAAGGAGACTTATTGGTTGAATCTAGAAGTGATTTTAATCGTTTTGAGGTTGGAAAAAAGGTTTATCTAAACTTAGAGGGAAAAATAGATTTAACTATTTCTACGATAAGACAAAGCAATAAAGGTCTGATCATTCGTTTTAAGGGGTTTAACGATATTAACTTAGTTGATAAGTTTAGAGGTTTACTTCTTTATAGCGATGAAGAGCCCATTTTAGAAGACAATGAATTTCACTATGGTGAAGTAATCGGCAAAGAAGTATATAATCAATATGGTCAATTAATTGGGGTAGTTAGTGATATTATGCAAGTCCCTCAAGGTCATATTTTAAGAATAAAAACAGAAACAAAAGACGTGTTAGTTCCTTTTAACAATCAGTTTGTTAAAGAAGTTTCCTCAACTATTTTGATTGAAGAAATTGAGGGGTTATTATGAGAATTGATATTATTACGATTTTCCCTCAAATGATTGAAGCTTATATTAATGAATCGATTATTAAAAGGGCCTATCAAGATGAAAAAGTTGAAATTAATGTCATTAATTTAAGAAATTATAGTCAAATGAAGCATCATCAAGTTGATGATACACCCTATGGTGGTGGATCAGGCATGTTAATGATGTTCCCCCCTTTTTATAGAGCAATTAAAGATCTTAACAAAGATAATCAAGCAACCATTATTATGACCTCTCCTAAGGGGAAAACATATAATCAAAAAATAGCACGAGAATATGCTAAGTTAGATCATATTATTATTTTATGTGGACACTATGAAGGAATCGATCATCGCGTTTATGAATTAGTCGATGAAGAGGTCAGCGTTGGGGATTATATTTTAACCGGTGGAGAACTGGCAGCCCTAATTTTAACGGATTCCATTACAAGACTATTAGATGGCGTGATAACAGAGGATTCACACCTTGAAGAATCATTTGAAAAAGGATTACTAGAACACCCCCATTATACAAAACCTCAAGCATATGAAGGGTATGCAGTACCAGATGTTTTACTGTCAGGCCACCATGAAAACATTAGAAAATGGCGCCATGAAATGGCATTAAAAGAAACTTTTAAAAAAAGGCCAGATCTACTAGAGTCTTATCCGTTATCAAAAAGCGATAAACTTTTCTTAGAATCTTTAAAGGAGGATACGAATGATTAAAAAAATAATAGTCTTATTTTTTAGCTTATGGGTACTTACCGGTTGTTTTGCCAACAACATGAAGAACAATGCCGTTAATGAAACATGGGTGGAAGAACAACAACTTTATGACGCTCTAATTGAAGCGGCAGATAAAAATTACAAGAATTATTATTTTATTGATTTAAGATCTCAAACAGACTACAATACTGCCTTTATTGAAGGATTTGTGAATCAGTCACGAGAGAATCTTCAGATTTTCTTAGAAGATGCTTCCCAGTGGAACATGATCATTTTAATGAGTGAAGATACAGAAAAAACCAATGAAGCGGTGGCATATGTGGAAGGTTTAGGGTTTGATAATGTTAAATATGTCTTCATTAGTTTGGAAAGATTATTTACTTTCTTTGAATCTAAGAATATGATTATGGAAGTAACGCCTAATGGCGATATTTGTCCTATCGAAAATCCAGAGGGTTGTTAAGGTAAGAAAGAAGTATCTAAAAAGTTTTACTTGAAAGTAATTACGACCTATGTTATAATTCTAAATGCCGTATATCGGTTAAGGCGGTCCGCTAAAAAATCCTTTTATGAACGCTTGAAGTAAGGAGTTGAAAATATGGCAAGAGAAAAAGGCCAAGCATTGTTTGCTGAACTTACGAAAGAATACTTGAAAGAAGTCCCTAATTTTAAAGCAGGTGACTCCGTTAAAGTATACGTTAAAATTAAAGAAGGTAACCGCGAAAGAATTCAATTATTTGAAGGCTTAGTTATTAAACGTCAAGGTGGCGGGATATCTGAAACATTTACAGTTCGTAAGGTTTCTTATGGTATTGGAGTTGAAAGAACATTCCCTGTTCATTCCCCAATTATCGACAAACTCGAAGTATCGAAAGTCGGTCTTGTTAGAAGAGCTAAGCTTAACTACATTAGAACACTTTCTGCAAAAGCTTCAAGAATTAAAGAAAAAAGAACAGTGTAAAAAAGAAAAACATCTTCGGATGTTTTTTTTCTTTTAGCCCATAAATGAGATAAAATTTGTGAAAATTAATTTTTCGTGAAAATTTTTCATAAAACAATTGAAAGCCTTTACATTTTATGGTATACTTATGGATAGTTAAGAAGGTGATAAAATGAGCAATAAAGTTACAATTTATAATGTTGCGTTATCGGCTGATGTTTCATTAGCAACCGTTTCAAGGGTATTAAACAATCCTGAAAAAGTCAAAAAGGAAACAAGAGACAGGGTCTTGAAGGTTATTGATGAGCTAGGCTATCGTCCTAATGCAATCGCAAGAGGTCTTGCCAGTAGAAAAACCACAACTGTGGGTGTTTTAGTGAGCGATTTAACCAGAGCGAGTATTGCTGAAATGTTAGGTGGAATTAGTGATATTGCAAGACAATATAAGTATTCAATTAAACTTTTCACGACACCTGAAAATGTCGATTTTAATGAACAAATGAAAATAATTATCGCGGAACAAGTAGACGGGTTATTATTACTAAATGATGAATTAGAACACGATAAAATGAAAATGGTTAATGATATTTGTACCCAAAATGAGGTTCCCCTTGTTTTAGCAAACGTTTTATATGATGATCCGATGGTACCAAGTGTATCCATTGATTATGAAAAAGCTGGGTATGAAATTACTAAATTAATGATTGAAACAGGCAAGAAAGATATTTACTTATTATCAACTGTCAGAAATTACTCAGTGAATGATAAAAAAGAACAAGGCTATCAAAGAGCGATGTCGGAAGCGTCACTTGAACCCAAAATATTTAGAACGAGTGGTTCAACCAGTGTGAATAGGCAACATTTCTTTGGGTATTTCAAGGATAAAAGAATTGATGGTGCCATTGGGGTTAGAGATTCAATCGCGGTATCATTTATGAATATTATTAGAGAAAACGGACTTAAAGTACCTGAAAGAGTTGCGGTGGCAGGCTTTCAAAATACAAAATATGCGACCTTATCTAGACCAACATTAACCTCAATCGATATTCCAGTTTATGATATTGGTGCGGTTGCGATGCGCTTACTCACAAAGTTAATGAATAAAGAAGAAATAGATGAAGTTAAGATAATCTTAAACCACTATATTGTTAGAAGACAATCTTTATAGAACAGTAAGAAAATAAAATAGATTGAAAAAAAGTCTATTATTGATTATAATCAATCGGACTAGCCCTTAGTCTATCTAAGGGCTTTTTAATTAAATGAGTAGAAGGAGTATGGAATGAAATTATATGATGAATTAATGTGGCGCGGGCTCATTAAGGATGTTTCAAATGAAGCATTAGCAAAAAAGCTTTTAAATGAAGGCAGTGTTAGATTTTACTGCGGGTTTGACCCAACCGGGGAATCTTTAACAGTGGGACATTTAGTTCAAATTGTGAGAATTATGTTGCTAGATAAATATGGACACCAACCGGTTGTATTAATCGGTGGGGCAACTGGCTTAATTGGCGATCCGAGACAAACTTCAGAACGTAAATTACTCAGTTTAGACACTTCCTTGAAAAACGCAGAACTTATAAAAAAACAAATCGGTCATTTTTTGCCCAAGGCCATTTATGTGAATAACTATGATTGGATTGGTAAAATTGATATAATTACCTATCTAAGAGATTATGGCAAACACTTTAATATAAATTATATGTTGGCCAAAGAAACCGTTCAAGCCAGACTTGAAACAGGTATTAGTTATACAGAGTTTTCCTATATGATTTTACAATCAATCGACTGGCTAAAACTCTATACAGAAGATCATGTTAAAATCCAATTTGGTGGTTCTGATCAATGGGGGAATATCACTTCAGGATTAGAATTAATTAGAAAACAAGTTGGTGATGAAAATGAAGCAGTGGGAATGGCTTCACCCCTTTTATTAAAGAGTGATGGAACTAAGTTTGGTAAGAGTGAATCAGGCGCCCTTTGGTTAGATGCGGAATTAACCTCACCTTATGAACTCTATCAATATTTCATCAATACGGCAGATACTGACGTTGAAAATTATTTAAAAATGTTAACCCTATTTGAACCCTCAACGATTACAGAACTGGTTAATGCCTCAAAAGAAGCACCTGAACAAAGAATCGCTCAAAAAGCATTGGCTGAGAGTGTAACGGCACTTGTTCATGGTAAAGAAGCCTTAAAAGAAGTTTTAAATGTGACTGAATCATTATTCCAAGGCACATTTGGGAAGTTATCACCAAAAGAATTGGTGATGGCCTCTAAATCATTAGACACCATTGAAGTCAGTGATGAAATTGGTATTCTTAATGCCTTAAGTCAAACAAATCTAGCCTCATCCAACCGAGAAGCGAGACAATTTGTGACAAGTGGGGCAGTGATGGTTAATGACGAAAAGATTACCGATATTAATTATATCATTGGTAAAGAAAAAGCTTATTACGGTCAATATGTTATTTTAAGAAGAGGAAAGAAGAAATATAGTTTCATTAAATTTCTATAGGTAAGATGATATGCATTATTTGATCCTGTTTAATCCAAAAAGTAATCGTGGGAAGAGTAATGACACGGTTATAAGATGCGCCAATAAACTTAAAAAGAATGGTCACACGGTAGAGTCAGGTTCTTTGCTTGACATTAAAGACGTTGGGGCTTATTTATCAAACCTTGATAAAGCAGTTAAAATTATTATCATCGGTGGTGATGGCACCCTTCATTATCTTGCGAATGCACTAATGCCTTTTGAGGTGGTTAACGATATTTATATTGTTAGAAAAGCAGGGACTGGGAATGACTTTTTAAGAAGCATTAAAAAGAAAGAAAAAGGATCATTAATTAGGATAAATGATTATATTAAGGATTTACCTTATGAACTTGAAGCCTCTGGAAAGAAACGCTATTTTATCAATAGTGTTGGCGTTGGTTTAGATGCTTACACTTGTTATTTAGTTGGTGGTTCGATTCAAGGGAAAACCCAAGGCAGTTATTTGAAGAGTGCTTATAAAGCCTTCAAAGAAACAAAAAAACACAATATTACCTTAACGATAGACGGGGTTAAACAGGAACATAAGAATGTTTGGCTTACGCTTGTCGCCAACTCCTCTTATGTCGGTGGCGGCATGAAAATATCGCCTAAATCTAAAAGAGAAGATGATATTTTAGAAGCGGTCGTCGTAAAGAATGCTAGTAAATTTGTTGTGTTCTTAATATTACCTTCAATCTATTTAGGGTTCCATAAAATATTTAGAAAATATGTGAAATTCTATCAGGGAAAACATTTTATTCTTGAAAGTGAATTGGATAATTACATTCAATATGATGGGGAACCAACCTATCCTATGAAGCGGGTTGAAATATATCGATAAAATAATGTTTAAGGAGAATTTATTTGAAAAAGATACTTACATTCGTGTTACTGGTATTAGGTATGTCATTAATAACAGGGTGTAGTAATAAGAGTGAAGATAACCAACAAAAAGAGGAAATTGATATGACTAACTCACCTTATGGGCAATATTTAAAAGAAAATAATCCTGTTATCACCATTAAAGTTAAAGATTTTGGTGTTATGGAAGCACAATTATTTCCCAGTGTTGCCAAACTTACGGTGGATAACTTTATTTCCTATATAGAAGAAAAACAATTTAATAACAGTGGATTTCATCGAATTATTGAATCATTCATGATTCAAGGGGGCATCGTGAAAAACACAAAAAGCCCGATTAAAGGTGAATTCTTGTCAAATGGTTATGAAAATAATCTGTTGCACTATAGAGGGGTACTATCGATGGCAAGAACCTCAGTTAAAGATAGTGCGACTTCACAGTTTTTCATTATGCACCAAACCGCACCCCATCTTGATAGAGATTATGCTTCATTTGGTGGCTTAATTAGTGGGTTTGATGTGTTAGATAAGATTGCTGGTGTTGAAACAAACCTTAATGATGCCCCGTTAAGTCCAGTCGTTATCGAAAGTATTACAATTAATCTTAATGGCTACAAAAAATAATGAGTTAAATAAAAAAATAAGCAGACCTTTTATAACAGGTCTGCTTTTTTCTTATCTGGTTAAGCCCATCCGCTTATATACTTTTTGAATTTTTCTAGAAGCGATTAATCTGGCATATTCTGCCCCTTCATCTAAAATATGATCTAATTCTTTAGAGTTGATTAATTCATTGTATCTTTGTTGGATAGGAAGAAGTAATTTTTCAACTTCATTGGCTAAATCGTTTTTAAAGGTTGCATAATTAGAGTCTTGGTAAAGTGTTTCTAATTGTTTGACTGTTTGACCGGTAATCGCGGAATAGATTTCTAGTAAGTTGGAAATGCCAGGTTTGTGTGTTTTATCGAATTTGATGGTTGTATCACTATCGGTTACTGCGCTTTTAATTTTATTTTTAGAAACGCTTATATCATCTAGTAAATAGAGCGCACTCTTTGGATTATCATCACTCTTACTCATCTTTTTTGTCGGATCAGTTAAACTCATTATCCGTGCCCCAGATTTAGAAAAGTATCCTTCTGGAATGGTAAAGGTATCCCCAAACTGACTATTAAACCGTTCACCAACTAATCTGGTTAGCTCAAGGTGTTGTTTTTGGTCATCACCAATTGGGACAATATCAGCGTCGTATAATAAAATATCAGCTGCCATTAATGCTGGATAAGTTAGAAGTGCCCCTCTAATACCTTCTTGTTGTTTTTTAACTTTATCTTTATATTGGGTCATCCGTTGTAGTTCTGGAACATAGACGACGGTTTCCATAATATAACCTAACTGATTATGCGCTGGCACTTCAGATTGAATAAACAAATGAACCTTTTTTGGGTCTAGGCCGCACGCAATATAAAGTGCTGCTAAGGAACGAACATTTTTCTTTAGCTTGAGTTTATCTTGAGGGACAGTAATACTGTGTAAGTCAGCAATAAAGATGAAAAACTCCGTATCTTTTAATTCATCTTGAAGTTTTACGAATTGTTTGATTGCCCCTAAATAGTTGCCTAATGTTAAATTACCTGATGGTTGAATACCTGATACTAATCTCATATAGAAGACCTCCTAATATTGATAAAAAAACGTCCTTAGAAATAAATCTAAGGACGATTACTCGCGGTGCCACCTTAGTTCTAGATATTAATCTAGCCCTCAAATAAATATAATTTACTCCATAAGCCCATTCATTAACGGTTTATCTAAGGCTTCCACCATCCCTTAGTCTCTAGGCATAAATCAGCGTTAATTACTTTTCTTATATCAATGTATGTTTTATTTTACCTATAAAAAGATTAAAAGTCAATAAAATGAAAAAAAGACCTTCATTTTTTAGATGAGGGTCTTTTAGGCTCTCTTTAGTTTTCTAATATCGCTTCTAATAAATCGATTAATTCGTTGAAACGGTAAACCACCGCTTCAAATGTTTCTTTCTTAGTTAAGTCTGCACCCGCTAATTTGGCTTGATTGACTGGGAAATCTGACCCACCAGATTTAAGAAGCCCTTTATATTTTTCCATTGCGTTAGGAACGCCTGCTTTAACATCACCGTAAATCTTTAGGGATGCTGCATAACTGGATGCGTATTGATAGACATAAAATGGGGTTCTGAATAAGTGAGGGATATAGGCCCAAACATATTGTTTGCCGTCTTCTTTAGTAATATCTAAGTCATAATAATGAAGGTATAGATCAATCATGATTTGACTTAGGTTTTCAGCATTTAAAGGAATCCCTTGTTCAACCAGTTTATTGGCTTCATATTCATAATGAGCAAATAAGGTTTGACGATAAAATGTAGACATAATACCGTCAATTTCATTTTCAATGATGGTAATTTTATCCGCTTTATTCGTTGCCTTTTCTAATAAATGATCCGCTAAGAGTCTTTCGTTAAAAGTTGAAGCGATTTCTGCGACAAAGATCGTGTAGTCTGAGGTGGCAAGTGGTTGGGACTCATTTGAAAAAATAGTATGAGCACTATGTCCAGCTTCATGTACCAGTGTGAATACACTGTCTAAAGTCTTATCATGGTTTAATAAGATATAGGGATGGTATCCATAGAATCCACTTGAGTAAGCCCCAGTACGTTTTCCATCTTTAATCTCAACATCAACATAGCCATCTTCAAGGGCACGTTTTTCATTATTGACGAATTCTTCATCATAGCCTTCTAAAGCTTCGAAGAATAAAGCCTTAGCTTCTTCGTATGAATAAGTTTTATCACTTGAGGCAAGTTTTAAGAAACGGTCATAGGTATGATATTTGTCTAATTTTAAGTGTTTTTTTCTTAAGGCTAAATAACGTTTAATCGGCGCAGTGTTATTATAAGCCGTATCTTTTAAAGTTAAGAATACATCTAGTGGAATATCATTTCCTTCTAACTTAGATTCTAAGGCACTCTTATAATCTCTTGATTTATAAGAAGCAGCCATGTTTTGAAGCACTAAGTTATAAGTTGCGGCAAAGGCATCTTTATTTTCTTTATAACGTTTAAAGGCTGCACTAAATATTTTTGCGCGATCATCGGGATCCTTAAATGTAGGAAGAAGCGAACGCCAATTTGATGTGTTAATGGTTAGTTCTTGTCCATCAGATAACGTGATTACTTCATCCACTCTATCGGTTACAGATAGTGAGGTATAAAGTTGTGTTGGAACGGATGATACTGGTCTGAAGTTTGATAATAGTTTTTCTTCTGAATCACTTAAGACGTGTTCTTGTTGCTTGAAAAGTTTTTCAATTGAGAAACGGTGTGGTTCTAATCTCACATCTTTATCAATGAAGGATAAAAGTGTTTCCTTTCCCACTTTGATCATCTCTGGTGAAACAAAGCTTGTCACAGAAGATAATTTATTCATAACTATTAGAACTTTTTGATAACGCGCTTGTTTTTCAGTATCTTTTAAATTTAAATCACTAGATAAGTGTGCGTAAGCGTATAATTTATAAAAGTCCATGGTAGTTCGTTCATCAAAAAGAATGTAGTCTCTAAAAGATTCAAATTGATTTAAATTACCTTTGAATTTATTAAACGCCTCAATCTTTCCTTCAAATGTTTTTAGATCCTTTTCAAAATCTTCGTTAGAGGTATAGAAAACATCTAAATTCCAATTACTCATAATATCAATTCCTTTCAAATATTATGAGTATTATAACAAAGGTTGAACTTTAAAACAATAAACTAATGTAAGTAATAATGTTAAAATTAATTTAACTACACATAAAATAGAATAAATAAGCATCGATTTATAAATTGCCATTGTAATTTTTATGAATTAAAGGTATAATAATTAAGCATTATTGATGCAAGACTTATGTGCTGCAGGAAAAAACCTGTCGTCAGAAAGGAGACGAAGACATGATTACGATTTATACAACACCAAGTTGTTCATCTTGTCGAAAAGCGAAGAAATGGCTTGACCAACATCAATTACCTTACGAGGAGAAAAATCTATTCTCGTATCGTATAACCTCTGAGGATATCTCATTAATGTTAAAGAATTCCGATAATGGTTTTGAAGACATTATCTCTACACGGTCAAAAGTATTTAAAGATCAAGAACTTGATCCAGATAATATGACTGTTAGTGAATTAAAAGAATTTATATTAGATAATCCTTCAGTCTTAAAACGTCCCATTATTGTGGATGATACAAAGATGCAAGTCGGTTATAACGATGAAGAAATTAGGGTTTTCGTTCCGAAAAGGTTAAGAGATCTTGTCATGTGTAAAGATTGTCCGGATGATGGTGTATGTGATTACCAAACCCAACTTAAAAAGTATTTCGATGAAATAAAAGCTGAATAACAAACTAAAATAGGCTAACAAAGCCTATTTTTTTGTAACTAATGCTTAAAAATATTAATAATAGTAGTAATAAAAACTATTTAAGTATAATATTTGAAATAAAAGTAATTTACAGTTATTATGGATAAGGAAAGGAAGTGTTCAATTTGGATAGAACAGGTTTTGTAAAATTAACATTTGGTGATTCAGTGACCACGATTAACTACATGGTCGAAGAAGATTATATTTATGGGTTAACTAAATCATCAAGCAGAAAAGTGGCGGCCATTAAAAATAACCCAAAAGGCAAAATTCAAATTAAAAAAGACGTAATTGATGTAACGGCATCAATTATCGATGACAAAGAAACCGTTAAATCATATTTTGATAAATTTGTTAAAGACAATAACAACCATTATCCTGTGCTTATTGAAGGATTAGTTGTCTTAAAATTCAAAAAAGCATAAGAAAAATAGCATCCACGCGGATGCTATTTTTTATAATTAAGGATGCGGTTAGATTTTCTTAGGGCTGGTTTAACTTCAATATTATTTGAAGCTAAGAATTCGTAGAAATCATTCTTTCCTTGTTCATAGTTATCTACTTCATACTCAACTTCAAAATCAACATGGCCAAAATATTCAACCTTATCAAAAAATAGTTCACCATCTTTATAAGGCGTAGAGACACGATAGTTATCGAGTCTACCAAACAGGATGACATTTCTATCGATATCAAAATAGTCTTTAACATTAAAGCCATTTTGAATCATGTTTTCAGTTTGATTTTGATTCAAAAAAACATGTGATTCTAGTGCACCTTGAGGGGTCTTTGTCTTTAAAGTTACTTTAAAGTGATTCGGGTGTTTGTGTCTAATTCTTAAGACTGTTCCCTCTTTTTGAAACTGTTTATCTTCTGTGTCAAAGTAATAGTTTGTTTGTTTAAATACATTATTTTCAAGTTCAAAATCTTTTACTAATCGGTTGTATTGTTTTTCATTAATAGGACATTTGAATTCTATTTCAGTGTTCATTGTCATGTTGCCACCTCACTAGTTATATTCTATCATAAATCTATATTTTATGGTATATTTTAACTGAGGTAGATGTGATGAAATTTAGCTTTGTTAATAAGAAGGATGCAAAATCTGAAGAAATTAAAGAAAAATTAATCAATAAAGTAAAATGTTCGATTGATGAACAAAATCCGGATGTTGTGGTTACAATTGGTGGAGATGGAACGGTATTAGATGCGGTTTGTAAGTATGTTGATCAACTTGAAACTATTTTATTTGTGACCATTCATACCGGTAATCTTGGATTTTATACAGAGTTTTTACCGAAAGATATTGATCTAATTGGTGATTTATTAAAAAATGGTAATACGGTTTATCATACTTATCCACTTTTAGAATTAAAAATCAACCATAACAAATATTATGGATTAAATGAAGTAACCCTATTCCATAATCGACATTTGTTAGAAACGGATGTATATATTAATGATGAATTTTTAATGCAAACAAGAAGTAATGGTGTTTGTATATCAACGCCAACAGGGTCAACCGCTTATAATAAAAGTTTAGGTGGTGCCGTGATGGATCATGAGGTAGAAGCGTTTCAGTTAACCTTAATTGCCCCTTTTGAAACCATTAACACCAGAATGATTAGCCCTATTGTTTTATCGAAAGGGAACAAAATCACGATTAAGCCTTTAACAGAGAATGTTGAGGTGAGTTATGACAGAAATTATCTACAAAGAATTGATTTAAAAGAGATTGAAATAACACTGAGTAACAAGAAGGTAAAATTTGTTAAAAACAGAGGGCATTCTTTAACATCTAAATTGAAAGATAAGTTTATTGGCTAATTAAAACGTTTACATTGAAAGAATGAGCCTAAATGGTATAAAACACTTGAATTTTCAGGATAAAATGTTAAAATTAAGTTGAAAATAAAACCAAATATAAGGAGGGTTTATACTATGGCTATTAAAGTAGCAATTAACGGGTTTGGTCGTATTGGACGACTAGCATATCGTTTAATGCATGACGATTCTGATTTTGAAGTAGTTGCATTAAATGACTTATCAAACGCTGAAGAATTAGCGTATTTATTAAAGTATGACACTGCACAAGGCAGATTTGACCGAGACATTAAGGTTGTTGGTAATAAATTAGTTGTCGATGGCAAAGAATCTATTATCTATGCAGAAAAAGATCCAAGCAATTTACCTTGGAAAGAATTAAAGGTTGACGTGGTTCTTGAAGCGACAGGTTTATTTACAACTGAAGAAAAAGCAGGCTTACATATTCAAGCTGGCGCTAAGAAAGTTGTTATTACGGCACCTGCTAAAGGAAACATCAAAACAATCGTTTATAATGTTAACCATGATATATTAGATGGTTCAGAACTAATCGTGTCTGCTGCATCTTGTACAACTAACTGTTTAGCTCCATTAGCTAAAACATTAGATGACGCATTCGGGATTGAAAAAGGTATCATGACAACGGTTCATGCCTACACAAATGACCAATCATTAATGGACCAACCTCATAAAAAAGGTTATATGTCTAGAAGAGGTAGAGCAGCTGCGGCTTCTATTATCCCTTCATCAACGGGTGCTGCCGCTGCAGTAGGTAAAGTATTACCTCACTTAAACGGCAAATTAGATGGAACAGCATTAAGAGTTCCAGTTATTACCGGTTCAATCGTTGACTTCACTGTAGAACTTAAGAAAAATGTTACGGTTGAAGAAGTTAATGCAGCATTCAAAGCAGCTTCAAATGAAACAATGATTTATACAGAAGATCCAATCGTTTCAGCTGATATCGTTGGGGCACATGGTTCTTACTTTGATGCGAACACAACTCAAATTCTTGAGTCTAATGGAAAACAACTAGTTAAAGTTATGGCTTGGTATGATAATGAAATGTCATATACAGCACAATTAGTTAGAACTTTAGACTACATGGTTTCATTAATTAAATAATGTGAAAAGGCGCAGACACTTGCGCCTTTTTTTTTCTTCAACTATAATAGAATTGAAAAGAAAAGAGACTGCATATGTTTAAGCGCGTTACGATAATTGAAGATGTCACAAAATTAACCAGTTTAGCCAATGAGATATGGCGTGAAGCTTACTCGGAAATATTGTCTTCTGACCAAATTGATTATATGTTAGAACAGTATTTATCGGTTTCAGCAATTAAATCTCAACTAGAAAATTCAACGACCTTTTATTTAATCTATAAAAATGACCAATGTGTTGGTTTTTTCTCATATAATTTAAAAGACGTTGTTTTTTTATCTAAATTATATGTTAAGAAAAACTTTAGACTTCAAGGACATGCCAAAAGAGTCATCAATTATTTGAAAAGTTATGTTAGACCGATTGAACTAACCGTTAATATTCATAATCAAAAAGCGATTAAATCTTATGAAAAGTTAGGGTTTAAAATCATCGAGCCGATGAAAACGGCTATTGGTAATGGCTATTATATGGATGATTTTTTAATGAGGTATGACCAATGACGTTTGCTGAATTGATTAAAATTGAATCTAAGAAACCCTATTTTATTAATCTTTTAAATAATCTTAGTCTAATTGGTAAGACTGAAACCATCTACCCTAAGAAAGAAAATTGGTTTAAAGCCTTAGAACTTACCCCACTAGAAAACGTTAAAGTCGTTATGCTTGGTCAAGATCCATATTATAATCCTCATCAAGCAAATGGTCTTTGTTTTAGCGTCAATAAAGGTGTTGGTTTGCCACCTAGCCTAAGATATATTTATCAAGTTATTGAAAGAGATTATCAGGTAAAAATGGCACCTCATGGTGATTTAACTAGTTGGGCAAATGAAGGTGTGCTATTGTTAAACACAGTATTAACTGTCAGTGAAGGAAAACCGTTATCTCATCAAAATTTAGGGTGGTTAACCTTCACAAATGAGGTCATAAAACTGTTACAAACAAAAGATCATCTTGTCTATATTTTGTTAGGTAGTTATGCTCAGTCTTATACAGCTCTAATTACCAATAAAACACATGTTGTCCTAAAAAGTTCACACCCATCACCACTTTCAAGTTATCGAGGGTTTATGACATCGCATATCTTTATGAAGGCAAATCAGGTTTTAGTGAAAAAAAATATTAACCCCATAAATTGGGTTATTAAATAGTTATAAGGGAGAAAATAACGATGATGAAAGCTTATGTTAAAAAGGACATAAGTCCTGGGTTTAGTTTGGTTTTAAAAGATATTCCAAATGATTTAGCTTCACATGAAGTTTTGATTAAGGTCTTAAATGTTAGTTTATGTGGTACGGACGTTCATATTTATGAATGGGATAATTGGGCTCAAAAAAGGATTAAACCACCCCTAACAATTGGTCATGAGTTTTCTGGTAGAGTGGTTAAGATAGGTAGTGAAGTATCCAGAGTAAGAATTGGTGATATTGTTGGAAGCGAAACTCATGTGGTTTGTGGGAAATGTGATTTTTGTAGAAGTGGTCAAGGCCATATTTGTAAAGACACGAAGATTATTGGTGTCGATATAGACGGGGCGTTTGCTGAATATATCAAGATGCCAGAAGATAATTTATTCGTTGATAAGTCAGGTTTAAATCCTAAATATTTATCCGTTTTAGAACCACTTGGTAATGCAGTGCACACCGTACTTCATTTTAATCCAGTTTTAAAAACGGTTGCGGTAATCGGTTGTGGACCAATTGGGTTAATGGGAATTGATGTTTTAAAAGCGATTGGGGCAAAGAAAATTATTGCGATTGAAACCCAAAAAATTAGAATGAACTTAGCACGAGATCTTGGTGCTGATGTTGTTATTGATGGACTGAATGAAGATGTTGTAAAACGGGTATTAGAGGAAACAAATAATGAAGGGGTTGACCTTGTTTGTGAGTTTTCTGGTAATAGTCATGCCCTTAGTTTATCGTTAGACTATATTAAAAATGGTGGAAATATGTCACTACTGGGAATATTTAAGGATAATGTTAACATAGATATTAATAAAGTGGTCTTTAAAGGACTAAATATTTACGGCGTCACCGGAAGAAGAATGTATGAATCTTGGCAACAAATCGATTCACTGTTAAAAACCAATAAATTACATTTAGACAAAGTGGTTACCCATCACCTTGATTTCAACCAAATGGATGAAGCATTTAAAATTATGGAAGACAAGAGTTGTGGAAAAATAGTGTTATCTATTAAGGAGTAATCATGAATAACGTCGATTATAAATTAAATGAATTAAAAAATTCAAACACTTTTAAGTTACCGCCTATTAATGATGGACCTTGTGAGGCTATTATTCATTTTGAAGGCAAAGAGGTCATTAATTTATCAAGTAATAATTATTTAGGGCTTGCCAATCATCCTCGGTTGATTGAAGCTGCCAAAAAAGGACTTGAACAATATGGGGTTGGTGCTGGGGCTGTAAGAACGATTGTTGGTAATATGGATATTCATGAAGAACTAGATAGAAGGTTAGCGAAGTTTAAAAAAGAAGAAGCAGCTCTTACCTTTCAAAGTGGTTTTATGTGCAAT
This sequence comes from Acholeplasmataceae bacterium UBA5409, assembly GCA_002410615.1. Taxonomy (GTDB): domain Bacteria; phylum Bacillota_I; class Bacilli_A; order Acholeplasmatales; family UBA5453; genus UBA5409. Next base: position 104,046 of record DHNT01000008.1, read on the forward strand.
ATCGGTGTTATCCAAGCGGTGACCGATAAAGGTGATTTGATTATTTCCGATGAATTGAATCATGCCTCAATTATAGATGGGGTTCGCTTATCAAAAGCCGATAAAGCGATTTATAAACACAGCGATATGGTAGATTTAGAACGTGTTTTACAAGAAAAAAGAAATGAATATAACAATGTTCTAATAATTACAGATGGTGTCTTTTCAATGGATGGCGATCTGGCAAACCTACCAGAGATTGTCAAACTCGCCAAAAAATATAACGCCCAAACTTATGTTGATGACGCACACGGTAGTGGTGTTTTAGGGGAATCGGGAAGAGGAACCGTTGATCATTATCATTTACATGGACAAGTTGATTATATTATTGGCACACTTTCTAAAGCGATTGGGGTTGTTGGTGGTTATGTCGCAGGTTCTAACAATATGCGTGAATATCTACTTAATAGAAGTCGAGCTCAACTGTTTTCAACCACGATGATGCCTAGTGCGGCAGCGGCAATCATTGAGGCGATCAACATCTTAGAATCAACCGATGAATTTACGCTTAAGTTGTGGGATAACAGTAAATACTTTAAGAAATTACTGTTAGATTTGGGCTTTGACATTGGTCATAGTCAAACACCAATTACACCTGTTATTATTGGGGATGAAGCAAAGACAATCAAATTGTCTAAGCTATTATTGGAAAAAGGGGTTTATGTTTCTGCGATTGTCTTTCCAACGGTTCCAAAAGGAACGGGACGCTTAAGATTGATGCCATCTAGTTTACACACCCATCAACAACTAAAAATAGCGGCTAATAAAATATTTGAGGCCTCAAAAGAATTAAATATTATCTAACATAAAGTGCGAGATTTCGCACTTTTTATTTTTAATATGAATAAAATGTGGTATAGTAGAACCACAGAGTAAGTTGAAAGCGTCAAGTGACAAGCCATGGGATGTCGGGTTTGTACGAATACTTTTATAGTAGCGGTTTTCTTCTGCGTCCGCTGTAGGAATATAGTGGATCTCTATTTATCGGAGGTCTTTTTTTATGAAACAAATCGAATTAAAAAAGATTGCCTTAGGGGCAATCTTGGCAGCGTTAAGCGTTGTATTAAACCTCATGTTTAGTTTGTGGTTACCGACCGACGCGTTTGGTTTCCCATTTTACAGCATTCCCTTAATTTTAGCAGGACTCTTTTTAGGGCCTTTGTACGGATTGATTGTTGCGGTGGTTGCAGATACTGCTTTTGGATTGGCTCAAGGGTATTATCCATTGTTTGTTATCTCTAGTATTGCTTGGGGATTACTACCTCGTCTAATGACCCGAAAACCATTAGGCATTAAGTGGTATATTATTATCTTAATTACTTACATTGTTTCCTCGTTAGGGAACACCTTTGCCATCTATGTCCATTTTTCTAAGGCAGCCGCTTTAGGGACATTATCAATTAGATTAGCATTATTACCGGTTTTTGCAGTATTAATCGCTTTTGTCACAAAGATCCTTTACGACCGGATTTATGTGGCTTTACCTGATTTAATAATGAACAAAGATGTAAAACATGAAAATTAAATAAAAAAAGGGGTTCTAGATAGACTGACCCCTTTTAATTTTACCGCGTTGAATCTCTTTCAATTAAGGTAACATCTAATACGTTATGGAACTCTTTTGGTTTTTTATCTTCCAAGATATGAACCAAAGTTTCTAAAGCTATTTCACCCATTTGTCTAATAGGTTGGGCTATTGTAGTGATTTGTGGTCTTACAAATTTAGTATAGTTAACATTATCAAATCCCATGATTTGAATGTCTTCGGGCACACGCTTACCTAAATCTTGACAAATATTAAGTGCGTTTACCGCTAAAAAGTCGGTGGTCGCAAAGATCGTATCGATTTGTGGATTCGATTCAATAATTTCTTTAATTTTATCAAGGTCAGGGTGGATTAAATCTCCATCGTAAAACATATAAGGAATATTGTTTTGAATGAGGACATTTCTAAAACCAGTAGATCTTTCAGAGGTGGTTAGTAAAAATGATGGACCTCTTAATTCTAAGACATATTTTGCTTTACCTTGAATCAGTCTTTGAGCCGCTATCGCGCCTCCATTCATATTGTTTGATGTAATAGAAGGAATGTTTTCTGATAAAATATGGTCGACTGTCACAATGGGTAAATTAGAGTTAATTAAGGCTTCTGCATTATGGGCGTTAGAAGCAACAATAATGCCATCAATATTGTACTGGTGAATAATTTGAATATAATCAGCTTCACGTTGCACATTATCTTGCGTATTACACAACATAATTTTATAGCCTAAGCGCATCGCTTTATTTTCGATACCTTCAACGAGTTCAGCATAAAAATTGGTATATAAATGCGGAACCAAAACACTAATTAATTTAGATTGTTTATTTGATAATGATCTAGCTAATTCATTTGGCACATAATTTAACTTTTTTATTGCGGCATGAACTAACCCTCGGGTTTCTTCGTTTACATACCCTTTATTATTAATGACTCTTGATACTGTAGCAACACTAACGTTTGCTTCTTTTGCAACATCTTTGATGGTAGCCATACAAATCACCTCACAAATAGTATATAATAATAATGAATTAAAAGAAAGTGAAGGGACACCAAATATGATGGAAGTAAATATCATTGGGGCTGGGTTAGCTGGCAGTGAAGCAGCTTATTTTTTAGCAAATAAAGGGATTAAGGTAAATCTTTATGAAATGCGTCCAGAAAAAACAACTGAAGCTCATCAAACCAATCTATTTGCTGAATTGGTTTGTTCGAATTCTTTAAGAAGTAAAGACCCACTCAATGCGGTAGGGATGCTGAAAGTTGAAATGCAAGATCTAGGCTCTCTTATTATTAAGGCAGCCTTACATAGTGAAGTAAAAGCGGGGTCAAGTTTAGCTGTTGATCGAAATTTATTCTCTAGATATATTACGGGGAAACTCCTATTTCATCCTAATATAACCATCATTGAACAAGAAGTTAGGGAGATTGATCCTAATGTGCCAACGATTATTGCGACAGGCCCGCTCATCAGTGCGGCATTAAGAACCTCACTAACAAAGCTATTACATACCAGTGAACTACATTTCTTTGATGCGATAGCGCCAATCATCGATGAGAAAACGATTGATAAGAACGTTTGTTATTTAAAGAGTCGTTATGACAAGGGTGAAGCAGCTTACTTAAATTGTCCGATGACAAAAGAAGAATATACACTATTTTATAATGAATTAGTTAATGCTGAAATAGCAACGTTAAAGGATTTTGAAATTAATGTCTTTGAAGGGTGTATGCCTGTTGAAATAATGGCTAAAAGAGGTTTTGATACATTAACTTATGGACCTTTAAAACCAGTTGGTTTAGAAAACAACAACAATCATCCTTATGCCGTTGTTCAACTGCGTCAAGATGACGCCATTAGTTCAATGTACAATATCGTTGGGTTTCAAACCAATCTAAAGTTTGGGGAACAAAAGCGCATCATTAGATTAATCCCTGGCTTAGAGAATGCTGAAATATTAAGGTATGGGGTAATGCATCAAAATGCTTATTTTGAATCACCTGATTTATTAAATGCTTATTATCAAGTTAGAGCGTATCCTAATATTTTTATAGCAGGCCAAATTAGTGGGGTTGAAGGTTATGTAGAAAGTGCTTCAAGTGGCCTATCTGCGGCATTCCATATGGAAAGGTATCTAAAAGGAAAAGAATTAAAACCATTCCCACGAGAAACGATGATTGGGGCACTGGCTTATTATATTTCTACACCAAATAAAGTTTTTAACCCAATGAATGCGAACTTAGGACTCTTACCAAGTTTAGGTAAGCACCGTAAAGTTGAGCGTAAACAACTCTATAAAGATCGAAGCGAACAATCTTTAAATCATTATTTAGTTGAAATGAATGTTGAGAGTTAAATATAAAAGAATAACACTTTAAATATTTTAAATAAAGGTCAAATTTAAAACTTTGAATGAACATGAAAGGCGTATATCGTAATTAAATGAATGATGAATTCGTAGTTAAACAATTTAATGATTATTTACTCAATGAAAAAAGATACTCTTTTTTTACAGCGAAGGCTTATATCACTGATATTGGCCAGTTTCGTGATTTCTTATTAAAAGAAGGTTTTTCAGACACGCTCTTGATTGATAGGGAACGTACTTTTGGCTATTACTTAAATTATTTATCCACCCATAAATATTCAAAAAAATCGATCGCAAGAAAGCTTTCAAGCTTAAAAGCTTTCTATCGATATCTTAAAAATGAAGGTCATATAATCACTGATCCAACGGTCTTATTAAAAGCCCCCAAACAAGATAAGAAACTACCTGAAGTGATTGATGATAAAGAAATTAGATTAATCTATGAGTCTATTGACAGATCAACCCCACTAGGCGATCGCAACTATTTAATTTTTGATATGTTATTTAGTTTGGGATTAAGAGCGAGTGAACTTTGTGAGATGAAGGTTCAAGCGATTGATTTATCGCTAAGACAGATTAAGATAACCGGTAAAGGTTCTAAACAAAGAATCGTGGTATTACATAACGCTCTAATAAGGGAAATTGGACATTATTTGACTTATACGAGACCTAAATTATTAAGTAAAGGCGAAGGCACTCATACGGATTTAGTTTTTATTAATTATAAAGGAACGCCGCTTACCACAAGAGGGTTAAGGGTGATTATTAATAAACTATTTAAAGATGCGGGTGAATTTATTCATGTCCACCCGCATATGTTAAGACATAGTTTTGCGAGTACGATGTTGAACCATGGTGCTGATTTAAGGGTTGTTCAAGAATTATTAGGTCATGAACACTTAAAGACCACGCAAATCTATACCCATTTGACAGATGAGAAGATTAAAAAAACATACAATGAACATCATCCAAGGGCTAAAAAGGAGACAGTATGAAACTAATTGGTACGATTAAAGAAGAAAACCTTAAGATTGAAACGATTAAAAAAGAAAGAATCAGTGTTAGAGGGATTATTCTAAAAGATAATAAAATCTTATTAACCTATTCACAGATGTTTCATGATTATACAACCCCCGGGGGTGGGGTTGAAAGTGGGGAAGTATTAGAAGAAACTTTAAAAAGGGAAATCAAAGAAGAAGTAGGGGGTTTTATTAAATCCGCTACAGCGATTGGATATATTGATGAATATCGTACTTTCATAGATGATTTTCGTCCTCATGCAGGAAGTGTTTTTCACCAAAGAAACTATTATTATTTGGTTGAAATTGATTATTTTGAAAATACACACCGAAATAAAGATGAAATTCATTATGGGATGGAAGCGAGATGGGTCTACCCAGATGAAGCAATTAATCAAAACAACAGTGAAATAGAAAGACGCTCTAAAGGTGAAGTTCATTTGGTTCATCCCTATACAACCCTAAAAAGAGAAAATACCATTTTAAAATATATAAAGGAGCATTTATTATGAGGATGTTTCATATCATTGAAAAATATAAAGATTCAGGGGTTACAAAACCTAAAAGAGCAACCAATGGTTCTGCAGGTTATGACCTCGCTTCAATTGAAGATATTACCATTAACCCTAAAGAAATTAAAATGATTCCAACAGGGTTAAAAGTATCTATCCCAACCAATGAAGTTTTACTAGTTTTCCCTAGAAGTTCATTGGCTTTAAAGAAAAGCTTAACCATGGCCAACAATGTTGGCGTGATTGATGCGGATTATTTTAATAATCCTAATAATGAAGGTCATATTATGGTTCCTTTAATTAACCTAGGTGATGAGGCAGTAACCGTACTAAAAGGGGAACGAATCGCTCAAGGTATTTTTATTGAGTACTTAAAAACGGTGGATGATAAAACACCAACGATTCAAAGAATTGGTGGTTTTGGATCAAGTGACAAAACAAAATAAGGATCTTTTTGTCATAAAAAAATAACATAATTTAATTTAATTTGAATCTAGCGAATAGATACTATATAATGAAATTAACTTAATCAAACATAAGGTGCATAACAGGGAAAAAAGTGATTAATCTTTTGCTGCCCCAGCAACCGTGATGGATACAAGTCATAATAACCATTGAACATGCGTTCGAGAAGGTATGATAAGGATAAGCCTAAGCCGGGAGACCTACCTGATGTTTAAAAGTATTTGCCTGGGTGAGCGAAATTCTAACTTTCATATGAAGTTATTTTTCTATACTTACCCAGTATAGATTTTTTTATTTAAAGGACACTGGAGGAAAAATAATGTCTAGGATTAAGAAAGTATTAAGTGTAGTTTTATTATTTATTTCAATGTTTTTGGTGGTTGGTTGTCAAGATGACAAAACACCAAAAGAAGGTGAAATTAGTGCCATTGTTGCAGTATATGATGGTGATGAATTCAAGTTTCAAGATACCTTTATTATCGAGAATGGTTCAACCGTGTTTGAATTACTAGATTATCATTTAGATTTAGTTTATACAGATTCTGAGTGGGGCGCTAATATCACGGAGATGGCCTATAATGGGGTCGTTGTTACCTTGGGTAATCAAGAATACTTTGCCTTCTATATTAATGAAGAATATGCTGTAACAGGCGTATCAAGTACGGATGTTATCGATGGAAATACCTATAAGTTTGTTGTCACAGGATGGTGATTAGATGAAAAAAGTAATTGATCTAGCCGTAATCGCAATGCTTACAGTCATTGTTTTTACTGTGGAACAAGCACTTGCCTTCATCCCAAATATCCAATTGACTGTGTTACTATTTATTGTTTATACAAAAATAGTGGGCTTTAAGAAGACAATGGTCATTATTCTTCTTCATACGATGGCTGATAATCTTTATAATGGCTCATTGAATCCCTTCATTTTTACACCAATGCTTCTTGCATGGAGTATGATTCCGGTTTTATTATCAACGGTATTTAGAAAGTTTGATTCGCCACTATTTATGATGGTATTTGCCTTCCTATTTGGTTTTATCTATGGGATGAGTTTTATCCCATTTGCCTCCTATCAATTTGGAATCAATATACGGGCTTATTTCATAGCAGACTTACCATTTGAAGTCCTAATGGCGTTAAGTGGCGCGGTTAGTGTGGGGTTATTTTATACCCCATTAATGACTTTTTTAAAAGAACAACCTGTTTTACAAAAGGATAGTTATTTAATGAAACGATATTCATCACCAACAAAGAGCCTTTAAAAGGTTCTTTTTTTCTTGCTTTTAATCATTTATTGTGGTATATTTAATAAGGCATTAAAATACACATGCTTAAACAGTTATCGCCATGTGCCTATAAAAGGTGGTAAATAACGTATGTTAAGCAGAGGAAAAATAACAAATGGAGGAAGAAAAATGTCAGTCGTTTCAATGAAACAATTACTTGAAGCAGGCGTTCACTTTGGTCACGCGACTAGAAGATGGAACCCTAAGATGGCTAAATACATTTACACAGCACGTAATGGTATTTATATCATCGACTTAAAAAAGACCGCTGAAGAAATCGAAAAAGCATACGCTGCTATGCACGAAATCGTCGCAAACGGTGGTAAAGTGCTTTTCGTGGGAACAAAAAAACAATCCCAAGAAGCGGTTAAAGAAGAAGCCTTAAGAACAGGCCAATATTACGTAGATCAACGTTGGTTAGGGGGAACTCTAACAAACTTTAAGACCATTAGAAGAAGAATCAAACGTCTTAAAGATTTATACGAAATGGAAGAAAAAGGGACATTTGATTTACTTCCTAAGAAAGAAGTTATCGGTCTTAAGAAAGAACGTGACCGTTTAGAAAAATTCTTAGGTGGTATTAAAGACATGCAAAAGACACCTGATGCGATGTTCATCATTGACCCAAGAAAAGAAATTAATGCGATTAGAGAAGCAAGAATTCTTGGTATTCCAGTATTTGGTATCGTAGATACTAACTGTGATCCTGATGATGTCGATTATGTAATACCTGCAAATGATGACGCTATTAGAGCCGTCAAACTAATTACTTACGTCATGGGTAATGCCATTATTGAAGCTCAAGGCGGTATGGTAGAAAAGTTTGAAGACAATGAAGAAGTTAACATGAATGAGGCAAGCGAAAAAGCAATTAATAAAGAACGTCCTCAAAGAAGAGGTTACTCCTCTGACCAACCTAAACAAGGTGGTAAACCAACTTCATATTCAAACGATAGACCACAAAGATCTGCTAAACCAGACTATAAAGCTGAACCAAAGCCAGAATTTAAAGCTGCCCCAAAAGTAGAAGTTAAACCTGAGCCAAAAGTAGAAGCTAAACCGGTGGTTAAACCAGAAGTTAAAGAAGATGTCGTAGAAAAACAAGATCTTAACGCTTTAAAAGTTGTTGAACTTAGAGAACTTGCAAAAGATAATAACATTCCTAACTACTCGTCTATGAAAAAAGCAGAATTAGTTGAAGCATTAGAATCTATAGAAGAATAATAACAAAGGGATGGGAACATCCCTTTATTTTTACAAATTGATAAAATAAATAGAATCATATATAATAATTAATAGGAGGATTTAAACTATGATTACAGCAAAACAAGTAAAAGAATTAAGAGACTTAACAGGTGCGGGGATGCTAGATTGCAAAAAGGCACTTGAAGAAACTAACGGCGATATTGAACAAGCCGTAATATATTTAAGAGAAAAAGGAATCGCTAAAGCCGCTAAAAAAGGAGCAAGAATTGCTGCTGAAGGTTTAACAAACGGCATTGTGGAAGGTAATAAAGCTGTTTTATATGAAGTTAACAGTGAAACAGACTTTGTTAGTAAAAATGAACAATTCTTAAACTTAATCGATACAGTTGGAACGGTGTTATTCAATAATACGGTTAACTCAGATGAAGAAGCCTTAAAATTAGAATCTAATGGTGAATCATTGGAAACCGTTTTAGCCAATGCTACAGCAACTATTGGTGAAAAGATTACCTTAAGAAGAGTTAAAACTATTATTAAAGAAGATAATCAAACATTCGGATTTTACAAACACATGGGTGGTAAGATTTCTGCCTTAGCTTTAGTTGTAGGTGATGAAGAAGTTGCTAAAAATATTGCCATGCATGTTGCTGCTCAAAACCCTAAATATTTAACTCAAGATGAAATCGAACAATCCGTGATTGAACAAGAAAGATCAATTCTTTTAAATCAAGCATTAGAAGAAAATAAAACAGCTGAAAAACCAAAACCAGAAAACATTATTGAAAAGATGGTTGAAGGCAGATTGAATAAAGAACTTAAAGAAGTATGTTTGGTTAATCAAGCTTATGTTAAAGATCCAAACATTTCAGTTTCAGAATACTTAAAACAAAATAAAGCATCCGTTAAATTATTTGTTAGACTTGAAGTTGGCGAAGGCATCGAAAAACGCAAAGAAGACTTTGCTGCAGAAGTTCAAGCTCAAATTAAAGATTAATTAAATACATTTTAGGAGGTAGGCTTATGTATAAACGCGTCATCATAAAAATGAGTGGAGAAGCTTTAAAAGGCAACACAGAATTTGGTATAGATCCAAAAACAGTCTTAAAATACGCCAAAGAAATCAAAGAGATTCATGATTTAGGTGTAGAAGTTGGAATTGTGATTGGAGGCGGCAATATTTGGCGCGGTAAAACGGCTGAGGAAATGGGCATGGATCGTGCTCAAGCCGATTACATGGGTATGCTAGCTACTATTATGAACGGGCTTGCTTTCCAAGACGCTCTTGAAAAACTTGATGTTCCAACTAGAGTTGAAAGTGCGCTTGAAGTGAACCAAGTTTGCGAAAGATATATAAGAAGAAAAGCCGATAAGCACCTATCAAATGGTGTTGTGGCAATCTTTGTGGGAGGAACCGGTTCTCCGTTCTTTTCTACTGATACCGCTGCTGCATTAAGAGCTGCTGAATTAGATTGTGAAGTTATTTTAATGGCAAAACATGGGGTAGATGGTATCTATGATAAGGATCCTCGTAAACATAAGAATGCTATCATGTATAATGAACTGACACATAAATTTGTCTTAGATAACGGTTTAGAAATAATCGATTCAACGGCCGCTTCTATGTGTCATGAAAACAAAATCGATTTAATCGTCTTTAATATGGAACAAGAAGGCAATATTAAGCGTGCTATTCTAGGCGAAAAGATTGGAACTATCGTTAAATAGGGAGGTTTAACATAAATGAATGAACAAGCAGATTTTCTATTAATTGAATTAGAAGAAAAGATGGAAAAAAGCATTGAAGCTACTAAAGCTGAATTTGCGACCATCAGAACTGGTAGAGCAAACCCTGCTTTATTAGATCAAATCACGATTGAGTATTACGGTGTTGAAACACCGATTAAACAAATTTCTTCAATCTCTGTACCAGAAGGGAATCAACTTTACATTAAACCTTTTGATAAATCAGTCTTAAAGAAAATAGAGTATGCGATCGGAACCTCACCAATTGGTTTAACCCCACAGAACGATGGGATAGGAATTAGATTGGTTTTACCGGTATTAACTGAAGAAAGACGAAGAACACTATGTAAAGATGTGGAACGTTTTGTTGAAGCGGGTAAAGTGGCGGTTCGTAATATTAGAAGAGAAGGTAACGAACTAATTAAAAAACTCGATTTACCTGAAGATTCTGAACATGGCTATATTGAAGATGTTCAAACGCTTACCAATCGATACACTGAAAAGATGGAAGAAATTGGAAAGAAAAAAACGGAAGAAATTATGGTAATTTAAAGGAAAACTTAAAAATCATCATTTTTATATTTAGTTTTATTATAATTATGTTATAATAAAGGTGAATTAAATATTATGAAAGGAGAACTATTAATGAAAGCTTATATCAAATGGATGGATGGAAATTCCAAGCTTATTAAAGTAATTCTTGCCTTTTTCATTGGTATCTTTTGGAACATTTATCGATTATTCAAGAGTGTTGAAGATAACAATATATTAGGCGTGGTACTTGCAATTATCTTGTTATTTACCGGTGGATTGTTTGTTTTATGGATTATTGATATTATAACTTTGATTTTCATGGATAAAGTTCTTTGGTTTTAATTAATAAAATTTATGAAATGACAGATGAGCCGTTTGGCTCATCTTTTTCTTTTTACAAAAAGGTTATTTTCTAGTATAATAGTATAGTATAATTTTTAAGTGTATCTAAATAAAGGAAATAATGAAATGAAACTTGAGCAAATTAAAAAAGGTAATATCCCTAATCATGTTGCCGTTATATTGGATGGTAATGGGCGTTGGGCTAAAAAAAAGGGGTTGCCTAGAAAATACGGACATCAAGTTGGCGCAGAAAATATTATGAAAATAGCCAGATTTGCTGACCAACTTGGAATAAAATATTTAACAGTATATGCTTTTTCAACTGAAAACTGGTCCAGACCAAAAGATGAGGTTGATTATTTAATGACGCTGCCATTAGAACTTTATAAACAAGAAAAAGAAAATGCTGAAAAACACAAACATAATATTATTGTCAAACAAGTAGGAAGAAAATCTAAATTTTCCAACGAATTAATTGAATTGTTTGATAAGTTTTATGAGGAAACCAAACATCATACGGGTTTACAATTAAATTTAGCTTTTGACTATGGGTTTTATGAAGAGTTGAATCAAGCAATTGAAAATATGATAACGGATGGTAAAACATCCTTTTATCAAGAAGATATTTATCCTTATTTATATGTGAATCAACCCGTTGATTTGTTAATAAGAACATCAGGGGAACAAAGATTATCCAACTTTTTATTATATCAAGCAGGCTATGCCGAGTTTTATTTTACTAAAAAACACTGGCCCGCCTTTAAAGAAAAAGATCTCTTAAAAGCGATTGATATATTTCAACATAGAAACCGTCGGTTTGGAGGGCTAAAGTAATGAAACAACGTATTATAACAGCAATCGTTTTATTTATGGTTGCCGCACCTTTATTCTTAATAGAAGAGCTATTTATAGGTTTCTTTATTTTGATGTTATTAATGGCTGGTTATGCAGCTTATGAAATGCTTAATATGTTTAATAAAGAATCAAAAATACATATTATTCCCTATATAACGACCATTGTTTTAACGATCATCGTATTTTTGAATGCGACCCTTTCAATGAGTAAAACTTTAGGTTTAGATAAGTATGATGTTTTAAGCTTTGACATTAACTTTGGCTTTAGTATCTTAGTGGTTGTTTTAGTTTTATTATCCATGATGGTGATGATTAGTACTTACTCTGGTAAACAAATTGGGAAGTCTTTTACAACTATTTTTTATGTGGGGATGGCCGTTGCCTCAATGATGACATTAAGAATGATGGGGGTTAGATTTATTATCTATTTGTTCTTAATAACGGCACTAACAGATATATTTGCGTTTGCGTTTGGGATGAAGTTTGGGAAACATAAAATGAGTCCTAAAATAAGCCCTAAAAAGAGTTGGGAAGGTGCGATTGCAGGGACAGTAATCGCCACAATTATTGCTTCTTTGTTTGCAATCTTTTATGATGTGTTCCCCACTTATTTTAATCCCAATAATGACATGACTTTATTGGTGACGTTTAGTAGTTTAGGGGAGCTCTCAAGAGCGGCTCAAGCACCAATTATAATCGTAATAACATTGGTTGCGAGTATGCTTGGTCAAATCGGTGATTTGGTCGCTTCTAAGTTTAAGAGAACTTATGAAATTAAAGATTTTTCTAATATCTTTCCAGGTCATGGCGGCGTATTAGACAGATTTGATAGTGCATTATTTGTTAGTATGTTTCTAGTTTTAGTCTTTATAAGCATTCAGGCGACTTTTCCGGTATGAAAAACATTTATATTTTAGGGGCGACTGGAACGATTGGGCTTCAAACAATTGATGTGATATTAAAACATGAAGACTTATTTAAAGTCGTGGGGATATCTTTAGGTAATTCAAATCAAGATAAACACCAAACGATGATTGATACGCTAAAACCTGAAATCGTCTCCTTAAGAGATAAAACTTTATTAGAGCCTTATCAAAAAAAATATCCTAACATTAAGTTTACCGTTGGGGATTTAGGTTTATTGGAATTAGTTAACTACCCTAAAAAAGGAATTTTGGTGAATGGACTGAGCGGGTCTGCTGGTCTTAAACCAACGGTTGAAGCAATCAAATCAGGTAAAGATATTGCCTTAGCAAATAAAGAAACGCTTGTGATGGCAGGCGATTTAATAAATGAACTTGTAAAAAAGTATCAAGTAAAACTGATCCCGATTGATAGTGAGCATAATGCCATCTTAAATGCGATGATTGGTGAAAATAAAGCATCAATTAAGTCGATTACCATTACCGCAAGTGGGGGATCATTTAGGAATAAAACAAGAGATGAATTAAAAGAGGTAACCATTAAAGAAGCCTTGAATCATCCTAATTGGACAATGGGGCCTAAAATAACCATTGATAGTGCCACCATGATGAATAAAGGTTTAGAAGTCATTGAAGCGCACCATCTGTTTAATCTAGATTACAAAGATATTTATACGGTATTACATCAAGAATCAATTGTTCATGGGTTTGTGACCTATCAAGATGAATCGGTTAAAGCGGTATTAGCGAATCCCGATATGAGAATGCCCATTTTATATGCTTTAACTTATCCAGATCATTATCCATCGGGGATTAAGCCTTTGGATTTAACGAATCTGAATTTAAGTTTTAAACCAATCGATTTTAAACGGTATGTTTTATTAGAAATAGCCTATAAAGCAGGGATCAAAGGTGGACTTTATCCGGTTGTGATGAACGCTGCAAATGAAATTGCCGTTCAATTGTTTTTAGAAGGTAAAATCTCATTTTTAGAGATTGAAACCATCGTCATAGAAGCGTTAAACAGTTTTAATAGTAAGATCACTTATCCTAATTTAGATGAAATTTTAGAAACGGATAAATCGACAAAAAGGAAGGTTTTAGAAAAATATGGATTTTATAATTAATTTATTGGCATTTGTTTTTTCCTTAGGATTAATCATTGCCATTCATGAATTAGGACACTTAATATTTGCGAAAAAGGCAAACATTTTATGTTTTGAATATTCAATCGGGATGGGACCAGCTATCTATAAGAAAAAAGGTAAAGAAACCGTGTTTGCCGTAAGGGCAATTCCGATTGGTGGTTTTGTTTCCATGGCAGGTGAAGCGGTTTCTACGGAAATGGTTAAAGAAGATCAGACGGTTGGTTTAAACTTTAAAGATGGCAAAATCAAAGAGATTATCTTGGACAAGTCATTAGAACGAGAAAAAACCATGCGTGTCTCTGATTTTGAAATCTATGATGAACATAAAACAGGGTTATTTTTAGAGGGTTATGTTGACGGACAATTAGAACGATATGATATCTTAGAGGATGCTTTTTACAAAATTTCAGTAAAACAAGAATTACAAATAGCACCTTATGATAGATGTTTTGAGTCAAAAAAATATGTTCCGAAGTTATTAACCTTAATCGCTGGACCAGCGATGAATTTCTTACTAGCTTTATTATTATTTTTAATCGTTGCAGCGTTTACTGGTAAACCTCAAAATACAAATGTCGTTGGCAGTCTTGTTAACGGGTCCCCAGCTCAAATTGAACAAATTAATGTGGGTGATAAAATCGTTAGTCTTAATGGAATCACCATTACGAACTGGACATCAATAGGCGATTTGATTAATGATCTTGACAGTGTTGAAGCAGTTATCGTTGGTGTTGAAAGAAAAGAAAGTGGTACAGTGGAAAATATCACCCTAGATTTAAGGGTTGATATTAACCAATTAGGTATTTCAAACTTTACAGAACAAGGGGCTAAAACGGGTAATTCTGGCGCTATCATAGGCACTTCATTTGGTAAAACCATAGATATTCTTCAAACCAATGATGTTATTACATCAGTAGTCTATAACGAGATAACTTATCCGATTGATAATTGGGATGATCTATTAGATATTATGCCTTTGTTAAAGGGTGGTTCGTTAAGAGTAGATTTCTTAAGAGAAGGGGAACCAAAAACAGAGTTTATTCAAGTATGGGAACATAAAGTCTTAAATAGCCAAGGGGTACAAGCTTATCAAGTTTTAATTGGTGTTTCACCAGAATATGGATTTGACTTTATTCACATGATAACTTATCCATTTACTGCCACAGGAAATTCTTTTATGCAAGTGATTCAAGTATTAGGCTTGTTGTTTGGCGGTAGCGAACAAATCGGGGTTAACGATTTATCAGGACCAGTGGGTATATTTAACATTGTTGGAATGTATGTTCAAGCAGGATTCATCGCTTTATTGGGTTTCATTGCCTTCTTAAGCGTGAACATTGGTATTATGAATTTATTGCCTATCCCTGCTTTAGATGGTGGGAGAATCTTATTTATTTCAATTGAAGCAATCTCAAAAAAGAGAATCCCTAGAAACGTTGATAATATTGTAAATAACATATTTTTCATCTTATTGATGGTGCTATTCGTTTATATAACATTTAATGATGTGTTGAGGTTATTCTGATGAAAATTTACACTAAAAAAGGGGATCAAGGCGAAACTGATCTGATTGGAAAAAGAGTATTAAAGAATGATTTATTAATTCAAATTGTTGGTGAGTTAGATGAACTAGCAGTAAGAATGGCTGAGTTGAATCAATCCAATATTCCAGAAGCATTAATCAGTGATTTAAAACAGATTGATTCAGTATTATTTAAAATTGCCACGATTGTTATCGATATTAACAATAGTTTAAAATTGGACGTTTTAGATAGTGATGTACTTTTTTTAGAAAGTAAAATTAACCAAATGGAAGAAGAATTACCAAAGTTAAAGCACTTTATTACTTATGATGGAATACCTTCAAGTATAAAAGCACAGTTAATTAAAACACAAGTCAGAAAAGTAGAACGTTTATTGGTCAGCACTGAGATAAACCCGCTTGTCATAAAATACATTAACAGGTTATCAGATTACTTTTTTGTCTTAGGAAGATATTTAAACTTTAAGGCAGATTTTAAAGAAATAATTCGCAAATAAATTTAAAGCACAGTTCAAATTATATTCACAATTTGATTCGTGCTTTTTTTCTTTTTAAAGGCGTTTAATAATCGAATTTAAATCCCTTTTAATGGTTGTAAAATATCTGTTTTAGGACTATAATAATCTTGTAAGGGCTTTCAGTTTTTAGGAGGGATTATTTGAAAACAATTGTGATTGGCGTTATTGGGGCAGATGTCCACGCTGTTGGTAACAAAATCATTGATTATACATTAACAAAAGAAGGTTTTAATGTGGTTAATGTAGGCGTTTTATCCACTCAAGAAGACTTTATTAATGCCGCAATTGAATCAGGCGCTAGTATGATACTTATTTCTTCACTCTATGGCCATGGTGAATTGGACTGTCGTGGGATGCGTGAAAAATGTATTGAATCTGGCTTAGATAATATAATTTTATATGTAGGGGGAAATATTGTTGTGGGGAAACAAGATTTTACTGAAGTTGAAGCACGGTTTAAACAAATGGGATTCAATCGTGTTTTTCCACCTTCAACCCCGATTGAAACCGTCATTCCTCAAATCAAAGCGGATATAGGAGCTTAACTATGCAGAATATCTTGCTGGTTGATTTTGGTTCAACATTTACAAAGTTATGTGCTGTTGATCTAGAAAAACAAGACATTATAGGAACATCTAAAAGCTTTTCAACGGTTGAGCAAGACATAAGAGACGGATTTGAAAATGCCCTAGATGAACTTTATATTAAATTAGGAAAGAAAATTACTTTTGATCAAATGATAGCTTGTTCTAGTGCAGCTGGTGGATTGAAGATGGCAGCCATCGGATTAGTACCAGAACTAACCGTAGAGGCAAGTAAAAGAACTTGTATGGGAGCTGGTGCAAAAGTAGACTTAGTATTTTCATATAAACTAACCCAAGAAGATATTAATATAATTAAAAATAATAATATTGATATTATTTTATTGTCTGGAGGAACCGATGGCGGTAACACGGAGATGGTTCAACATAACATCGAAGTACTTGGCAACGCTAAACTAACCATTCCGATTATTTATGCGGGTAATAAAGCCTTAGATAGTTATGCAGAAGAGATATTTTCCAAAAACGGAATAGAGTATTACATTACAGAAAATGTAATGAGTAAATTAAATATACTAAATATGAAAGGCGCTAAAGAAACAATCCATCAGATTTTTTTAAAGCGCATTGTTTCTGCTAAAGGGATTAATAAGATTGAGCGTAAAATGGGTAAGGTCATCTTACCAACACCGGAAGCCGTTTTAAGAGCTTGTGATTTATTGTCACACGGGTTATTAGATGAGCCCGGAATAGGTGAACTTATTTTAGTGGATGTTGGTGGGGCAACGACAGATGTTTATTCCATGACTTTTGGTTATCCGACAAGAATTGATGTCATGATGAAAGGTTTAACTGAACCCTATCAAAAACGGACAGTTGAAGGTGATTTAGGGGTTAGATATTCAGCAGAAGGCGCATTTAAACAAGTTAATGAGGAAACCCTTCTTGCCTTAAAGCAAAAAGGAATTGATTTAAAAACAGAGGCAAGAAAAAGATTCTTGAACCCGGAGTTTGTTCCTAAGACTGAACTAGATTATTTGGTTGATAAAGCACTGGCAGAAAGTTGTGTCGAAGCAAGTGTTAAAAGACATGCTGGAAAATTAGAACCTTACTACACCTCTTTAGGCATGGTGTATTATCAAACCGGTAAAAGTTTATTGCGTGTGACCTCTATTATTGGGACAGGTGGCCCAATTATTAACTCATCCTATCAAAAAGAAATTTTAATGAAAGCATCTTCAACATACCAAGATATCTTTGATTTAAGGCCTAAGAATGCTTCTTATTATATTGATTCAGACTATATATTATATGCCATGGGGTTACTTTCAACCATCAATCCGCTGTTGGCTTTAAAAATTATGAAGAAAAGGATCAAACTGATAACAGATGATACAAAATAAAAAATGGCCACTAGAACAATTCTTAGCTGTAAGAAAAGAAGTCTTAAGTGGTTGGAAAACAGGCTTTGATGAAAAACTTAATTTAGATCAAGCAATTAAACGCTTAAAAAGTATTCCCGATCATAAGAATTTTGCGAAGAAATTAGCTGATGCAAAAACCTATGGAAGGACACTGATTCAACCAAGAGCAGGGGTTGCGCTTTTAGATAAACATATCGAATTACTTCAGTTTTTAGAAGCGGCCGGTGCTGATTTTCTTCCTTCAACAATTGATTCCTATACGAGACAAAACCGATATGAAGAAGTTGAACACGGAATAGAGGAAAGTAAAGCTCAAAACCGTTCAATGTTAAACGGATTTCCGGCGATTAATTATGGTGTTGGTGGTTGTATGGAGGTATTAGATAGTGTTAATGTCCCACTTCAAGCAAGGCATGGAACACCTGATGCAAGATTGTTATCGGAAATAATCCATGCAGCAGGATGGACTTCAAATGAAGGTGGGGGTATTTCTTATAACTTACCTTATGCTAAAAATGTTAGTTTAGAAGATACGATTTATTATTGGCAATATTGTGATAGATTAGTCGGTTTTTATGAAGAAAATGGTGTCTCAATTAATAGAGAACCCTATGGACCTTTAACAGGCACATTAGTACCCCCTTGTATCTCAAATTCAGTGGCCATTATTGAAGCGTTATTAGCGGCTGAACAAGGGGTAAAAAATATTACAGTTGGCTATGGAATGGGGGGCAACATTATTCAAGATGTGGCCGCAATGAGAGCTTTAGAAGAACAAACCAATTACTACTTAAGAAAATACGGCTATCAAGATGTTTTAGTAACGACTGTCTTTCACCAGTGGATGGGTGGATTTCCTACTGATGAATTAGAAGCAACCGGATTAATCGCTTTTAGTTCAACCGTTGCCGCACTTGCGAAAGCGACTAAGATGATAACAAAAACACCTTTAGAATCGGTGGGGGTTCCAACAAAAGATGCCAATGCTACTGGGATTAGAATCTCTAAATATATCACCAAAATGTTAAAAGATCAAAAATACGAAGATAATGATACGTTAACCGATGAAATTAATCAAATTAAAAAAGAAGTCGATAGTATCTTGTATCATGTTTACCGGTTAGGTGATGGTGACTTAGCGATTGGTACAGTTAAGGCATTTGAAATGGGCATCTTAGATATCCCATTCGCACCCTCAAAATTTAATCAAGGTAAAATTATGCCAGCTAGAGATAATGAAGGCTGTATTAGAATCTTGGATTTTGGGAATTTAGGTTTGAATGATTCTATCAAAATGTTTCACAAAAAGAAATTAGAAGAACGTGCACAATTTGAAAATAGAGAGATATCTTTTCAAATGACGATTGATGACATTTACGCAGTATCCAATGGATCACTGGTTGGTAGAGGGACAAAGGAGAAATAAATATGAAAATAGTTGATGTTGTTTTTACAAAAGGGTTTACGGGATTTTACTTTGATGACCAGAAGGCCATTAAATCAGGATTGGCAGAAGTTGATGGGAACTTTATATTTGGAAAACCTGTTACAAAAGGATTTACCAATATAAGACAAGCAGGTGAATCGGTTTCTATTCAATTCATATTAAGTAGTGGTCAAGTCGCAATCGGTGACTGTGCTGCAGTTCAATACAGTGGTGTTGGCGGAAGAGATGAATTGTTTTTAGCTGACAAATATATTCCTTTTCTAGAAAAAGAAATAAGACCCCTATTAATTGGTTTAAATGTTGATAGTTTTAAAAGAAACGCAGAACATTTTGACCATCTATTAATTCAGAACAAAAGATTACATACAGCGATTCGTTACGGGTTGAGTCAAGCTTTTTTACATGCGACCGCTTTAAAAAATCAAACAACCATGGCAGAAGTGATTAGAAAAGAATATGATATTCGTGTACCTAATTATCAACCAGTAGATATATTCTCTCAATCAGGCGATGATAGATATAACAACACCGATAAAATGATTATGAAACGTGTGCCTGTTATCTCTCATGGTTTATTCAATAATGCTGAAACAAAAGTAGGCCAAAATGGTGAAAAATTAGTCGATTATATTATTTGGTTAAAACATCGAATTATGCAATTTCATAATGGGTCTTATACCCCAATTCTTCATTTAGATGTCTATGGTTCATTAGATACTATTTTTAATAATGATTATGATAATATGTTAAAATATTTACTTAAACTTGAAGAAACAGCAAAACCTTATCAATTAAGAATAGAAGGACCAGTCGATTTAGGGAATCAAGAAGACACCTTAAATATGTTAGCAAAACTAACCAAAGGTTTGGATGAATCAGGCTCTACTTTAGAATTAGTGGCTGATGAATGGTGCAATACCTTAGAAGATATTAAGCTATTTGCTGATGTTAGGGCAGGTCATATGATTCAAGTTAAAACACCGGATTTAGGAAGTGTTAGTAATACAGTCGAAGCCTTATTATATTGTAAGGAAAAAGGCATTGGGGCATATTGTGGAGGCACTTGTAATGAAACCAATATCTCAACTCAAGTGACAACCCAAATTGCGGTCGCATGTGAAGCCAAACAAATATTAGCTAAACCTGGAATGGGTGTAGATGAAGGCTATATGATTTGTTATAACGAAATGGTTCGAACTATTAAGTTAGCCAATAGAATAAAATAAATGTAAAAGGAGTGAAAGTATGAAAGAAAGCCAAGCTGGATCAGTTGAAAGTTGTGATTGTAGGATAACGGTTCGTAAACAACAAGGCAACACGATAGAAGTAAAAAGTATTGTTTATGAACTATATGGTGATCATATTAAAAATTTAATATTAGACACTTTAGAAAGACAAAACATCAAAGATATCTACGTTTTATGTGAAGATAAAGGGGCTGTTGATTTTGTGATAGTTTCTCGTTTAGTTACCGCACTTAAACGTTTGGAAAATAGCGATGAGTAGAAGTTTACTGTTCATTCCAGGCAATAACCCGTCTATGATTCAAAACAGTGATTTATATGGTGCAGATGCGGTTATTTTTGATTTAGAAGATTCGGTTCTAATGGAACATAAAGACGCAGCAAGAGATTTGGTTAAAACCTATTTAGAACAGTTAAACCTTTTAAATTGTCATGTGATCGTAAGAATTAACGGGATGGAAACACCGTTTTTAAAGATGGACTTAGAAGCCTTAAGTTATGATTATGTTGACGCTTTTATGATTCCAAACGCGACACACGGAGCAATTGAATATATTACCAATCAAATTAAAGAATTAGAACAAACACGACAGCTTAAAAAAGAAATACAATTAATTCCTATTATTGAAACACCCTATGCTTTATTACAAGTCAAAGAAATAGTGAAAATGGATAGAGTTATTGGGGTACTATTTGGCGCCGAAGATTATACAACGAATATGTCCATTAAGAGAACAAAACAGGGCGAAGAAATTTTGTTTGCGAGAAATATGATTTCTATTGCCGCTAAAGCCTATAACATAGAAGCTTATGATACCCCCTTTACCGATGTCAATGACATAGACGGCTTAAAAGAAGATGTTAAATTGGCTAAACAACTGGGATTTAGCGGTAAAGCGGCAATTCACCCAAGGCAAATAGATATGATTAATGAACTATTTTCGCCTTCACAAGAAGATATTCTATTCGCGCAAAGAATACTTAAACAAGCAAAAAAAGAGACTAAAGGGGCTTTTAGTATTGACGGTAAAATGATCGATACGCCGATTATTACAAGAGCTCAAAAGATTATTAATCAAGCTAAATTGTATGGTTTACTAGGTGAGCCAAATGATTAAAAAACACTTCACCACAACTGAGGCTTATAAGGAAGACACTTACCAAAAAATTGAACCTGTTTATTCGGTGATACAAGATAAACTAGTTTTCAGCATCGATCAAGTTTTAGATCAGTTAAAACTAAAAGATAATATGACAATTTCTTTCCATCACCACTTAAGAAACGGGGATGCTGTTTTAAACAAAATCATCGAGCATCTTGATAATCGTAATCTTATTAATATCACCTTAGCAGCGTCTTCACTATTTCCTGTTCATGAGCCCATCATTAAGGCTATTAAAAAAGGGACTATATCAAAGATAGTTACCTCTTATTTAAATGGACCCGTTGCTAGAGCAGTCAGCCAAGGCATGTTAAAAGATCAAATTATCATGCAGACGCACGGGGGAAGAGCTAGAAGTATTGAAACTGGAGAAATGGTTATTGATGTTGCTTTCATTGCGTTATCATGTGCAGATAAAAACGGAAATGGAAACGGTAAATATGGTAATAATGCTTTTGGACCAGTTGGTTATTCGATTGCTGATATGATGTATGCGAAGCAAGTTGTTGTGGTAACAGATCATCTAGTGGATGATGTTTTTTATCCCGAAATAGAAGCAAAATATGTTGATTATGTTTTAAAAGTAGATTCAATCGGTGATCAAGCAGCCATTGTTTCAGGAACAACTCAAATTACAAAAGATCCAATAGGCATTAAAATTGCCAAAGATACCACAAAGATATTAGACTTACTGGGTTTAATAAAACCAGGTTTTTCAATGCAAACTGGCGCAGGTGGTGTCAGTTTAGCAGTTGCTAGTGAGGTTTACCAAATAATGAAAGAAAGAAACATAAAAGGTTCTTTTATTTCGGGTGGGATCACAGGCTATTTTGTTAAAATGTTAGAAGAAGATAAAATGGATCAACTATATGATGTACAATGTTTTGATTTAGAGGCAGTTAGATCTTACCGAGAAAATAAAAATCATATTGGGATGTCTGCATCTAAGTATGCTAATCCATTTGATAGTCCAGTGGTAAATAACTTGGATTTTACTATTTTAGGAGCGACTGAAATTGATGTTGACTATAATGTTAATGTGACTACTGATTCATTTGGTTACATTCTTGGGGGGTCTGGTGGACATGCTGACTCAGCTTATGGGGCAAAAGTAACGATCATAACCACCCAACTGATGAAATCAAGAATGCCTATTATCAAAGACAGAGTTACTACGATAACAACCCCAGGAGATTCGGTGGATATATTGGTTACGGAAAGAGGTATTTCCATTAATCCGAAGCGGGTTGATTTAATTAACCAATTAAAGGATAAAATTAAATTGTCGACTATCCAAGAATTACAAGAAACTTGTTATCGGATTACTGGCAAGCCTGTAAAAATAGAGCATGGGGATAAAGTAATTGGTATAATAGAATATAGAGATGGCTCTATTATCGATTATCTTTACAAAAAATAAGCAGGTGATTTCTTGGAAGCAGTTTTAAATTCTAAAGAGAAAAAAGCAAAACAAATTCAATCATTATTAAAAGTAGAACGGGTTGTAGTTTCTTTAAAAGCGAATATTCCAGGAAAAGAAAAAGAGATTCATGAAGCGTATATTTTACTACATATATTTAGTAGTATTTTACTGAATAAATATCCTGAGGCAAGATTAAATGTTTTTAATTCACCTGAAGGTCCTTATTGTTTGTATACCCATATTAAAGAAAATCCACATAGCTTAAAAAGAGCTTTTATTGAAATCGAAGAAACGCATCCTTTGGGTAGATTTGTTGACTATGACATACATTGTTCGGATAAAAGTCTTTCTAGAAGTGATTTTGGATTAACAAATAGAAAATGTTTAATTTGTGAAAAAGAGGCATGGGTTTGTATTAAAGAACAAACCCACAATCCGGCTGATTTAACGATGATCGTTAAGGATAACGTTCATTATTATGTTAAACAAGTTTTAGAAGAAGTATTGGTTAAATCTTTTCTTCTTGAATTAGATTTAGAACCTAAATTTGGATTAGTCACTAAATCTTCAAATGGATCACATCAAGATATGAGTTATGAGATGATGAGGTCATCTGTTTTCACGATTGTCCCTTATTTAATTGAAATGTATGAAGTAGGTTATTCGATAGATGATTTAAAGGTTGCTTTTGATAGAGTCAGACACATTGGTAAACAAGCTGAAGAAGCGATGTTAAAAAACACCAAGGGTATAAATACCTATAAAGGGGCAATCTTTTTATTAGGGGTTATTATGACAAGTTTAGGGGCTTTTCACCAAAGTAAGTTCTCACAAGATTTAATAAATATTATTCAAAAAATGACTTCAAATATACTACAAGAATTAGAAGGACAAGCGGATACTTTTGGGATAAAAGCTTTTCAAGAATATAAATTTTATACCGCTAGACATGAAGTGTATTATGGTATACCTTCCGTATTAGAAGCGTTAAGTTTCTTAAATCGATATAAAAATAGAGATCAAGAAGCTTTAATGATGACTCTAATTCATATAATTTCACTAAAAAATGATACGGTTGCTTTAAAAAGAGCTGGATCAATCACTAAGTACGAACAAATGGTTGATTTAATTAGTTCAATTAAAACATTCAATATCGATCAAATTAGTCAAGTAACCAATATTTGCGTTAAAGAAAACATGAGTTTTGGCGGTTCTGCAGATATCTTTATTGCAGCTCTATTTTTAGATTTGATTGTTGATCATTTAGCATAAAAAAAGTAGGAAACCCTACTTTTATTTTTTGATCTCTGATGTAGTTTTGATAATATTTTTAAGTTCATCCAATTTGATTGAACAACTTTTTGCTTTATAACAATGACAACTTGATTTTTGGGGTTGTTTTTTTATAAATTTAAAATAAATAATAAATCCTAGAATGAGCAATACCACCAGTAAAATAATCATATCAATTAAAATCATCATAACCCTCCTAAACTTAAAACATTAAAGATAACAACCGCTAACACATAGGCAAATAAAGTTTGAAACAGAACGGCGAATGCTACTTTTTTAAAACTGCCTAATTCTGCTCGCATTGCTGTGATTGAAGCAATACAAGGTGCACTGAATAAGTTGAAAGCCATGAAACTGATGGCACTTGCGGTAGTAAAGAAGGAGAACATTGGTGATGTGAAAATATCACCTGATCCGGATACGCCTGCGATGACTTGCATCGAACTAACAACCTGTTCTTTAGCAATTAAACCTTGAAGAGCAGAGACACTGCTTGCCCATGATAGTTCACCCAACATTGGGTAAAATGGATAGGCAAGTATCTTTCCAATAGAGGCTAATATGCTTTCTTCAATAGGGACACCATAAACAAAATTAAAATTGAAGGAAAGTAAAACCCAGACAATAACACTTGATAAGACAATGATAGTTGTCGCATTTTTAATAAAATCCCACGTTTGCCCAGCCACATCTTTAAATAAATAATTTGTGTTAGGTAATTTATAGGTTGGAAGTTCTGATAAAAATCCAGTTGAGGGTTTAATTTTGAAGAAATACTTGATAATCACAGCTGAAAGAATGATCACTAAAATCGCTAACAAGTATAAACTAAAAACAATAAATCCACTACTGGTTCTAAAGAACATGGATGCAAATAATGTGATAATGGGTAATTTAGCACTACAAGGTACCATTGGTGTTAACATGATCGTTAAATCACGTTCTTGTTTATTCTCGATGGTTTTTGTGGAATATATGGCTGGTACTGAACAACCGCTTCCTAGGATAAACGGAATCAAAGCTCTTCCAGACAGTCCGAATTTCCGGAAAAGTTTATCAAATAGAAAAGCGATTCTCGTCATGTAACCACTAGATTCTAAAATGTTAATGAATAAAAACAAAACCACTAGTTGTGGAACAAAACTCATCATTACGCCAGCGCCGGCAATGACGCCATCGATTAATAAACTTCTACTCCAAGCGCTAGCCCCTAAATCTATAAGGATATTGTTTAAAAAGTTAGAGAATGATTGAATCCATTCTGAGATTAAATCAATACTGAGTGTCCCAATAAAGCCAACCGATACACTATAAATGACTAGCATAATAATTAAAAAGATTGGAATCGATAAATATTTATTTAAGAGTATTTTATCGATTTTTTCTGTCCGTAATTCATATTTGGAAATACTACTTGAAGCATAAGTTATTAGTTTTGATATTAAATTATAACGTTGTTCAGCAAACACTTCATACAAATCTTCAGCGTATAAAGATTTAAGTTTATTTTGGGAAGAAATTATTTCATCTGTTAACGGATTAGCATCCTCTAATAGCTTTAGAGCATAATATCTTTTATGTGGTACATCCAATGAAGATGAAATAAGATTGATTTCTTGTTCCACAGGGGGCAGATAAATGGGTGGTCTTTTGCCTGATAAATAATCATTTGTCTGGATTTTACAGATTAATTCTGTGATTCCCATATTTTTAGTTGCGCTAATATTTAAAAAAGAAACACCAAAACGTTTTTCAAGCGTTTTCGTATGTATTTGAGTAGATTGATGCCTTAATTTATCAGACATATTAAGGGCAACAAGGATTGGAATATCTAGACCTAGTAATTGGGTTGTTAAATAAAGGTTTCTTTCCAAAGAAGTGATATCAACCACGTTTACGATTAAATCAACCTCTTCATTTAGAATATAGGATAATGTAATTTCTTGTTCAGGTGAATGAGGACTTAGTGAGGTAATTCCTGGAAGATCAACTAGGGTCATATCAGTATTTAAAATGGAACCCTCTTTAAAGTCTATTGTCGCTCCAGGAAAGTTTGCGACCTTTTGATTATTACCGGTTAATCGATTAAAAAGAGTTGTTTTACCACTGTTTTGATTACCGACTAATACGATATTCATATTAGATCACCTTGGATTAGATTTAGATATTTTTTTTCAATCGCAAGATTATACCCTCTTAAACGAATATTAACTGGATCACCAAGTGGTGCATAACCAATAATGGTTATTTCAACCCCTTTAGTTATACCAAGATCATTTAAACGATGCTTAACGATTAAATCATCCGATGCTATTTTTGATACTTTTATACAGTTATTAATTTTTAAATCAGACAATAACATACCATCCCCGCCTACATTGTTTATAGTAAGTGATTGTGTCAAGTTAATCAACTTAAATCATAATTAATCTAAAAAGGAGTATAAATAAATAAAACACTTCATTTAAAGAAGTGTTTTGATTAAACCAACTATCTTTTATACTTATTAATACCTTCAGTGAGTAAATCTTTACCATGAACATCATAAGTAACTACCACCGGAAAACGTTCAACTTCATAACGATAAATAGCTTCACTACCGAGTTCAGGAAAAGCAATGAGTTCACTTTTTTTAATGGTTTGACTAATTAGTGCAGCTGCCCCACCAATTGCTGATAAGTATATGGCACGCTTAATAGGCAATAAAGATTTAAATGAATCACTCCTTGGGCCTTTACCAATCATGACATTAAACCCCAAATCAATAAATGCCTCTGCATAAGCATCCATACGATAACCAGAAGTAGGACCAGATGATCCAACCACATCACCGGGTTTAGTCGGACTCGGGCCTGTGTAATAGATAACATTTGTTTCAAGAGTAAAAGGTAAAGGTTCACCGTTTTCTAGCATTTCTGTGACTTTTTTATGGGCTTGATCTCTACCCGTATAGATAATACCAGTAATGTAAATGGTATCACCAATATGAAGATTTTGAATCACTTCTTGGGTAATAGGTGTATAAATTTCCATAATAGCCTCCTATAAAACGATTGATTTATGCCTAGCGGCATGACACTGAATATTAATGGCGACAGGTAAACTAGCAACATGACAAGGATAAGTGTTTATTTTAACCGCCAAAGCGGTTACTGTTCCACCAAAGCCCATTGGGCCAACCCCAAGTTTATTAATTTCATCAAGCCATTCTTTTTCTAATCCGCGGTTAATAGGATCTACAGATTCATCAGATATATCACGCATGACAGCTTCTTTGGCGAGTAGGGCAGACTTTTCCAAGTTACCGCCAATCCCGATCCCAACGACTAAAGGTGGACAAGGTTTTCCACCACTTTCAAAAATAGTCTTTAAAACAAGATTTTTAACACCTTCAACCCCATCTGAAGGTGTCAACATTTTAACTAAACTCATATTTTCACTACCAGCACCTTTAGGGGCAACAGATATTTTAATTTTGTTTCCTGGCACAATCTTGGTGTGTAAGATGGCCGGTGTGTTATCGTTGGTATTGACTCGATTGAAAGGGTGTTTAACCATTGATTTTCTTAAATAGTGGTTGACATAAGCTTCTTTAACCCCTTCATTAACAGCTTCTTCAAGATCACCGACGAACCATACCTCACTGCCCATTTCAATGAAAACAACTGAAACACCTGTGTCTTGACACATAGGAACATGTTTTTCTTTTGCGAGAAGGTCATTATCAATGATTTGTTGTAGGACACTTTTACCTAATTCGGATGACTCATCGTTAAACGCTTTATTTAAGGATTCTAACAAATCATCATTAATATTTTCAGCGGCATCAACAAATAGTAGTTTGACGGCCTCTTTAATTATTTTTAAATCTATTTTCCTCATAGTATCTCTCCCATAATCATTTTAAGCCAGATTAGGATTTTAGTCAACGAATCGGAGTTGGTAAAAGAAAAAGAATTTATCTTATTTTTATATAATGATACGCGTACGCGCGATGAAAATAAAAAAAATAAAAAAAAGTGTTTTTTTAGTTGACTTTAGTTTTTAATTAAGATAGAATAAGAAAGGTCGCTTTAGACAAGCTAATAATTATATGAAGTTTATTACTATAAATCTTGATATATTCTTGTTGACAAGATGCTTTTATAATGTTAATATATAAAAGCGCCTAAAAGCGC